>NZ_JBSFVD010000005.1:0-443058 GCF_053592135.1 Streptomyces sp. NPDC002784 | reverse complement strand
CCCGGGTGGTCGCTCTGCGGTCGGCTGCGATCCGGGACGAACTGGCCGGTCGTGGCGGGATGTTGTCGCTGGCGACCGGCCCGGAGCAGGCATCGGTGTGGGTGTCGTCGTATGGCGAGCGGGTGTCGATAGCCGTCTACAACGGTCCCGATGCCACGGTGGTGGCCGGTGATCCGGAAGCCCTCGACGAGATCTCGGCGAGGGCGGAGGCCGCTGGTGTACGGGCGCGGCGGGTCCCGGTCGATTACGCCTCGCACTCCGCCCATGTCGAGGACATCAAGGCCAAGCTGCTGGAAGCCCTCGCCCCGGTGGCACCGCAGACCTCCCGTATCCCGATGATCTCCACGGTGACTGGCGGGGTGTTGGACACCGAGACCATGGGTGCCGCGTACTGGTACGAGGGTCTGCGTCAGCCGGTGCGCTTCACCGAAGCGGTCCAAGTGGCCCTTGAACAAGGCCATTCCCGCTTCAGCGAGGTCAGCGCTCACCCCGTCCTCATCATGGGCGTGCAGTCGATCGCGGAGGCGGCGGAGAAGCCTGTCACCGTCGTCGGCACTCTGCGCCGGGGCGAGGACGAGAACGCCCGCTTCCTGGCGAGCGCGGCCGAACTGTGGGTCCACGGAACCGACATCGACTGGTCCGCCGTCTATGCCGGCCGTGCCGTGAACCGCGTCGATCTGCCCACCTACGCCTTCCAGCACCAGCGTTACTGGCTGGAGTCCGGTGGTACAGGCACCGTCGATGTCAGCGGCGCGGGTCTGGCCGCCGCGGATCACCCGTTGCTGGGGGCCGCGGTGAGCCTCGCCGCTGACGGAGGGCTGGTCCTGACCGGCCGACTGTCTCTGCGTACGCACCCTTGGCTCGCGGATCACGCCGTTGCGGGCAGTGTTCTCCTCCCCGGTACCGGGTTCGTCGAGCTGGCGATCCGCGCCGGGGACGAGGTGGGCTGCGGCCACCTCACCGAACTCACCCTCCAAGCCCCGCTCCTCCTCCCCGAGCAAGGCGCCGTCCACCTTCAAGTCGTCGTCAGTGCCCCCAGCGCCCAAGGGGAGCGCGGACTTACGGTCTACTCCCGGCCCGAAGGCTCCGCGTCCGACCAGGAATGGGCACTCCACGCCGAGGGCCTGCTCAGCCCGGAGCCGGTCAACTCGTCCGGCGCCGGTCTCACCGCATGGCCGCCCCCGGGTGCCGAAATTGTCGACATCTCCGGCTTCTACGCGGGCGTAGAGGCGGCTGCTTACGGCTATGGCCCTGCGTTCCAGGGTCTGCGCGCGGTGTGGAGGCGCGGTGGCGAGGTGTTCGCCGAGGTTGAGCTGGGTGAGTCGGAGCGGGCGGAAGCGGCACGCTTCGGGATCCATCCCGCGTTGTTGGATGCGGCGTTGCATGCCAATGGTTATGGGGACTTCGGTGGTGGCGGGGAGGTGTTGCGGCTGCCGTTCGCCTGGACGGGTGTTTCGCTGTTCGCGGCGGGGGCTGACCGGTTGCGGGTGCGGATCAGCGCGGCCGGTGAGGACGCGCTGGCTGTGGAGGTGGCCGACGGTACGGGGCAGCCGGTTGCCGAGGTGCGCTCGTTGGTGCTGCGCCCGGTTTCGGCGGCTGCGTTGGGCAGCGGCCGGGGCGCGGAGGACGACGATCTCTACCGTGTGGACTGGGCGCCGTTGCCGGTTCCCGAGGAGGTCACCGGGGCCGGGGTGTGGGCGGTGCTCGGGGCGGAGGACCGGTACAACGTCGGTGCTGCCGTCCAAGGAGCCGGGCTCGCCGTCGACTCCTATCTGGACATCGAGGGGCTGCGCGCGGTTCTCGACGCCGGGGTTCCGGCACCCGGGGTCGTCCTGGTCTGCGTCCCGTCGGCGGACGGCGGGGAGGGGCTGGCCGAGAGCGCTCGCCAGGCGGCGGCGGATGCGCTGGCCTTGGTGCAGGAGTGGCTGGCCGTCGATGCGTTGGCCGACACCCGGCTGGTGGTGGTGACGCGGGGCGCTGTCGCGGCTCGTGTGGGTGAGGACGTACGGGATCTGGTGGCCGCTCCGGTGTGGGGGCTGGTCCGGTCGGCGCAGTCGGAGAACCCGGGGCGCTTCCTGCTGCTGGACCTCGATCCGTCGTCGGAGTTGGGTGCTGATCTTGTCGCCGAGGGCGTGTCGGCGGCGCTGGAGGCGGGGGAGTGGCAGCTCGCGGTGCGGGGCGGGGACGTCCTTGTGCCGAGGCTGGCGCGCGCTTCTTCCGGTGCTGCGCTGGTTCCGCCGGCGGGTGAGCGGGCCTGGCGGCTGGACACCGTGGCCTCCGGCACGTTGGAAGGGCTCACTCTTCTGCCGGTCCCCGAGGCGACCGCGCCGCTTGCCGCCGGACAGGTGCGGATCGCCGTTCGGGCCGCGGGCCTCAACTTCCGGGACGTCCTCATCGGCCTGGGTATGGTGCCCGGTCAGACCGTGATGGGGAGCGAATGCGCGGGCGTGGTGGCCGAGGTCGGCAAGGGCGTCACTCATCTCGCCGCCGGCGACCGTGTCATGGGCTTCGTGACGGGCGGCCTGGGGCCGTTCGCGGTCACCGACGCCCGGGTGGTGGTGCCTGTTCCCGAGGGGTGGTCGTTCGAGCAGGCGGCCTCGGTCCCGGTGGTGTTCCTGACGGCGTACTACGGCCTGGTAGACCTTGCCGCCGTCCAGCAGGGCGACACCGTGCTGGTGCATGCGGGTGCGGGTGGGGTCGGCATGGCGGCGATCCAGCTGGCCCGGCACTTCGGCGCCGAAGTCCTCGCCACGGCCAGTCCCGGGAAGTGGGATGTGCTGCGGGGGCTGGGGCTGACGGACGACCGGATCGCCTCCTCCCGAGACCTGGGCTTCCGGGAGAAGTTCAGTGCCGAGCGCGTGGACGTCGTCCTGAACTCCCTTGCCCGCGAGTTCGTCGACGCCTCCCTCGATCTGCTGCCTCGCGGTGGCCGGTTCCTGGAGCTGGGCAAGACCGACATCCGGGATGCCGAAGAGGTCGCCTCCGAGCGCTCAGGTGTCATCTACCGCGCCTACAGCCCCGGTGACGGCGGCCTGGACCGCGCGAGCGAGATCCTGCGGACCGTCGTCTCCCTCTTCGAGTCGGGTGTGCTGGAGCCGTTGCCGGTGCGGACGTGGGATGTGCGCAGGGCGCCGGAAGCCTTCCGGTTCATGAGCCAGGCCAAGCACGTCGGCAAGGTGGTGCTCACCATGCCCCCGGCCCTCGACCCCGAGGGAACGGTCCTGATCACGGGCGGTACCGGCACACTCGGCGCGCTCCTGGCTCGCCACCTGGTGACCGAGCACGGCGTACGGAACCTGCTGCTGACCAGCCGCACCGGAACGGATGCACCGGGCGCTCAGCAACTCATCACCGAACTAGAGGAGTTGGGAGCCCGCACGACTGTCGCCGCCTGTGACGCCGCCGACCGCGATCAGCTCGCCGCCCTGCTGGACGGCCGTACGCTCACCGGTGTCGTCCACGCGGCCGGCGTCCTGGCCGATGGCGTGCTGACCTCGCTCACCCCGGAACAGCTGGCCACGGTCTGGCGGCCGAAGGTCGAGGCCGCCGTGAACCTGCACGAGCTGACCCAGGGCTCCGACCTTGCCCTGTTCGCTCTCTACTCCTCCGCCTCCGGCGTCTTCGGCGCCCCGGGCCAGGCAAACTACGCGGCGGCGAACGTCTTCCTGGACGCGCTCGCCCAGCACCGCCGAGCCCAGGGCCTGCCCGCCACCTCCCTGGCTTGGGGGTACTGGGAGCAGGCCAGCGCCATGACCGGCCACATGGAGAACCGCGACCGCGCCCGCCTCTCCCAAGGCGGCCTGATCGCACTCTCCTCCGCGCACGGCCTGGCCCTCTTCGACCGGGCCCACACCTTGGACGAAGGTCTGCTCCTCGCCAGCCCGCTGGACCTTGCGGAGCTGCGCGCCCACGCGGCGAGTGGTGCGCTGCCGACGTTGCTGCGGGGCTTGGTTCGTGCGCCGGCCGTGACTCGGCGGGTGGCGGCCTCGGCGGGGGCGGCCGGGGATGCGAGTTCGCTCGCGGAGCGGCTGGCTGGCCTGAGCGAGCCCGAACGGGAGCGCTTCCTGCTGGACTTGGTCCGTTCGCACGTCGCGGCGGTGTTGGGCCACGCCAACCCGCAGGCCGTCGACGCCGAACGCCCCTTCAGGGACCTCGGCTTCGACTCCCTCACCGCGGTGGAACTGCGCAACCGCCTCAACACCGCCACCGGCCTCCGCCTGCCCGCGACCCTCGTCTTCGACCACCCCACCCCCACCGCCCTCACCCGACAGATCCGTTCGGAGATATCCGGGCTGCCCGCCGCTCAGGCGCCTGGCGCCGTCGCTCGCCCGGCGGTCACCGGTGGCCTGGCGGACGAGCCGATCGCGATCGTCGGCATGGCCTGCCGCTTCCCCGGCGGTATCGAGTCCCCGGAGGAACTGTGGCGGCTGGTGCGCGCCGGGGAGGACGCCATCACCGCCTTCCCGCAGGACCGTGACTGGGACGACGACCTCTACGACCCCGACCCCGAGGCCCAGGGCAAGACGTATGTCCGGGGCGGCGGGTTCGTGGCGGACGCGGCCGGGTTCGACGCCGCGTTCTTCGGGATCTCACCGCGCGAGGCGCTGGCGATGGACCCGCAGCAGCGGCTCCTCCTCGAAGCCTCCTGGGAGGCCGTGGAGCGCGCGGGCATCGCCCCCGGCTCCCTGCGCGGCACCCGGACCGGCGTCTTCGCCGGGGCCTTGGCCTCCGAGTACGTGGCGCGACTCAACGCCGTACCGGACGGCATCGAGGGTTTCCTCGGCACCGGCAACATGTCCAGCGTCACCTCCGGCCGCGTCGCCTACCAACTCGGCCTGGAGGGACCGGCGGTGACCGTCGACACGGCCTGTTCGTCGTCGCTGGTGGCGCTGCATCTGGCCGTGCAGTCGCTGCGCCAGGATGAGTGCGACATGGCGCTCGCGGGCGGTGTGACGGTGATGTGCACGCCCACGGGATTCGTGGAACTGAGCCGTCAGCGCGGGCTCTCGGCGGACGGCCGCTGCAAGGCGTTCGCGGCGGCGGCCGACGGCTTCGGCCCGGCGGAGGGTGTCGGCGTTCTCGTGGTCGAGCGGCTCTCCGACGCCCTCGCCAAGGGGCACCGGGTCCTCGCCGTGGTGCGGGGTTCGGCGATCAACCAGGACGGTGCGTCCAACGGCCTCACGGCGCCCAACGGTCCGTCCCAGCAGCGCGTCATCCGTGCCGCACTCGGCAACGTGGGTCTTTCGCCCACCGACATCGACGTGGTGGAGGCGCACGGCACGGGCACGACGCTGGGCGACCCGATCGAGGCGCAGGCGCTGCTGGCCACCTACGGCCAGGGCCGGGACGCCGACCGGCCGTTGTGGCTGGGATCGGTGAAGTCCAACATCGGGCACACCCAGGCCGCCGCGGGCGTCGCCGGCGTGATCAAGATGGTGATGGCGATGCGGGCGGGCGTGCTGCCCCGCACCCTGCACGTGGACGAGCCGAGCCCGCACGTCGACTGGACGACGGGTGAGGTCAGGCTGCTGACCGAGGAGCAGGACTGGGCGGCGAACGGCCACCCGCGCCGGGCCGGTGTGTCGTCCTTCGGCATCTCCGGGACCAACGCGCACGTGATCCTGGAGGAGGCGCCCGCCGAGTCGGAACCGCGACCCGTGGTGGTGTCCGGCCCGGAAGGGCTGTCGGGCTCACCGGTGGTGCCGTGGCTGCTGTCCGGGCGAAGTGCGGGGGCGCTGGCCGTGCAGGCGGGTCGGCTGGCGGGAGTCACGGGTGAGCCCGTGGACGTGGGGTGGCAACTGGTCTCGGGGCGTACGGCCATGGAACACCGGGCGGTCGTCTGGGGCCGGGAGACCGCCGAACTGACGGCAGGGCTGGAAGCGCTGGCCTCCGGTGCTGCCGCACCCCATGCCGTTACGGGCACGGCTGTTGCCTCGGGCGCGCCGGTGTTCGTGTTCCCGGGGCAGGGGTCGCAGTGGCTGGGGATGGGACGGGGACTCCTCGACTCCTCGCCGGTGTTCGCGGCGCGGATCGGTGAGTGCGAGGCGGCGCTCGGGCCCTTCGTGGACTGGTCATTGACCGAGGTGCTGACGAGTGACGATGACGCCTGGATGCAGCGGGTGGACATGGTCCAGCCCGTTCTGTGGGCCGTGATGGTGTCACTGGCGGCCGTTTGGGAGTCGTTGGGCATCGAGCCCGCCGCTGTCATCGGTCACTCGCAGGGCGAGATCGCCGCGGCTGCGGTGGTGGGTGCGTTGAGTCTGGAGGATGCGGCCCGGGTGGTCGCTCTGCGGTCGGCTGCGATCCGGGACGAACTGGCCGGTCGTGGTGGGATGTTGTCGCTGGCGACCGGCCCGGAGCAGGCATCGCAGTGGGTGTCGTCGTATGGCGAGCGGGTCTCGATAGCCGTCTACAACGGCCCCGATGCCACGGTCGTCGCGGGTGACCCCGAGGCCCTGGATGAGATCGCGTCGGTGGCGGAGACCGCTGGTGTACGGGCGCGGCGGGTGCCGGTCGATTACGCCTCACACTCCGCCCATGTCGAGGACATCAAGGCCAAGCTGCTGGAAGCCCTCGTCCCGGTGGCACCGCAGACCTCCCGCATCCCGCTCATTTCTACTGTCACCGGTGCCGTGTTGGACACCGAGACCATGGGTGCCGCGTACTGGTACGAGGGTCTGCGTCAGCCGGTGCGCTTCACCGAAGCGGTCCAAGTAGCGCTCGAACAAGGCCATTCCCGCTTCAGCGAGGTCAGCGCCCACCCCGTGCTCATCATGGGCGTGCAGTCGATCGCGGAGGCGGCGGAGAAGCCGGTCACCGTCGTCGGCACTCTGCGCCGGGACGAGGACGAGAACGCCCGCTTCCTCGCCAGCGCCGCCGAACTGTGGGTCCACGGCACCGACATCGACTGGTCCGCCGTCTACGCGGGCCGCGTCGTAAGCCATGTCGACCTGCCCACCTACGCCTTCCAGCACCAGCGCTATTGGCTCGAAGCGGCGGGATCCACCGGCGACCCCGCCGAGCTGGGTCTGGGCGCCGCAGAGCACCCGCTGCTCGGTGCCGCGGTGAGCCTCGCCGCCGATGGAGGGCTGGTCCTGACCGGCCGGCTGTCTCTGCGGACGCACCCCTGGCTCGCCGACCACGCCGTAACCGGCACGGTCCTCTTCCCCGGTACCGGGTTCGTCGAGCTGGCGATCAGGGCCGGGGACGAGGTGGGCTGCGGCCACCTCACCGAACTCACCCTGCACGCACCGCTCCTCCTCCCCGAGCGTGGCGCCATCCACCTCCAAGTGGTGGTCGGCGCACCGGACGAGAGCGGGGACCGGACCGTGACCGTGCACTCCCGCGCGGAGGGCGCGGAGCCGGACGCCCCGTGGACGTGGCACGCCGAGGGGGTGCTCGGAGCGAAGGCGGTCGAGCCACTTGCGACCGACCTCACCGTCTGGCCCCCGCAGGGTGCGGACCCGCTCGATGTGTCCGGCTTCTACGCGGGCGCCGAGGCTGCCGGTTACGGCTATGGCCCCGCGTTCCAGGGTCTGCGCACGGCTTGGAAGCGTGGCGGCGAGGTGTTCGCCGAGGTTGAGCTGGATGAGTCGGAGCGGGCGGAAGCGGCACGCTTCGGGATTCATCCCGCGTTGTTGGATGCGGCGTTGCATGCCAATGGTTACGGGGACTTCGGTGGTGGCGGGGAGGTGTTGCGGCTGCCGTTCGCCTGGACAGGTGTTTCGCTGTTCGCGGCGGGGGCTGACCGTCTGCGGGTGCGGATCAGTGCGGCGGGTGAGGACTCGCTGGCTGTGGAGGTGGCCGACGGTACGGGGCAGCCGGTTGCCGAGGTGCGCTCGCTGGTACTGCGCCCGGCTACGGCGCTGGGCGACGCCCGGGGCGGGGAGGCAGACGACCTCTTCCGTATGGACTGGGTGTCCTTGCCGGTTCCCGAGGAGGTCACCGGGGGTGGGGTGTGGGCGGTGCTCGGTGCGGAGGATCCGTACGGCGTCGGCGCTGCCGTCCAGGGCGCCGGAATGGCCGTGGACTCGTACCCCGATCTTGGCGGGGTGCGGGTCGGGATGGAGGCCGGTGTACCGGCGCCCGAGTTGGTGTTCGTCTGCGTTCCGCAGGTGGACGGGGCTGACGGGCTCGCCGGGGCCGCGCAACAGGTGGCGGCGGACGTTCTGGCGCTGCTGCGGGACTGGCTGGCGGACGAGGGCCTGAGCGACACCCGGCTGGTGGTGGTGACGCGGGGCGCTGTCGCGGCACGTGAGGGTGAGGACGTACGCGACCTGGTGGCCGCTCCCGTGTGGGGGCTGGTCCGGTCGGCGCAGTCGGAGAACCCGGGGCGCTTCCTCCTCCTTGACCTGGACCCGGCCTCGGAATTGGGCGCCGATCTTGTCGCCGAGGGCGTGTCGGCGGCGCTGGAGGCGGGGGAGTGGCAGCTTGCGGTACGGGGCGGGGACGTCCTGGTGCCCAGGCTGGCGCGCGCTTCTTCCGGTGCTGCGCTGGTTCCGCCGGCCGGGGAGCGGGCGTGGCGGCTGGACACCGTGGCCTCCGGCACGCTCGACGGGCTGGCGCTGGTGCCGGCTCCGGAGGCGACCGAGCCGCTTGCCGCCGGGCAGGTCCGCATCGCCGTCCGGGCCGCTGGAATGAACTTCCGCGACGTCCTGATCAGTCTCGGGATGTACCCGGGACAGCCCATCCTGGGCAGCGAGGGCGCGGGAGTGGTGGTCGAGGTCGGGGAGGGCGTCACCCACGTCGCCCCGGGCGACCGAGTCATGGGTGTCGTCCCCCATGCCTTCGCCCCGTTGGTCGTCGCCGACGCCCGGCTCGTCGTACCGATCCCCGAGGGGTGGTCGTTCGAGCAGGCGGCGTCGGTCCCGGTGGTCTTCCTGACGGCGTACTACGGCCTGGTCGACCTCGGTGGCCTCAAGCGGGGTGACACTGTGCTGGTGCATGCGGGTGCGGGTGGGGTCGGCATGGCGGCGATCCAGCTGGCCCGGCATTTCGGCGCTGAAGTCCTAGCTACTGCCAGTCCCGGGAAGTGGGATGTGCTGCGCGGGCTGGGGCTGACGGACGACCGGATCGCCTCCTCCCGAGACCTGGACTTCCGGGAGAAGTTCAGTGCCGAGCGCGTGGACGTCGTCCTGAACTCCCTCGCCCGCGAGTTCGTCGACGCCTCCCTCGAACTCCTCGCTCCCCAGGGCCGGTTCGTGGAGATGGGCAAGACGGATCTGCGTGACGCCGAGCAGTTGGCGCAGGCCAATCCGGGCATGACGTATGCGCCCTTCGAGCTGGGCGAGGCGGGGCCGCAACGGATGGGCGAAATCCTGGCCGAGGTGATGTCCCTCTTCGAGTCGGGTGTGCTGGAGCCGTTGCCGGTGCGGACGTGGGATGTGCGCAGGGCGCCGGAAGCCTTCCGGTTCATGAGCCAGGCCAAGCACGTCGGCAAGGTGGTGCTCACCATGCCCCCGGCCCTCGACCCCGAGGGAACGGTCCTGATCACGGGCGGTACCGGCACCCTCGGCGCGCTCCTCGCTCGCCACCTGGTGACCGAGTACGGCGTACGGAACCTGCTGCTGACCAGCCGCACCGGACCGGATGCCCCGGGCGCTCAGCAACTCATCACCGAGATGCAGGAGTTGGGAGCCCGCACGACCGTCGCCGCCTGTGACGCCGCCGACCGCGACCAGCTCGCCGCCCTGCTGGACGGCCGTACGCTCACCGGTGTCGTCCACGCGGCCGGCGTACTGGCCGATGGCGTGCTGACCTCGCTCACCCCGGAACAGCTGGCCACGGTCTGGCGGCCGAAGGTCGAGGCCGCCGTGAACCTGCACGAGCTGACCCAGGGCTCCGACCTCGCCCTGTTCGCTCTCTACTCCTCCGCCTCGGGCCTCTTCGGCGCCCCGGGCCAGGCAAACTACGCGGCGGCTAACGTCTTCCTGGACGCGCTCGCCCAGCACCGCCGATCAAAGGGCCTGCCCGCCACCTCCCTGGCTTGGGGTTACTGGGAACAGGCCAGTGCCATGACCGGCCACATGGAGAACCGCGACCGCGCCCGCCTCTCCCAAGGCGGACTCGTCCCGCTCTCCTCCGCGCACGGCCTCGCCCTCTTCGACGAGGCCCTGCGCCTAGACGAGGGGCTGCTGGTGGCCAGTGGCATCGATCTCGCTGAACTCCGTTCCCTCGCCGCCCGCGGTGTGCTGCCGGGGCTGTTGCGGGGGTTGGTTCGTGCGCCGGCCGTGACTCGGCGGGTGGCGGCCTCGGCGGGGGCGGCCGGGGATGCGAGTTCGCTCGCGGAGCGGCTGGCCGGCCTGAGCGAGCCCGAACGGGAGCGCTTCCTGCTGGACTTGGTCCGCTCACACGTTGCCGCAGTCCTCGGCCACGCCAACCCGCAGGCCGTCGACGCCGAACGCCCCTTCAAGGACCTCGGCTTCGACTCCCTCACCGCGGTGGAACTGCGCAACCGCCTCAACACCGCCACCGGCCTCCGCCTGCCCGCGACCCTCGTCTTCGACCACCCCACCCCCACCGCCCTCACCCGACAGATCCGCTCCCAGCTCCCCCTCGCCGAGGCGGCCGACACCGCGCCGACCCTCGCGGCGGAGCTGGAGCGGCTGGAGCGGGTCATCGGTGCGGCCGACTCCGACGACGTCGTCAGCCACCGTGTCACCGACCGGCTCCGGGCGCTGCTGGCGGCCCTGGAGGGCGCGGCGACCGCCGCCGACCCGGCGGATGACGACGACCTGGACGGCGCCACGGACGACGAACTGTTCGACCTCCTCGACAGCGAGTTGGGGACAGCGTGAACCGATCCAGCCGACTCGACGCGCCCACGGGAGACCTCCGATGAACAACGAGCAGAAACTCCGCGACTACCTCAAGCGGGCGACTGCCGACCTCCGCCAGGCCCGCCGTCGCATCAAGCAGCTGGAGGAGCAGCCCCCCGTCGCGATCGTCGGCATGGCCTGCCGCTACCCGGGTGGCGTCGCCTCTCCGGAGGACCTCTGGCGGCTCGTCCTCGAAGGCGAGGACGCCATCGGACCCTTCCCCGAGGACCGCGACTGGGACCTCGACGGCCTCTACGACCCCGACCCGGACGCCGAGGGCAAGACCTACGTCAAAGGCGGCGGCTTCCTGCGGTCCGTCGGTGACTTCGACGCCGAGCTGTTCGGGATCTCACCGCGTGAGGCGCTGGCGATGGACCCGCAGCAGCGGCTGCTGCTCGAAGCGTCCTGGGAGGCCGTCGAGCGGGCGCGCATCGACCCGCACAGCCTGCGCGCGACCCCGACCGGCGTGTTCACCGGCGCCCCGTCGTCCGAGTACGTGTCCCGGCTGAACAGCCTGCCCGACGGCCTTGAGGGCTACATCAGCATCGGCAACGCCGTCAGCGTGGCCTCCGGACGGGTCGCCTACACCCTCGGCCTGGAAGGCCCGGCCGTCTCCGTCGACACCGCCTGCTCCTCCTCACTGGTCGCCCTGCACCTGGCGATCCAGGCACTCCGCAACGGGGAGTGCACCCTGGCGCTCGCGGGTGGCGTCACCGTCATGCCGACCCCCGCCACCTTCGTGGAGTTCGGCCGCCAGCGCGGGCTGGCCGAGGACGGCCGCTGCAAGGCGTTCGCGGCGGCGGCCGACGGCTTCGGACCCGCGGAGGGCGTCGGCGTCCTCGTCGTGGAACGGCTCACGGACGCCGTCCGCAACGGCCACCCCGTCCTCGCGGTGGTCCGTGGCTCGGCCGTCAACCAGGACGGCGCCTCCAACGGCCTCACCGCCCCCAACGGCCCCTCCCAGCAGCGTGTCATCCAGCAGGCCCTCGCCAACGCGGGAGTGGCCGCCGCCGACATCGACGTGGTGGAGGCGCACGGCACGGGTACGACGCTCGGCGACCCGATCGAGGCGCAGGCGCTGCTGGCCACCTACGGAGTGGACCGGGACGCGGACCGGCCGCTCTGGCTCGGATCCGTGAAGTCCAACATCGGGCACACCCAGGCCGCGGCGGGCGTCGCGGGCGTCATCAAGATGGTGATGGCGATGCGTGCGGGTGTCCTGCCGAAGACCCTCCACGTCGACGAACCCACCCCCCATGTCGACTGGACGACGGGCGAGGTCAAGCTCCTCACAGAGGCCCGCACGTGGACCACGGCCGACGAACGGCCCCGCCGCGCCGCCGTCTCCTCCTTCGGCATCTCCGGGACGAACGCCCACGTCGTCCTGGAACAGGCCCCCGCCGACGAGCACCCCGTACCCGAGCCGGTCCCGGCCGACGGTGGCCTCGCCGGTTCCCCGCTGATCCCCTGGCTGGTCTCGGCGCGTACCGCCGAGGCACTGGCCGCCCAGGCGGAGCGCCTCGCGGATGCCGTGGCCGACACCGACCCGATCGACGTGGGGTGGAGTCTGCTGACCTCCCGCGCCACACTCAACCACCGTGCGGCGGTGTGGGGTTCGAGGACGGAGGAGCTGACCTCCGGCCTGCGCACCCTGGCCTCGGCCGGAGTCGCGCCCAATGTCGTGACAGGTGCGGCGGACACGGGCGGCTCCGGCGTCGTGTTCGTCTTCCCTGGCCAGGGATCGCAGTGGCTGGGGATGGGGCGGGGACTCCTGGACTCCTCGCCGGTGTTCGCGGCGCGGATCGGGGAGTGCGAGGCGGCGCTCGGGCCGTTCGTCGACTGGTCGTTGACCGACGTACTGAAGGGCGATGACGACGCCTGGATGCGGCGGGTGGACATGGTCCAGCCGGTGCTGTGGGCGGTCATGGTCTCCCTGGCGGCGGCCTGGGAGTCATTGGGCATCGAACCTGCCGCCGTCATCGGCCATTCGCAGGGCGAGATCGCGGCCGCCGCGGTGGTCGGTGCGCTGGGTCTGGAGGACGCCGCCCGGGTGGTCGCCCTGCGCTCGGCCGCGATCCGGGACGAACTGGCGGGTTGGGGTGGCATGTTGTCGCTGGCGACCGGCCCGGAGCAGGCATCGGCGTGGGTGTCGCCGTATGGCGACCGGGTGTCCATAGCCGTCTACAACGGTCCCGATGCCACGGTGGTTGCGGGCGATCCCGAGGCCCTGGAGGAGATCGCCTCGGTGGCGGAGGCCGCCGGTGTCCGCGCCCGGCGGGTCCCGGTGGACTACGCCTCGCACTCCGCCCATGTCGAGGACATCAAGGCCAAGCTGCTGGAAGCACTCGCCCCGGTGGCACCGCAGCCCTCCCGTGTCCCGGTCATCTCCACCGTCACCGGCGGGGTGCTGGACACGACGACGATGGATGCCACCTACTGGTACGAGGGCCTGCGTCGGCCGGTCCGCTTCACCGAGGCGATCACCACCGCGCTCACCACCGGCCACACCCGCCTGGTCGAGGTCAGCGCGCACCCGGTGCTCACCATGGGCGTGCAGGCCATCGCGGAAGCCGCGGAACAGCCGGTCACCGTCGTCGGCACCCTGCGCCGGGACGAGAACGAGAACGCCCGCTTCCTCGCCGGCGCCGCCGAACTGTGGGTCCACGGCACCGACATCGACTGGTCCGCCGTCTACGCGGGCCGCCCCGCACACCGCGTCGACCTGCCCACCTACGCCTTCCAGCACCGCCGCTACTGGCTGGACGCGGGTTCCGCCGAAGCCGATGTCGTCGGCGCCGGACTGATTCCCACCGGTCATCCGCTGCTGGGAGCCGCCGCCGGGCTTGCCGCGGACGGCGGAGTCGTGCTCACCGGGCGGCTCTCCACGCGCACCCATCCCTGGCTGGCGGACCACGCCGTCGCGGGCACGGTCCTCTTCCCCGGTACCGGGTTCGTGGAGTTGGCGATCCGCGCCGGGGACGAGGTCGGCTGCGGGCATCTCGCCGAACTCACCCTCCAGGCCCCGCTGGTTTTCCCCGAGCAGGGCGCGGTACAGGTGCAGGTGTTCGTGGAACTGCCCGACGGCTCCGGGCGGCGTGCCGTTTGCGTGCACTCCCGGCCCGAGGGCTCCGAGGGCGCCGACGCCGCCGCGGAGGAGTGGACCTTGCACGCGGAGGGCGCCCTGCTGCCCGAACAGCCCGCCCCTGCCGAGCCGTTCGGAGAGGTGTGGCCCCCGGCGGGCGCGGAGCCGGTGGACGTCTCCGGCTTCTACACCGCCGCGGCCGACGCCGGCTACTCGTACGGGCCCGCGTTCCAGGGCCTGCGCGCCGTGTGGCGGCGCGGTGCCGACCTCTTCGCCGAAGTGGCGCTGCCCGAGGGCCAGAAGGGCGACGCCGCCCGCTTCGGCCTGCACCCGGCGCTGCTGGACGCCGCCCTGCACGCCCACGGCTGCGCTCCCGCACCGGAGGAGGCCGCAGGACCGCACGGGACGCTGCGGCTGCCCTTCGCGTGGAACGGGGTGACCCTCTTCGCCACGGGCGCCGACCGGCTGCGCGTCCGGCTCCGCGCCGAGGCCGCCGACGCCGTACGCCTCGACCTCGCCGACGGTACCGGCGCGCCGGTCGCCTCCGTCGACTCCCTGCTGGTCCGCCCGGTGACGGCGGCCCAGCTCGCGGCGGCCCGGACGCCGCGGACGAACGACATGTTCCGGGTCCGCTGGACCCCGGTGCCCTGCGATCCGGAGGCCGTACGCCACGCCACCTGGGCCGTGGTCGGGGACGACCCCTACGGCTTGGGCGCGGCGGTGCAGGGCGCAGGGCTGGCGGCCGACGCCTACCTCGACGTGGCGGGGGTCCGTGGCGTCCTGGAGTGGGGGGTGCCCGCCCCGCACGTCACCCTGCTCGCGGTGCCCCCGGCCGCTGACCCGGCCCCCGGCGACCCGGCGAGCGCGGCCCAGGAGACGGCGGAGCGGATCCTCGCCGTCGTCCAGGAGTGGCTGGCCGAGGAAGGACTGGCCGACTCCCGGCTGGTGTTCGTCACCCGGGGCGCCGTGCCCGCGGGCGGCGACGACACGCTGACCGACCTGACCGGCGCCCCGGTATGGGGTCTGATCCGCTCCGCGCAGTCGGAACACCCGAACCGGTTCCTGCTGGTCGACCTGGACCCGGCCGAGCAGCCGGGCGGCCCGGACGCCGATCTGCTGCCGGCGGCGGTCACGGCCGCGCTGGACACCGGTGAGGGACAGATCGCGGTGCGCGGCGGGACGACCCTGGTGCCCCGGCTGGTGCGGCCCGGCGCCGAGGAGGCCCTGGTGCCGCCCGCGGACGCGGATGCCTGGCGGCTGGACGCCACGGGCAGCGGCACCCCGGACGGACTGACCCTGGTGCCCGCCCCCGAGGCGGACGCCCCGCTGGCGCCGGGCGAGATCCGGGTCGCCGTGCGTGCCGCCGGTGTCAACTTCCGCGACGTGCTGCTGACCCTGGGCATGTACCCGGGCCGGCCGATCCTCGGCAGTGAGGCGGCCGGGGTGGTCCTGGAGGTCGGCGCCGACGTCACCGGCATCACCCCGGGGGACCGGGTCATGGGCCTGATGACGGAGGGCTTCGGCCCGCGGGTGGTGACGGACGCCCGGCTCGTGGTGCCGGTCCCCGACGGCTGGAGCTTCGAACAAGCCGCGTCGGTCCTGGTGGTGTTCCTGACGGCGTACTACGGCCTGGTCGACCTCGGTGGCCTCAAGCGGGGTGACACCGTGCTGGTGCATGCGGGTGCGGGTGGGGTCGGCATGGCGGCGATCCAGCTGGCCCGGCATTTCGGCGCTGAAGTCCTCGCTACTGCCAGTCCCGGGAAGTGGGATGTGCTGCGGGGGCTGGGGCTGACGGACGACCGGATCGCCTCCTCCCGAGACCTGGGCTTCCGGGAGAAGTTCAGTGCCGAGCGCGTGGACGTCGTCCTGAACTCGCTGGCCCGCGAGTTCGTCGACGCCTCCCTCGAACTCCTCGCTCCCCAGGGCCGGTTCTTGGAGATGGGCAAGACGGATCTGCGTGACCCCGAGCAGTTGAGGCAGACGTACCCCGGACTGACGTATGCGCCCTTCGAGCTGAGTGACGCCGGCGCCGAGCGGATCCAGGAGACCCTGGGCGAGCTCATGCGGTTGTTCGAGTCGGGTGTGCTGGAGCCGTTGCCGGTGCGGGCGTGGGATGTGCGCAGGGCGCCGGATGCCTTCCGGTTCATCAGCCAGGCGAAACATGTCGGCAAGGTCGCTCTGACCATGCCCGTGCCGGTGGATCCGGACGGCACCGTCCTGATCACCGGCGGCACCGGCACCCTCGGCTCACTCCTGGCCCGGCACCTCGTGACCGAGCACGGCGTACGGAACCTCCTCCTCACCAGCCGCAGCGGACCGGAAGCACCGGGCGCTCAGGAACTCATCGCCCAAATACAAGAGTTGGGGGCGACGATCCAAGTCGTCGCCTGTGACGCCGCCGACCGCGACCAACTCGCGGCCCTGCTGGACGGCCGTACGCTCACCGGTGTCGTCCACGCGGCCGGTGTCCTTGCCGACGGGCTGGTCACCGCCCTCACCCCGGAGCAACTGGCCACCGTCTGGCGCCCCAAGGCCCAGGCCGCCCTGCACCTGCACGAACTCACCCAAGACGCAGACCTCGCCTTCTTCGCGCTGTACTCCTCCGCCTCCGGCGTCTTCGGCGGCGCCGGACAGGCCAACTACGCCGCCGCCAACACCTTCCTCGACGCCCTCGCCCATCACCGCCGCGCCCAAGGACTGCCCGCAACCTCCCTCGCCTGGGGCTTCTGGGCCGAGACCAGCGCCCTGACCAGCAACCTCGGAGAGACCGAACAGGCCCGGATGACCCAGGGCGGGATGCTGCCGCTCACCACCGCGCGCGGGCTCGCCGTCTTCGACGCGGCCACCGGCTCGGACGGCGCTGTGGCCGTGGCCGCCGCTCTCGACACGGGCGGGCTGCGCGATCGGGCCCCCCAGCACGTGCCGCCGTTCCTGCGGGAGTTGGTCACCGTGACCCGGCGGCGGCGCGGCACCGCGGCCAACGAGGTCGTCGAATCGGCCTCCGGGCTGGCCAGGCGGCTCGCCGGACTGGACCCGGCCGGCCGGGACGAGGCGCTGCGCGAGCTGGTGCGGAGCCATGTCGCCGTGGTCCTCGGCCACTCGGATGCCGCCGCCCTCGACATGGCACGGGAGTTCGTCGCCCTGGGCTTCGACTCACTCACCGCCGTCGAACTGCGCAACCGGCTCGGCACCGCCACCGGTCTGGCACTCCCGGCGACGCTGATCTTCGACCACCGCACGCCGGAGGCGCTGGCCCGGTACCTCTCCAATGAGTTGGCGGGCAGCGGCGAGGCGGCGGACGGGGGACCGGTCGCCGCCGTCACCGCGGAGTCCCGGCCCGCGGACCCCGACTCGCTCAGCGGGATCTTCCTGCGCGCCTGCCGCGAGGGCCGGTTCGCGGAGATCAGCACGGTGCTGCGGACGGCGGCCGACTTCCGTGAGAACTTCAGCGGCCCGGCGGAGCTGGCCAAGCTGCCGCAGCTCACCCCACTGGGCCGGGGCGCCCGGACACCCCAGCTGATCTGCTTCCCGACCTTCGCCTGGAAGCCGAGCGTCTACCAGTACCTGCCGTTCGCCTCCGCGCTCAGCGGCACCCGTACCGTCTCCGCCCTCTCTCTTCCGGGGTTCATGACCGGCGAGGCGATCCCGGCCGACCTGGACGCACTGGTGCGGACGCTGGCCGAGGCGATCCGGCAGAACGCCGGGGACGAGCCGTACGCCCTGCTCGGCTACTCCAGCGGCGGCCTGATCGCCAGCGCGGTTGCCCGGCATCTGGAGGAGGCGGGTTCCGGTCCGGCGGCACTGGTGATGGTGGACACCCACTGGTGGGACACGGCGGGCGGTTTCGACCTCGATCCGTGGGCGAACAGCGTCCTCAGCGGGCTGCTGGACCGGGTCGGGGAGAGCGAGCACCAGGGGGAGAACTGGGGCGACGCCTGGGTCACCGCGCGCGCCCGCTACCTGTATCTGGACTTCCACCAGACGGAGTTGGCGGCCCCCACGCTACTGGTGCGGGCGACCGGCTCGCTCGGTCCGGAGGGCTCACGGCGGCGCGCCGACTGGGGCTACGACCACACCGCCGTCGAGGTGCCGGGCGACCACTTCACCTTGATGGAGGGGGAGTTCGCCGCCGGGACCGCCGATGCCGTGGACAGCTGGCTGCGGGCGCTGCCTGGCAACGAATGACCAGCGCCCGTTTTCACCGTCCTTCATCACCCCATCGACCACCACCCCATACACCACACGCACAGGAGAGGAGACGCGGTGTTCGAACTCGCGGGACGGACCGCCTTCATCACCGGCGGCGCCCAGGGCATCGGACTGGGCCTGGCCCGGGCGCTCGCCAAGGAGGGCGTACGGCTCGCCCTCGCCGACATCGACACGGAGGCGCTCGCCGCGGCCGACGCCGAGCTGTCGGCGCTGACCGGGGTGGCCACCTTCACCCTGGACGTCACCGACCGCGCCGCCTGTACCCGGGTGGCCGACGAGGCGGAGGAACGCCTCGGTCCGGTGACGCTGCTCTGCAACAACGCGGGCGTCGGCGGCAGTTACCCGGTCACCGCGATGAGCTACGAACTGTGGGACCTGTTCCTCGGTGTCAACATCGGCGGGGTGGTGAACGGTCTGCAGACCTTCCTGCCCCGCATGATCGCCCGCGGGGAGCCGGCGCACATCGTCAACACCGCCTCCACCGCTGGGCTGGCGCCCCAGGGCGGGCAGGCGGGCTACATGTACGAGGGGACCAAGGCCGGGGTGATCGGTCTGTCCGAGGGGCTTTCCCGGCAGTTGGCGCACGAGGGGCATCCCATCGGGGTGACCGTGTTCTGTCCGGGCCTGGTGGCCACCAACATGGTCGCCACCGGCCGGGCCGCGCGCCGCCGGATCGGCGGTGACCTCGGCCTCACCGCCGAGCAGGAGGAGGACCGGGAGCGGCTCCTCACCGAGCAGGACTTCTATCTGCGCCAGCTCGGGCACTCCCCGGACGCCGTGGGGGAGATGCTGGTGGAGGGGCTGCGGTCCGGAAAGCCGTACGTGATCACCGATCGGGGGGCGGCGGAGCCGCTGGCCGCCCGCTCGAAGGCCCTGTTCACGGCGCTGCCGCCGGAGACGGAGCACGACCGGCGGATCGCCCGCCATGTCGCGGCACAGCTGCGGGAGGCCGCCCGCTCGGGCAGCAAGACCCACTGAGTCGCCCGTGCGGAGGGGGCCACCGCGCGCGGCGGACTTGCCTGCGTGGTGGCCCCTTGCCGTTGCGGCGGCAGCGGCGGGGATGCCCGGGGTCGGACGCCGGGCGGTGCCCGGGGTCAGGCGACGTCGCGCCGCCTGAAGCCGCTCAGCCCCGCCGCGATCAGCGCGGCGGCCAGCAGCACCAGCAACAGCAGCGGGGTCGCCCGGAAGTCCGCCGACGGCAGATCGGGGACATGGGTGAACGGGGACAGGTTCATGACCATCTGGTCGAGCTTGAGCACCTCACCGAACTGGCCGATGACCAGGACGACGGCCAGCACCCCCCAGGCGACGGCCGTGTAGCGGGGCAGCAGCCCGAAGAGCAGCGCGCACAGGCCGATCAGCGTCCATACCGCGGGCACCTGCGCCAGGGCGGCGCCCAGCACCCGGGGCACCTCACCGGCCACGTCACCGCTGTTGATGCCGTGGGCCAGGCCGGCCGAGAGTCCCGCCGAGGTGAGCATGACGACCGAGCCGAGCGCGGCGACGCTGAGATGACTGCCCGCCCAGCTCAGCCGGTTGACGGCCGTGCTCAGCACCGGGTCGATCCGGTGGGCGGACTCCTCGCCGGACAGGCGCAGCGCCGACTGGACGGCGTAGGCGCCGACGACGACTGCGATGAGCGAGGTGATGGTGGCCAGGAAGACGTCCACGATGCTGCCGCTGCCGCCGAGGTCGCGCAGCAGCTCGTCGATGTTCGGGTTGTCCTCCGCGACGTCGACCATGCCGTCCGCGACCCCGCCGAACGCGGCGCCGACGACCACGAAGGCGAGCGCCCAGCCCAGCATGGCACCGCGCTGGAGCCGCCAGGCGAGCGCGAAGGGGGAGCGCAGCGCGGGGGTCGCCTCGGTGGGTCCGAGCGAGGGCGGCAGCACACCCGCGCCTACGTCCCGCCGGCCGATGAGCACGCCGACCGCGGCGACGAGGACGGCCGCGGCGGCGACGAACAGCAGGGCCACCGCCCAGTTCTCGTCGGTGTACGGGCGCATCATCTGGGCCCAGCCGATGGGGGAGAGCCAGGTCAGCCACGACAGGCCGCCGTCGGAGGCGCTGGCCGCGTCACCCGTGGCGCGCAGCAGGTAGGCGAGGCCGAGGACGGTGGCCGCGATGCCGTTGGCGGAGCGGGCGTGGTCGGTGAGCTGGGCGGCGATCCCCGCCACGAGCGCGAAGAAGATGCCGACCCCGGCGCAGCCGAGCGCGAAGGCCCAGGAGCCCGTCGCGGGCAGATCGGTGTTCTGCAGGCCGAGTCCGAGGAGCAGCGCGATGACCAGGTTCATCCCGGTGACCAGCAGCAGCGAGCTGGCGAGCCATGCCTTGCGGCCGAGGACCGCCGAACCGGCCAGTTCCGCGCGGCCGCTCTCCTCCTCGGCGCGGGTGTGCCGCACCACCATGAAGATGCTCATCAGGCCGATGATCGTGGCCATGAAGGCGACCAGCTGATAGGCGTTGACGCCGCCGGTCGTGGTCAGGTCGAAGGCGCGGCCGCCGAGGGCGAGCATCGCCGGGTTGGTCTCGACCGTCTCGGCGAGCTTCTCCCGCTCCTCGGCCGTGCCGTACAGGTCGTTGTTGCTCTGGGCCGATGCCGTGGTGAACAGCACGATGCCCAGGATCCACGCCGTGGCGCGGACCCGGTCGAGCCGGAGGGCGAGCCGCAGCAGCGTCCCGGTGCCTGCGTAGTCCCTCACCGCGCGGCCTCCGCCCGGTCGTCGGCGTCCTGGGCGTCTTCCTTGTCCTGCGCGGTGGTGTAGTGGCGCATGAACAGGTCCTCGAGCGTGGGCGGCCGGCTGACGAGGCCCCGCAGGCCCAGCGTCGTCAGATGCTGCACGGCGGTGTTGAGGTCGCCGGCGTCCACGTCGAAGGTGACGGTGTGGCCGTCCTCGCTGCCGATCCGCACGTCGTGCACGCCCGGGAGGCGGGAGAGGTCGCGGACGGGCTCGGTCAGTTCGGCGCGGATCGAGGTGCGGGTGAGGTGGCGCAGCTCGGTGAGGGTGCCGGACTCCACCGTACGGCCGCCGCGGATGATGCTGACCCGGTCGCACAACCGCTCGACCTCGGACAGGATGTGGCTGGACAGCAGCACGGTCCGGCCCCGGCCGCGCTCCTCGTCGATGCAGTCCTGGAAGACGGACTCCATCAACGGGTCCAGGCCCGAGGTGGGTTCGTCGAAGATGAGCAGTTCGACGTCGGAGGCGAGGGCGGCCACCAGGGCGACCTTCTGCCGGTTGCCCTTGGAGTAGGCGCGGCCCTTCTTCTTCGGGTCCAGCTCGAACCGCTCGATCAGCTCGTCCCGGCGCTTCTTGCTCGCCCCGCCGCGCAGCCGCCCCAGCAGGTCGATGACCTCACCGCCGGAGAGGGCGGGCCAGAGCGTCACGTCACCGGGGACGTAGGCGAGCCGCTTGTGCAGCTCCACGGCGTCCGCCCACGGATCTCCGCCGAGTAAGGACAGCCGGCCGCTGTCGGACCGCATGAGCCCCAGCAGGATGCGGATGGTCGTGGTCTTGCCGGAGCCGTTCGGGCCGAGGAATCCGTGCACCTCCCCGGCCTCCACGCTGAGGTCCAGCCCGTCGAGAGCCCGGACGGGGCCGAACGTCTTGACCAGTGAGGAGATTGAGATGGGTGGCGTCATGATTTTAAGAGTACTTGAACATTTCGAAATTTGCGAGAACTGGAAGAAGCTTGAATGGCCGGTTAAGGTGGCTGCAGGAGGTGCAGAACACGTGTCCACAGGCAGAGCAGAGTCAGCGAGCGAGGCGTCCACGGGACCGGAGGGGCCGGCCGGAGGCGAGAGCAGGGCCGTGGAGCGGCTCGCGAGCCGGTTCGCCGAGACGGGCCTGCCCCGTATGTCCGCACGCGTCTTCGCCGCTGTGCTGGTGTCCCCGAGCGGCGCGCTCACGGCGGCCGAGATCGGCCAGTTTCTTTCCATCAGCTCCGGCACCGTCTCCACGGCCCTGCAGAGCCTCGTCCGGATCGGCCTGATCAACCGGGAGAACCAGCCCGGCTCCCGCCGGGACCTCTACCGGGTGCGGGAGGACCCCTGGCCCGACGTCTTCGCCATCCGCAGCCTGTGGCTGCGGGAGTTCGCGAAGGGGGCCATGGAGGACATGGAACTGCTCGACGAGTCCAACACCGGCGGCCGCGCGCGCCTGATGGACATGCGGGACTTCGGGCTCTTCGTCATGCCCAAGCTGGAACAGATCGTCGTCGACTGGCGCGAGCACCGGGCCTCCGGCGCCGACGACGCCGGAGGCGCCCCCGTCTGACCGGCCCGTTCGGGGGAGGGGGCGACTCGCAGGCGCGCGCACTCTGTGCCACGGTGAGGAAGGAGCGGTGTTCGCCGTCTGCATGGCCGGCACCACGCTCCCGACCCCCCTCTACGGCCCGTACCAGCAGAAGTTCGACTTCTCCGAGCTCACCGTCACGGTCGTCTACGCGGTGTACGCCTTCGGGGTCATCGGCGTGCTGCTGCTCGCGGGCAACGCCTCGGACGCCGTGGGCAGACGCCCGGTGCTGTGGTGGGGCCTGGCCTTCGCGGCCGCCGGCGCCGTCTGCTTCCTGTGCGCCACCGCCCTGGGCCGGCTGTACGCCGGACGGCTGCTGTCGGGCCTGTCCGCGGGCCTGTTCACCGGGGCGGCCTCGGCCTACGTCCTCGAACTGGCACCGCCCGGCGCCTCCCGGGCCACCTTCGTGGCGACCGCCGCGAACATGGGCGGCCTGGGCTGCGGCCCGCTGCTCGCCGGAGTCCTCGCCGATACGCCGACCGGCCGCTGTACTTGCCGTTCGTCGTCCATCTCGCCCTGGTGGCCTGCTCGGCCGTCGTCCTCCTGCGGGTTCCCGAGACGGTCCGGGAGCGCCGGCCGCTGACCGCCGTACGGCCGCGGAAACCCGGGCTGCCGCCACGAGTGCGGGCTGTCTTCGGGCCGGCGGCGGCCGCCTCCTTCGTGGGCTTCGCCCTGTTCGGGGTGTTCACCTCGGTCAGCCCGTCCTTCCTCGCGTACTCCCTGGACGGGCACAACCTCGCTGTGAGCGGCCTGGTCGTCGCGCTGGTCTTCTTCGCCTCCACGGGGGGGCCAACTGGCCGTCGGCCGGCTCGGCGTGGCCCGGTCACTGCCGCTGGGCTGCGCCGCGCTCCTCGCGGGGCTCGCGTTGCCGGCGGGCGCGCTCCACTGGGATCTGCTGTCCCTGGTGGTGCTGAGCGCGCTCGTCGGCGGCGTCGGGCAGGGCCTGTCGTTCCGCGGCGCGCTGTCCGCGGTGGCCAGGGTGTCCGAGGAGGACGAGCGCGCGGCCGTGATCTCGGCGCTGTTCGTGGTCGCCTACACGGGCATCTCGGTACCGGTCATCGGCGTGGGCCTGCTGGTCGGGCCGATCGGTCTGGAGGGCGCGGGGCTGGTGTTCATCGCGTGCATGGCGCTGCCGGTGACGACGGCCGGCCTCTACCTGCTGCGCCGCCCCGTCCCGCGGAGCGAGGCCGAAGGCGTGCGCTAGCGTCCGCCCTCGGCCGACGGCCAGGTCTTCCGGACGAGCTCCAGCCGGTCGTACGCGTCGTCGAACCAGGAGTCCACCAGCGGCACGGTCACCGTGACCGACGTCAGGGATCCCGACGTGTCCCTGACGGTGACCCGCGCCCGCTCCTCCTCGCCGTCGCGCTCGACGCACAGGGCGGGCCCGCGCGCGAACTCCCGCCACGCGATGTCCTGCCCGGCGTCGAGCGCGTCCAGCGCCTCCTGCCACTCCCGCAGGTCCCGGGGGAGGACCCACAGGTCGAGACTGCCCTTCACGAACCGTGTCTCGACGACGAGGACACCGGTCAGGACACCGTCCGGGGCGCCCCCCGAGGAGTCCGTCCCGGTGATCCTCAGGACGACGCTGTTCCCGCCGCCCTCCAGCCGTACCAGGTCGACCGGCCCGTCCGTCATGCGTGCCCCGTTCGCTCACCTGGCCGAAGAGTAGCCGGGGGTGGCGGTGTCAGGGGACCGGAGGCATGTCGCTCGGGCGGGAGTCCAGGCCCGTGCGGTGCTTGACCCAGGAACCGCGGGTGAAGTCGGGGACCGCCACCGGACGGCCGCCCGCCGCGAGGGACTTGACGCTCAGCGGGATCGGGGAGCACCAGACCGCGCCGTCGTAGACGTCCATGTCGGGGACCAGTCCGGCGCGCATCAGCTGGACGGTGCGCCACTGCAGGACGTAGTCCATGCCGCCGTGGCCGCCGTTGTTGGCCGCGTCGTCGCCGATCTTCAGCCACAGCCAGTGGTCGAACTCCTTGCGGTAGGCGTCGAACGCCCGCCAGGTGTGGCCGCTGTGGTCGGGTTCGAGATAGATCCGGCCGCCGCCCGCGGACGTCACGCCCGCGTAGTCCTCGAAGATGCCGCGGCTGCCGGCGAGCGAGTTGATACGGCTGTACGGCCGCGGTGAGCTCACCTCGTGCTCGGCGCGGATCACCCGGCCCTCGGCGGTGTCGATCAGGCAGGTGACGAGGTCACCGTTGATGTACGTCTCCTTCCAGCTCGGGTGGGACTTGGGGACGAAGCGCTCCCGGTAGTCGGCCAGGCCCCGGGGCTCGGTGGCGGTGGCCCGCAGCGTCGTCATGCGGTCGCCGCGGTTGATGTCCATCGCCGCCGCGATCGGGGCCAGGCCGTGCATGGCGTAGAAGGACGCGGTGCTGCGGGTGTGCCACAGCCTCCGCCAGGAGTCGGTGTAGTAGGTGTCCGAGAACAGCAGGGCCCGCAGGTCGTGCAGATAGCCGCCGTGGCCGTTGGTCACCTCGCCGAACAGGCCGTCGTGGGCCATCTTCAGCATCGCCAGCTCGTTGCGGCCGTAGGAGCAGTTCTCGGAGAGGATCAGATGGCGTCGGGTGCGCTCGCTGGTGTCCACGAGGTCCCACAGTTCGTCCAGCTCGGTGGCGATGGGCAGTTCGACCAGCGCGTGCTTGCCGGCGAGCAGGGCGGCGCGGCCCTGCTCGTAGTGGAACTCCCAGGGCGTCGCGATGTACACGAGGTCGATGTCGTCGCGGCGCAGCATGCGCGCGTAGGCGTCGGCCGAGCCGCCGTACTCGGCCGGGCGGGGGCGGCCCTCGGCGACGAGCCGGTCGGCGGTGCGTCTGGCGCGGTCGGCGCGGATGTCGCACACGGCCGTCACCGTGCAGCCCGGGACCGCGGCCCAGCCCGAGGACATCCCGTGGCCCCGGTTCCCGAGCCCGATCAGGCCGACGCGGACGGTCGGGTACGCGCCGAACGGCACGTCGATCATCGATTTCTGCCCCGGACGCCGCGACGGGGTCACGTCGGCGGTCGGGGCCGTGGGGGCGGCGGAGGCCTGGGTGCCGAGTCCGGCGACGACGGCTCCGGAGGCCAGGGCACCGCCCATGAGGGTACGGCGTGAGACAGCAGGGATTTCAGGCATGGCGCGGATCGCTCCC
Source organism: Streptomyces sp. NPDC002784 (assembly GCF_053592135.1). NCBI lineage: Bacteria > Bacillati > Actinomycetota > Actinomycetes > Kitasatosporales > Streptomycetaceae > Streptomyces > Streptomyces sp. NPDC002784. The sequence goes on along the minus strand of NZ_JBSFVD010000005.1, from coordinate 417,521 downwards.
TTATGCGTGGCGGCCGGCTGCTCTTGCTGCCGCATGACTTTGTCCACGCGAGCGCCCTGTGTCAATAGGTGCTTGAAAAGTTCGTGTTGCGAGCAGAAACGAGCATGCGGTTCTCAAGTGGCCGAAGTTCGCCGGTCCTTGCGGGCAACGCGAAGGCCCCGTCGCCGGTCGGTGACCGGTGACCGGTGACCGGTGACCGGTGAACGGGGCCTGCCTGCGGGCCGGTGGGGCCCGCCGTGCGGGGGTCAGCGGGCGAGTACGTCCCTGATCCGGCCGTGGATCACGTGCCGCGCGTCCGCGGGAAGCGCGCCGAGGTCCGTGTTCTCGATGGCGTGCAGGACCGTTTCGACGTCGGTGTCGCAGGCGGTGGTCGCGGTGAGGAACTCGTAGCCGTCGCGGACGGCGACGCGCAGGCGCCTGGTGCTGTCGGGCTCCGCGTGCACCGCGGTGGCGACGACGAACGGCGGCGGGCCGCCCGGGTCGCCCTCCTGCTTCAGGTAGCCGCTGACCAGCGGGGTGCGCCAGGTGATGCCCAGCAGGACGGGGCGCTTGGCCAGGAGTTCGGTCAGATCGGTCTCGTAGACGCCCGTCGTGTCCAGGACCGTCGCACGGGTGTCCAGGACGAGCGCGGCGGGGAGCAGACAACGCAGGGTGCTGCCCACGATGTTGCCGCCGACCGTGGCGGCGCGGCGCACGGCGCCGGTGCCTATGCCGCCGGCCGCCCGGCGCAGCACCTCCGGCACCCGGTCGTCGATCCGCTGGAGCACCACGGCCGAGCCCAGGGTCTCAGGCCCGAGGGCGTTCGCCTCCGGCAGGTTGCGCAGGGACATGGCCCGGTCGGGGAAGCCGTCGCGCTGGAAGGCCGCCCAGACGAGCGTCGCCCCGCCGATCGGCAACGCCCCCTCGGCGATGTGCTGCTGGACCTCGGACACGGATGTGGGCAGATGCAACAACACGGAGCGGCCTGCTTTCGCGACGGGTCTTCGGCACACGCGTATCGCATTCTCCCCGCCGGGCAGGGGGCGCATGCAGGGTTCACCGGGGCACTCCGCGCGCCCCTGATGCTGGACTTTCTGTATAGCGTCTGGACATGTAGTCTAGAAGCAGGCGGACGGACAGGAGTGAGCGATGGCGGGCGAACCGGGCCTGGATGCCGAGCGGGACGCGATCATCTCGGCGCTGACGCCGGTCGTGGACGGGCTCGTGGCGACCTTCGGGCCGCTGTGCGAGGTCGTGCTGCACGACTACCGCCGGCCCGAGCGATCCGTCGTCGCGGTCGCCGGTACGGTGACCGGGCGGACCGTCGGCGGGGCGATGAGCGAGATCGGCATGCGGATCGTCGCCCGCGGCGCCGCGGCGGACGACGACCTGAACTACGTCACCCGCACCCGGACCGGGAAGCTGGTCAAGGCGTCCACCCTGGTGCTGCGGGACTCCACCGGCGAGGTCTTCGGCGCCCTGTGCGTCAACCTCGACGTCACCGCCGTCAACGAGGCCCACGCCCTGCTCGGCGCCCTCGCCGGCGTCGGCCGGGACAGCGCCGAGGCACCGGTCACCACCTTCGGCAACGACATCGACTCCGTCGTCGACGCCATCCTCGACGCCCACCAGCTCCGCCAGAACCGCGGCTGGGCGGAGCTGGACCGCGCCCAGCGCCTGGAACTCTTCCGCGGCCTCGACGGCCGCGGCGTCTTCGCCGTGCGGCGCGCCGTCGAGCAGGTCGCCGCCCGGCTCGGCATCTCCCGCGCCTCCGCCTACCACTACCTCGCCCAGGCGCGCGCCGCGACCGGCCCGGCTTCCGACCCCGATGGAGGACCCGCGTGACCAGCACCCCGCCCCTCACCCCCGACGACGTCCGGGACGCGGCCGCACGCCTCAAGGGCGTCGCCCACCGCACACCGGTGCTGCGCTCGCGCACCCTCGACGGCCTCGTCGGCGCCGAGGTCTTCCTCAAGTGCGAGAACTTCCAGCGCGTGGGCGCCTTCAAGTTCCGCGGCGCCTACAACGCCGCCTCCCGGCTGACCCCGGACCAGCTCACCCGGGGCATCGCCACCTACTCCTCCGGCAACCACGCCCAGGCCGTCGCCCTCGCCGCCCGGGAACTGGGCACCACCGCCGTCATCGTCATGCCCGCGGACGCCCCGCCCTCCAAGCGGCGGGCCACCGAGGGCTACGGCGCCGAGATCGTCACCTACGACCGCTACACCGGCGACCGGGTCGCCCTCGCCGAGTCCCTGGCCGCCGAGCGGGGCCTCACCGTCATCCCGCCCTACGAACACCCCCACGTCATGGCCGGGCAGGGCACGGCCGCGCTCGAACTCCTGGAAGACGTCGGGCCGTTGGACGCGCTGCTGACCCCGGTCGGCGGCGGCGGGCTCATCGCCGGGAGCGGCACCGTCGCCAAGGCGCTGTACCCGCGGCTGCGGTTGATCGGCGTCGAGCCCGAGGCCGGGGACGACACCAAGCGGTCCCTCGAGGCCGGCCGGCGCATCGAGATCCCGGTGCCCAGGACCATCGCCGACGGCCAGGCCCTGCACACACCGGGCGAACTCACCTTCTCCGTCAACCGACGGCTCGTCGACGCCATCGCCCTGGTCGGCGACGACGAGATCCGGGACGCGATGCGCTTCGCCTTCGAGCGCCTGAAGATCGTCGTCGAACCGAGCGGCGCCACCCCCCTGGCCGCGCTCCTCTCCGGCCGCCTGGGCGCGCTGCCGCGCCGGGTCGGAGTCATCGTCTCCGGGGGCAACGTCGACGCCGAGCGGTTCGCCCGGCTGTGCGCGCCCGCCGGCTGACACCCGGGCCGTGCGACCGCCGTACCGCCGTCACCCGCATGGCGGCGCCGACTGGACAGGCAGACGATGGAGGGGTGGGGTCCGGCCCCCGCCGGGGCCGCTCGGCAGCGGTCGGGAGACGGAGACCGGCCCCGGCCGTTCCGACGCGGCCGGAAGGAGATCCGTGATGATCGAAGTGAAGACGCTCGACAAGCCGGACGAGCGGCGCGATTTCCCCAGGGGACACCTGGAGGCCGTCCACCTGACCGGACTCGACTTCGCCGTGGGCACCTTCGAGCCCGGCTGGCGCTGGTCGGAGTCCGTGGCCCCGATCGCGGGCACCGAGAGCTGCGAGGTCCACCACAACGGCTACGTCGTCCAGGGCCGTCTGCACGTCACGATGGACGACGGCGGCGAGGCCGAGGTCGGCCCGGGCGATGTCTTCGTGGTCCCGCCGGGTCACGACGCCTGGGTCGTGGGCGACGAACAGGTCGTCGTGTACGACTTCGCGGGCACCATGGCCACGGAGTACGCGAAGGCCAAGGAGTAGCGAGGAGGAGCGACGCTCAGACGGTGACGACGATCTTCGCGCGCGCGTGCTCCACCTCCAGGTGGCGGATCGCCTCGGCCGCCTCACTGAGCGGATACGTCCGCTCGACGACCGGCGCGATCCGCCCGGCCTCGGCCAGCTCCTTGAGGGTTGCGAGGTTCTCCCTGCTCTGGCGGGCGGGGAGTTCGAGCAGCCGCTGCCGTGTGAAGGGCGCCGCCAGCCGCCGCTTGAGGAACAGTCCCATGGGGCCGACGATGCTGCCGCCGTCGTAGACCCCGCCGCCGGACAGCACCAGGGTGCCGGTGGGGGTGAGCGCGCGCCGCAACGCCCGCAGTGAGTGGTTGCCGACCAGGTCCAGCACCACGTCGTAGCGCCGGCTCGCGCGGGTGAAGTCCTCGCGTGCGTAGTCGATGACATGGTCCGCGCCCAGCGAGCGGGCCATGTCCGCGTTGCGCGCGCTGCACACCGCGGTCACCTCCGCGCCGTACGCCTTGCCGAGCTGCACGGCGAAGGTGCCGACGCCGCCCGAGGCGCCGTTGACCAGCAGCGTCTGCCCCTGCCGGACACCGCCCACGTCCCGGACGCCGATCAGGGCCGTGTTCCCGGCGAGGGGTATCGCGGCGGCCTGCTCGAAGGTGAGGTTGGACGGCTTCGGGCCCACCGCGTCGCCCGGCGCGCACACGAACTCCGCGAAGGCGCCGTCGGCCTCGCCGAACACCTCGTCACCGGGCCCGAGATCGGTGATCCCGTCGCCCACCGCCGCCACCCGGCCCGCGAAGTCCCGGCCCCTGACCCGCGCCTTGGGTCCGCGCAGCCCCATCATCGCGCGCGCCACCTTCGGGTCGCCGTGCATGAAATGCCAGTCGTAGGCGTTGACCGACGCGGCGTGCACCCGCACCAGCACCTCGCCGGGCCCCGGCACCGGCCGCTCGATGTCCCGGAACTCCAGCACGTCCGCCGGGCCGTACCGGTCCTGCACCACTGCCTTCATGATCTCCCCCTTCACCGCTTTCGAGGCTACGGATCCGGGCCGGTCAGGGGCATCAGGGACGAACCCTGATTCTTCCCGGGGAGCGGAGCCCACGACCACCACCGAAGCTTCCCTCGCCCTGGTCACCGGCGGCAGCCGCGGGACCGGCCTCGCCGCGGACCTCGCCGCGCTCCACCCGCAGCTCGCGGCCTGAGGGCCCGTGTCACGGGCCCCGGTCACACCGGCAGCAGCCGGGACACCAGGTCGCTGAGCTGGCGGGCGTTGCGGCACTCGTGCATCTCCACCAGCTCGGCGTAGTCCGGCGCGGCGGAGTCGCCCGTGCCCCAGCTCGTGGCCTGCTCCGGGTTCAACCAGTAGACACGGCGGGCCCGTTCGGCGATCTGCCGCACGGCCGGGAGGTTCGCGTCGCTCATGTTGGTGCGCGCGTCGCCGAGCACGAACACCGTGGTGCGCGGGCCGACCGCGTCGCCGTACCGCTCGGCGAACTCGCCCAGCGCCACGCCGTAGTCGCTGCTGCCGTGCCAGCCCGTCAGGGTGGCCTCGGCCCGGATGCGGTCCCCGAGACCCTCCGGGTCCGCCGTGCCGTGCACGAGCAGGCCGGTCACCTCGTCGATGCGGTTGACGAACGCGAACACCCGCACCTTGCTGAACTGGTCGTGCAGCGCCTGCACCAGCAGCATGGTGAAGTCCGAGAACCCGGACACCGAACCCGACACGTCGCACAGCAGCACCAGTTCGGGCCGCACCGGCCGCCGCCTGCGCAGCACCGGCTTCATCGGCACCCCGCCCGTCGACAGCGAACCGCGCAGGGTCCGCCGTAGATCGATCGAACCGCGCGCGGCCCGGCGCCGGCGGGCCGCCAGCCGGGTGGCGAGCTTGCGGGCGAGCGGCGACACGGTCCGGCGCAGCTCGGCCAGTTGGGCCTTGCCCGCGAAGAGGAAGTCCGCCCGGTCGGCGCTCGGCGCCACCGCCCGCCGGGCGATCTCGTCCCGGCCGCGCCGCTCCGCCACCCGGCGCCGCGCCTCCGCGGTGACCAGGGCCCGGAACGCCTCGATGCGCCGCCGGATCTCGTCCTCCAGCAGCCGGCCGGCGAAGCCCGAACCGCCGCCCCGCGCCCGCACGTCGTCGCGGACCCGGGCCAGCAGCGTCTGCGGACGGAGCCGGTCGAGGGTCTGGTACGACGACCAGCCGTCCGACCCCGGGGAGGAGCCGTAGCCGCCGAAGCCGTCGACCGCCTCCACCGCCAGCCGGCCCAGCAGCGCCCGGTCGTTCGCCGCCAGCGCCGACGCCAGCCGGTCGCGCAGGTCCTCCCGCCCCGCCGCCTCCTGCTCCGGCGCGCCGACGCCCCGCGGGAAGTACAGGTCGAAGACCGGGTCGAACACCGGCCGTTGGGCCGTACCGTGCAACAAGGTCGCCGCCAGGCCCTCGCGCAGCCGCTCCCGGTCCGTCAGACCGAGCGCCGCCACGGCCTGCGCCGCGTCCACGGTCTCGCCGGTGCCGATCCGGATGCCGTGCGCGCGCAGGGCGGCCACCAGCGACGTCAGCCGCTCGGCGACCCCCGCGGGGATGGTCACAGGGCGTCCAGGTCGAGCTTGGCGGTGGCCTTCAGCACGTCCTCCTGGTGCTTGAGGAGGACGCCGAGACTGTCCCGTACGACGGTCTCGTCCAGGGTGTCGGCGCCGAGCGCGAGCAGGGTGCGGGCCCAGTCGATGGTCTCGGCGACCGACGGCAGCTTCCGCAGGTCCATGGCGCGCAGCGCGCCCACCACCCGTACCACCGAGCGGGCCAGCGCCTCGTCGAGCTCGGGCACCTTCAGCCGGACGATCCGGCGCTCCAACTCCTCTTCGGGAAAGCCGATGTGGAGGAAGAGGCAGCGGCGGCGCAGCGCCTCGGACAGCTCGCGGCTGGCGTTGGAGGTGAGGACGACGAAGGGGCGGCGGGTGGCGGTGACGGTGCCGAGTTCGGGGACCGTGACCTGGAAGTCGCTGAGCACCTCCAGCAGCAGGCCCTCCACCTCGACGTCCGCCTTGTCCGTCTCGTCGATCAGCAGCACCTTGGGGTCGTCGCCGCGGATCGCCGTGAGCAGCGGACGGGGGAGCAGGAACTCCTCGCTGAAGATGTCCGTGCGCGCCTCGTCCCAGGTTTCGTCGCGGCCCGCGCTGATGCGCAGCAACTGCTTGGCGTGGTTCCACTCGTACAGCGCGCGGGACTCGTCCACGCCCTCGTAACACTGGAGCCGGACGAGCCGGGCCCCGGCGACCTGGGCGACGGCCTTGGCCAGCTCCGTCTTGCCGACCCCGGCGGGGCCCTCGACCAGCAGGGGCTTGCCGAGGCGGTCGGCGAGGAAGACGGTCGTGGCGACCGCGGGCGAGGCGAGGTAGCCGGTCTCGGCCAGCCGCGCGGCGACGTCGTCGACGGAAGTGAACAACGGGGCCTCCAGGTCGGATACTGCGACCTATCTAAGCGCTTGTTCACCGCTTGTGTCACGGCGTCGAGGAGGCTCGCCGCCTGGAATGCGCTGAGCCCCCGCCATCCGTCACCCCACCGCGACCGCCGCCACCGCCGGAGTCCGCAGCACCCGGCGGGTCGTGACCAGGCTGGTGCCCAGGGTGGTCGCGGCTGCTACGGCGATGACCGCGGCGGCGATGCCGTAGAACTCGGTGGGCAGGAGCCCGTCGGAGCGGACCAGGGTGAAGGGGATGATGCCCGCCAGCGCCGCCAGCGTCCCGCACACCACTCCGGTCAGCGTGAGGATCAGTCCCTCGGCGCCCACCATCCCCAGCACCTGACCGGGCGTCGCCCCCGCCAGGCGCTGCTGGCCGAACTCCCGGACCCGGTACGTGGTCGCCGCGTACAGCGAGTTGACCAGCATCACGCAGACGAAGACCACGATGATGCCGACGACCGTGTAGTTGAGCGTCTCCAGGTTCTTCGCGTCGACCGACTTCACCGCGCCCGAGGCCGCGAGGGCGTCGCTCTCCACGGCCTGCACGGTGACCGTGGCCGTGGACACCGCCGTGAAGAGGATCAGCGACATCAGCGTCCCCGCCAGGTCGGCCACCCGACGGCGCAGATTCCGCACCGCCAGCCAGCCGCTCGCCCCCCGCGGCGCCAGCCGGTCCAGCACGCCCCCGAGCAGCCGGGGCGCCCGCAGCGCGAACCCCACCGACAGCAGGATCGCCCCGTACACGGCCGGCGCCATCAGCGCCTCGTCCGTCGCCGAGAACGCGAAGGTGGCGCTCGCCGACAGGGCACCGGCCGCGAGTGCCGCGTACCCGAGATACGTCCGCGCCCTGCCCGGCCGCCGGGACCCGCGCGTGGCCCGCCGTACGGCGAGGAACGCCGCGCCCGCCGACGCGAGCAGCGTGATGCCGACGCCGGTCACGAGCGCGACCGGGCCGAAGACGTGGTCGACGGAACCGGCCACCTGGCCACTGTCCTGGAAGACGTCCAGCAGCGCCCGCCCGCCGAGCATCGCCGCGCCGACCGCCGGCACCGCGCCCACCAGCGCCACCGCCACCGCCTCACCCACCACCATCCGCCGCAGCTGCCCCGGCGCCGCCCCCGAGCAGCGCAGCAGCTCCAACTCCGCCGTCCGCTGACGGACGTTGACCGTCAGCGTCGAGGCCACGGCGAAGAACACCAGCAGGCTGCCGTAGCCGCCGACGACACTCGCCGCCGTCGTCAACGTCCCCGCGCTCGTCGCGTCGACGCCGTCCCGCCCCGCGGTGTCGTGCAGGGAGTTGAACGTCATGATGATCGTCGCGCCCAGGAAGGCGGCGAGCAGCGTCGCCAGGAACCGTCCGGGCCGCTGCCGGATCGACCGCATCGCCAGCAGGAACATCGCTCACACCTCCGTCGCCACGGCGTCGCCCAGGTGCGCGAGGCGCTCGGCCACCGCGTCCGGGGTCGGCGCGTCCATCCGGCCCGCGAGCCGCCCGTCCGCCAGGAACAGCACGGAGTCGGCGTAGGAGGCGGCGACCGGGTCGTGCGTCACCATCACCACCGTCCGCCCGAGCCCCCGCACCGCGTGCTGGAGCAGCGTGAGGACGTCCCGCGCGCTGCGCGTGTCCAGGGCGCCGGTCGGTTCGTCCGCGAAGATCACCCGAGGTTCGGTGACCAGCGCCCGCGCGATCGCGACACGCTGCCGCTGGCCACCGGAGAGCTGGTCGGGACGGTGGCCGAGCCGGTCGCCGAGACCGACCGAGGCCAGCACCTCCCGGACCCGCCGCTTGTCCACCCGCCGCCCGGCCAGCTTCAGCGGCAGCACCGTGTTCTGCGCGACGGTCAGCGTCTCCAGCAGGTTGTACTGCTGGAACACGAACCCGATCCGGCCGCGCCGGAACTTCGTCAGCGCCGTCTCGTCCCCGGCCGTCAGCTCGGTGCCGTCCACCCGCACGATCCCGCTGTCCGGCCGGTCCAGACCCGCCGCGCAGTGCAGCAGCGTCGTCTTGCCGGAGCCGGACGGACCCATCACCGCGGTGAAGGTGCCGCTCCCGAGCCCCAGGGTGACCTCGCGCAGGGCGGTCACCGCGCTGTCGTCCGTGCCGTAGGTCCTGGTGACCTTGACCAGCCGCAGCGCCTCGGCGGCGGGTCCCTCGTCGTGCGCGGGTGTGCCCCTGCGGAACATCGTCATCACTCCCCGGTGGGCCACTCCCTGTGCCCCCGACCACGAACCTACGGAGACGGCAGGCGCGGCACATGGGGCGCAGAACCCGTATCGGGGGGTGTACTCAGGGACACCACGGCCCCGTCTCCAGGGCAGTGGCCCGCCGACGTGACACACCGGTGCCGAGTGGACGAGCGGCGGCGCCGCCCGGACTGCCGGGCCGCGTGGATCCACCCGGCGCCCCCCGGATACGGCCTCGCGCTGACCTGCGCATTCGCCTGACCGCCGGTCCGTCGTGTGGCCGGGCCCGTCCGGGGAACCCGGCCGTCATGGACGATCAGGCCCGCACCCGTAAGTCGCACTGGATCGAGACGGCGCCGCCCGGCGACCTCGCGCCCCCGCCGGACGGTGACCTCACCGTCGAGGTGGCCGTCGTGGGCGCGGGCATCGCCGGGATCAGTACGGCCTGGGAGCTGGCCCGGCGGGGCCACGGCGTCGCCCTGCTGGAGGCGGACCGGATCGCCACCGGCGTCACCGGGCACACCACGGCCAAGCTGAGCGCCCAGCACACCCTGATCTACGACCGGCTCCGCCGCACCCGCGGCCGGGACGGGGCACGGCTGTACGCGGCCTCCCAGATGGACGCGATCCGGCACGCCGCCGAGACCGCCGAGGAACTCGGCGTGGACTGCGACTGGGAGGCCACGGCGGCCTACACCTGGGCCGAGGACGCCGGCCGCACCGACGAACTGCGGGCCGAGGCCGCCGCCGCCCGGGAGGCGGGGCTGCCCGCGCAGTACGTGACCGAGACGGATCTGCCGTTCCCGGTCGCGGGAGCGGTCCGGGTGGAGGAACAGGCCCAGTTCCACCCCCGCAAGTACCTGCTGGCGCTGGTCGAGGACCTGCGGCGGCTGGGCGGTCGCGTGTACGAGCACACCCGGGTCGTCGGGCTCTCCGAGGGCGATCGCTGTGTGCTCACGACCGAGGACGGCGTGAAGGTGACGGCGCGGTCCGTCGTGGTCGCCACCCACTATCCGATCTTCGACCGGGCGCTGCTGTTCACCCGCCTCACGCCCCGCCGGGAACTCGTCGTCACCGCTCCCGTCGACGCGGCCACCGCTCCGACCGGCATGTACATCACCACCGAGCAGAACACCCGCTCCGTCCGCACGGCGCCCTACGACGACGGCAGGCGCCTGCTCCTCGTCACCGGGGAGCACTTCACCCCCGGCGCGGGCGGCGATGTCGAGGCCCGCTTCGAGACCCTGTCCGCCTGGGCCCGGGAACGCTTCGGGGACCTCGACTTCACCCACCGCTGGGCCACGCAGGACAACGACCCCACCGACTCCGTACCGCTCGTCGGACCCCTGCACCCCGGGAGCAAGCACGTCTACGTGGCCACCGGCTTCGGCGGCTGGGGAATGGCCAGCGGAATCATGTCGGGCCGCCTGCTGTGCGACCTGATCACCGGCCGGGACAACGCGTGGAGCGACCTGTACGACCCGCGCCGGGTGGCGCCCGTCCTGCGGGAGGGGATGGACTTCCTCAAGCACCAGGCCGACGTGGCACGGCACTTCGTCGGTGACCGGCTCCAGCACCTGCCGGGCCCCTCGGCCACGTCCGTGGACGAGATCGCCCCCGGGGACGGCGCCATCGTCCATGTGTCGGGCAAGCGTTGCGCCGTCCACCGCGACGAGGACGGCAAGGTGCACGCCGTCTCCGCCAAGTGCACGCACATGGGCTGTCTCGTGGCGTTCAACCGCGCGGAGCAGGCCTGGGAGTGCCCGTGCCACGGCTCCCGTTTCGCCCCGGACGGCCGCGTGGTCCAGGGGCCCGCGGTGCGGCCCCTGGAGCAACGGGACATCTGAGCCCGCCCCCTCAGCCGACCAGGATCACCTCCAGGGTGCGCGGCCCGTGCACCCCCTCGACCCGGTCGAGTTCGATGTCGCTGGTCGCCGAAGGGCCGGAGATCCAGGTCAACGGGCGGACGGGGTCGAGCCGTTCGAGGGCCTGCGGCACGGAGGAGACGACCTGGTCCGGCACCCGTACGACGCAGATGTGATGGTCGGGGACGAGCGTGATGCGGCGCCTGCCCTGGTCGGGGCCGCCGTCCAGGACGAGGGTGCCGGTCTCGGCGACGGCCACCGCGCACGCCGTGACCACGCTGTCGACGCGGTCCAGCTCGTGCGGGGTGCTCTCGACCCGGTCCGGGACCTGCTCGGCATCGGCCACCGCCAGCCACGACGGCTCCAGAGCGGGCGGCACGAGCACCGTCCTCGCCCCCCGCGCGGCCAGCAGCCCGGCGATCGTCGCCGGCAGGTCGTCGGGGGAGCAACGGTGCACGATCGCCCGGTAGTCGGCCAGGTTCTCGGCGAGCAGGACGATCGTCTCCTCGGCACTCCGCTCCCCGTGCTGCCGCAGATACGCGCGCTCGACCGGCCTGTCCTCGTCCGGTCCTACGTCCGCCAGCGCGCGCCGCACCCGCCCGAGGATCCGTTCCCTGCTGCTCACTTGGCGCCGTCCTTTCCGCCGTTCGTCCGCTGCCACCAGTCCCGGAACGGCTCCCGGGGCACCGCGGGCAGTTCCCGGGTGCCGCTCCACGCCTTCCCGGGCCCCGGCAGGCTCCGGGGATGCAGGCGCCGGGTGCGGGAGGCGAGCCGCTGGCCGGTGCGCAGGGCGGCCGGGTAGGTGAACGCCCAGCGGGCCGCCCGCATCGCCGCCCGTTCCGCCGCGTGTCCCTTGGCGGGCTTGAGCACGACCTTGTTGCCGCCCCGGGTCACGGGACCGCCCTGCACGACCCGCTCCCGCAGATGCACCAGCACCTCCGGGATGTCGATGGCCACCGGGCACACCTCGTAGCAGGCGCCGCACAGGGAGGAGGCGTACGGCAGGGAGGCGTCGATCTCGCTTGCCGTTCCCCGCAGTTGGGGACTGAGGATGGCACCGATCGGGCCCGGGTAGACCGAGCCGTACGCGTGGCCGCCCGCCCGCTCGTACACCGGGCAGACATTGAGGCAGGCGGAGCAGCGGATGCAGCGCAGGGCCTGGCGGCCGACCTCGTCGGCGAGGGTGTCGGTGCGGCCGTTGTCGAGGAGCACGAGATGGAAGGTCCGCGGCCCGTCCGCCGTCCCGGAGTCCGTGGTTCCCGTCCACATGCTCGTGTAGGGGTTCATGCGCTCGGCGGTGGAGGAGCGGGGGAGGGTCTGCAGGAACACCTCCAGGTCCTGCCAGGACGGCACGACCTTCTCGATGCCGACGACCGAGATCAGCGTCTCGGGCAGGGTCAGGCACATCCGGCCGTTGCCCTCGGACTCCACGACCACCATGGTCCCGGTCTCGGCGACCATGAAGTTGGCGCCCGAGATGCCGACCTTGGCGCGCAGGAACTTCTCCCGCAGATGCACCCGGGCGGCCTCGGCGAGTGCGGCCGGGGTGTCGGTCAGCCCATCGGGGGCCGGCCGGCCCCACTGGCTCATCTCCCGGGCGAAGATGTCCCGGATCTCGCCGCGGTTGCGGTGGATCGCCGGCACCAGGATGTGGGAGGGCCGGTCCTTGCCCAACTGCACGATCAGTTCGGCGAGATCGGTCTCGTAGGCGCGGATGCCCGCCGCCTCCAGCGCCTCGTTGAGCCCGATCTCCTGCGTGGCCATCGACTTGACCTTGACGACCTCCGACTCCCCGGTCGCCTTGACGAGTTGGGTGACGATCCGGTTGGCCTCGTCGGCGTCGGCGGCCCAGTGCACGGTGCCGCCCGCGGCGGTCACCGACTCCTCCAACTGCACCAGGTAGCGGTCCAGATGGCGCAGCGCACGGTCCTTGATCCGCGCTCCCGCGTCGCGCAGCGCGTCCCAGTCGGACACCTCCGCCACGGCCGCGGCCCGCTTGCCGCGGATGGTGTGCGTGGCGTGGCGGAGATTGCCGCGCAGGGTCTGGTCGTGCACGGCCTCGTGCGCGGCCTTCGGGAAGGCCGGCATCCCTACGAACGTCCCGCTCATCGGGCCGGTTCCTCCTCCGTGCTCGCCAGGATCTCGGCGATGTGGACGGGCCGCATCCCGGTCCTGAGCCGGGCCATGGTGCCGCCGATGTGCATCAGGCACGAGTTGTCGGCCGAGCAGAGCACGTCCGCGCCCGTGGACTCGGCGTTGCGCACCTTGTCCGCGCCCATCGCCGCCGAGACATCGGAGTTCTTCACGGCGAAGGTGCCGCCGAAACCGCAGCACTCGTCGGCACCCGGCAACTCGATCAGCTCAAGTCCCTTCACCGCCCGCAGCAGCCGCTGGGGCTTGTCACCGAGCCCCAGCCCGCGCAGCCCGTGACAGGCCGGGTGGTAGGTCACCGTGTGCGGGTAGTACGCCCCGACGTCCGTCACCCCCAGCATGTCCACCAGGAACTCCGTCAGCTCGTACGTCTTCGGCACCACGGGCGCGAGGGTGGCGGCGAGCGCGTCCCCGCGCCCCTCCGCCCGCGCCCGCTCGCCCATCCGCGGGTACAGCTCGCGCACCATCGCCCCGCACGACCCGGAGGGCGTCACGATCGCCTCGTACTCCCCGAAGACATCGGAGAAATGCCGGGCCAGTGGCTCCGCACCATGCCGGTAGCCGGTGTTGTAGTGCGCCTGCCCGCAGCAGGTCTGCGCCATCGGGAAGTCGACCTCGACGCCCAGCCTGGTCAGCAGCTTCACCACGGCGCGCCCGGTGTCCGGATAGAGCGTGTCGTTGACACAGGTCAGGAACAGAGCGACACGCATCGCGGCTCCTTGTCGTCGATCATCGGATGAGTGCAGGGTAGTGCGGGGCATCGGCCCGGGGGAGTCCCGCTCACCCGCGGGCGAGCCGGGCCTCGGCCTCGCGCCACCGGGCGGTGTCGCCCCGTGGCTCGTAGCGGGTCAACGGCTGGGTACGGGTGAGCAGTTGACGTCCGTCCGTGAGATCCCGGACCAGGCCGTGCGGGCGGGCCTGGACCAGGACGTTGCCGAGGGCCGCGGCCTCCGTCGGGCCCGCCACCACCGGCAGCCCGCAGGCGTCGGCGGTGAGCTGGCACAGCAGGGCGTTGCGGGTGCCGCCCCCGACGACGTACACGACGTCGACCGGCCGGTCGGCCAGCCGCCGGCCGTCCGCGACCGCCCTGCGGTGGGCGAGGGCGAGCGAGTCGAGGATGCAGCGCGTGACCTCGGCGGGCGACTCGGGCACCGGCTGCCCGGAGGCCCGGCACGCCTCGGCGATCCGCTGCGGCATCCGCCCCGGCGCGAGGAACGCCGCGTCGCCCGCGTCCACCACCGACCGCAGCGCCGGCGCCTTGGCCGCCCTCAGCAGCAGCCCGCCCAGATCCGGCTCGTCCCACACGCGCAGGCACTCCTGGAGCAGCCACAGGCCCATGATGTTGCGCAGATAGCGGACCGTGCCGTCCAGCCCCAGCTCATTGGTGAAGTTGGCGGCCCGGCTCTCCTCGGTCAGCACCGGCGCGTCCAGCTCCAGACCGGCCAGCGACCAGGTCCCCGTGCAGATGTACGCGAAGTGCTCACCGGCGCCGGCCGGGACCGCGGCCACCGCGGAGGCGGTGTCGTGCGAGCCGACGGCGGTCACCGGCACGGGTCCGGTGAGCCCGGTGTCGTCCAAAACCTCGGGCCGCAGCAGACCGGCCGGATCCCCGGGCTGCCGCAGCGGCGCGAACAGGTCCAGGTCGACACCGAGCCGGGCGGCGACGTCGGTGGCCCACTGCCGGGTCCGCGGGTCGATCAGCTGGGTGGTCGAGGCGTTGGTCAGCTCGGTGCCCTGCTCACCGGTGAGCCAGTACGTCAGCAGGTCGGGGATGAGCAACAGGCGCCGGGCACGGGCGAGTTGGTCCGTACCGCGGGCGGCCATGAGCTGGTACAGGGTGTTGAAGGGCGCGTACTGCAGCCCGGTCGCCCCGTACAGCTCCTCGGCGGGCACGGTCGCCCACACCTTCTCCGCGACCCCGTCCGTACGGGAGTCGCGGTAGTGGACGGGGTTGCCGAGCAGCGCCCCGTCGGCGTCCAGCAGGCCGTAGTCGACGGCCCAGCTGTCGATGCCGACGGAGTCGACCCGCCCGGCGGCCCGCAGGCCCTCCAGCACCCCCGCGTACAGCCCGAGCACGTCCCAGCGCAGCCCTTCCGGAACGCGCACCGGCCGGTTCACGAACCGGTGCGCCTCCGCCAGCTGGAGACTGTCGGGCCCCACGCGGCCGACCATGACCCGTCCGCTGGACGCGCCGAGATCGACCGCGGCGTACGACTTCACGGACCCGCTCACCGCAGGAAGGCGGCCGCGACGCCGGCGTCGACCGGGACGTGCAGTCCCGTGGTGTGCGTCAGCTCCCCGCCGGTGAGGGCGAAGACGGCGTTGGCGACATGCGCGGGCAGCACCTCCCGCTTGAGGATGGTCCGCTGGGCGTAGAACTCGCCCAGCTTGTCCTCCTCCACCCCGTACACGGCGGCCCGCTGGGCGCCCCAGCCACCGGCGAAGATCCCCGAGCCGCGCACCACGCCGTCCGGGTTGACGCCGTTGACGCGGATGCCGTGCTCGCCCAGCTCGGCGGCCAGCAGCCGCACCTGGTGGGCCTGGTCGGCCTTGGTGGCGGAGTAGGCGATGTTGTTCGGGCCGGCGAAGACGGCGTTCTTGGAGGCGATGTAGACGATGTCACCGCCAAGACCCTGGGTGATCATCACCCGTGCCGCCTCCCTCGACACGAGGAAGGAACCGCGCGCCATGATGTCGTGCTGCAGGTCCCAGTCCTTGGCCGACGTCTCCAGCAGCGGCTTGGAGATGGAGATCCCGGCGTTGTTCACGACGAGGTCGACCCCGCCGAAGGCGAGCACGGCGGCCTCGAAGGCGTCGGCGATCTGCTCCTCGGAGGTGACGTCCACCGTCACCGCGACCGCCTTGTCGGGCCCGCCCAGCTCCTCGGCGACGGCGGCGGCGTTCCCGGCGTCGAGATCGGCGACGACCACACAGGCGCCTTCGGCGACCAGCCGCTGGGCGATGGCCTTGCCGATCCCGCTGCCGGCCCCGGTCACCAGCGCGACCCGGGTGGCGAGCGGCTTGGGCTTCGGCATCCGCTGCAGTTTGGCCTCCTCCAGGGCCCAGTACTCGATGCGGAACTTCTCGGACTCCTCGATGGGCGCGTACGCCGAGACGGCCTCGGCGCCGCGCATCACGTTGATGGCGTTGACGTAGAACTCGCCCGCGACCCGGGCGGTCTGCTTGTCCTTGCCGAAGGAGAACATGCCGACGCCGGGGACCAGCACGATCGCCGGGTCCGCCCCGCGCATCGCGGGGGAGTCGGGCAGGGCGTGCCGCTGGTAGTAGGCGGCGTACTCCTCGCGGTAGGCGGCGTGCAGCTCCTTCAGCCGCGCCACCGCCTCCTCCAGGGGCGCCGTGGGCGGCAGGTCCAGCACCAGCGGCCGCACCTTGGTGCGCAGGAAGTGGTCGGGGCAGGAGGTGCCGAGGGCGGCGAGCCGGGGGTGCTCGGCGCGGGCGAGGAAGTCGAGGACGACGTCGGAGTCGTCGAAGTGCCCGACCTGCGCCCGGTCCTGGGAGGCGACGGCACGCACGTGCGGCGCGAGAGCCGCGGCCCGCTCCCGCCGCTCGCCCTCGTCGAGGGCCTCGTACCCCTCGATGACGGGACCGAAGGGCTCGGCCTTGCCCTTCTCCGCCAGGAACGCCTCGGCGGTGCGGATGATGTGCAGCGAGTTGCGCTCGCACTCCTCGGAGGTGTCACCCCAGGCGGTGATCCCGTGCCCGCCGAGCACGCACCCGATGGCCTGGGGGTTGGCCTTCTTCACCGCGGCGATGTCGAGTCCGAGCTGGAACCCGGGGCGCCGCCAGGGCACCCACACCACGGTGTCGCCGAAGCACTCGGCGGTCAGCTTCTCGCCGTCGGCGGCACAGGCGAGCGCGATACCGGAGTCGGGGTGCAGATGATCGACGTGGGCGGCCTCGACGAGCCCGTGCATGGCGGTGTCGATGGAGGGCGCGGCACCCCCCTTGCCGTGCAGGCAGTAGTCGAACGCGGCGACCATCTCGTCCTCGCGCTCCACGCCCGGGTAGACGTCGACGAGCGCCCGCATCCGGTCCAGCCGCAGCACCGCCAGCCCCGCCTCGGTGAGCGTCCCGAGATCACCACCGGACCCCTTGACCCACATCAGCTCGACATCACCCCCCGTGACGGGATCGATGCCGGTGCCCTTGGCGGAGGCGTTGCCGCCGGCGTAGTTGGTGTTACGGGGATCGGAGCCGAGCCGACGGGACCGGGCGAGGAGAGCGGCGGCTTCGGGATTCACAGCCATGGAAAATTCCTTACTTCTCAAAAAACGGCGAGTGCACTTCCCAAGGGGCGCGGGGAACTGCGCAACCAGCCACAAACGGCCCGCACCCCGCGACGAACAGAACCCGGCAGACGCTCACGCCCCCCAACCGGCCTGCTCCCCACCGACTCGCTCAGCAACGATCTTCTCGGCCCACCCGGACCGGGCATACGCGGCAAGGGGCTCGGGGTCCAGCCCCATCTCCTCCCGCACCTCCCGCAGCAGCGGCCGCACATCGGTGTTGTACGCGTCCATGACCACGGCATTCGCGGCCAGCACGTCCCCGGCGGCCTGCGCCTGGCCAAGAGAGACGCGATCCACCAGGAGCGCCTTCGCCGTGGCCTCCTGCACGTTCATCACCGACCGGATGATCGCCGGGATCTTCGCCTCGATGTTGTGGCACTGATCGAGCATGAACGCGACCTCGGGGCTGAAGCCCCCGCCGCGGATCACCTCGTACATGATCCGGAACAGCTGGAAGGGATCCGCCGCGCCCACCATCAGGTCGTCGTCGGCGTAGAAGCGCGAGTTGAAGTCGAACCCGCCGAGCTTCCCCTCCCGCAGCAGCGTGGCGACGATGAACTCGATGTTGGTGCCCGGCGCATGGTGCCCGGTGTCGACGACGACCTGGGCCTTCGGCCCGAGCTTGAGGCAGTGGGCGTACGCCGTCCCCCAGTCCGGGACGTCCGTCGTGTAGAAGGCAGGCTCGAAGAACTTGTACTCCAGCAGCATCCGCTGCCCGTCCCCGAGCCGCTCGTAGACCTCGGCCAGACCCTCGGCCAGGCGGTCCTGGCGCCCGCGGATGTCGTCCTGCCCGGGATAGTTCGTGCCGTCGGCGAACCACAGCTTCAGGTCGGTGGAGCCGGTCGCGTCCATGATGTCGACGCACTCCAGCAGATGGTCGACGGCCTTGCGGCGCACCGCCGCCTCGGGGTGGCAGATGCTGCCGAGCTTGTAGTCGTCGTCCTGGAACGTGTTGGAGTTGATCGCCCCCAGCTTCACCCCCCGCTCCTCGGCGAACTTGGCGAGAGCCGCGTAGTCCTCGACCCTGTCCCAGGGGATGTGCAGGGCCACCGTCGGCGCCACCCCCGTGAACGCGTGCACCTGCGCCGCGTCCTCCAGCTTCTCCTGGGGTGTCCGGGGCACCCCCGGTTGCGCGAACACCTTGAACCGGGTCCCGGAGTTCCCGTACGCCCACGACGGCGTCTCGACGGCCTGGGTCTTGAGCGCGGCCTTCACCGCGGCGAGGTCGGTCACTTCGGGCTCCTGTGACGTCGGGGCGGAAAGTCTTCAGAAACGCATCACTGTGAAACGATTCAAGACGGGAAGCTATGAGCCCCCCGAAGGGGTGTCAACCCCCAGGCCCAAGCCTGTTGCTCGTGACCCGGCCGTGACCTTCGTTCATCGAAACTTTTTCGACACGGACCCATTGACGTGACATGCGTCGCATGCCTAACGTCCCGGCAACCAAGTTGAAACCTTTCACGACGTCGCGAGGGCCGTCCCGCCGACGTCGTCGAGGAGCCCCCATGACCCACCCGTCCACCACGGGTCCGGCCCCGGTACTCGCGCTCAGGGACGTGTCGAAGTCCTTCGGCGCGGTCCGCGCCCTGCGGGACGTCTCCCTGGAGCTGTTCCCCGGGGAGGTGCACGCCCTCGCCGGAGAGAACGGCGCGGGCAAGTCGACCCTCATCAAAACGCTCGCCGGAGTGCACCGGCCGGACGCCGGCCAGGTGCTGCTCGACGGCGAACCCGTCGTCTTCCACGGCCCCGGCGACGCCCGGGACGCCGGTATCGCCGTGATCTACCAGGAGCCGACCCTCTTCCCCGACCTGTCGATCGCCGAGAACATCTTCATGGGCCGCAGGCCCCGGCGCGCGTTCGGCCGGATCGATCACAAGGCCACCCACGCCGCCACGCTGGCCCTGATGCGGCGCCTCGGCGTCGAGCTCGACCCCGACCGCCCGGCGCGCGGTCTGCCCATCGCCGATCAGCAGATCGTCGAGATCGCCAAGGCGCTCTCCTTCGACGCCCGGGTCCTGATCATGGACGAGCCGACCGCCGCCCTCACCGGCAGCGAGGTCGCCCGCCTCTTCGGCGTCGTCCGCACCCTGCGCGACCAGGGCGCCGCCGTGCTGTTCATCTCCCACCGGCTGGAGGAGATCTTCCAGATCTGCCGACGGGTCACCACCCTGCGCGACGGCGCCTGGATCGCCGGCGAGCCGATCGATGGCATGACCGAGGACGACCTGGTCCGCCGCATGGTCGGCCGCGACCTGGACGAGCTGTACCCCAAGCAGGACGTCACCCCGGGCGAGGTCGCCCTGAGCGTGCGCCGCCTCACCCGCGAGGGCGTCTTCACCGACGTCTCCTTCGACGTCCGGCGCGGCGAGATCGTGGGCCTCGCGGGGCTCGTCGGCGCCGGCCGCACCGAGGTCGCCCGGGCCGTCTTCGGCATCGACCGCTGGGACGCCGGTGAGGTGTCCGTCGGCGGGAAAGCCCTCGTCAACGGCGCCCCCTCCACCGCGATGGCCGCCGGTCTCGCCCTGGTCCCCGAGGACCGGCGCGCCCAGGGCCTGGTGATGGACATGTCCATCGAGCGCAACATCGGACTCACCGGCCTGCGCACGACCGTCCGGGCCGGCCTGATGGACCGCGGGGCCGAGCGCAGCCGCTCCCTCGACTGGGCCGTCAAGCTCCAGGTGAAGTACGCCCGGCTCGCCGACACCGTCTCCACCCTCTCCGGCGGCAACCAGCAGAAGGTCGTCCTCGCCAAGTGGCTCGCCACCCGGCCCGACGTGCTCATCGTCGACGAGCCCACCCGCGGTATCGACGTCGGCACCAAGGCCGAGGTGCACCGGCTGCTCAGCGGGCTCGCCGCCGACGGGGTCGCCGTCCTGATGATCTCCTCCGACCTGCCCGAGATCCTCGGCATGGCCGACCGCGTGCTGGTGATGCACGAAGGGCGGCTCACCGCCGAGATCGCACGCTCCGAAGCCACCGAGGAAACCGTGATGGCCGCAGCCACGGGGAGGGCCGCCGCATGACGGTGACCACCCCCCAGCAAGCCCCCGCCCCAGAGGTGCCCAAGGCGGGCGCGACCCGACTGGTCGACCGCGTCTTCAAGATGCGCGAACTGGCCATCCTGGTCGTCTTCCTGGCGATGATCGCCCTCACCCAGGCCGGCAACAGCGAGTTCCTCACCGAACAGGGCATCAAGGACCTCCTGCTCAACGCGACGATCCTGGTGCTGGTCGCCGTCGGACAGTCCCTGGTCGTCATCACCCGCAACGTCGACCTGTCGGTCGGCTCGACCCTGGGCATCAGCGCCTTCGCCGCCGGTACCTACCTCCAGGGCGGCGGCAACCCGGTCGTGGCCGTGCTGCTCGCGGTCCTGATGGGCATCGGCTTCGGCCTGCTCAACGGCCTGCTCGTCAGCCTCGGCCAGGTGCCGGCGCTCGTCGTCACCCTCGGCACGCTGTACATCATCCGCGGCATCGACTCCATCTGGGTCGGCTCCCGGCAGATCACCGCGGCCGACCTGCCGGACGGCTTCGTCGACTTCGGCTCCGGCGGCATCTCCGCGGTGCCGTGGCTGGCGCTGATCGCCCTCGTGGTGCTGGTGGCCACCGCCTACTACCTCAAGCACTACGGCAGCGGACGCGAACTGTACGCCCTCGGCTCCAACCCCGAGGCCGCCCGCCTCGCCGGAATCCCGGTACGCAAGCGCATCCTCGCCGCCTACACCTTCTGCGGGGCGCTGGCCGGGCTCGCCGGGGCGATGTACCTGGCGCGGTTCGGGAACGTCGACTCCGGCACCGGCAACGGCTACGAACTCACGGTCGTGAGCGCCGTCGTGGTCGGTGGCGTCGTCTTCACCGGCGGCTCCGGCAGCGTCTACGGCGCCGCCCTGGGCGCCCTGCTGCTGACCTCCATCAACAGTGTGCTGCCCGCCCTCGGCGTCAGCTCCGTCTGGGTGCTCGCCATCAACGGCATCCTGCTCATCCTCGCCATCGCGGTCGACCGGGTCGTCGCGCTGCGCGTGGCCTCGGCCCTGAAGAAGAGGAACGCCCGCCATGCCTGAGTCCCTGCTGCGCGCGGTCCGCTGGGACACGGTGGTCGGCGCCCTGTTGATCGTGGTGCTCCTGCTGTCCTTCGGATTCGTGGACGGTTTCGGAAACGCGCTCAACCTGTCGTTCCTGATCGGGAACACCCTTCCGATCGCCCTGATCGCGCTGCCCATGACCCTGCTGGTCGTCTCGGGCGAGATCGATCTCTCGGTCGCCTCGACCGCCGGACTGTCCGGAGCGGTCATGGGCGCCCTGTGGAACCAGGGCATGACGATCGAGGCGATCATTCCGGTCTGCCTGCTGCTCGGGGTGGTGTGCGGACTGATCAACGGGCTGCTGGTGACCCGGCTCGGGCTGCCCTCCCTCGCCGTCACCATCGGCACACTGGCCGCCTACCGGGGCATCGCGCAGATCGTGCTCGGCTCCGACGCGGTCACCGACTTCCCCACCCCGTACCTGGACTTCGCGTCCGGACGGATCGGCGACACCTTCATCCCGTACGCCCTCCTGCCCTTCCTGGTGCTGCTGGCCATCGCGTTGGTCGCCCTGCACGCCACCCCGTTCGGGCGGTCGCTGTTCGCCATCGGCGCCAGCCAGGAGGCGGCCCGGTTCGCCGGGATCCGGGTCAGGCGGCAGAAGCTCATCCTGTTCACGGTGACGGGCTTCATGGCCTCCCTCACCGGCATCTTCTGGGCCCTGCACTACGCCAGCGCCCGCTACGACAACGCCACCGGGCTCGAACTCTCCGTCGTCGCCGCCGTGCTGCTCGGCGGCATCGACTTCGACGGCGGCAAGGGAACGCTCGGCGGCGCGATCGCCGGTGTCTTCCTGCTCGGCGCGCTGCAGAACGTGATGAGCCTTCAGGACGTCTCCGCCCAGTCGCAGATCCTCGTCACCGGAGTGCTGCTGGTGCTCTCCGTGCTCGGACCCCGCGTCGCACGGCAGATCGCCGTCGCCCGCGCCGGACGCAGAGCCGCGGCCATGAAAACCCCCACCCCGACCTCGTAAATCCCCGTTACCCCAGCCTCCCCAAGGAAGAGCCCTCATGCGCAAGTCATCGCTCCGCCGTGCCTCCGCGGCCGTCGCCGCCGCCACCTCCCTCGCTCTCGCCCTCACCGCCTGCGGCGGCACCACCAAGGAGGACGTGGCCAACGAGGACGCCTCCGCCGCCACCGCCGGAAAGGCCGACCCGAACGCCGAACTCGAGAAGGGCCTGACCGTCGGCTTCCTGCCCAAGCAGGTCAACAACCCCTACTTCACCTCCGCCGGCAAGGGCGGCGAGACGGCCCTCGCGGAACTGGGCTCCAGCTACAAGGAGGTCGGCCCGTCCAGCGCCACCGACACCGCCGGGCAGGTCAGTTACGTCAACACGCTCACCCAGCAGCAGGTCGACGCCATGGCCGTCTCCGCGCAGGACCCCGGCGCCCTGTGCACCGCGCTCAAGCAGGCCATGAAGAACGACATCAAGGTCGTCACCTACGACTCCGACACCAAGGCCGACTGCCGCAACGCCTTCGTCTCGCAGGCCTCCGCCGAGGACCTCGGCCGCACCGAGGTGCAACTGCTCGCCGAACAGATCGGCTACAAGGGCGAGATCGCGATCCTGTCCGCCGCGCAGACCGCGACCAACCAGAACGCGTGGATCGAGTTCATGAAGGACGAGCTCGAGGACCCGAAGTACAAGGACATGAAGCTGGTGAAGGTCGCCTACGGCAATGACGACGCCCAGCAGTCCTTCCAGCAGACCCAGGGCCTGCTCCAGGAGCACCCGAACCTGAAGGGGATCATCTCCCCGACCACCGTCGGCATCAAGGCCGCCGCCCAGTACCTGTCGGGCTCCAAGTACAAGGGCAAGGTCAAGCTGACCGGCCTCGGCACCCCGAACGACATGCGCAAGTACGTCAAGAACGGCACCGTCGAGGCGTTCGAGCTGTGGGACCCGGCCAAGCTCGGCGAGCTGGCCGCCCGTACCGCCGTCGCGCTGGTGTCCGGGCAGATCACGGGCAAGGAGGGCGAGACCTTCACCGCCGGCGACATGGGCGAGTACACCATCGGCGAGGACGGCGTGATCAGCCTCGGCAAGCCGACCGTGTTCAGCAAGGACAACATCGACCAGTTCGACTTCTGAGCGACAGGGGGCTGTTGATGCACCGCGTGTGCTTTCTGCTGAAGGTCCGGGCGGACCGCCTCGACGAGTACCGCGAGCGGCACGCCGCCGTATGGCCGGAGATGCTCGACGCGCTCTCGGCCACCGGCTGGCACAACTACTCGCTCTTCCTGCGGGACGACGGCCTGCTGGTCGGCTACCTGGAGACCGAGGACTTCGCCGCCGCCCAGGCCGGCATGGCAGCCACCGAGGTCAACGCCCGCTGGCAGGCGGAGATGGCGCCGTTCTTCGAGTCGCTGGACGGCGCCCGACCCGACGAAGCGATGAAACCCCTCACCGAAGTCTTCCATCTAGCCTGAGCCGGAGTTGCCTCCATGAGAAGACGCACTGTCCTGGCCACCGCGCTGCTGGCCGCGGTGGCCACCCCGGGCACGGCGCGGGCCGCCGATCCCGGCCCCTCCGTCACCCTCACCGGCACCACCACGCTCGACTCCCAAGCCATCTTCTTCGTCTCCTACGACGGCCTGGTCAACAACAACTCCTTCCAGAAGAACGGCCTGTTGACCTACAAGGGATACCAGTACGCCGTCTGGTACACCGCCGACCGCAACGCCGTCGTCGGGCGGCGCGCGCTCGGCGCGAGCACCTGGTCGACCGTCAAGGTCGGCCACACGCTCCGCTACAACGACTCCCACAACGTCATCTCCATGGGCGTCTCCCGGGTCGACGGCCGACTGCACCTGAACATGGACTCGCACAGCGACGGCTTCACCTACGTCAAGTCGGTGGCCGGGCTGATGGACAACCCGGCCGGGCTCTCCTGGACCACCGCCCGCTTCGGCGCACCCCAAGCCACGCTGGACGGCCTGGCGTTGACCAGCCAGTTCACCTACCCGCAGTTCATCGCCACCCCCGAGGGCCGGCTCCAGCTCAGCTACCGGGTCGCCGTCTCCGGCAACGGCCGCAACGCCCTCGCCGAGTACGACGGCACCAAGTGGACCGCGCTGGGGGAGTGGACCAGCTCCACCGGCACGTACACCAGCGAGCACGGCTCCTCGACCGCCCGCAACATGTACCTGCACGGCATCGACTACGACCGGGGCGGCCGGCTGCACTCCTTCTTCACCTGGCGCGAACAGAACGGCGCCGTGATGTGCGCCGGCGGCGGCATCACCAACCACGACACCGGCTACGTCTACTCCGACGACCGCGGCCGCACCTGGCGCACCGACGCGGGCACGGTGGTCGGCACCACCGGCGGCTCCGACAAGGTGTCCGTCACCGACGCCGGCCTGGTCGTGGACCCGCTCAACGCGGACCACTCCCTGATGAACCAGGAGAGCCAGTTCACCGACTCCGCCGGCCGGCCGCACGCGATCATCTCCTACGTCCCCGGCCGCTTCGGGCAGTGCACCACGAACTACGTCGCCGACCGCACCGCCAACGGCCGCGCCTTCCACCTCCGCAAGAACGCCTCGGGCAGCTGGCAGAAGACCGAGATCCCGGTCCCGCTCAACTCCAGCCAGCGCACCAGACTGGTCCTCGACACGTACGACAACGCGTACGCGGTCCTCCCGTTCGGCCGGATCGCCGGCGCCTCCAAGGCGTCCGGCTACAGCGACTGGACACTGCTCTACGACGGCGCCGGGCTGAACGCCTTCGGCGAGGTCGTGATCGACGAGACGCGGATCGCGCAGGACCACGTCCTGTCCGTGATGTACCAGGTGAAGTCCAGCGGTACGACGCCCTCGGCACTGCGCGTCGTCGACTTCCGGCTCCCTGCCTGACCGATGCCGTCCCCGGGCGGCGTGACGGTAATGTGAAGACCCGCCCGCCGCCCCTCGTTCCCCCGGAGGTTCCTGCCTGATGGCCCAGTCGGTGGGTATCAAGGACGTCGCCCGCGCCGCCGGAGTCTCCGTCGGCACCGTCTCGAACGTCATCAACCGTCCGGACTCGGTCGCCACCGAGACCCGGGCCCGGGTGCTGTCGGCGATCGACCGGCTGGGCTATGTCCGCAGCGAGTCCGCGCGCCAGCTGCGCGCGGGCCGCAGCCGCATCATGGGGCTGCTCGTCCTCGACATGGGCAACCCCTTCTTCGTCGACGTGGCGCGCGGCGCGGAACGGGCCGCGCGCGAGGCCGGACTCGGCGTGATGGTCTGCAACAGCGCGCAGAGCGCCTCCGAGGAGGCCGACTACCTCTCCCTCTTCGCCGAGCAGCGGGTGCGCGGGGTGCTGCTCACCCCGGCGGACGCCACCGGGCGCAACATCGGCGCCTTCCGGCGGCACGGCATCCCCTTCGTCCTCGTCGACCGGGTCGCCGAGGGCGCCACCGAGTGCTCGGTCTCCGTCGACGACGTCGCGGGCGGCGCGCTCGCCGTCCGGCACCTCGTCGACGCCGGGCACCGCTCCATCGCCTACGTCAGCGGCCCGCCCAGCCTCAACCAGGTCCGCGACCGCCGTACCGGCGCGCTGTCCGCGCTCGCCGAGGCCGGCCTCGCCCCCGAGGTGCTGCGCGAGCTGCCCACCGAGCGGCTCGACGTCGCCGCGGGCCGGGACGCCGGCGCCCGGCTGCTCGGCCTCGCCGACCGCCCCACCGCCGTCTTCTGCGCCAACGACCTGCTCGCCCTCGGCGTCCTGCAGGCGATGTACGCGGCCGGGGTCAGCGTCCCCGACGACCTCGCCATCGTCGGCTACGACGACATCGAGTTCGCCGCCGCCGCGGCCGTCCCGCTCACCTCGGTCCGGCAGCCCGCGGTCACCATGGGCGCCCTCGCCGCCGAGCTGCTGCTGGAGGAGACGGAGGACGAGGGCGGCACGCGGGGCCACGAGCACCGCAGGGTCGTGCTCCAGCCCGAGCTGGTGGTCCGGCGCTCCAGCCTGTCCACCCGCTGACCGGAGATTCAGTACGATCTCATGATCCCGGGGAGCGGACAGCGGACGGACCTGTGCTGAACTGGGTCGCGTCCCGCACATCCGTCCGTCCCGGGAGCCCTGTTGACCGCGTCCTACCGCCAGCCCGGCGTCGTTCTCACCGACCGCCGCTTCACCGTGCCCCTCGACCACGACGACCCGGCGGGCGAGACCATCGAGCTCTACGCCCGTGAGGTCGTCGCCACGGAACGCGCGCACCAGCGTCTGCCGTGGCTGGTCTACCTCCAGGGCGGCCCCGGCTTCGGGGCGAACCGGTTCGTCGGCCGGGAAGCCTGGCTGAAGCGGGCGCTGACGGAATTCCGGGTGCTGCTCCTGGACCAGCGCGGCACCGGCGCCTCCACCCCGGCCAACCGCCAGACGCTCCCGCTGCGCGGCGGCCCCGCCGCACAGGCCGGCTACCTCGCGCACTTCCGCGCCGACTCCATCGTCCGTGACTGCGAGGCCGTCCGCCGCCAGGTCACCGGCGGTGCCCCCTGGACCGTCCTCGGGCAGAGCTTCGGCGGCTTCTGCACCGTGACCTATCTGTCCCTCGCGCCGGAGGGCCTGAGCACCGCCCTCATCACCGGCGGACTGCCCTCCCTCGACGCGACCGCCGCCGACGTCTACCGGGCCGCCTACCCGCGCATCGAACGCAAGGTCGCCGCCCACTACGCCCGTTACCCGCAGGACGTCGAGCGGGCCCGGCAGATCGCCGAGCACCTGCTCCAGCACGACGTCGTCCTGCCGAACGGCTACCGGTTCACCGTGGAGGCCTTCCAGTCCCTGGGCATCCTCCTCGGCCGCGGGGACGGCAGCCACCGGCTGCACTTCCTGCTGGAGGACGCCTTCGTCCGCACCCCGCAGGGCACCGCCCTCGCCGACTCCTTCCAGGAGGAGGTCCAGGGGCTGCTGTCGTACGCCGGCCATCCCCTGTACGCGCTGCTGCACGAGGCGATCTACGGCCAGGACCAGGGCGCCACGGACTGGGCCGCGGAGCGGGTGCGCGGCGAGTTCCCGCAGTTCGACGCCGCGAAGGCCCTGGCCGGTGACGGCCCGCTGCTGTTCACGGGAGAATCCGTGCACCCCTGGATGTTCGACAACGACCCGGCCCTGCGCCCGCTGCGCGAGACCGCGCAGGCCCTGGCCGGGAACCAGGGCTGGCCGCCCCTGTACGACCCCGCCCGCCTCGCCGCCAACGACGTCCCGGTCGCGGCGGCCGTCTACCACGACGACATGTACGTCGACACGGCCCACTCCCTGGCCACCGCCCGCGCCGTCCGCGGCCTGCGTACCTGGGTCACCGACGAGTTCGAGCACGACGGCGTACGCGCGGGCGGCCCGCGCGTCCTGGACCGCCTGCTGGCGCTGGCACGCGACGAGGTGTGACGACGCGCCGCAACCCGCCGCGCGCCTGTCCCGGCCGAGGCGGACGGCCCACGGCCACGGCTAGTCTGCGGACATGAGCGATCCGTCGATCACACCCCTGCGCCCCATGCCCGAGGACTGGCAGCGCGCCCTCGCCGTCGTCGCGCACCCGGACGATCTGGAGTACGGCTGCTCGGCGGCCGTCGCCGCCTGGACCGACCAGGGCCGTGAGATCTCCTACCTCCTGGCATCCCGGGGGGAGGCGGGCATCGACACCCTGGAGCCCGCCGAGTGCGGACCACTGCGGGAACAGGAGCAGCGGGCGAGCGCGGCGGTCGTCGGGGTGTCGGTGGTGGAGTTCCTGGACCACCGGGACGGTGTGATCGAGTACGGCACCGCGCTGCGCCGGGACATCGCGGCGGCCGTCCGCCGCCATCGGCCCGAGCTGGTGATCACCCTGAACCACCGGGACACCTGGGGCGGCGTCGCCTGGAACACCCCCGACCATGTGGCCGTCGGCCGCGCCACGCTGGACGCGGCCGGGGACGCCGGGAACCGGTGGATCTTCCCCGAGCTGACCGAGCAGGGCCTGGAGCCCTGGAACGGCGTCCGCTGGGTCGCCGTCGCCGGATCCAGCACCCCCACACACGCCGTCGACGCCACGGCGGGCCTGGACCGGGCAGTACGCTCACTGCTCGAACACCGCACGTACATCCAGGCGTTGACCGACGAGAATGTTGGCAAAGGACGTATGTCAGCTGAGGAGTACTGCCGGAACTTCCTGACTCAGCAGGCAGAGGCTGCTGCGCCGCGGTTCGGCGGGCGGCCAGCGGTCGCTTTCGAACTCTTCGGCCGGTGAGCGGCGTAGATATGCGACAGCGCCCCCGATCTGACGACCAGGGGCGCCGCAGCCCTGCCCCCACCGCGTGGCAGCTGGCATAGGGGCGGGCTGTCTTGGAGGGCCATTTCCGGCGAGTTACCCGCACCACTTCAAGATCATACAAAGCTGATTGGATTCAGCCGACAAGTTTTTGGGTCCCGTCAAGCGTTAGCGGGATGCAAGATCTACCCGAAGATGACACCTGGCTGATCGAGCGGCTACAGGCAATGGGCGAACGATTCCGAGCTGAGCGGCTTCACCAGAACCTCACGCAGGAAGCCGTCTACCTCGCCGCCGGCATCGACCGGCTGACGCTCCAAAACCTGGGTGCCGGCCGCGGCAACCCAACATGCCGAGTGCTGCTGCGGGTAGCTCACGTGCTGGGTGTTCCGCTCTCCCAACTCAGTGAGTGACCACTCGATGGGGAGCTGCGGGGCCCCGCCCGTCCGCCGCGGGGGACGCGGACGGGCGGGGCCGGTTCAGATGTCCCAGGCCTCCGTCGGCTGGTCGAGCCAGGCACGCTGGCTGTCCTGGGTGATGGTCAGCCCGAATCGTTCGTATCCGGGCTCGCCGGCCTTCCGCCACCAGTCAAGCGCGGCGGTCACTTCATCGAAGAGCCTGCGCGGTCCGGATTGCCAGACCTGGGCTTCCGCATCGCCGTCACGCAACATCACACATGCCCAGGACCGGTCGCCGAGGCCGTAGAACCACACGGGCCGGCTGCCATTCCGCTCCGCGGCCACTTGGCGGTAGCAGTCCCGAACGCGCAGCCCCACAGCGAACGAGCTGACGGCGAACTGGTCGCCGCCGAGCAGCTGCTCCTCCGTGACATCCGTGGTGGAGCGGTCCGCGCCGCTGACGCCGTCCGGAACGTAGAGGTCGTGCCCGGCGAACGGCAGGCGGTGAGAGCGCAGCTTCATGAACTCCACGGGCCCCGTGAACGCCCCCGAGGCGCTCTTGCCGTCCTCGGCGACCTGGAGGCGGACGAGGGCGTCCTGGTTGGTGTAGTGCGTGCCCCAGGGCGCCAGGATCAGTCCGCCGGGCCGTACCTGTGAGATCCAAGCGGGCGGGACGCTCCGCAGGCCGGCCGTTGCGATGATCCGGTCGTACGGTGCGCCCGGCTCGTCACCTTCGACGCCGTCCCGGGACAGGACTTGGGGCCACAGCCCCAGGCAGGCGAGCCGGTCACGTGCCGCGGCCGCCACCGTTGCATCGATCTCGATGCTGACGACGTTGTCCGCTCCGAGCCGGTGAGCGAGCAGGGCCGCGTTCCAACCGGTACCCGTGCCGATCTCCAGCACCCGCTGCCCGGCCCGCACGTCCAGGTCCCGCAGCATCCGGAAGACGACAGACGGCATCGACACCGACGACGTCGGCACTTCGCCGCGTTCCTCACCGGTGCGGTCGTCCCACTGCGTGACGATCGGCATGTCGAGGTCGGCGTACGAGCGCCACAGCTCCGGCTCCTGGCGCCAGTCAACGGCGACGGTGGTTCCGGAGTCCATGTCGTAGGGCCACATCAGCTCGGGCAGGAAGTCCGCCCGGGGCACGGCCGTGAACGACGGGATCCAGTCCGATGTCAGGACCTTGCGCTCCAGGAGGGAGCGGCCCAGTTCGGACCGCCCCTCGTCCAGTCCAGTGAACGTCATGTCAGCCGCAGGCCTTCGGTCCGCCGTCGGGGGACGGGGGCTCCTGCGGGCCGGGCCACGGCTCGCCTGGCAGGCTGTCGCCGCCGTCCCCGCCTCCGTCGCCTCCGGCCATTCGGTCGGTCACATCTGCCTTCATCGCGCTCTCCTCGAACGTGTCGGATTCATCGTGCTCACCGCCGTCCCCTCACGGAAGACAGCGGGCTGGCCCGCCCCCAGAGGAGCCTTCGGAACCTCCCCAGGGGGCGGGGGTTTGTGGGTGCGACCCTGTCCCGATTCGGTCGCCTGGGCCCCTCTATGCGCCGGGGAGGCGCCGCCGGTCAGCGGATGCGGACGGTGTTGCAGCAGCGTTCGTGGATCCGGCCGGAGACCGCCGAGCCCCCCGACTGGCTGCCCTGGTCGAACGGGCGCGTCGCCTCGCCCGGCTTGATGGGCTGATCGCAGGCCAGGCACATGCGCAGGCCGGTGAGCGTCTCGTAGTGGTCGCACAGCGCCAGGAGCGACCGGCCAAGTCTCCGCACGTGCGCGACGGCGTCGTAAGGCATTAGTCCGGGGCGGGCGGCCAGCTTCATGCTGGCTTCGCGGACACAGGCGAGCGCGCAGTAGCGCGGGACGTCGTCGGCGGGCAGCCCCACGGCGGCCTGCTCGATCTCCGGGATGAGCAGCTGCATGTGGCTGACCAGCAGGCCAGTCAGCGTCTCCAGCGTGCTGAGGTCGACGGGGGTCACATCCGGCGGCAGCACCTCGGCGACAGTCGCGCGCATCGTGACGGTGTCCACCGCGGGGGCACCCGTCGCGGTGCGGGTCTTGGTCACGACTTCACCTCGTCCTTGGTTCTGGCCACGGGCGGTCATGGCGGCATCACTCCCACTACGCTGAGTTGCCCGGTTGTCACCCACGACAGTAGGTATGCGTGATTACCGCTTGTAGTGACTGTGGGTACGGGTAAGGGCCCGCCGTGGGCGGGCAAGGGGACGCCATGGGGCAGCAGGCGAACGGAACCCTGACCGGTGGTCAGGTAACACCCGGGCGAGGGCGCGCGGGCACCATCTCGGGCTACGTCTTCCGGGTCATACGGGAGCAGTTGGGGCACACGCAGGACAGCCTTGCGGAGCTGTTCGGGGTGGCGCCGGACACGGTCGCTGGTTGGGAGACGGGGCGCCGGCCGCTGACCTCCCTGCCGGTGGGACAGATGCTGATGCATCGCCATCGGCTCATGCAGATGGGCACGGCGCCTTCCCTGCTCGCCGCCCTCGAACGTGCGATGGAGACTGACATGCTGCTGGCCAGAGCGCTGGAGGACGAGGCGCCCGCAGGGCCCAATCCGCTCGGCGCCTGGGTCATGCAGCGCGACCTCGTAGAGTTCCTGACCTGGCCGCTGAACGGCGTGCCGCCCACCCCTGTGCGCGACCTCCCGGCGCCGCCTCGTCCGCGCCGCGGCCCGGTGCCGACGGCGCCGGAACTGCCCACGGTCGACCGGCGCCGATTCTTCAGTCGCATGCGGGAGACGGCCGAGCAGGCCCGAGGAGGCCAGGACTTCCTGCTGCGCCGACAGGCCCTCTACCTCGCTGGGTTCGACCAGGACGCCGATACGTCCGAGTGGCTGGCGCACCAGCAGCGGACCGAGCGGCCGGACGACTGGCTGACGCAGTGGCTCAACTCGCGCTCCGTGGCCGCAGTGGCCACGCGCCAGGGCGACCGGGACCGTATGGCCCACTTCATCGGCCGCACCCTGGGCGACGACGACCAGGCCGAGGCGGCGAACCTGAACTACTGGGCGTACTGGGTCGGGGAGTCTGCGCACATTCAGCTGTCGGACGACTTCATTGGCGAGGCGCCCGGGCCCTGGCATGGCGACCGGCTGATGGCCCACCTGGTCCGCGGCCTCACGCCGCGGCACGGCTTCTTTGACCTCAACGTCCACACCCTCTGGACGCTGCTCGCCGCGCGCCCGAACCTGCTGCGCGCGCGGTCAGCTGCCGGGCGGGCCCTGCGCGAACGCCTGCCGGTGATGTTGGATGACTCCGAGCTTCGCCGCAGGCTCGGCGGGAGCTGGAGGGCATCCGGTACGCAATCCGCCTCGCCGAGGCGTGAAAGGGGACACCAGTGGGTGACCAGGACCTGGCGGACGTGGCGCACTTCCTGTGGGAGGCGGGCACGTTGAAGACGGCCCGACGAACGGGCTGGTGGATGGCGGGCGTTCGTGACCCCGAGAGTGTCGCCGAGCACGCATGGCGCACGTCCGTCATCGCCTCGGTCATCGCCACTCTGGAGGGCGCCGACGCCGCGCGGGCCGCGCACCTGGCGGTGTGGCACGACTCGCAGGAGACGCGTACGGGCGACGTGAACCACCTGGGGAAGAAGTACGCGGCCCCTGGCGACCCCGTGGCGGTGACGGAGGACCAGACGACTGGCATGCCCGAGGTCCTGCGCTCCGCGGTCCGTGCGGTCGTCGCCGAGTACGAGGCGCGCGAGACTCCGGAGGCCATCTGCGCGCGTGACGCGGACAAGCTGGAGTGCATGTTGCAGGGCCTGGAGTACAAGGCCCAGGGGTACGAGGCGGCCCAGCGATGGGTCGACAACAGCCGGGCCCGGATCGTCACCAAGTCCGGCCAGCTGCTCGCCGACCAGCTGCTGGCCCAGGCCCCGCTCGACTGGTTGCGCGCGGCCATGAGCGAGCGAGGCTGATCCGGAGACGACGAAACGGCCCCGCCCTCCCGAGGGAGGACGGGGCTGTGTTCATGATCCGTTGCCGTGAAGGAGTCTCAGCCGGTCGCCTACCGCATGCTCGGCTCGCCGCCGAGGTGGAGGACTTGTCCACGGCGACCTCGGCATGGTCAACGAGCCTGACGGCAGGCCGATGTCGATCATCAGGCTCACCATCGCCGACGGCCGCGTCACCGGGACGTACATCCTCGCCACCCCGAGCGGCCGGCCCCGCTGTACCTGCCTGACCTGCGGCACCGAGCGGCCGCAGCCGCCCGTAGGCTGGTCGGTATGCAAGACCTCACCCTCGACGCGGCCGGCCTGCGCGGTGACTGCGCGAACTGTTTCGGGCTGTGCTGCGTCGCCCTGCCCTTCGCCCGCTCCGCCGACTTCGCGGGCGACAAGCAGGCCGGGACGCCCTGCCGCAACCTCCAGGACGACCACCGCTGCGGTATCCACACCCGGCTGCGCAAGGAGGGCTTCAGCGGCTGCACGGTCTACGACTGCTTCGGCGCCGGACAGCGGGTCTCGCAGGTCACCTTCGGCGGGGAGGACTGGCGTGCCGGGCCGGCCGAGCGCGCCCGGAGCATGTTCGAGGTGTTCCCGGTGGTCCGCCAGCTCCATGAGCTGCTCCGGTACCTCACCGAGGCGCTGACGCTGCCCGCCGCCCGCCCGGTCCACGCGGATCTGCGCCGGATGCTGCGCACGACCGAGGAACTGGCCGGGGGCAGCCCCGAGGAGCTGTCCCGGCTGGATGTGGGCGCGCACCGGCAGGAGGTCGGCCCGCTCCTGCTGCGGGCCGGCGAGCTGACCCGGGCACCTGTGCGCGGCCGCCGGAAGGACCGCCGCGGCGCGGACCTGATGGGCGCCCGCCTCAAGGGCGCTGACCTGCGCGGGGTGAGCCTGCGCGGCGCCTGCCTGATCGCCGCCGACCTCACCGGCGCGGACCTGCGCGCCGCCGATCTCCTCGGCACGGACCTCCGCAACGCCGACTTGACCGACGCCGACCTGACCGACGCCCTCTTCCTCACCCAGCCCCAGCTGAACGCGGCCAGGGGGAGCACCGGGACCGCTCTGCCGGGGACGCTGACCCGGCCCGCGCACTGGGCGGCTGAGGTCTGAGGGCTGGGCCGGTTGCGGCGCGGGTCGCAGGGGGCACCGGTGCCTGGCCGGTTGCAGCCGGTTGCAGCCGGTCGCGCGGTGGCCGGTACTGTTCGCCCCTCGTGACCGGCCGGTTCGGGTCAGTCGCCCGTCCCGCCCACCGGATGCGGTTGTTCCCGGGCCGCCGGGTCCACCGCGGTGCGGCGCTCCAGGCCCATCCGCAGGCCCTCCGGCATGAGGGTGAGGCGTTCCGTCACCCGGAGCCGGTACGCGGGGTCCGGGCGCAGGGTGTAGCGGCGCAGCAGCAGGCCGAGGACCAGCGTGGCCTCGTGCAGCGCGAACTGGCGGCCGATGCACGCCCGCGCGCCGGTGCCCCACGGCTTGAAGGCATGCGGGGGCCGGGAGCGTACCGCCTTGGGGTCGAAGCGGTCCGGATCGAAGTGCTCGGCGTCGGCGCCCCACACCTCGGGGTCGCGGTGCAGCATCGGCGTCAGCACCAGCGCCCAGGCGCCCCGCCGCATGGGATGCTCCCCGGCCAGCACCGTGTCCTCGCGGGCCTCCCGGGCGAAGGCGGGCGCGGTCGGCCACAGCCGCAGCGACTCGTCCAGCACCCGCCGCAGAAAGCGCAGCTTGGCCACCTGGTCGTAGCCGGGCCGGTCCGTGTCGCCCCAGACGCGGTCCACCTCGGCGCGGGCGCGGGCGGCGACGTCCGGATGGCGGGCGAGGTAGTACAGGGCGAAGGAGAGCGCGCCCGAGGTGGTCTCGTGCCCGGCCACCAGGAAGGTGATGACCTGACGCCGGACGTTCTCGGCCGACAGCCGTTCCCCGGTCTCGGGGTGGGCGGTCTCCAGCATCCGGTCCAGCAGATCACCGTCCCCGCTCGTCGTACGGCGGGCCCGGACCAACTCGTCGACCGTGCGGTTGAGATACGCGATGTCGGCCTCGTTGCGCCGCGCGGAGCGGCGGGTGAGGAACGCCGCCGGGACGGTGTTCAGCCGCTGCGCGTGGGCGAGCGTCCCCACCATCGCGGTCACGAAGGGGTGCGGCCGTGCGCGTTCGAAGGAGCCGAAGTCGTGCCCGAACCCGGTGCGCGCGATGGTCTCCAGGGTCAGCTTCGTCATGTCGCCGGGCACGTCCACCGTCCGCCCGGACAGGGCCGCACGGTCCCAGTGGCCGGTGAGCCGCCCGGCCACGTCCAGCATCGCCGTGTGGTAGCCCGCCATGGCCTCCCGGCTGAACCCGGGGGCCAGAACGTCGTGCGCGAGCTGCCAGTTGGGCTCGTGGTGGTAGGCGGTGAACAGCGCGTCCCCGACGACCGGCCGCAGATTGGCGATGCCGAGGCCCACGTGCTTGGCGAACCGCGACTCGTCCGCGAGGTCGGCGGTCAGGTCCGCGCCCCACACGAACACGAACTCCTTGCCGAACGCCTTGCGCCGGAAGATCGGCCCCAGTCGGCGGGCGAGGCGCAGGGAGTCCTGGAGCGGTGTCGTCCGGCTCGCGCCCAGGAGGTCGCCCAGCAGCGGGATCCGGTGGGGCGGGTGCGGGATGCGGTGCAACTCGGGCCAGCCCTGCTCGGCGCCGCGGAAACCCTTGGGCAGCGCGGACCCGGTCGTCGTCTCCGCCATGACGCGATCTCCCTTGATCCTGCGGCACATTGAGAAGGCAGCGCGTGTTGTACGCCGGTTCAATAGCGCGTTTCAGTCTGGTCCGGTTGTTGAACCGGCGTCAAGTAAGGTGCGGACATGAGCGCGAACCAGGGCGAGCGCACGCGCCGTCGGCTCAGCACCGAGGAGCGCCGGGAGCAGCTTCTCGCCGTCGGGGCGCGGCTGTTCTCGGAGAGCCCGTACGACGAGGTGCGCATCGAGCGGGTCGCCGAGATCGCCGGGGTCTCGCGCGGGCTGCTCTACCACTACTTCCCGGCCAAGCGGGACTTCTTCGCCGCCGTGGTGGACCGCGAGAGCGCGCGCATGCTGCGGATGACGGCCGCCGTCCCCGGCCTTCCGGTGCGCGAGCAGCTCACCGCAAACCTCGACAGGTATCTGGCGTACGTCGAGGAACACGCCCACGGCTTCCGCGCCTTCCACCGCGCCGACGCGTCCGGCGACCGGGCCGTGCGCAAGGTCTACCGGCAGGCCCTGGCCGCCCAGGAGAAGCAGATCCTCGCGGCGGTGGCGGCGGACCCCGAGTTCGGCCCCGCCGTCGAGCGGCGCCCCGACCTCCGGTACGCGGTGCGCGGCTGGCTGGCGTTCACCACCGCCGTCTGTCTGGAGTGGCTGCGCGGCCCGGAGGAGTTGACCCGGGACCAGGTGCGCGACCTGTGCGCCCGCGCGCTGCTGGGCGTCGTCGCCCCCTGAACGCGTCCCCGTGACTCCGTGCGCGAGGGCGGGTGGTGTTGGCGTGCGCCCCGATCTTCGATAGGTTAGGCAAGGCTTACCTTAGGAGGTTCGGAATGGGTGACAGCCGGAGCTGGACGGCCACGCCTGCCGCGGCGGAACGCGCCCGGTCGGTGCTCGCCACCGCGTGGTCCTGCGCGGTGACCGCGGAGGGCGGCCGGGAGGAGTTCGTCGGCGCGCACAGCGTGGCCGAGGACGGCCGGGTGCTCCTGCACGTGCCCGAGGACAGCGCCCTGGTGACGGCCGCGATCTGCGCGCCGCGCGGAGAACCCTCCGCGGTGCTGGAGTTCGCCGACGTCGCGCCCGTCCCGGTCCGCCACCGCATCCGGACCCGGCTGTGGATCGCCGGCTGGTTCGGTGCCGAGGAGGACCATCTCGCCTTCCGGGCCACCCGCGTGGTGCTGCGGGAGCCGGGCGGAGCCGTCGTCGTCGACCTCGACGAGTTCGCCGCCGCCGCACCCGACCCGCTGGCCACGGCCGAGGCCCGGCTGCTCACCCACCTCGCCGACTGCCACCCCGACGCGGTCGAGCGGCTCACGCGGCTCGTCGAGCCCGAGAACCTGCACGGCGCGGTCCGGGTCCAGCCCCTGGCCGTGGACCGGCACGGACTGACCCTGCGCATCGAGCGCACCCGCGCCCACGGCGACGTGCGCCTGCCCTTCCACCGGCCCGCCGACGACGTCGCCCAGCTCACCGAGCGCATGCACGTGCTGCTCGGACAGGCGAGCGCCGCCTCCTGCCCGCGGGCGCTACAGCGGCAGCGCACAGACCGCGACGGGTGACGCGAACGGCTCACCCGCGCGCCGCAGCTCACCGCTGTCCTCGTCGACGCGGAAGACGCTGACGGTGCCCGACCGCTGGTTCGCCGTGAAGAGCAGCCCGCCGTCCGGCGAGAGGGCGAGCTGGCGCGGGAAGTCGCCGCCCACCGGCACCGTGCCGAGCAGCCGGAGCCGGGCCCCGTCCGCCTCCACCGCGTACCGGGACAGGCTGTTGTCGCCCCGGTTGGCCAGCCAGGCGTACCGGCCGTTCGGGGTGACCACGAGCTGCGCCGGGTAGCTGGTGCCGGGCCCGGTGCCCGTGGACTGCGCGTCGCCGACGGACATACGGCCGGTTGCCGGGTCGTAGGCGCAGACGGCGACGGTGTTGTCGACCTCGTTGGCGAGATACGCGTACCGGCCGCCGGGATGGAACGTCAGATGGCGCGGCCCCGCACCCGGGCGCGTCCGCGCCCGGGAGACCTCCGCGAGCGTGCCCTTCGCCGTGTCGAGCCGGTAGGTGTACACCGTGTCCGTGCCCAGGTCGACGGCGAGGACATGGCCGCCGTCGGGACTGGTGACGACCTGGTGGGCGTGCGGTCCGTCCTGGCCCGGACCCGGCGCCGGATCGGCGTGCGTGACCAGGTCGGTGCGCTCCCCGAGCGCCCCCGAGGCGGCCACCGGGTGCACGGCGACACTGCCGGTGCCGTAGTTCGCGCTGAACAGCCAGCGCCCGCTCGGATGCACCGACAGATGGCACGGTGCCTGCCCGCCGGTGCTCCGGCTGCCCAGGACCTCGCGGTCGGACAGCCGTACGGCGGTCACGGCACCGTCCGCGCGCTCGTTCACGGCATACAGCGTGCGGCCGTCCGGATGGACCGCGAGATACGACGGGTCGGCGACATCCGCGAGGATGCCCGCACCGGTGACCCGGCCCGTGCCCGGGTCGTACGACGCGACCCCGACGCCCTTCCCGCCGCCCTCCGCCGAGGTGTACGTGCCGAGGAACAGCGGGCGGGGGCCGGAGGGGCTCGCGGATCCGGGCGAGGTGCTCGGGTCCGCCTCGGGGGCCGCCGGTGCCGACGCCTCGTCGCACCCCGGGAGCGCCAGCACGGCGGCGGCACCCGCGACGGCGCCGACGAACCGGCGCCTGCTCACGCCACCCCTGCCCATGCCCACACCCTCCGCTCGTCCGTCGCCGCGACAGCCACCCTGACGCGGATCACCCGGCCGGTGCAACCGAGGACGCCCGGCCCGCCGCCTCGGTCACCGGGAACGGCGGACCGAGGCGAGGCGCTTGCGGCCCACCCGCACGCTGTCCTGCACGCGGGTCAGCCGCGGCATCCGCTCGCGCTGCTCGCTGGAGACGCGGTCCAGCTCCTCCAGCAGCCGGCGTGAGCGGTGCTCGGTGTCCAGCTCGTCGAGGATGCGGTTGACCTCGGTCAGCACCGCGCCGTGCAGCTGCCACTGGCGGGCGTCGCGCTGGACCTCCGCCAGCAGCAGCTGGGCGAGCTTGTCGCGGGTGGCGGCGGCATGGCGCAGATCGGAGGTGAGCCGCTCCTCCGCCGACTCGGCGTCATCGCTGACATGGGCGGTGACCAGCACCGCGAAGCTCACCATCGCGTCCGCGATCTCGGACAGCAGCTGTTCCACCGCGGCGCCGATCTCCGGTGTGAACAGCGGGTCGGGATCGCGTTCCTTGGCCAGGTCGGTGAGGGTGCGGGCGATCACCCGCAGCACCACGGTGCAGATCTCCAGGGTGTCCAGGCCGGTGCGCAGCACCACCCGGTGCAGCAGGCCCTCGCGGACCCGTGGATTGAGCCGCAGGCTGTCCTCGGCCTGCCGCAGCGCCGCGTCCACCTCGACGATGTGGTGGTCGAGCCGCCGCGCCTCGTGCAGCCGGGCCGCGGCCCGCTCGAAGGGCGTGCGGCCCGCGGCCTCCTCACCCATGCGCAGCATCAACTGGCGCACCCGGCGCGCCAGATCCTCGATGGACGCACCCGCCTCACCCACCCACACGGGCGGGGCC
The DNA here is from genome assembly GCF_053592135.1 of Streptomyces sp. NPDC002784. Lineage (NCBI taxonomy): Bacteria > Bacillati > Actinomycetota > Actinomycetes > Kitasatosporales > Streptomycetaceae > Streptomyces > Streptomyces sp. NPDC002784. Next base: position 378,312 of record NZ_JBSFVD010000005.1, on the reverse strand, counting down.
AGCAGCAGATTGCAGGCCAGGCCGACCACCGCGCCGATCAGGGTTTCCAGGACGCGCGCCCACGCGTAGTCGCCGACGGCCGTCACGCCGAGCACCAGCATCGCGCTGATCGCCACCTCGGGCACGTACTCGTCCACCCGGACCAGATGACCGACGGCCAGCGAGGCCAGGATCAGCAGGCCCAGACTCCACCAGGTCAGACCCACCAGCAGACTGAAGGCGATGGCGACGAAGACTCCGGCCACCACGGCGTTCACCCGGCGCACGCCGTTGGTGAGCGTCGCGTAGAGGGTGACCTGGACCACCAGCAGCGCGGTCAGGGGGGCGGTCAGCGGGGCCGCCTCGGGGCTCAGATGCAGCGCGATGACGTAGGCCACCGTGGCCGCGGCCGCCGACCGCACGGTCTGGACGATCACGGGGTCCCGGCGCAGCCTCACCAGCCGCTCCCGCGACACCCGCCACTCACATACGTCTTGCATCCTTGCGCTGTTCCCCTCTCACGGGGCGACGAACATGATCACCGCGACCGACTTTGCGGATCGCAACGGTCCGCCGCCCCTGCTCATCATCCTCGGCGCCCCGACGCCCGTCCTGCCGGCGGCCGGCCCCGTCCGCTGCCCAGGGGAAGGCTCGGGCCCCATCCGCTGCCCGGGGACGGCTCAGGCGTACAGCTTGTCCAGGAAGGCCGTGAGGTTGGCCTCGGTCCGTGCCACCTGTTCCGCCTGCGTGAGGCTCTCCTCGATCCGGGCCCCCGAGTCGGGGACCTTCTTGCCGCGGAGGTAGAGGGAGCAGGCGAGGTCGGTGCACATGTAAAGGCCGACGGAGTTGCCCTCGCGCCCGGCGGCACCGGCTTTGCGCGCGGTCATCAGGGACACCCCGCCGCCCCGGTGGGTCGTCAGGCACAGCGAGCACATGCTGCGGTGCAGGAACCCGCGCTGGGAGGACGGGAAGCGGAGCGTGATGCCGACGAGCCGTCCGTCCCGCTCGGTGACCAGATAGCTGCGGTCGGGCGCCCCCGGATCTCGCCAGCCCAGGAAGTCCAGGTCGGCCCAGGGCAGCCGGTCCAGGTCGCGGGGCACGGCGAGGCGCTTGGCCTCGCCCTTGGAGCAGTTGACGAACGAGGTGCGGATCTCCGGCTCGGTGAGGGGTCGCATGGGGGCCTCCTGGGGTGCTGTCCTTACGTGAACCTAGTGTCCCTAGGTTTCTGGCTAAGGCTAAGCGCGGTTCTCCGGGAGGGGCCAGTGAATTAGTTTCCGTAGGCTGTGCCGCGAGCGCACGGGGGTGCGCGGGGCGGCCGACCGAGGGGGCGAAGTGCCGGACTCATGGGAGCGGGCCGGACAGATCCTGAGCGTGGCGGGGCTGCCTCCGGGCGACCTCACCGGGGTCCGCCCGCTGACCGGCGGGACCTACAACACCGTGGAAGAACTCCTGCTCGCCGACGGCAGCCGGTACGTACTGAAGGTGCCGCCCGCTCCGACCGTGCCGGGGCTGCGGCACGAGCGGGACCTTCTCCTCTCCGAGGCGGAGTTCTACCGCGCGGCGGCGACCGTCGGCGTGACGGCTCCGCGGGTGGTGGCCGCCACCCCGGGCGAGCTGCTGATGACGGCCTGCCCCGGCGACGGCTGGGACGACTCGCTCACGGACGCCGAAGAGCAGCAGCTGCGCGCCGAGCTGGGCCGCCAGGTGGCCCCGCTGCACCGGGTCAGCGGGCCGGGCCACGGCTATCCCTCCGGCGCCCTCGGTCCGCTCGCCGCCGACTGGCGGACCGCCTTCACCGGCATGCTCGACGCCGTCCTCGACGACGCCCGCCGCTATCGCCCCTGGCTGCCCCGCCCCGTCGAGGACACGGCCCGCACCCTCCGGGCCGGATACGGCGCACTCGACGCGATCACCGTCCCCCGACTGGTCCACTTCGACCTGTGGCGCGGCAACATCCTGGTCGACCGCTCGACCGGCACGCCCCGCATCGGCGGGCTCATCGACGGCGAGCGGATGTTCTGGGGCGACCCGGTCGCCGACTTCGTCTCCCTGGCGCTGCTCGGGGACATCGAGAAGGACGAGGCGTTCCTCGCCGGCTACCGGGAGGCCGGGGGACTGGTCGAGTTCGACACGCCCACCCGGCTGCGGCTCGCCCTGTACCGGGCCTACCTGTACCTGATCATGCTCACGGAGACCGTGCCGCGTGCCGTCGACGCCGGGCGGCTGCGATGGACGCGCGAGACCGTCGGACCCGAACTGGTGGCCGCGCTCGACGAGATCGCCGAGCTGGGACGCTGAGCCGGTATCTTCCAGGTCGGACGGCGGGGCGAAGGGGGAGCCAGATGGTGGGCCGGAACAGGCGAACGGTACGTGATCTCCGACGGGCCAACCGCGCGGTCGTCCTCCAGTGCCTCTACTTCGACGGCCCCCTCAGCCGCTTCGAGCTCGGCCCGGCCACCGGGCTCAGCTCCGGCTCGGTCAGCAACGTCGTCGCCGACCTGCTCGCGGACGGCGTGCTGGAGGAGGCCGGAAACGTCGACTCCGACGGCGGACGGCCCCGCACCCTGCTCAGGGTGGCGCCCGCCAGCGGCCACATGATCGGCGTCGACGTCGGCGAAACCCGGGTCCGGGTCGAGCTGTTCGACGTCGCACTGACCGAACTCGCCCGCGCCGAAAGGCCGTTGGGGCCCGAGGGGTATGAGGTGGATGTCGTCGTCGGGCACATCCGGGACGCCGTCGCCGAGGTGCTCACCGCCGCGGACCTCGCCCCGGAGCGGCTGCTCGGCGTCGGCATCGGCGTCCCCGGCATCGTGGAGCACACCCCGGACCGCGGGGCCGTGGTGCACGGGCAGACCATCGGCTGGGACGCCGTGGCCCTGGAGTCGCTCCTCCGCGAGCGGTGCGAACTGCCCACTTCCGTCCCGTACTTCATCGACAACGGCGCCCGGACCCTCGGCCAGGCGGAGATGTGGTTCGGGGCCGGACGCGGCGCCCGCAGCGCGATCGTGGTGCTCTTCGGCTCCGGCGTCGGGGCCTGTGCCGTCACCCCGGAGGCCGAGGACGGACGGGCCGTGGAGGGCGGGCATCTGACCGTACGGGTCGGGGGCCGCCGCTGCCGGTGCGGCGCGCTCGGCTGCCTGGAGGCCTACGCCGGTGCGGAGGGCCTGCTCGAACGGTGGCGCGAGCAGGGCGGGCGCCCGCCGGAGGGCTCGGGGCAGGAGAGCGCCCTGGCCGCCCTGGTCGCCGATCCCGGGGCGCGCGCCCTGCTGGACGAGACCGCCGAGTACATCGGGGCCGGGCTGGCGGACCTGATCAACCTGTTCCAGCCCGAGCGCATCCTGATCGGCGGCTGGGCCGGGCTGCGGCTCGGCCCCGCGCTGCTGCCCGGCATCCGGCGCCACGCGGTGGCGTACGCGCTGCGGCACCCCGCCGGGCGGGTCACCATCGACCTCGGCGGGCTGGGCCCGGACGCGGTCACCGTGGGCGCCGCGATCCTGCCGCTCGCGGACTTCTTCGCCCACGGCGGCAGCCGCGCCGCCCCGGCCCCCGAGAGCCCGCGGCCGGCCTGGCAGACGGCGCTGGAGGAACGTACCCCGCGCTGACGTTTCGCCGCACGGCCCGGAGGTACTCGCGTGACCTTGGCCATGTGAGGGAAGGAGGACGCCGTGACCGACGAGAACGGCGGGCCCGTCCCGCGCGATCTGCCGGATCAGCAGGCGGGCGAGGGGGAGGACCACTGGGACGCGGACCCGGCCCCCGAGGACGTGGAACAGGGCGAGGACGTCCCGGAGTCCGACGAGGCCGGCGGCCGCCGCGGCGACACAGCCCCGTTGACCGATGACCCGGAGCCGGAGCAGTCGACGGCCTGAGACTTCGGAGCGCTGAGATCCGAGAGAGCGGGACGACCAATACTGGTCGTCCCGCTCTCGGCTAGCTGGCCTTACGACCCAGCAGGGGCGCCGTGTCCGCGCCCGCACCGTGCTGAAGGCCGTGCAGGAACTCCTCCAGGACCTCGGTCGTCGTGTGCCGGGGGCTCCAGCCCAGTTCCGTGCGAGCGCGGGTGCTGTCCATCAGGGGCAGCCGCAGCACGGCGTCGAACAGATGCGGCGAGGCCGGCAGCAGACGCAGCCCCCAGGCGGCGGCGATCGCCGAGCGGGCGGCCGTGCGCGGCAGCCGTACCGGACGGGCGTGGAACATCTCGCTCAGCAGGTGCGCGTCCACCGGCGGATCGGCCGCCAGGTTGAAGGCGCCGCGCACGTCCGAGCCGATCGCGAGCCGGTACGCCTCGGCCGCGTCGTCGGTGTGCAGCGCCTGCACGCGCAGGCCCGGGATGTCGGGCAGGAAGGGCAGCAGCTCCGGGCGCGCCAGCGGCCCCGGCAGGAAGCGGCCGCCGAAGATCCTGCGCTGCTCGCTCGCCGACTCCCGCTTGAACAGGAAGGCCGGCCGCATCCGCACCACGCGCACCTTCGGGTGCGCCCGGTCGAAGGCGTCCAGCGTCCGCTCCAGATACGCCTTCTCCCGGCAGTACGCGGCGTCCGGCCAGCCGTGCGTCGGCCACGACTCGTCCACCGGGTGGTCCTTCGGACCGGGGGAGTAGGCGCCGACCGACGAGGCGTGCACCAAGGTCGGCACCTTCGCCGCGGCCACCGCCTCGAACACGCGGATGCTGCCCAGGACGTTGGTCCGCCAGGTCACCGCCGGATCGTGCGTGGGCTGGAACGCCCAGGCCAGATGGACCACGGCCGTGGCGCCGTCGAAGACCTTCACCAGATCGGTCTGCGCGGACGCCAGATCGACCGCCGCCCACTCCGTCTTCGGCGGCGACCACTCGGGAACCCTGCGGGCCAGCCCCAGTACGGAGCCGACCTCCGGATCCTCGGAAAGCAGCCGCACCACACTCGTACCGACGTTCCCCGTGGCGCCGGTGACGACGATCCTGCTGCCGTGTGTGCTGGTCACCTTCGGCTCCTCTCGGCCGCTGCGGGGGAGTACCGAGTACCCGGAAATGCGCGAGGACACGAAGAGGACACAAAAAGGGGCCCCGACCGCGACGGGGGAATCACGATCGGGGCGATCAGGGGCGGCTGCCAGGGCGGTCGCCGGGGGTGTCACCTCACGCGAACGGGCCGTGCTCGAGGGAGGCCAGCAGGTGCGCGGGATCGTCGTAGACCTCGTCCGCGCCCGCCTCCACCAGGTCGGACCGCGGAATGCCCCCGCACAGCACGGCGACGCACCGCACCCCGGCGCGGGTGCCCGCGCGCATGTCCCACACGGTGTCCCCGACGAACACCGCCCGCTCGGCGGGCACCCCGGCCAGTTCCAGCGCGTGCTCCACCGGCTCGGGCGCGGGTTTGCCCTGTTCTACGTCGTCCGCGCTCGCCGTCGCGGCGATCGCGTCGTCCGCGTCGATCGCCCGTCGCAGCGCGCCCAGCTCGCCGCCGCCGGCCGAGGTGGCCAGCACCACCGTCCAGCCGTCCTGGTGCAGCCGCCGCAGCAGCCGTCCGGCGTCCGCCAGCGCGGGCAGCCGGTCGAAGTACTGCCCGTACAGCGCCTTGTGCGCGGCGCTCAGCTCCTCGTCGGCCTCCTTGTCCCGGTCGTCACCGAGGAGGTGGGCGATCAGGTCGTCGGAGCCGAGTCCGATCGCCCGGTGGATGGCGTGCATGGGCACCGTGTGGCCCGCCTGCCGGAGGGCTTCCCACCAGGTCACCGCGTGCAGGTGGTTGGTGTCGACGAGCGTGCCGTCGACGTCGAACACGGCCGCGCGTCCCATGCGCCGTCCCTTCGTCGTCCATACGTCCCGGAAGTTGTCGAGTACCACGTCAGGAGCCCGCCAAGCGTGCCGGCAGGCGCCCCTGCCGGGTCCAGGCCAGCAGGTCCTCCAGCGGCCAGGTGGTGACCACCCGGTCCGCGGGCACCCCGCACTCCTCGGCCCGGGCGCAGCCGAGGACCTGCCAGTCCAGCTGGCCGGGCGCGTGGGCGTCGGTGTCGATCGAGAACAGCACCCCCGCCTCCACCGCCCGCCGCAGCAGCCGCCGGGGCGGGTCCAGCCGCTCGGGCCTGCTGTTGATCTCCACCGCGGTGCCGCTCTCCGCGCAGGCGCCGAACACCTCGTCCGCGTCGAACTGGGACTCCGGCCGCCCCCGCCCGGTGACCAGCCGCCCGGTGCAGTGCCCGAGCACGTCGGCATGCGGATTGCGGACGGCGGCCACCATGCGGCGGGTCATCGAGCGGGCGTCCATCCGCAGCTTGGAGTGGACCGAGACCACCACCACGTCCAGCCGGTCCAGCAGCTCCGGCTCCTGGTCGAGCGAGCCGTCGTCGAGGATGTCGCACTCGATGCCGGTCAGCAGCCGGAACGGCGCCCAGGCCTCGTTCAGTGCCGCCACCACGTCCAGTTGCTCGCGCAGCCGGTCCGCCGACAGGCCGCGGGCCACCGTCAGCCGCGGGGAGTGGTCGGTCAGCACCGCCCACTCGTGCCCGAGACCGGCCGCCGTCCGGCCCATCTCCTCGATCGGGCTGCCGCCGTCCGACCAGTCGGAGTGCAGATGGCAGTCCCCGCGCAGCAGCGCCCGCAGTCCGGTGCGGTCCGCCCCGGACGGCGCCTCCGCCTCCAGCTTCTCCAGATAGCCGGGGACCTGCCCGGCCAGCGCCTCCCGCGCCACCTGTGCTGTCTTCGGGCCGACACCGCCGAGCGCCTCCAGCGTCCCGGCGGCGGCCCGCTCGCGCAGTTCCGCCTGCGGCAGCGCCGCCAGCACCCGGGCCGCGGTGCGGAAGGCGCGTACCCGGTAGGTCGGCGCCAAGGATCGCTCCAGCAGGAAGGCGATCCGCTCCAGTGCCTCGACGGGATCCATCGCCACCTCCGCCTCCAGGGTTCCCCAGCGGGGCGGCAGCCGCACGGCGGGCCCACCGTTTGCGCGCCACCCGCCCGGGTACTGCGATGCGCAACTTTCGTCCGCCCGAGGATCCGCCCGAGGATCCGTCCGAGGAAGAGGTCCGATATGTCCCTCCCCACCGAGTCCACCGGCAAGGTGGCCGTGATCACCGGCGCCGACTCCGGCATCGGCCGGGCCACGGCGGTCCGTCTCGCACAGGCGGGACTGGACATCGGCATCACCTGGCACGGCGACCGGCGGGGCGCCGAGGAGACCGCCGAGGAGGTCCGCGCACAGGGCCGGCGGGCCGCCGTGGCGCAGATGGACCTCACCCGGCTGCCCGAGGCGGCCGACATCGTCGACGAGCTGTGCGACCGGCTCGGCCGGCTGGACGTCCTGGTCAACAACGCCGGCATCGGCACCAGCACGCCCTTCCTCGACCTGAAGCTCGACGACGTCCGCGAGGTCCTCGACGTGGACCTGGTCGGGCCCTTCCTGTGCGGGCAGAAGGCGGCCCGGCACATGATCCGGCAGGGCGACGGCGGCCGGATCGTCAACGTCACCTCCGTCCACGAGCATCAGCCGCGGGTCGGCGCGGCACCGTACTGCGCGGCCAAGGGCGGCCTGGGCCTGCTGACCCAGGTGATGGCCCTGGAGCTGGCCGAGCACGGCATCACCGTCAACGCGGTCGCGCCCGGCGAGATCGCCACGCCGATGACCGGCCAGGAGGACACCGACCCGCACACCGAGCGCCGCCCCGGCGTGCCGCTCGGGCGGCCCGGGGACGCCCGGGAGGTCGCCGCCGTGATCGCCTTCCTCGCCGGACCGGACGCGTCCTACGTCACCGGTGCCTCCTGGAGCGTCGACGGCGGCATGCTGCGCATGGGACCGCAGGCCGGTTCGCACCTGACCGCGGACGACTGGCGGCGGCCGTGAACGGGCGGCCCTGCGCTCCTCACGTGCCGACCGGGTGACCTGCGAGGTTCGCGAACCCCGGATGCGATTTACGCTCTATTGCATGACCGAAATCGCGAGCCCGTACATCTCCCATCCACGGATCATGGTGCTCGGGGTCCAGCCGGGCACGCCCCCGTTCCGCATCATGGAGATCGACGGCATTGTGGTCGGGGAGGCGAAAGCCGTCACCGACGTCCTGTCCACCGCCGCCGCGTTCGGCATCACCGTCCATGACCTGGACGACCCGGACGTGGTGCGCTGGGTGGGCGGCGACAAGTTCACCTGGACCCGGCACTAGCCCATTCAACCGACCGTCCACTTCTGGTTGGCGGCGCCGGTGCAGGACCAGATCTGGAGCCGGGTGCCGTTGGCCGCGTTGTGGCCGGTCACGTCCAGGCATTTGTTCGCCTGCGGGTTGACGATGTCGCGGGCCGCGGTGACCGTCCACCGCTGGGCGGCGGTGCCATTGCAGTCCCACAGCTGTACGGGGGTGCCGTCGGCGGTGCCCGCCCCGGTGACGTCCAGACACTTGCCGAGCGCCCGGATCGTGCCGTCCGCGCCGACCGTCCAGCGCTGGGCGGCGGTGCCGTTGCAGTCGTAGAGCTGTACGGGGGTGCCGTCGGCGGTGTTCGCCCCGGCCACGTCGACGCACTTGCCCGCCAGGCCCCTGATCGCGCCGCCCGCGGGTGTGTCGCCCGTGGTCACGGTCACGTGGTCGACCAGCATCTGCTGCGGGAAGACGGTGGAGCCGTCCGGGTCGCCGGGCCAGTAGCCGCCGACCGCGAGGTTCAGGATCAGGAAGAAGGGCTTGTTGAAGACCCAGGCGCGGCCGCCCAGGTCGGCCGGGGTGCGCCGCTGGTAGACGTTGCCGTCCACGGACCAGGTGATCGAGTCGGGCGCCCAGTCGACGGCGAAGGTGTGGAAGGCGTCGGCGAAGGCCTGCCCGCCCGGGAGGGAGTAGCCCGCGCCGATGCCGCCCGCGCCGGAGTAGCCGGGGCCGTGGATCGTGCCGTGCACCGTGGAGGGCTCGAAGCCGACGTTCTCCATGATGTCGATCTCGCCCGAGTCCGGCCAGTTCACCGGGGTGCCGAGCATCCAGAACGCGGGCCACATGCCCTGCCCGCGCGGCACCTTGATGCGCGCCTCGATGTGCCCGTACTGTGCGGTGAACTTCCCCGCGGTGTTCAGCCGGGCCGAGGTGTACTGGCAGGTCCCGTACCAGCACTGGTAGTTGGCGGGGTTCTCGCGCCGGGCCGTGATGACCAGATTGCCCTGGCCGTCGAGGGCGGCGTTGCGGTTGCCGGCCGTGTAGTACTGCCGCTCGTGGTTGTTGACGTTGTCGCCGGTCTCCATCTGCCACTTCGAGGAGTCGACCGCCGATCCGGCGGGCCCGTCGAAGGTGTCGGAGAACGTCACCGCGGTGACGCCGGCGTCCGCGTCGGTGTCGGCCCGGGCGGGGCCGGTCGCGGCGGTCGCGACCAGTACGGCCGACAGGGCGGCCAGCAGCCAGGCGCGGGGACCGCGGGGTCTGCGCAATCTGCGGGATCTACGGGAAGAGGGCACGACTCTCCCTTCTGTCGGCGCCCCCCGGGGGGTGGGGGAGCCGAACCGAGGTGGGGGGTGAAGGTGTCGCCTCTTGATTTAAGGACTGAGGTAACGGGGCGTCAATACCTTGGTACGGACCAAGAGTTGACGCTACCGGCTACCGGCTACCGGCTACCGGCTACCGGGCGTGCACCGCCCGGCCCATCCGCCGGCCCAGCAGCAGGTAGCCGATGAGCGCGCCCGTGGTGTTCAGGATGACGTCGTCGATGTCGAAGGCGCGGCCGGTGATCATGGCGCCCTGGGCGAACTCGACCAGGAGCATCACCGTCGCGGTGAGCAGCAGCACCCGGATCACCCCGCGGGTCTTGGGGGCGAGGACCGGGGCGAGCACTCCGAAGGGGATGCCCAGGAGCAGGTTCCCGCCGATCTGCTTGACCGCGTCGCGCAGTTCGGGCTGGTCCAGATAGGCCCTGAGCGACCGGCCCGGACGCAGGTTGGTGTGCGTCAGGGATTCCGAGGCGGGGGACGGTTCGAGCGTCAGCTTGGCCAGCACCACCGCGAAGGCCACCATGAGCGTGAACGCGCACAGCATCGCCAGCATCCGGCCGAGGAAGCGGAGCGGGTGGGCGGAGCGCCGGGGCGTCCTCTCGGGTTCGGTCACCGGCGGGGGCTTGCGCGGGCGCGGCCGGAACATCTCGGCGCGGGATCGAAAGGCTGCACGGGCCATGCGTTTGGTCCTCCGGTCTTCCACGTCCCTTTGTCGCAAGGCGGTTACCCGCTGTCTGCCCGAGGATGCCGCCGAGCCTCCCTCGAACCCGAGGCCGCCGCCCGCGCCCTGAACGGCCGACCGCTCACGGCGGTCGTGATCCGCGGCACCGCGACCGAGCACGAGACGACCGCTCGCGACACGGCCGCTCACCACGAGCGCGGCGCCCGCGTCGCGCACGAGGCCGAGCCGGAGGACACCGCGACCGCCTCCGCCCACGGGACGCTGACTCCCACGCTGCGGGGCCCGGCGTCGCCCTCTGCCTCCCGCCGCGCTCACCACCCGCCGCACCGACCCACCAGAGCCAGCCCACCCGAGCCGGGTCGCCGCACCGGCCCTGCCGCACTGGCCTGGGCGGTCGGCTCAAGTGCCGGCAGCAACGTGCTCGCCGCCGCCGCGGTGGCGCCCGGCTTGCCGCAGCGGGCCCTGGGCGGATCTGCTGAGGCGTCTTCAGTCCGGCCCTCGCGGCCCGCCGCGGCAGCCCACCCGTACCGACCGGGGCGCTCCGCTCAGGTGCCGGTAGCAACATGCTCCCCGCCGTCGCGGTGGCTCGCCCGGGCCGGGCTTGCCGCGGCGGTTCGGGCGGCAGGTCGACCACCGGCCCTGCCCCGAGCCGGCTCGCCGCACCGGCTCCCCCGCACCGGCCTGGGCGGCCGGCTCAGGTGCCAGTAGCAACGTGATCGCCGCCGTCGCGGTGGCCCGCCCGGGCCGAGCTTGCCGCAGAGGCCCGGGCGGCTCCGCTAAGGCGCCTTCACGTCAGTGCCGGTGGGGACCGCTTGACCTGGTTGATCGGTGCTCTGCACAGGGCTCGGGGCACAGGGCTCGGGGCACAGGGCTCGGGTGTCCGGTCACGTGCTGCCGAAGACGACCTTCACCTCCTTGAAGCCGAGCGAGCGCAGCAGACCCTTGAGCATGCCCGTGGTGTTGCCCTCGGCGCGTCGGGTCAGCTCGCTCTCCTTCGCGGCGTCGCCGATGTGCTTCGCGGCGAGCTTCTGCACCGCCTGCTCGCTGTTGGGGTTGTCCGAGAACAGGTCCCCGAACCGGTCGAGCAGCCCGCGCTGCTTGGAGACGGCGTAGGAGCGGTCGGGGTCGAGCGCGGGCTCGCCGAGTGCCGCGTGCGGCAGCCGGATCGTGGCCGACGTCCGGTCCTCGTTGACCTTGACGTCGCCCTCGCCGACCTTGCCGAGGTCGACATAGGCGTCCACGGTGCCCGCCCCGACGTACAGCGTGCGCGAGCCGCGGATCGCGTCGGGCAGGTACTTGGCGTCCTTCTCCAGGTCCACCACGACCTGGAAGTTGCCCGAGGCGGCGTCGTAGCGGCTGATGTCCTGGATGGACTGCAGCAGCGCGGGCCCCGATCGGTCATGGGTCTCGGTGCCGAAGAGGTCCTTCAGGCCCGGGAGCACGGTCAGCCCGATCCCGGCGAACAGCACGGCCAGCACCAGCACTACGGCGCTCACGGCCTTCGCCCAGCCGGGCATGCGCCTGGGGAGGCGTCTGATGGGAGTCGACATGGCGACGGCCCTCCTTCCTACCGTTCGAATGCCCCCCAAAAGCCGTGCGAGACCCGGGGCTTGGCGTGAAGGGCACACCCGGTGGAGGCAGGCGGGGGCGCAGGGGCGCGAAGCCGCTCAGTAGCATGAGGCGCGCCAGCCGGAGTGATCATGCGAGGAGCGGTTCGTGCGAGACATCGCGGTGTTCAGCGGTAACGCCCACCCCGACCTGGCGGCGGAGGTCTGCGCGCACCTGGGCGTGCCGCTCAGCCCCACCCGGGTCAGCCGGTTCGCCAACGACTGCCTGGAGGTGCAACTCCAGGCCAACTGCCGCGAACGGGACGTCTTTCTCATCCAGCCGCTGGTCGCTCCGGTCCAGGAACACCTCGTGGAACTGCTGCTGATGTGCGACGCGGCCCGCGGGGCGTCCGCCGGCCGGATCACCGTCGTCATGCCGCACTACTCCTACGCCCGCTCCGACAAGAAGGACGCGCCCCGGATCTCGCTCGGCGGGCGTCTGGTCGCCGACCTGATGGTCGCGGCCGGGGCGAGCCGGGTGCTCGCCATGACGCTGCACTCGCCCCAGGTGCACGGCTTCTTCTCGGTACCCGTCGACCACCTGCACGCCCTGCGCGAACTGGCCGCCCACTTCCGCCACCACGACCTGTCCCGCACGACCGTCGTCTCGCCCGACCTCGGCAACGCCAAGGAGGCCGCCGCGTTCGCCCGGATGCTCGGCGCCCAGGTCGCCGCAGGCGCCAAGCAGCGCTTCGCGGACGACCGGGTCAGCATCAACTCCGTGATCGGTGAGGTCGCCGGCCGCGATGTCATCGTGCTGGACGACGAGATCGCCAAGGGCAGCACGGTCCTCGAACTCCTGGACCGGCTGCGGGAGCTGGGGGCGCGGTCCATCCGAGTGGCCTGCACCCATGGCCTGTTCACGTCCGGCGCGCTCAAGCGGATCGGTGAGCAGCCCGACGTACTGGAGATCGTGTGCACCAACACCGTGCCGGTCCCGGACGAGGAACGCACCGACAAGCTGCGGGTGCTGACCGTCGCCCCGCAGCTCGCCGAGGCCGTACGGCGCATTCACAACGGTGAGTCCGTCAGCGCCCTGTTCGACGCGCCGCGGAGCGAATAGACAGGAAGCAGCATCTCGATCGTGCACGTCGAGTACCGGACGGAACACCGGCACTACGCCCACGTCGACTGTCCGGGGCACGCCGACTACATCAAGAACATGATCACGGGTGCGGCCCAGATGGACGGCGCGATCCTCGTCGTCGCGGCGACCGACGGGCCGATGCCGCAGACCAAGGAGCATGTGCTGCTGGCCCGTCAGGTGGGCGTACCCTGCATCGTCGTCGCGCTGAACAAGACGGACCTGGTGGACGACGAGGAGATCCTGGAACTCGTCGAGCTGGAGGTGCGCGCGCTGCTCACCGCCTACGAGTTCCCGGGCGACGAGGTGCCGGAGGACGTGTTCACCATCACCGAACAAGAAGACGAGGACGACGGTCACCGGCATCGAGATGTTCCGCAAGATCGGTCATGCCCCCAGTTCTACTTCCGCACCACCGACGTCACGGGTGTGGTGACCCTGCCCAAGGGCACCGACATGGTGATGCCGGGCGACGACACCACCAGGTACGTCCGGTTGATCCAGCCGGTCGCGATGGAGGAGGGGCTGAAGTTCGCCATCCGCGAGGGCGGCGGACCGTGGACGCCGGACAGGTCACCAGGGTCGTGACGTAGCCGCCCGGTCACACCGAGCCGGACGTGGCCTCGGGCCGGCCCAGGGCCGCGTCCAGCGTCGGATGCGGAGGCAGCAGCCGGGAGAGCCCGGTCAGCCGCAGCACGCGCAGGGTGAGCGGATGGACGCAGACCAGGAAGAGCTGCCCGCCGTGGTCGAGGACCCGGCCGCGCGCCCGGTACAGCAGCCGCAGCCCTGAGCAGTCGAAGAACTCCGCGGGCCGCAGGTCGATCACGATCCGCGGGTGCGGTCCGGCCGTCAACCGGTCCAGCCAGGGGAGGAGTTCGACCGCCGCGGCGATGTCGATCTCGCCGTGGAACTCCAGGACCGTGTGCCCCCGGTCCTGGCGGACGCGCAGGTGGCGGGTGAGCGGCGCAGGCTCCTGCTGCACGACGACATCGCCTCCAACTTGCGGCCAGGGCGGCGGGGTTGCGGGTGGACCGAAAGCGTTCCCGCACTGCAAGTTACCCTCGATGGCGTGCATTTGAGCATGTTCGATTGACATATGTCTTTGAATCGCGCGCCGGAGTACGCCGGGTGGCACAGCCGACGGCTGAAACCGCACCGCCCGATCGGTGGCCGCCCGTTCGCGGACCTCGGTCAGGCGGTGCGGGAGACGAGCGCGCGGGCAGCGGCGATCAAGCCGGCGCCGCTGGTCCGGGCCCGGTCACTCGCCGAGCAGGACCAGCTTTCCGGTGGTCCGGCCCGTGTCGCCGAGCCGGTGCGCCTCGGCGGCGTCCGCCAGCGGGAAGGACCCGGCGATCGTGGCCCGCAGGGCCCCCCGCTCGACCAGGTCCGCGACGGCCCTCATCCCGGAGTGCGAGGCGTCGACGAGCATCCGCAGGGCGCGCACGCCCAGCCGCTCCGCCTCCTGGTACAGCTCGTCCGAGCCGACCGGCAGGATCGACACCAGCAGTCCCCCCGGGCGCAGCACCCGCAGCGAGCGCAGGCTGTAGTCGTCACCGACGGTGTCCAGGACGACATCGACGTCCCGCACGGCCTCGACGAAGTCCGTCGACCGGTAGTCGATCAGCTCGTCCACGCCGAGCTTGCGCAGGAAGCCGTGCTTGCCCTCGCTCGCCGTGCCGATGACGTAGGCGCCGCGCGCCTTGGCGATCTGCACGGCCACGTGCCCCACCCCGCCGGCCGCCGCGTGGATCAGCACCCGCTGCCCGGCCTGCAGGTCGGCCGTCTCGGCCAGCGCCTGCCACGCGGTCAGCGAGACCAGCGGCAGCGCGCCCGCCTGGGCGTGGTCGATCACGGCGGGCTTCAGGGCGAAGGCGCGGGCCGGACCGGTGACGAACTCGGCGTGCGAGCCATGGCCGAAGGGGTACGGCAGCATGCCGAAGACCTCGTCGCCGGGCCGGAAGCGGGCGACGCCGATGCCGACCTCCTCGACCACTCCGGAGACGTCCCAGCCGAGGACGAAGGGCGGCCGGCCCAGGAAGCCGCCGTTGGCGCGGTGCTTCCAGTCGGTGGGGTTGATCCCGGCTGCCCGCATCCGGACCAGGATCTCGTTGGGGCGCGGCGACGGCCGCGGCAGCTCGACTTCCTTGAGGACCTCGGGACCGCCGAGGACGTCCTGACCGATGGCGCGCATGGTGTTCACAGTGCTCATGGTCATCCAGCCTGGCGGGTGCCGCCCGTCCGGACAATGGCAACATTGCCACCGTTCGATAGGATCGTGCCATGCAGCGAGAACATGCGGAGCGGGGCGTGGAGCGGGTCGTCGTCCTGGCGCTGGAGGGTGTCTACCCCTTCGAGCTGGGCATCCCGGCCCGGATCCTGGGCGCAGCGGACGGCCGGTACGAGGTGCTGACGTGCAGCGTCGACGGACAGCCGGTGCGCACCAGCGCCGACTTCACCATCGGCGTCGCCCACGGTCCGGAGATCCTGGCCACCGCCGACACCGTGGTGATCGCCGCGATCGAGCCGGCGCACATCCCCGACGAGCTCCCGGACGAGCTCGGCGCCGCCCTGGCGCTGATCCGCCCCGAGGCGCGCGTGCTCTCCATCTGCACCGGCGCCTTCGTGCTCGCCGCGGCCGGACTGCTCGACGGCCGCAGGGCCACCACCCACTGGCAGGTGGCCGACTGGTTCCGCCGCAGATTCCCGCGGGTCGACGTCGACCCCGATGTGCTGTTCGTCGACGACGGCCGCATGCTCACCTCGGCCGGTGCCGCCTCCGGCGTCGACATCTGTCTGCACCTGGTCCGCAAGGACCACGGCAGCGAGCTGGCCAACCGTGTCGCCCGCCGCTGTGTCGTGCCGCCCTTCCGGGACGGCGGCCAGGCCCAGTACATCGAGCAGCCGGTCCCCGACCAGGGCGCCGCCGGCACCGCGGCCACCCGGGCCTGGGCCCTGGAGCGGCTCGGCGAGCCGCTGACGCTGGCCGACCTCGCCGCCCACGCCCGGATGAGCCGGCGTACCTTCGCCCGTCGCTTCAACGACGAGGTGGGCCTCAGCCCCGGCCGCTGGCTGATCCAGCAACGGGTCGCCCGGGCCCGTCATCTGCTGGAGGCCAGCGATCTGCCGGTGGACCACATCGCCGGCGAGGTCGGCTTCGCCACGGGCGCCTCCCTGCGCCAGCATCTGCACGCGGCGATCGGCGTCTCACCCCAGGCCTACCGGCGCACGTTCCAGGAATCGCGCCGCGCCTGAACGTTCCCGGTGCGGCGTGCTTCGAGACCGAGCAGCCGAATGTGCCTCGCACCGGCTACCGCGAGGTCGGCGGGGTGCCTTACCCAAGCCGGTTCCTGCTTACTCCCCTTGAGCCGCGTAGACTCGCGCGCCTCCCACATAGGTCCGTGCCACCCGGGCGTGCGCGATCTCCTCCGGCGGCCCGGCGAACGGGTCGCGGTCCAGGACCACGAGATCCGCCAGCGCCCCCGGCCGCACCGCACCGGTGTCGTCGAGATGGTTCACATACGCCGATCCGGCTGTGTAGGCGGTCAACGCCTGGGCGAGCCCGATGCGTTCGGCGGGCAGGAACACCGGCCCGGTGCCGCCGGGTGCCACCCGGTTCGCCGCCACATGGATGCCCTCCAGCGGGTCGGGGCTGCTGACCGGCCAGTCGCTGCCCGCCGCGAGCCGGGCGCCGGAGCGCAGCAGCGCACCGAACGGGTACTGCCATCCGGCCCGTTCGGGCCCGAGGAAGGGAATGGTCAGCTCGTCCATCTGCGGTTCGTGCGCCGCCCACAGCGGCTGGATGTTCGCCGTGGCCCCGAGCGCCGCGAACCGCGGTACGTCATCGGGGTGCACGACCTGGAGATGGGCCAGGTGAGGCCGTGTGTCGCTCGGCCCGTTCGCCCCGCGGGCCGCCTCGATGGCGTCCAGGGCGTCGCGTACGGCCCGGTCGCCCAGCGCGTGGAAATGGCACTGGAAGCCGAGCGCGTCCAACTCGGTCACGTACGCCGGGAGTCGGCCGGGGTCGATGAAGCTGGTGCCCCGGTTGGCGGTGGCGCAGCCGCACCGGTCCAGGTAGGGGTCGAGCAGGGCCGCGGTGCCGTTCTCGGCGACCCCGTCCAGCATCAGCTTCACGGTGCCGGCCCGGAACCGTCCGTGACTCAACTCGGCTCGGCGCTCGACGAGTTCGGGGATCTGCTCGGCGCCGCGTCCGCGGTCCCACCACAGGGCGCCGACGACGCGCGCGGTCAGCGAGCCGTCGCGGGCGGCCGCCAGGTACGCCTCGGCCGGGTCGTCCATGCCGAGGAAATCCCCGACGAGCGCGTCCTGCCAGGCGGTGATGCCGAGGGAGTGCAGATGGCGCTGGGCGTGCAGCAGCGCGGCGAGCCGGTCCCCGGGCGTGGCGGGCGGGGTGAGCCGGCCGACCAGGTGCATCGCCCCCTCCTGCAAGGTCCCGCTCGGCTCGCCGGAGGCGTCCCGCTCGATCCGCCCGTCGGCCGGGTCGGGCGTGTCACGGGTGACCCCGGCCAGTTCCAGGGCGCGGCTGTTGACCCACGCGCCGTGGTGGTCGCGGTTGGGCAGATACACCGGCCGGTCGGGCACCACCGCGTCCAGCAGCGCCTTGGCCGGCGTACCGCCCTCGAACGCCTCCATGGACCAGCCGCCCCCGGTGATCCACTCCCGCTCGGGGTGCGCCTCGGCGTACGCGCGCACGGCGGCGACCGAGTCGGCCGCGGTCTTCGCCCGGGTCAGATCGCACTGGGTGAGTTCGAGCCCGGCCGGTACCGGATGGACGTGCGCGTCCTGGAAGCCGGGCAGCAGCAGCCGTCCGGCCAGCTCCACCACCTCGGTGCGCGGCCCGGCGAGTTCCCGGACCTCGTCCCCTCCTACGGCGGTGACGCGGTCGCGGGTGACGGCCACGGCGGTGGCGGTGCGGCCCTCGGGGGTGAGGACGGGGCCGCCGGTGAAGAGCAGATCTGCGTGCATGCGGGTTCCTTGCAACTAGGAGGGTGACAGCGCCGCCTCAGGGGCGCGGGGAACTGCGCGACCGGCCCACCCGCACATAGCCGTTGCCCGCGTTCGGCTCGACGCGGTTGAGCCGGGAGCAGGCACCCGCAGCGCGGGCGGGTCCCCGGCTGGGGGAGTGACGGTCATGACGGGCTCCGCTCGCACCAGCGGGCCACGGCAGGCCCGGTCACCGCATATGAAACTGGCCGCCCGCTTCACAGGTCAACGGTGTTGTCATAAGGTGCGCCCGCCAGCCCGCCAGCCCGCCAGCCCGCCAGCCCGCCAGCCCGCCAGCCCGCCAGCCCGCCAGCCCGCCAGCCCGCCAGCCCGCCAGCCCGCCAGGCCCCGGCCCCCCGGCCGCCAGCCCACCAGGCCCCCCGGCCCCCCCAGGAGGAGGCACCCATGAGCGGCGACCGTGTCGTCCCCGCCGCCGACCGTCGGCGTCGGCGCCCGACCAAACAGGGCGTCGTGCTGTCCGAGGAGCTGATCGTCGCCACCGCGCTCCGGCTGATCGAGGAGCACGGCGCCGACGCGCTGTCCGTACGCCGGCTCGGCCGCGCCCTGGGCGCCGACCCCAGCTCCCTGTACCGCTACTTCCGGCACGCCGACGACCTGATGCTCGCCATCGCCGACGAGCTGATCGGCCGCACCCTGCGGACCTGGCGGCCGACCGGCGACTGGCGCGCCGACCTGCGCGACCTGGGCCTGCGCGTGCACGCGGGGGCACTCGCCCACCCCCGGGCCGCGGTGCTCAGCGCCTACCGGGTGACCGGGCGGGTGCACGAGATCCAGGCCGTGGAGACCATCCTCGGCGTGCTGCGGGGAGCCGGCTTCCCCGACCCCGACGCGGTGCGCGTCTACCACGCCTTCGTCGACCAGGCCCTCGCCTTCGGCGCCCTGGACTCGGCGAGCACCGCCCTGCCGAAGGCCGCCCGGGACGCCGAGAGCGCCGTCTGGGAGGCCACGTACGCCCGGCTGCCCGCCGACACCCACCCGCACATCGCCGCGACCGTCCGCCATCTCGTCGCCGACATGCGACGCAGCTCCTATCCGGCCGCGCTGGACCTGCTGCTCGGCGCGGCGGCGGCCCGGCTCGCGGAAATCCGGGGACGTACTTGATCACCCGCTGTCACACTGGCCCGCACCGACCGACGTCCCGCCAGGAGGCTGTCCCCGATGACCCCGCCGCCCGCACGTCCCGCGAAGCAGCGCAAGCTCGACACCCTGCACCGCCTGGAGCACGACGAGGACCTGTGGGTCGCCACCGCCGGCGCCGAGGCGGGAGCGCCGTACCTCGTGCCGCTGTCCTTCCTGTGGGACGGGGAGACGCTGCTCCTCGCGACGCCCGCCGCCAGTCCCACCGGGCGGAACCTCAAGGCCACCGGCACCGTGCGGATCGGCCTCGGGCCGACCCGGGACGTGGTGATGATCGACGGCACCGTCGACGCGCTCACGGCCGACGGACTCCGGGCGGGGGAGGGGGACGGGTTCGCCGCCCGGACCGGCTTCGACCCGCGCGAACTCACCACCGAGTACCTGTACTTCCGGGTGCGGCCGCAGCGCGTGCAGGCCTGGCGCGAGGCGAACGAGCTCGCCGGGCGGGAGCTGATGCGCGACGGGGAGTGGCTGGTCGCGGACTGATTTCCGCGGGCGGGGATATCCGAACGGGTAAGGGCGGCGGGGCAGTTCGGCTCCGCGCCCGCGACCGTACGGAGGAGACATGGCACTGGTGAAAGCGGGGGTCTTGGTGCTCGACTGCGCCGAGCCCGAGAAGCTCGCGGTGTTCTACAAGGAGCTGCTGGAGGCCGAGCAGACCGATGCGAACGCCAACCGGGTGGAGATCAGGGGCGCCGACGGCACCCGGCTGGCCTTCCGCCGCGACGTGAACGCGACCCCGCCGAGCTGGCCCCGCCCGGAGAACTCCCTCCAGACGCATCTGGACTTCGTGGTGGAGGACCTGGACGAGGCCGAGCGCAGGGTGATCGGCCTGGGCGGCCGTCCGCTGGAGACCAAGGACGCCTCGGGCCCCTTCGAGGAACGCGGATACGCCGACCCGGCCGGCCACTCCTTCACCCTGCGCCTGGTGACGCCGACGGCGCCGAAACAGGGTTAGGGGTTGTTGCCGTCCTTGTTGACGTCGGACGGCCACACTCCAGTGGTCCGTTCGACGGCCTTCGCGCCCGTACGGTTCAGGGCGCTGCGCACCACCGCGAAGATGGCGCCCTGAAGCGCGGAGGCCAGCAGGATCTCGCCCCAGCCGCGCTCCCGGTCCAGGGCGTCGGGAGCGTCGTCCTCGTCCCGGATCGCCTTCCACGTCTTCTGGAAGGCGAGGCCCGCGAGCGCGCCGCCCGCCCAGCCGATCGCGAACCCGAGGGGCTTGTAGGCGAGCGGAAGGTTCAGCTTCTTTGCCTTCTTCTTGGCCACGTCTGTCTCCTAAAGGGTCAGGTCCGGAACCTGCTCGGCCGCGGGCACCGGCCCGGGCGGGGTGCCGGTGCCGAAGGGCCGGCCGCCCAGCCTCTCCCGCCCGTGCGGGGCGCGCCAGCCGGACAGGCCCGGGCCGAGCGGCACGATGCCGGTCGGATTGATGCCGGTGTGCACCTGGTGGTAGTGCCGTTTGATGTGATCGAAGTCGACGGTGTCACCGAACCCGGGCGTCTGGTAGAGATCGCGGGCGTACGCCCACAGCACCGGGTTCTCCGCCAGCTTCCACAGGTTGCACTTGAAGTGACCGTGATAGACCGCGTCGAAACGCACCAGCGTGGTGAACAGCCGGATGTCCGCCTCGGTGATCGTGTCGCCGACCAGGTACCGCTGCCCCTCCAGCCGCCGGGACAACAGCTCCAGCCGCCGGAACACCCCCGCGCAGGCCGCCTCGTACTCCTTCTGGTCCGTGGCGAACCCGGCCGCGTACACGCCGTTGTTGACGTCCCGGTAGACCTCCGCCATGACCGTGTCGATCTCCTCCCGCGACTCGCGCGGGTACAGGTCCGGCGCCCCGTCCCGGTGCAGGGCCGTCCACTCGGTGGCGAAGTCCAGGGTGATGCGCTGGTAGTCGTTGGTGACCAGCTGCCCGCTCGGCACGTCCACGAGCGCGGGCACGCTCACCCCGCCGGGAGCGTCCTTCTCGCGCGCGTCGTAGGCCTCGGCGAGGAAGCGGATGCCGAGGACGGGGTCGCGGCCGTCCGGGTCGAGGGTGAAGCGCCAGCTGCGGTCGTCCTGGATCGGGTCGGTGACGGCCATCGACAGGACGTCCTCCAGGCCCAGCAGGCGCCGGGAGATCACCGCCCGGCTCGCCCACGGGCAGGCACGGCTGACGACCAGTCGGTACCGGCCCGCCTCCACCGGCCAGCCGTCCCGGCCGTCGGCGGTGACCCGGTCGGCGAAATGGCCCGCGGACCGGGTGAACGACTTGTGGCCGTAGGCGGCGTTGCCGTCGTCGGGCATCGCGCCCCTCCTCTCCTGTCGGACCTCCACCGGGTCCCCCGATTTCGCCGGACGGCACCGTGTGATCGGCCCGGTCCCGGGCATCCGCCGAAGCATGAGTGGCACGACTACAGAAGCGGACCGCAGGATTACGGAAGCGGACCACAGGACGCGGGTCACGGTGCTGGTGGCGCTCGCGGCCAATCTCGTCATCGCGGTGGCCAAGGCGCTGGGCGGGCTGGCCGCGCAGTCACCGGCGCTGCTGTCGGAGGCGGCGCACTCGGTGGCCGACAGCGTGAACGAGGTCTTCCTCCTCGCCGCGCTGCGCCGCAGCCGCCGCCCCGCGGACCGCCGGCACCCCTTCGGCTACGGCAAGGAACGCTTCTTCTGGTCGCTGCTCGCCGCCGTCGGGATCTTCGTCATGGGCGGCTGCTTCTCCTTCTACCAGGGCGTCGAGGCCCTCCGGAGCGGCACCGAGGAGGAGAACCTGGAGGGCTATGTGGCTGGCCTGATCGTGCTGGCCCTCGCCCTGCTCGCCGAGGGTGCCTCGCTGGCCCGGGCGCTGTACCAGGCGCACCGGCAGGGCGGCCTCGACGGCGGGCTGCGCGACCCGGCGCTGCGCACGGTCGTCGCCGAGGACGGCACCGCGGTGCTCGGCGTGACCCTCGCCCTGACCGGCATGGTCCTGCACATGGTCACCGGCCAGGTCGTCTACGAGGCGGCCGCCTCCCTCGCCATCGGCGCCCTGCTGGTCTACGTCGCCTACCGGCTGGGCCGCGAGGCACGCGACCAGCTGATCGGCGAGGCGGCCGACCCCGAGGCGGCCGAGCGGATCCGGGCGCTGCTCTGCGAACAGCCCGAGATCGACAGCGTGGAGGCGCTGTTCACCATGAAGACGGGCCTGGAGAGCGCGCTGGTCGCCGCGCGGGTCGATCTGGTGCCGGGCCTGGACAGCGAAGAGGTCGAGCAGGTCGCCGTACGGATCAAGCGGGCCGTCGGCGAGGCCGTGCCGGAGGCGGAGCAGATCTTCCTGGACATCACCGACCGGGCCGCCCAGGAGGCACGGCAAAGCCCCGCCGCGACGGGGGAGCGCGGCGGGGCCTGACGCTCGGGTGCCCGGCGGGCGGGGGTTCATGCGTCCCGGAGAAGAAATCTCCCGCGAGGCCACGATCCTGGAGATGCCGGAACTCCCGACCTGTACAAGGCTGACGGTCATGCACATCGACATCGACAAGGACGTCTGCATCGGCGCCGGCCAGTGCGCCCTGGCCGCGCCCGGCGTCTTCACCCAGGACGACGACGGCTTCAGCCTCCTGCTCCCCGGCCACGACACCGGCTCGGGCGACCCGGTGCTCCGCGACCCGATGCTCCGCGAGGCGGCCCGCGCCTGCCCGGTCGGCGCGATCACCGTGTCCGGCTGAGCCGCGGCGGACCGAGCACACCCGCCTCAACCCGGCTGAGCCGCGGCGGACCGAACACACCCACCTCCACAAGGCTGAGCCGGTCCGGGCCGGCGATCACCTCGTAGGAGCCGATCCGCTCGCCCTCGACGGTGACCCTCAGGGCCAGCAGCAGCCGTCCCTCCGGGGCGACGACGATCCCGGCACGCCCGTCGACGAGGGCCACCGCCGCATACCGGGAGCGCTCCCGCAGCAGTAGCGTCCCCTCCGCCACGGCGCGGGCGCCGCGCAGCTCGGGTGCCGTCCCGGGCGGCAGGGCCGCGGGGTCCGCGCGGCGCACCACGTCGGGGGCCAGCACATCGAGCAGCGCACCCATGTCCCCGCCCCGCGCGGCGGCCAGGAACGCCTCGACGACCCGTCGGTGCCGGTCGAGTTCGGCGCCGGACACCGCCGGTGTGCCGCGCACCTTGTGCCGGGCCCGGCTGGCCAGCTTCTTCGCGGCGGGCCTGGACCGGCCCACGACGGGGGCGATCCGGTCGAAGGGCACGCCGAAGAGATCGTGCAGCACGAAGGCGACCCGCTCGGCCGGGCCCAGCCGGTCCAGGACCACCAGCAGGGCGAGCCCCACCGAATCGCCGAGCAGCACCGAGTCCTCGGGGCCGTCCGCGGCGCGGTCCCGTTCCGGCGGCTGCTGCCCGTACGGCTCCTCCCGCCGGGCCGAGGGCGCCCGCAGCATGTCGAGGCAGATCCGGGAGACGACCGTGGTCAGCCAGGCCGGGAGGTTGTCGATGCCGTCGCCGCCGGTGCGGAACAGCCGTAGCCAGGCCTCCTGCACGGCGTCGTCCGCCTCGTCGGGCGAGCCGAGCATCCGGTGCGCGACGGCCCGCAGCCGCCCGCGCTCCGCCTCGAAGCGCCGCGCCAGCGTCTCGTCCCCGGCCATGGGTCACCTTTCCTCGTCGCGTGCCGTCACCCCTGTGACGCATCCCGGCCCACAGAGGTGACCGACATGAACCTGCTGCACATCGACTCCAGTGCCGACACCGCCGACGACTCGGTGACCAGGCGGCTGACCGCGCTGTTCGCGACCACCTGGCGCGCCGCCCACCGCACCGAACACCACCGTTACCGCGACCTGTGCGCCGACCCGGTGCCCCCGCTGACCGCGGCCCAGGCCGCCCTCGGCCGACGCGTGGAACTGGCGGGCTTCGTCGCGCCGGAGAAGGTTCCCGCGCTCGTCGAGAACCCCGCCGAGGAACACGCGTGGGCGCTGACCCGCCCCCTGATCGAGGAGGTGCGCACCGCGGACACCCTGCTGCTCGGCGTGCCGATGTACAACTTCTCGGTGCCCGCCTCGCTGAAGGCGTGGATCGACCGCGTCACCTTCCCCGGCGCCTTCACCGACCCCGGCACCGGCGAGAGCCTGCTGCGGGAGCTGCGGGTGGTGGTGGTCATGGCCCGCGGCGGGGGCTACGGCCCGGGCACCCCGCGCGAGCACGACGACTTCCAGACGCCGTACCTGCGGGCCTACTTCGGCCATCTCGGCGTACGACCGGAGAACCTTCACCTCGTCGCCGCCGAGCTGACGCTGGCCGGGCTGCTGCCGCACCTGGCCCCTTTCGCGCCCCTCGCGCAGGACTCCCTGGCACGGGCCCGTGAGGCGGTGACGGCGCTCGCCGCCGCCTGACCTCAGCGGGACTCCAGCAGCCGCCGCGCCGCCTCGCGGGCCTCGGCCGCGGGCTGTGCGCTGCCCGTGATGCCCGCCGTCACCATGGCGCCCTCGGCCAGCAGGAACAGCGGCCCCGTCAGCTCGTCCGGCAGGCCCGCGTCGGCCACGAGGGCGCCGAGGTAGTGGCGGAACGCCCGCTTGTGCGCCCGGACCTGCTCCGCCACCCGGTGCGAGCCGGCGCCGAGTTCGCCGTAGGAGTTGATCCAGGCGCAGCCGCGGAAGCCGTCCTCGGCGAACCACCGTTCCAGCCAGTCGAAGACGGCGAGGACCCGCCGGGCGGGGTCCGGCTCGCGTTCCACCTGGGCGGCGAGCCGGCCGCGCCAGCGCCCGTCGCGCCGCTCCAGGTAGGCCTCGACCAGCTGCTCCTTGGCGGGGAAGAGCTGGTAGAGCCGCTTGAGGGAGACGCCCGAGGCGCCGCGCAGCTCGTCCATGCCGACCGACTGGATGCCCCGGCGGTAGAACAGCTCCTCCGCGGCGTCCAGGGCCCGCTCCCGGGCGGTTGCGCTGTCCATGTCCGGCCACTCCCCGTCCGACGGCTCCTTGACGCGAGAACGTGCGTTCTCCTACCGTGCCGAGCGTAACGGAGAACGCTCGTTCTCCCGTAGTCAGGAGGCCCCGTGCCCGACCGCCCGCCCCTGCCCCCGTTCACCCGCGAGAGCGCCGCGCGGAAGGTGCGCGCCGCCGAGGACGCCTGGAACACCCGCGACCCGCACCGGGTGGCGCTCGCCTACTCCGAGGACTCCGTCTGGCGCAACCGCGACACCTTCCTCACCGGCCGGGCGCGGATCGTCGAGTTCCTCACCGCGAAGTGGGCCCGGGAGCGCGCGTACGCCCTGCGCAAGGACCTGTGGGCCTTCGACGGCAACCGCATCGCGGTCCGCTTCCAGTACGAGTGCCAGGACGCCGACGGCCAGTGGTGGCGGTCGTACGGCAATGAGCTCTGGGAGTTCGACGCGCACGGTCTGATGACCCGGCGGGAGGCCAGCATCAACGACCTGCGCATCGAGGAGCACGAGCGCCGGATCCCCGGCCCGCGTCGCGAGGAGCCGCTGCCCGTTCAGTAGGGTTCCGGGATGACCGAACAGGCCGGGAGACCCTTCCTCTACGTCATCGTCTGCGCCGCCGGAATCGCCGCCGGCGTCGGTGAACTCGTCCTCGCCGCACGGCAGCGGGGCTGGGAGGTCGGGGTCATCGCGACGCCCGTGGCGATGAACGGCTTCTTCGACACGACCGCCGTGGAGACGCTCACCGGCCGCCCGATCCGCTCCGCCTGGCGCACCCCCGGCGATCCGCGCCCCTTCCCGCCGCCGGACGCGGTCGTGGTCGCGCCCGCCACCTTCAACACCGTCAACAAGTGGGCGCGGGGCCTGGCCGACACCCTCGCCGTGGCCACCCTGTGCGAGGCCCCCGGCCTGGGCGTCCCGGTCGCCGCCCTGCCCTGCGTGGCCGACGCGCTCGCCGCCCATCCCGCGTACCGGGAGAGCCTGAACCGGCTGCGCGGGATGGGCGTCCGCTTCGGCGAGCCGTACACCGGCGACCCCCGACCGGACGGTGAGCGGCCGGAGTTCGGATGGGAGCGCGCGCTGGACCTGCTGGAGATGCCGTAGCGCGGGAAGCAAGTTGCCGAAATTTGCAGCAAGTTGTTGCAGCTACGGTGCCGGGCTGTTTGACTCGCCTCTCCGAGCCGAGAGGAACGACGCAACGCCATGAGCACCGAGACCGACGTCCTGGTCCTGGGCGGCGCGGGCGTGGACACGATCGTCCACGTCCCCGAACTGCCCCTGCCCTACGCCGACAGCTACATGATCCGGCCCGGCATCACCAGCCGCGCGGGGCAGAGCGGGGACTTCGTCGCGCTCGGCCTGACCGCCCTGGGCCTGCGCACCCACCACCTCGACATGCTCGGCGAGGACCCGGAGGGGGATCTGGTCCGTGCCCTCCACCGCGACCACGGCATCCCGCTGACCGCCGTACCGCAGCCCGCGGGCACCAAGCGCGCGGTCAACCTGGTCGACCCCGACGGCCGACGGCTGTCCCTGTACGACGACACCCGCTCCCGGGAGGCCGACCGCTTCCCGGCGGAGACCGTGCGCGCCCTGGCGGCCGCCGCCCGCCACGTGCACGTCGTCATCACCCACCCCTGCGCCCACGCCCTGCCCCTGCTGCGGGAGTCGGGCCTGACCCTCTCCACCGACCTGCACGACTGGGACGGCGCCAACCCCTATCACGAGCCCTTCGCCCTCACCGCCGACGTCGTCTTCCTGTCGACCACCGCCCTGTTGGACCATGAGCGCACCATGCGGGACATCGCCGCCCGCGGCCGGGCCCGGGTCGTCGTCGCCACCGCCGGGGCCGAGGGCGCCCACCTGCTGAGCGCCGGCACCCTCACCCACATCCCCGCCGTGCCCCCGTCGGCCCCGGTCGTCGACTCCAACGGCGCGGGCGACGCCTTCGCCGCCGGCTTCCTGCTCGGCTGGCTGAACGGCGAGGACCCCGTCCGGTGCGCCCGGTACGGAGCCGTCGCCGGGGCGTACGCCTGCACCGTGCCCGCCACCCGCGCCGACGCCATCGGCCGCGCCGAACTCCTCGCCCGCGTCGAGGAGTTGGCCGCGGACCGGGTATGACGCGGGAAGGTCAGACGCAGTCGACCGTCGGCCCCGCCAGCATGCCGCCGGTGTAGAGCGCCTGCCCCTGCGGCATCCAGTAGCCGAGCTTGGAGACGACCGTGGAGCAGGCGTCCCGCAGGGCGACCCGGACGACCACGGTGGCCGGGTGGCCCGGCTGCAGGTCGGTCAGTGCGCAGTCGAGGGCGTACCGGTTGCGGCTCGTCGAGGGGTGCCGGCCGACCAGCGGGTTGACGCAGCGGGCGTCGCCCGTGGCGAGCACCACCCCCGATGCCTCCTCGCCGATCAGCCCGAACCGCGCGCTGCCGTCCCCCCGTTCGCTGTCCCGGTGCACGGTGTACGTCAGCGTCGTCGCCGCACCGCGCCGCAGCGTCGACCGGTCCACCTCGACACGGTGCGTGGGCGCCGCCTTGGGCGCGCTGAGCGTGAGGGTGGCCCGGACCGTGCCGGTCAGGTCCACACCGGCGGGATCGGAACGGACCCGGACCTCGGCCTCCATGTCGTAGGTGCCGGGACCGGGGTACTCCCGCGACCCGGGCAGCGTCCCGGAGGCGACGGTCGCGCCGTTCCGCCGGGCGGTCCAGGAGCCCGAGGTCAGACAGGCCGTCCGCGCGGACGAACCGGCCCGCCGGCAGGTCGCGGGCGCCGAGACCGCCATCATCGGCGTACCGCTGCCCAGGCACAGGGACACCGAGGCCCGCTGCCCCTCCGAGCCGTGCAGCACCCCGGCGGGCGCGCACAGCGTGGCCGGGCCCGCGACGGCCGGCGCCGGGGGCGGGTCCGGCAGTCCCCACGCGGGTGCCACGAGCCCCAGCGGCAGCACCAGGGCCGCTCCGAGCAGAGTCCTCAGCCTGTCAAGACGCACCGCATTCCTCCCGCAGGGCCGTGACCGGCCGGTGGCCGGTCCTCTGCGCCGAGAATGCGGGAGCGATCCGGCCCGCGAGCCGCTCCCACGCCGCACGGTCACCTGCGGGCAGCAAAGCGCGGCCCGTCCGCGTCGTACGCTCCCTCTGATACCGACCCCGAAGGCAGGAGCAGCAACGATGCAGTACGTGAAGCTCGGTTCGACGGGCCTGGACGTGTCGCGGATCTGTCTGGGCTGCATGACCTACGGGCTGCCCGACCGAGGTGTGCACGAGTGGACACTCGACGAGGAGGCGTCCCGCCCGCTGATCCGGCAGGCGCTGGAGGCGGGCATCAACTTCTTCGACACCGCGAACGTCTACTCCGACGGCACCAGCGAGGAGATCGTGGGCCGGGCGCTCGCCGACTTCGCCCGGCGCGACGAGTATGTGCTGGCCACCAAGGTGAACGGCCGGATGCGGCCCGGCGCCAACGGTGCGGGCCTGTCCCGCAAGGTGATCATGACGGAGATCGACCACAGCCTCAGCCGCCTGGGCACCGACTACGTCGACCTGTACCAGATCCACCGCTTCGACCCGCACACCCCGGTCGAGGAGACCATGGAGGCGCTGCACGACCTGGTGAAGCCGGCAAGGTCCGCTACATCGGCGCGAGTTCGATGTACGCCTGGCAGTTCTCCAAGATGCAGTACACGGCGCGGCTCAACGGCTGGACCAGGTTCATCTCCATGCAGAACCACTACAACCTCCTCTACCGCGAGGAGGAGCGCGAGATGCTGCCGCTCTGCGCGGACCAGGGTGTGGGTGTCCTGCCCTGGAGCCCGCTGGCCCGCGGCCGCCTCACCCGCGACTGGGGCACCGTCACCGGCCGCAGCGCGACCGACGACTTCGGTGGCCGCCTGTACCGGGAGAGCGACCGCGCGATCGTCGAGGCGGTCACCCGGGTGGCGAACGACCGGGGCGTCCCCCGCGCCCAGGTGGCCCTCGCCTGGCTCCTGCACCGGGAGACCGTGGCGGCCCCGATCGTCGGCGCGGCCAGGCCCGGGCACATCGAGGACGCGGCCGCCGCGGTCGAACTCACGCTGAGTGACAAGGAGATCGAGGAACTGGAACAGCCGTACACGGCCCGGGACATCGTCGGCCACTGACACCCTGCGGTCGTGAGGTCCGTGCGGGACGCCGGTCCAGGTTCCGCACGGACCGTTCCTTTTTCACTTCAACAAAGTGTTCAACACCTTTATTGACGCGTATTCAATTGCCGCGGTGCGCACGCAATGCACGGAACCGCAGAAACTCTTGTTCCCTGTCGCTGACCTGTGCAAAGGTGAACCTCGCCCCCTCACCTCGCATGATGCCGCATGCCCTCCGGAGGAATGCCGCGTGCACGACGCAGGCTTGCCGAATTCCCCAGGAAACGCCCGCCTTCTCGAATTGACCGACGCGCAACTGAGCGCCGAACTCAAGAAGTGGACGGGCGCGTCACCCGCGCTCCAGCCCGTGGGTGAACTCCTCGACCGGCACTGGGCCGCGGGCTTCGCCTACGCGCGGCTGTGCACGAGTACGGCCCGCGCCGCCGGCATGCTCACCACCGCGGCGTTCACCAGGCTCTTCGGACAGACCCTGCGGCAGACCGGTCCGACCTCCGCCTGGCGCCCCCACCTCCTGGTCACCGTGCGGCGGGTGGCGGGGGAGTGGGACACCGACCAGCGGCGCGAACTGCTCCACCCCGAGCTGCGCTCCGACGCCCCCGGCGGCGAGCGTGTCGCCGCCCGACTGCTGCCGCCGGCCCACCGCCGTCTGCTGTCCGGCGCCTTCCAGCGGCTGCCCCAGTCGGCCCGCTGCCTGCTGTGGCACACCGAGGTCGAGGCCGAACCCCTGGAGACACCCGCGGGGCTGCTGGGCCTGGACGTGGAAGGCGCCCGCGTCGAACTCGGCCGCGCCCGCGACCGGTTGCGCGAGGAGTGCCTCCAGCTCCACCGCGAACTCGCCCCCGACCAGGACTGCCGCCGCTACCTGCGGCTGCTCGACGTCACCTACCGGCGCGGCGCGGTCGACGTGGACCCCGATCTCCGTGCCCACCTGGAGGGGTGCAAGCACTGCCGGGACACCGCCGGCCAGCTGGCCTGCTTCCCCCACGGACTCGGGCCGGCGCTGGCGGAGGCCGTCCTCGGGTGGGGAGCACGGGAGTACGTCGAGTCCCGGGCGCGCAGCGCGGACGACGAGAGCGCGCCGGTGGCTCGGGCGGCGACCGTCCTGGGCGAGGACTTCGGCGCCGGACAGGCACCCGAGGCACCCGCCGGGCCCGCCCCCGAGTCCTCCCCGGCGGTCTCGCGGCCCGGGTGCAGCCGTCGGGCCCGCAAGGCCGCCCGCCGTGCCGTGCGCCGACGCCATCTCACCGTCGCCGGGGCGGCCGTCGGCGCGCTGGTCGTGGTCCCCGTGGTGCTGTGGTCCGCCCTGGGCCCGAAGGACGGCACCGCCCCCACCGGCCGCGGCTCCGAGCCCGCCGGTTCCGAGGGCCCGACCCCGACGAGGGGGCCCTCGTGGGCCGGGGCCGAGGAGGCCGCGCAGGGCACGCTGACCGGGCGGCTGCACAACCTCGCCTCCGGGCTCTGCGTCGGCATCGTCGGCGGCGCGGTCCTCAAGGGCGCCGAGACCGGGCTCGCGGAGTGCTCCGCACAGGCCGGCCAGCAGTGGGTGTACGAGACCGACGGCCGCCTGCGCAGCGCCGCCGAGCCCGATCTCTGCCTGGACTCCCGTCTCGGCTACTCGGTACGGCTCGCGCCCTGCACGGACACCAAAGAGGTCCGCTACGACTTCACGCTCCAGGGCACCCTCGTCCCGCGCCGGGACCAGGAGCTGGCGCTGACGCCCGCCGCGACCGACGGCTCCGGCGCACTGGTCCTCAAGACCCGCACGGACGACCCGGCCCAGCGCTGGGTGATCGACACCTCCACGCCCGAGCTGCAGCTGAAGGCCGTCAACTGGGCCGAACCCACGACCCCGGCGGCGCCCACACCGAAACCGGCCCCCACCCCGTCGAAGCCCCCGAAGGCAACCGCCTCCCCGGCCCCGTCGCCCACCCCGACGCCCTCCGTCACGGACGACTGCGCCGCGGACCCGTACGCCTGCCGGGGCGACGACGACCACGACGGCTGGGGCGGCCACGGCCACGGCGGCGGACGCCGCTGACCTCGGGAGGGCCGGGCCGTCAGGGCCCCGAGCCCGGCGCGAGCACCGTCAAGGACACCGACGACGCGTTCCCGGCCACGGGCACCGCACCCGCCGTCCAGGGCACCTCGATCGGCTCCCGCTCGTCCGGCGGGGTCACCAGCAGCGCCGCCGGGCGAGCGGTGCGCGCCCCGCTGACCTCCGGACTGGAGTACGACAGACCCGCCCAGGCACTCTCCCCGGGGGCCAGCGTCACCCGCGCCGGTGAGCCGGGAGCGCGCTCGGGGTCCGGGCCGAGCTGCTCGCCGGACGCGTCGACGAACGCGGCGCCCGGATAGCCGTAGACCGTGCAGGTGCGCGCGGAGGTGTTGGTCAGGACGACCGGGAAGTTCCGCTGGCCCGCTCCGGGGTCCATGCGGCCGACCTCGGCGCGCAGTTCGCCGGTGCGGCAGCGGCCCGACTGCCGGTCCGCGGTCGTGGACGGCGCCGGTTCGGTCGTAGTGGCGGGTTGTTCGCCGGGAGCGGTTCGGTCGCTCCGGGCGGGCGGCTGCCGGGGCGCGGTCGCCGTGCCGTCCGCGCTGCCGCAGGCGGTCAGTGCGCCGAGCGTCACGACCGCACCGGCGAGCAGGGCGGCCCGGCGTCCGGAGGAGGAGGTGTTCGCCATGGTGTGCACGCTCCTGATGGTTCGTCATCTGCCCGGGTGTCCGCCGTGCGTACGGGGAAACGCGGGGAGCCCGCGCCCGCTCAGCCCTCGTCGAGCAGGGCGATGTCCGCCCAGATCGTCTTGCCCTGCGCGGTGTGCCGGCTGCCCCAGCGCTGGGTGAGCTGGGCGACCAGCAGCAGCCCCCGGCCGCCCTCGTCCCAGGTCTTGGCCCGGCGCAGATGCGGGGCCGTGTGACTGGAGTCGGACACCTCGCAGATCAGCATGGCCGCGTCATGGATGAGCCGCAGCCGGATCGGCTTCGAGCCGTACCGGATGGCGTTGGTGACCAGTTCGCTCACCACCAGTTCGGCCGTGAACGACGCCTCGCTCAGCCGCCAGGAGCCGAGCTGGTCGACGACCTGCTTGCGGATCGGCGCCACCAGCGCCGGATCGGCCGGGATGTCCCAGGTGGCGACCTGGGAGGCGGGCAGGCCCCGGGTGCGGGCCAGCAGCAGGGCCACGTCGTCGGAGGCCCCGCCGGGCGGCAGCAGCGTGCGCAGGACCCGGTCGCAGATCTCGTCCAGCGAGTCGTCGGCGGTCGTGAGCGCGTCGAGCAGCAGGGCGTGACTGGCGTCGACGTCGCGTTCGCGGTGCTCCAGCAGACCGTCGGTGAAGAACCCCAGCACACTGCCCTCGGGCAGATCCAGCTCGGCCGGCTCGAAGGGCAGCCCGCCGAGGCCCAGCGGTGGCCCGGCGGGCAGGTCGACCGACCGGGGCGCCCCGGTCGGCGGGACCAGCACGGGCGGGGGATGGCCGGCCCGGGCCAGGGTGCAGCGCCGCGACACCGGGTCGTAGACGGCGTACAGGCAGGTGGCGCCGACCTCACCGGGGCTGCCCTCGCCGCCGGCCTCCTCGGAGAGCCGTACGACCAGGTCGTCGAGGTGGGTGAGGAGTTCGTCCGGAGCCAGGTCGATGTCGGCGAGGGTGCGGACGGCGGTGCGCAGCCGGCCCATGGTCGCCGACGCCTGGACGCCGTGGCCGACCACGTCCCCGACGCACAGGGCGACCCGCATCCCGGACAGCGGGATCACGTCGAACCAGTCGCCGCCCACACCGGAGCGGGCGGCCGGGAGGTAGCGGGAGGCCGCGTCCACGGCGGGGGTGCGCGGAAGCCCCTGGGGGAGCAGGCTCCGCTGGAGGGCGAGGGCGGTCTCGCGCTCGCGGGAGTAGCGGCGGGCGTTGTCCACGCACACGGCCGCGCGGGCCGTGATCTCCTCGGCGAGCAGCACATCGTCGGGGGTGAAGGGGTCGGGGCGCCGGAACCGGGTGAGCACCGCGACGCCGAGGGTCACCCCGCGCGCCTGGATCGGCACGGACATCGTGGAGTGGATGCCGTGCTCCCGGACCCGGGCGCTGCGCTTGCGGTCCCAGCTCAGCCACGCGTCGAGATCGCCGGAGGGCACCGAGGCGACGACGGTGCGGCCCGCCGTCAGGGAGGCGGCCTGCGGGGACTCGGCCGGGTACAGCTCCAGACGGCCCGGCTCGACCACGGCCTCCGGGCTGCCGGGGCTGATCGACCGGTGCGCGGCGCGGCGCAGCCCTACCGGCGCGGTGATCGGCGCGGTCGCGGTCGTGCCCTCGTCGTCGGGGTCGAGCAGGTCGACGCTGACGAAGTCGCCGAGCGCGGGCACACACACATCGGCGAGTTCCTGTGCGGTGCGGGTGACGTCGAGAGTGGTGCCGATGCGCACGCTGGCCGCGTTGACCAGCTGGAGCCGTTCCCGGGAGAGGTAGTTCTCGGTGAAGTCGTGGGCGGCCAGGCACACTCCCCGCACCCGGCCCTCGGCGTCGGTGACGGGTGCCATCCGGGCCAGCCAGGCGTGCGCGCGGCTCTCGCCGCCGGTGCGCATGTACGTCTGCACGTCCCGGGGCCGGCCGGTGGCCAGCACGCCGGCCATGTGCTCCTCCAGCTCCTCGCTCTGCGCCCGGCCGCCGATCTCGGAGATCCTGAGCCCCTGGATGCGTTCCTCGGGCAGGCCGAGCACCTCGGCCATGGCGTCGTTGATCCGGCTCAGCCGCAGCCGCTCGTCGTAGACGGCGACGGCGCACGGCGACTGGGTGAGCGCGGCTGTGGCCAGCGGGTCGCCGGGGGAGCGGGGGCCTTCCGCCTCCAGCGGGGTGACCACCAGCCAGTGCGCCGGGCGGTCCTCGCCCGGCGGCCGGTGGTGGGCCAGCAGCCACACCCGGACCCGGTGGCCGTCCTGGTGACGCAAGGGGAGCGTGCCGTCCCAGCGCGGGCCCGCCGGGACGGGCACCGAGCCGTCGGCCAGCAGCTCGGCGGCCGGGCGCCCCACGACGTCGGCGGCGGACCAGCCCAGCAGCCGCCGGGCACCGGCGTTCCACTCCACCAGGGTGCCGTGCTCGTCGATGACGGCCCGAGCCGTCGCGGCGTCGTCGATCGGGTCGTGCGGGGTCATCGTCGCCACTCCAACGCGGACACTCACAGTGACCGGTGGTCACATGCGTTCCAGCGTAGTGCGTCCGCGCCCGGGACGGACCAGGAACCCCGGTGCGGGCGTCCGGAACCGTCAAGGCCGCATTCCGGCCGTTGTCCGGACGGTCCCCGGGGGCAGGGCAGTTGGACGAGCTCTGTCCGGACCGTTGACGGGATCTCGCGGCTGCCACAAGCTGTCCCCCGACCGTTTTGGGAGCGCTCCCATGGGAGCGCTCCCGCACCTCCGCCGAGGAGCGCAGACGTGAAACGAAGCAGAACCGCCGTGCTGTCCCTGACGACCCTGCTCGGAGCGGCCCTGGTCGCGCTGCCCGCCCCCGTGGCCGGCGCCGAGGAGATCGAGCAGGTCAAGAACGGCACCTTCGACACCACCGCGGAACCGTGGTGGACGAGCAATGTCACCGCGGGCCTGTCCGACGGACAGCTCTGCGCGGACGTGCCCGGCGGCACCACCAACCGCTGGGACGCGGCCATCGGCCAGAACGACATCACCCTGGTCAAGGGGGAGTCGTACCGCTTCTCCTTCACCGCCTCCGGGCTGCCCGACGCGCATGTCGTGCGCGCCATCGTCGGCCTCCAAGTGGCGCCGTACGACACCTACTTCGAGGTGTCGCCGCAGCTCAGCGTCTCCGGGAACCGCTACTCGTACACCTTCACCGCACCCGCCGACACCGCTCAGGGCCAGGTCGGCCTCCAGGTCGGCGGCAGCGCCGACCCGTGGCGGTTCTGCCTGGACGACGTCTCGCTGCTGGGCGGGGTGCAGCCGGAGCCGTACGAGCCCGACACCGGGCCCCGGATGCGGGTGAACCAGGTCGCCTATCTGCCCGCGGGGCCCAAGAACGCCACCCTCGTCACCGACGCCACCGAGCGGCTGCCGTGGCAGCTCCGCCGGGCCGACGGAACCGTGGCCGCCCGCGGCTGGACCGTGCCGCGCGGCACCGACGCCTCCTCCGGGCAGAACGTCCACTCCCTCGACTTCGGCTCCTACCGCACCCGCGGCACCGGCCTCACCCTGGTCGCCGACGGCGAGACCAGCCGCCCCTTCGACATCGACGCGAGCGCCTACGAGCGGCTGCGCCTGGACGCGGCGAAGTACTACTACACCCAGCGCAGCGGCATCGCCATACGCGATGACCTGCGGCCCGGTTACGGCCGCCCCGCGGGCCATGTGGACGTCGCGCCGAACCAGGGCGACGGGGACGTGCCCTGCCAGCCCGGCGTGTGCGACTACACCCTCGACGTCACCGGCGGCTGGTACGACGCCGGCGACCACGGCAAGTACGTGGTCAACGGCGGCATATCGGTCTGGGAGCTGCTCAGCACCTATGAGCGCGCGCTGCACGCCCGCACCGGGGACCCGGCGAAGCTGGGCGACCGCACCCTCGCCATCCCCGAGAGCGGCAACAAGGTGCCCGACCTCCTCGACGAGGTCCGCTGGGAGCTGGAGTTCCTGCTGAAGATGCAGGTGCCGGAGGGGCAGCCGCTGGCCGGCATGGCCCACCACAAGATCCACGACGAGAAGTGGACGGGGCTGCCGCTGCTGCCGAGCGACGACCCGCAAAAGCGCGAGCTGCACCCGCCGTCGACCGCGGCGACCCTGAACCTCGCGGCGACGGCCGCGCAGGCCGCCCGCCTGTACAAGCCGTACGACCGGGAGTTCGCCGCCGAGGCGCTGGCCGCCGCGCGCAAGGCATGGGCGGCCGCGCTCGCGCACCCCGACCGGTACGCCTCGGAGAGCGACGGCATCGGCGGCGGCGCCTACGCCGACAACAACGTCACCGACGAGTTCTACTGGGCCGCCGCCGAGCTGTACCTCAGCACCGGCGAGGCGAAGTTCCGGGACCGCGTCCTCAACTCCCCGGTCCACACCGCCGACATCTTCGGCCCCCTCGGCTACGACTGGGCCCGGACGGCGGCGGCGGCCCGGCTCGACCTGGCGACCGTGCCGAGCGCACTGCCCGGCCGGGACAAGGTGCGCCAGTCCGTCCTCAAGGGCGCCGACGGCTACCTGGCCACGCTGAGGGCACACCCCTACGGCATGCCGTACGCCCCCGAGGACAACCGCTACGACTGGGGCTCCAACCACCAGTTGCTGCACAACGCGGTGGTCATCGCGACCGCGTACGACATCTCGGGAGCCTCGAAATACCGGGACGGCGCACTGCAGAGCATGGACTACGTGTTCGGCCGCAACGCGCTGAACATCTCGTACGTGACCGGCTACGGCGAGGTCAACGCCAAGAACCAGCACGCCCGTTGGTACGCCAACCAGCTCGACCCGAACCAGCCGAACCCGCCGGTCGGCACGCTCGCCGGAGGGCCCAACTCGAGCATCCAGGACCCCTTCGCGCAGAGCAAACTCCAGGGCTGCGTCGGCCAGTTCTGCTACATCGACGACATCCAGTCCTGGTCGACCAACGAGCACACCATCAACTGGAACTCGGCGCTGACCCGGATGGCCTCCTTCGTGGCGGACCAAGGATGACCCGCTGAGGCCGCTCGGGCGGCACACTGGGCGCATGAACCCGCCCGCACCGCAAGCCGATCCCCGTCGCACGACCGTCGTCGTGGTGGGCGTCGACGCCTACGAGGCGGGGGCGCGCTGGGCACTCGACGGACCCGTGTCCGACGCGCTGCGGTTCGCGGACTGGTTCCTCGCCCGGGGTGTGCCGCCCGAGCGGATCACCGCGCTGCTGTCCGCGCCGCCCGAGCGGACCGGAGCCGCACACCAGGCGCCGTACACCGTCCTCGGCGCGGACCGGGCCACCGTGCACCACACCCTGCTGCGGACCGTCGCCGCCGAGCAGAGCGAGCTGCTGTGGGTGGTCTGGGGCGGGCACGGCGTGCTGGACGCGGAGGGCAGACGGCGGCTCTTCTACGCGGACGCCACCGCGGAGGACCCGCTCAACCTGGACTTCGACGCGCTCCTGGCGTACTACCGCGCCGTGCCCCGCCACCCGCGCCAGATCTGGCTGGTCGACGCCTGCCAGCTCCTGCACAACCCCTGGCGCGGCCGGCGCCATCTGCCGCGCGAGGACTACGGCACCCCGATGCCGCGCACCGCCCGCGACCAGGCGGTGCTCTTCGCGGCCCGCCCGGGAGAGGCCGCGACCAACCTGCGCGGTAACGGGACCGGCCTGTTCAGCCGGGAGACGCTGGACGTCCTCACCGGCGACCCGACGATCGGCACGGGCTGGCCACCGGACCCCGGCGCGGTCATGGACCGCCTGCGGGAGCGGTTCACCCGGCTTCGCGCCGAGGGCCGCGCCTCCCAGACCCCCACCTACCTGTGGTCCCGCACCTGGGACGGCGACGAGGGCCAGCTGCTGTCCCGCGGCGGCCCCGACCCCACGACCGCTTTCCACTCCGACCTGCCCCCCGAACGGCTCCGCGCCCTGACCGACGCGCTCCTGGCGGTGGAGGAGTTCGTGGAGCCGCAGGGCCGCGAGGAGATCCTCGGCCTGCTCAGGATCGGCGTCCGAGCCGCCATCCCCCGGCACAGCCGCCCCCGCATGGACACCATCAGCATCCTGCGCACCTGCGCCCGCCGCCCCGGCGCGCTCAGGGAGTTGGCGGAGGCGGTCCTGTTGTGCGCGGGGGGGAGTCCGCAGGCGGAGACGGCACACGAACTGATCGTCCAGGCGTCTGCGTGAGCCGTCCCGCTTCCCCTGCGATCGGGCCTCATGTACGAGTCCTGTGCTGCGGCTCAGGGCCGCCATGATGCCGGGGATCACCAGGATGTGCAGCGCGTAGAAGCGCGCCACGATGTCGTCACCGGGGAACTCCCCGCCGAACAGGAACATCGACAGGTACGTCCCCACGATCGGCACCGCCAGCAGGGCGCCGTTGACGAACCTCAGCCCGGTGCCGGAGAGCAGGTCGTCGGGCAGCGAGTAGCCGAACAGGCCCTCGAACATGCCGAGGAAGAGCAGCAGCCAGCCGAACAGCCAGTTCACCTCGCGGGGTTTGCGGTACGAGCCGGTGAAGAAGTGCCGCATCATGTGCGTGAGCATCCCGCCCACGAAGACCAGCGCCGCCCAGTGGTGCAGCTGCCGGATGAGCAGTCCGCCGCGCACCTCGAAGCTGATGTCGAGGGTGGAGGCGTACGCCTCCGACATCCGCACGCCGTTGAGCGGGACGTAACTGCCCTGGTAGGTGACCTCGTTCATGGACGGGTGGAAGAAGAAGGTGAGCCAGACGCCGGTCAGGATCAGCACCGCGAAGCTGTACAGGCAGATCTCGCCGAGCAGGAACGACCAGTGGTCGGGGAAGACCTTGCGCAGGTACTTGCGGCCGAGCGCGTGGATGCCGAGGCGCCCGTCGAACCAGTCGGCGACGCGTTCGCCGCGGGACGCCTGCTTCATGCCCCCTCCTCCGCCCCGCCCCGCTCGACGTGTGCGAGCTTGTCGGGGTTGCTGACGATGTAGACGCCCGAGATCCGGTCGCCCTCCGGGGTGAGGTCCATGACCATCACGGCGAACGGCGAGTCGCCCTCGAACAGCACCGCCGCGTCGTCGCCGTTGACGCGCCGGTAGCGCACGTCCAGGGCGCTCACGTCCGGCCGGGCCCCGTGCCCGGTGAGCAGCCGCACCACCTTGTCCCGGCCGTGCACCGGGCGCAGTCCCGACGGTTTGCGGTTGCCGCCGCCGTCCGACCACACGGTGACGTCCGGCGCGAGGATCTCCATCAGGGCGGCGATGTCCCCGCCGAGCGCGGCCCGGACGAACCGTTCCGTCGCCTCCCTGCGCACCCGTGGATGCGCCTGGTAGAGCGGCCGGCGCGCGTGCACATGGGCGCGGGCGCGCCGGGCCAGCTGCCGTACCGCCGCCGGGGTGCGGTCGAGGATGTCCGCGATCTCGGTGTGCGGGTAGCCGAACACCTCGTTCAGGACGAACACCGCGCGCTCCAGCGGGGACAGCGACTCCAGCACCACCAGCAGCGCCAGGGACACGGACTCGGTGCGCAGTGCCGGGTCGTCCGCGCCGTCGTCGGACGCGACCAGCGGCTCGGGCAGCCAGGGGCCGACGTAGGTCTCCTGGCGGCGGCTGATCGTGGCACGCCGGCGCAGGGCGTGGTTGACGGCGACGCGGACGAGGTACGCCCGCGGATTGTCGACCCCGGCCAAGGGGTCGCCGCCACCCCGGGCGGTCCAGGACAGCCAGGTCTCCTGGAGGACGTCCTCGGTGTCGGCGACGCTGCCCAGGACGTTGTAGACGACGCCGAACAGCAGCTCGCGATGGTCGACGAAGACGCCGGTGGCCTGGTCCAACCGGTCGTCGGTGTCGGGAAGGGGTGTCTCGGACATGACGGTGGCCTCCGCTGCGGTGCGCTCACCCCTGGGAGGCCACGAGGGGGTCCGTTTGTGACACCCGGGCGGGGTAATGTGACCCAGCTCTCACGCGGCGTCGGGGAAGACGAGTCACGCCGCGGCGGAGAAGACGATCCCGAGCGCGTGCCGGCGGCCCGAGCGGACGGTGCTCACCCCGTGCCGCATCGCCCCCGCCGACCAGCCCCGCCGGGTGCGCACGGGGCGCTCACGGGTGGTGAGGACCGGCAAGACGTGGCCCTGCCGCAGCGGCGTCCTGCGTCCCGCCGGGTACCGTTGCACACCACATCTGACCTGGTCGTATTTACGGGTAAGTACCCGCGCGGTACCGTGAAGTCATGCCAGCTCTCAACGTGGAGTTCAGCGACCGCGAACTTGAGGATCTGCGGCAGATCGCCAAGGAGCGGGGTACGTCGATGAAGGCGCTCGTACGGGAGGCCGCGGCGGCCGACATCGCCCGGCACCGGGCACTCCAGGAGGGCGCGGAAGCCTTCCGCCGGTTCTTCTCCGCGCACGCCGACGAGTTCGCCGCCGCGTTCCCGGAGGACGAACCACCCGTCAAGGGCGAGGGGCGGGCCGCCTGAGTGATGGCAGCCGTCATCCACATCGACGTGCCCTGGCTGCTCCAGCGGCACGAGGAGGTCCTGCCGGACCAGCCCGTCATCAACGACTTCTCCGCGCTGGTCGCCGCCGTGGCCCGGCACCGCGTCGACCCGCCGCGGCTCGGCGTGGACTCCGACCCGGCCTGGCGGGCGGCCGCGCTGCTGCACACCCTGGCCCTGCTCAAGCCGCTGCCCTCGGCCAACGCCCGGTTCGCCTGCGCCACGGCCGTGGCGTACATGTTCGTCAGCGGCGTCGGCATCGATCCGCCGTACGGCGCGCTGGTCGACCTCGCCCGGGACCTGATCGACGGCAGGGCCGATGTGTTCGGCGCCGCCGACCGGCTGCGGTCCTGGCAGATCTGAGGTTCAGGGGCCACCGGCCGGGCCCGCCCCCCTCGGCCCGCCCCCTCGGGCCCGCCCCTCGGGGCCGCCGACCGAGGGCGGGAGGAATGGGGTCGGCGGCCCTCGCGCACAGGAGCCGCTGTCCTGCGCGGGGCCTTCCGAGGGGCCGCTCCCAGTGCACCGCGCGCTCGTGCACGCCGGGAGCGTGCGTGGCGCTCCGGCGCGGGTGCGTGATTCACACGGGGTGCGGGGCAAAGCCGAAAGCCGGTGCGGGTGAGGGGAGTTGCCACTGTTTCTGACTTTCTTTCAACGATGCGGATGTTGCCCGAGTGCCTTGTTGGGCGTGAGTGGGTTGTGCGAGGGTTAAGTGCCCGTGCGGGGGGTTAAAAGCCGGGTCGCATTCGTACCGATGGGGGAATCGGGACCGGATGAGAAGTGGTGAATTCACGCTCCCCGCGCTGATCTCCGCGTGTGGGAAGGAATCCGCTCAGTGCCCACCCCCCACCCCCCTCGCCCCCCTTACCCCCCGCCCGCCGGCGCCCCCGAGGAATCGGACGACGGCCTCGCCGCCCGCCTCAGAGGCAGACCGGACGGCGCGACCTCCCCTACGGTCGCCCTGCTGATGGCGCGCCACTGGCGCCCGGCCCAGGAATACGCGGTGATCTGCCTGGCCTCCCGCGCGGAGGCCGCCGCGATGGTCACCTCCGCCGCCTTCCACCAGGTCCTCGACCGGCTGGCGCTCGGCGAACCGGGCACGGCGCTGCGGCCCCGGCTGCTGGTCGCCGTACGGGACACGGTCCGGGTATGGGCCGCCGAGGAACGGATATCGGCCGTTCTGCCGGACCTCGGGAAACCGGCCGGCGGTCGCGGTATACGGGCCGCGAAGTCGATGACCGCGGAAAATCGGAAGCTGGCCGGACGTTCATTCCACGCCCTTCCGGGACTGGCCCGGTGTCTGCTGTGGCACACCGAGGTGGAGGCGGAAGCGATAACCGTGCCCGCGGGACTGCTGGGCATGGATACCGACACCGCGTCGGTCGCGCTCGAACAGGCGCGTGAAAAATTCCGTGAAGGCTGTGTCCTCGCGCATCGGGAACTCGCCCCGACGAAAGACTGCCGCTTCTACAACCGTCTGCTCGATGTCCCCATGCGGCGCGGCGGAGCCCTGCTGCCGGACGTCCAGCAGCATCTCGCCCAGTGCCGCTACTGCCGTTCCGCCGCCGAACAACTGAGCCATTTCGAGGGTGGCTTGGGCACCCTGCTCGCGGAATCCGTGCTCGGCTGGGGCGCCCGCCGCTATCTGGACTCCCGCCCGGGCCGCACCCGGCCGAGCCCCCGTCCCCGCGGTCCGGCCCGGCACGGCGGCGGACGCCGGCGCCTGCTGCCCCGGGTCCCCCCGCAACTGCGCGGGGCGGCGGGCGGACCGCGTCCGTCCCGGGCGCTGCTCACCGGTGTGGGGATCGCCTCCGCCGGGCTGCTCGCGTCCGTCCTCGCCGCCAGTGTCTGGTCCGACGACGACGGCTCCGCTCCCCCCGGCTTCGCGACCGACGGCGGCACCGGC
This sequence comes from Streptomyces sp. NPDC002784, assembly GCF_053592135.1. Classification (NCBI taxonomy): domain Bacteria; kingdom Bacillati; phylum Actinomycetota; class Actinomycetes; order Kitasatosporales; family Streptomycetaceae; genus Streptomyces; species Streptomyces sp. NPDC002784. The sequence goes on along the minus strand of NZ_JBSFVD010000005.1, from coordinate 336,344 downwards.
ACCCAGGCCCCGCCCACCGTCTCCACCGCACCCCCGGGCACCGCCCAACTCCCCGTCCCGCCACGGCGGACCGGGCTGCGCAACGCCGCCGCCGACCTGTGCCTGGACATCCGCGACCCGCCGAAGCCCGGCGCCGGCACCGAGCTGGCCGTCTGCTCGGCGGCGGACACCCAGCAGTGGTCGTACGAGGAGGACGGGCTGCTGCGCAGCGCGGCGCAGCCCGGCCTGTGCCTGGACTCGAAGGTGGACGCCGGGGTCGTCGTCCTCGGGCGGTGCGCCGACGAGGACGACGACCGGGCCGACGACGTGCGCTACGACCTGACCGTACAGGGCGAGTTGCTGCCCCGCTGGGACGAACGGCTCGCCCTCACCTCCACCTACGGCACGGCGGGCGCCGACATCGTCGTCAAGGTCCGGGACGGCACCGACGCCCAGCGCTGGCTCGCCGATCCGGGCCGGTCGGCGCCCGCGGACCCGCTGTCGGTCGCCGCGCCGTCGGCTAGGGCTGACTGACCACGTCCCGGGGCGGCTCGCCCGACAGGAACCCGGTCACGTTCTGTACGGCGGCCAGGGCGATCCGCACCAGGGTCTCCCGGGTGACGCCGCCGGCGTGCGGGGAGAGCACCACGTTCGGGGCGCGCAGCAACCGCAGGGCCGGGGTGGGCGGTTCGGGCTCGAAGACATCGATGCCCGCCCCGGCCAGGGCGCCCTTCTCCAGGGCGTCGGCGAGGGCGTCCTGGTCGATCAGGGCGCCCCGCGCGGTGTTCACCACGAACGCCGTCGGCTTCATCAGCGCGAGCCGGGAGGCGTCCAGGAGGTGCCGGGTGCCGTCGGTGAGCGGGGCGTGCAGGGAGACGTAGTCCGAGGTGCGCAGCAGGTCGTCCAGCGGGAGATGGCGGGCGCCGCCGAGCCGGGCCTCCGTGCCGGGGTCGGCCCGGGTGCGTCCGGCGTAGACGACGGTCATGTCGAAGGCCACCGCGCGGCGGGCGACTTCGCGGCCGATCCCGCCGAGGCCCACGATGCCGAGCGTCTTGCCGGACAGCTCGGTCAGGGAGCCCTGGAGGCGGGGAAGGGCCCAGTCGGCTTCGGTGAGCGCGGTGTGGGCGGGGATCAGCTGCTTGGCGAGGGCGAGCATCAGGGCGAAGGTCTGCTCGGCGACGTTCTGTGCCTCCGCGCCGCTGGACCCGATGGTGCACACCCGCACGCCCCGCTCCCGGGCGGCGGCCAGATCGACGTAGTCGAAGCCATGGCTCGCGCACTGCACGAGCTGCAACTGCGGTGCGGCAGCGAGGTGTTCGGCGGTCACCGGGGCAAGGCCCGTGATGATCGCATGGGCCGCGCGCAGGGCGTCCGGGTCCTCGCCGGTGCTCTCCACGACGGTGACGTTCGCCTCGGCGGGGAAGAGCGTGGCGAGCCCCGCCCCGGTCCTGCGGCCCCCGACGTGCGCGGAGATGACGGCGAGGACGTTGCGCGGGGCGGTCATACGGACTCCTCGACGAGGTCGGCCGGGCTCAGGGAGGCCGGGCCCGCGTGTCCCGACAGCGCGAGGGTGAGGTCGAGTTCGGCGAGCAGACAGCGGATGACGTGCTCGACGCCGGCCTGTCCGTCCAGGCCCAGCCCGTACACGTACGGCCGGCCGACCAGCACCGCCCGCGCGCCGAGGGCGAGGGCCTTGACGATGTCGTCGCCGGTGCGGATCCCGCTGTCGAAGAGGACGGTGAGCCGGTCGCCGACCGCCGCCACCACCCCGGGCAGCGCGTCGGCCGCGGCGACGGAACCGGCCACCTGCCGGCCGCCGTGGTTGGAGACGACGACGCCGTCCATCCCGGCGTCGGCCGCCGCACGCGCGTCGTCGGGGTGCAGGACGCCCTTCAGGACGATCGGGCCGTCCCAGTGCTCCCGCAGGAACGCCAGGTCCGGCCAGGTCTTGCCGGGGTCGGCGAACATGCCCACGAAGTGCGTCACGGCGGCGTTCGGGTCCTCGTGCACCGGCTTGGCCAGGCCCGCCAGGAAGGCCGGGTCGGTGAAGTAGTTGGCGGTGCCCACCCCGTGCAGGAACGGCAGGTACGCCTGGTCCAGGTCGCGGGGCCGCCACGCCAGCAGCGGGGTGTCCAGGGTGACGACGAGGGCGGTGTACCCGGCCGCCTTCACCCGGTCCAGGAAACTCAGCGCCACTTCGGGGTCCTTGGGCCAGTACAGCTGGAACCAGCGCTCGGCGTCCCCCATGGCCTCGGCGACCTGCTCCAGGGGCGTGCTGGAGGCCGAGGACAGGATGTACGGCACGCCCTGCGCGGCGGCGGCCCGGGCGGCGGCAGGCTCGGCGTCCGGATGCATGATCGACAGCACGCCGACCGGGGCCAGCGCCAGCGGTGCGGGCAGGGCGCGGCCCAGCACCTCGACGGACAGGTCCCGTTCGTGCACGTCCCGCAGCATGCGCGGCACGATCCGGCGGCGCTTGAGGGCGGCCCGGTTGGCGCGGGCGGTACTGCCGTCCCCGGCGCTGCCCGCGACGTAACCGACCGGACCCGGGCCGAGGCGCTGCTCGGTCAGCTCCTCCAGCCGGGTCAGATCGGTGGGCAGCCGGGGTACGGCACCGGTCATGCCGTTGAGATAGATCTCGTACTGGAAGTCCGCCCAGTGCTTGGCCATGTCGTCCATCCCGCCTCTCGTCGCTGAGAACGCGCAGTACGCAGACCATACCGACCAGTAGGGAGGCGGGGTCGGTCAGGCTCCCCGCGCGGACTGCGCCAGGATTGCGGCGAGTTGGCGCGGGCGCGAGACCATCGGCGCGTGCCCGGTGCCGAGGTTGACCGAATTCCGTCCACCTCGCCCCCCGCCCGCGTACCCAGCCACCGGCACGACGTGCGTCAGGCCCGCACCGTGGCCGAAGGGTCCGGCAGCGGCCCCTCGGCGCCGGGTCCGGTGACGGGCGGCACCGGGACGTCCACGGTGCGGGCCAGTCGCGCGCCCTCGGGCCCGTAGACGGCCCGGGGTTCGGGGAACAGCCGCAGCAGCGTCAGGAACAGCACGGCGGCCACGGCCATGGACAGCGGCAGGCTGATGTCGACGCCGTCGGCGAGGTCGCCGAAGGGGCCGACGAACTGCCCGGGGACGTTGGTGAAGAGCACCCCGAGCAGCGCGGCGACCCACCAGGCGGTCAGGCCGCGCCAGTTCCAGCCGTGCGCGAACCAGTAACGGCCGCCGCGCTGACGGCGGTTGAACACCTGGAGCGCCTCCGGGTCGTACCAGCCGCGCCGGGTCCAGAAGCCCAGCATCATCACGACCATCCACGGGGTGGTGCAGGTGATGATCACCGTGGCGAAGGTGGAGATCGACTGCACCAGGTTGAGGCCGAACCGCCCGACGAAGATGAACGCGATGGCGAGCGCGCCGACCAGCACCGTCGCCTGCACCCGGGACAGCCGCGGGAACACCGAGGAGAAGTCCAGCCCGGTGCCGTACAGGGCCGTGGTGCCGGTCGACATGCCGCCGATCAGCGCGATCAGGCACACCGGAAGGAAGAACCAGCCCGGTGAGACGGCGAGGAGACCGCCGACGAAGTCCGGGGCGGCCGGATCGACGTACTCGGGCGCCTTGTTCGCGATGATGCTCGCGGTCGCCAGACCGAACACGAACGGCAGCAGGGTCGCGATCTGCGACAGGAACGCGGCGGCGATCACCTTGCGGCGCGGGGTGCTCGCCGGGATGTACCGCGACCAGTCGCCGAGGAACGCCCCGAACGACACCGGGTTGGACAGCACGATCAGGGCCGCGCCGATGAAGGACGGCCAGAACAGCGCCTGGGTCCCGGCGTCGGCGGAGTCGGTGAACACCCCCGCGTACGAGGGGTCGAAGTCCCCGGCGAAGGCCACCGCGCCGAGCACGAACAGCGCGCTCGCCGAGATCACCGCGAGCTTGTTGACGAACAGCATGAACCGGAAGCCGTAGACGCACACCGCGAGGACGAGCCCGGCGAACAGCGCGTAGGCCACGACGTACGACAGATCGCCGCGGCCCAGGCCGAAGAGCCGGTGCGCGCCGCCGACCAGGGCGTCGCCGGAGCTCCACACGGAGATCGAGAAGAAGGCGACGGCGGTCAGCAGGGAGAGGAACGAGCCGACCACGCGGCCGTGCACCCCGAGGTGCGCGGAGGAGGAGACGGCGTTGTTGGTGCCGTTGACCGGGCCGAACACGGCCATCGGGCACAGGATCAGCGCGCCCGCGACCACGCCGAGGAGGGTGGCGGCCAGGCCCTGCCAGAAGGAGAGACCGAACAGGATCGGGAAGGCGCCGAGCACGCAGGTGGAGAAGGTGTTGGCACCGCCGAAGGCCAGCCGGAACAGGTCCAGCGGGGTGGCGGTGCGGTCGGCGTCGGGGATGCGGTCCACGCCGTGGGACTCGACCTCGGTCAGGGACGGGGGAGTTGACGGCGACGGGGGAGTCGGGGACAAGGCGGGCTCCAGCGGGGACGGGGTCTGCCGACCGTACGGCCATGGTCAAGTCCCGTACCAGGTGGCGGTTCATCCATCTTTCGCTGCGTCAATGGATGAATCCTCCACGGCCTCCAGGGGCGGTTTCGATGTCAGGAAGTGATCGAGCGAGGGCGGAATCGGAATGTTTCAGGCCTATTGCAGAGCGCGGGGTATTCGGCCAGTTGGCTGCTTCGGGCGATCAAGATCCGGCCGTTGCAAGGGTTGGAACGTTCGAATTCCGTTACTTCACGCCACTGATTCAATACGCAAGGTTACTGAAACACATGGGGTCGATGTGTGTTCCGGCGGCGGACTCGGCAGACTCGCGGTCGCCGGTTCCGGCCCGATCGGGCGGCCTCCGGCACACCCCCGAATCGAGCGGAAGGATGCACACAATGCGGAACACCGCGCGCTGGACAGCAACCCTGGGCCTGACGGCGGCAGCCGTCTGCGGCCCTCTCGCCGGAGCCGCCCCCGCGGCCCCCGGCAACGCGCCCGGCTCGCTCTACGCCCCCTCCGCGCTCGTGCTCACCGTGGCGCACGGTGAGAGCGCGGCGCTCGCCGCACCGGAGCGCGCCGTGACCCTCGTCTGCACGCCAGCGCCCTCCGGCACGCACCCGGCGGCCGGCCGGGCCTGCGCCGAACTGCGCGCGGCCCAAGGAGACTTCGACGCGCTCGCGAGCGACGACGACATCCTGTGCACCAGGGAGTACGACCCCGTCGTCGTCACCGTCGACGGTGTCTGGCGCGGAGAGCGCGTCTCCTACGAGCGCACCTTCTCCAACGAGTGCGTGAAGAGCTCCCTCGGAGCGAGCGTCTTCGCGTTCTGAGGGACCGGGATCGCATGGCCGGCGTGATCATGTGCAGCGGCCCGTGACTGGGGAGTGCGAGTCCTGTCACAGTGGCCTGCGATCTCGTATCGGGGGCCGGCCGGGCGGAGTGGGGCCGCCCGGCCGGCACCTCGTGTGTTCAGCTCTTGACGGGGGTGAGCACCACGAAGTCCGCGCCCGCCGGGTCGACGCACACCGCGAGCCGGCCCACGCCCTCGGCGTCCTCGGGGCCCATCTGCACACTGCCGCCGTTCCCGGTGACCCGGGCGACCGCGGCGTCGCAGTCCTCGACGTCGAAGACGGGGTGCCAGTACGGCTTCCCGCCGGCCAGGGCGAGGGCCTCCGTGGGCAGGCCCATGATGCCGCCCTGCATCCGCTCCTCGGGCAGGTCCGCCGGGGTGATCAGGGAGTACGTGCCCCCGCCGCCCGGCAGTTCCATGTCGCTGTACCACCAGCCGAAGACATCGCCGTAGAACTTCTTCGCGCCCTCGGGGTCGCTCGTGTACAGCTCGGTCCACGACAGGGCGCCCGGGGCGTCCACCAGCTCCACGCCGCCGTCCGTGCCGGGCTGCCAGATGGCGAACTGGCCGCCGAGCGGGTCGCTGAGCTGTGCCATCCGGCCCCACTCGCCGAGGTCCCGGGGTGCCACCCGGACCGTGCCGCCCGCCTTCTCGACCGCCTGGGTGGTGGCGTCCGCGTCGGTGACGTTGTAGTAGATCATCCAGGCCGAGCGGGCGCCCTCCTCGGTGAGCTTGCCCAGACCGGCGACGACCTTGCCGTCCTTGCGGAACATGCCGCCTTCCATGTCCTCGGCGCCTTCCGTCTCCTCGCCGCCCTGCATGGCCTCGTACTCCCAGCCGAGCACGCTGCCGTAGAAGGCCGCGGCGGCCCGCACGTCAGGGGCGCCGAGGTCGAGGAAACACGGCACGCCGTGGACGGGGTCGGTGGTGATCATGAGGTTTCCCTTCGCAGGTCCGTTCCCGTCAGCCTGGCACCGGCCCGTCGGCCGCGCACGGCGGACGGGTGGCCAGGCTGACGCGTGTGCCTTACGAAGGGATGGACCCCGCGCGCCCGCGGAACTCATCGGTGGGCGGGAAACTCAGGCCTTCTTGCGGTGACTGGTGTCGCACCAGGGATAGCGCCGACTGCGCCGGCAGGTGCACAGGGCGACACGGAAGCGGTCGGAGACGACGGTGCTGCCGTCCTCCAGCTCGATCTCCACGGGCCCTTCCATCATCAGGGGGCCCGCGCGCTGGACCTTCACCCGGCGGGGCGGCTCAGACGGTGCGTTCGGCACGGACGACCACCAGCTCTTCCTTCTCGTCGGCGGCGGACAGCAGCCCCCGCTCCCGCAGCCACTCCTCACGGGCACGCATCACCGGCCCGAACGGGATCCGGCACCGCCGGGACACGGCGGCCTTCAGCCCGGCCGCCCGCAGCCACTCCACGGTCCGGTCGGGACCGCTGAGCGAGGAATGCACCAGCAGCAGGACCCCGCCGGGCCGCAGCAGCTCGGGCCCCTCCCGGCAGATGCGGTCCAGGACGAGCCGGCCGTCGTGGCCCGCGTCCCAGGCCCGGGCGCTGCCGCGCGGCTCGGCGTCCGCGGCGGGCGTCGGCATGTACGGCGGATTGGCCAGGATGAGGTCGTACGACCGTCCGCGCACGGGCTCGAACAGGTCGCCGTGCAGGAACCGCACCGGAAGGCGGGTCCGCCAGGCGTTCAGCCGTGCCGTGCACACCGCCCGCCACGACACGTCCACGGCGGTCACGCGCGCGCCGCGCCGTGCCGCCTTCAGGGCCAGTGCGCCGGAGCCGGTTCCCACTTCGAGGACCTCGGCGCCGGTCGGCAGCGGTTCGTCGGCCAGGGCACCGGCCAGCAGCTCGGTGTCCTCCTGTGGGGCGTAGACGCCCGGTAGCACCAGAAAGTTCACAGCGCTCGAGTACCCCGACATTCAGGAGATAAGGGAGGTTTTGGATGTTTGCGGGCGCCCTTCGGCGTCCAGCGGCTCGCGCAGCGCCGACCGGCCGGCCCGCCAGTGGGTGAGCAGGCGTTCGCCGAGCCGGTCCTCCAGATAGCCGGTGACGTCGATGCCGAAGGCGATGTCCGGCGCCAGATGCGGCTCGTCGGTCAGCAGGCCGTCGATGACCTCGTGCCGGACGACCTGCTCGTGCACCGCGTCCGCCTCGACGTGCTCGTCGTAGAAGTGCTCGGCGGCGGGTCCGGCGCCCGTGCGGCGCATCGCCTCGGCCAGCCGCCGGGAGCCCGGCGAGGAAGTGATCTCCACGGCGGCGAAGTGGCCGACGAGGGCGCCCCGGAGCCTTCGCTGCAGACCGAACAGGGACATCATGTTGACCGTGGCCAGCGTCTCGGCGTCCGCCGCGTCCAGGTAGTGGCCGTACGTCGTGTCCAGGCCGAGGTCGGTCATCAGGTCGGCGAAGAGACGGGCGTGCACCCGCTCGGCGCGTCCACCGCCGAACTCGTCGAACTCCACCGCCGCCATGGCCGCCTTGGCCCGCCCCCACAGCCGGGGCAGCACCCAGGCGTGCGGGTCGGCCTCCTTGAGGTGGTACAGGGAGCGCAGCGCCGCGTACTCGCGCAGCTGCCACAGCTCACCCTCGTCGCGCAGGAAGTAGGAGACGCCCGTGCCGTCGACCGGCTCGACCAGCAGGTCGTCGATCGCGTCCGGTACGCCGTCGTGGGCGGGGGTGTCCGAGCGCAGGGCGGACTCGAAGCGGTGCTCCAGCACCGCGCGGGTCCGCAGCAGGTCGGGGTCCCATTCACGGTCGGCGGACAGGCCGGCGAAACCGCGGTAGTGCAGCTCGTAGCAGACGTACAGGGCGAGCTGGAGATCGTCGCCGTAGACGTCGGCGCTCGCCAGGTCGTCCTCGCCGGGCAGGGGGCCCGTCCCCCGCAGATACCGGATCACCGCTTCGGAGACCGGGCCGCGGGCAGCGGGCAGACGTGGTGTGTCGTGCTGGTGTGGCATGTGGGCCCGGGTACCCGCGTGGGGCGCGGCCATCCGTGCCAGAACCATTACGGCGTGGCGCGCCCCGCGCGAAGCGGTCCCTCAGCCGCCCTCGGACTCCTCCTGGGCCTCGGACATCTCGCGCAGGACCTCGTCCAGCGCCGTCTCGGACTCCTGCGGAGCGTCGTGCCGGTCGTCGCGTACGGGATTCCCCTTGGCTCCGGTCCCGGTGCTCAGCCGCTCGCGCCCGCCATGCCGTTCGATCCCGCGAGGCGCAGCGGCACCGGTTCGGGCGGCGCGGGCTCCTCGCCGGCCCGGGCGACCCGCGTCCACCAGGACGCGCCGTCCTCGATGTGGCGCAGCAGGATTCCCTCCCGGATCGCCCAGGGGCAGACGGTGACCGTCCGCAGCCCCGTGAGCTTCATCGCGGTGTGCGCGACGACCGCCCCGGCCAGGCTCTGCGCGGCCCGGGGCGCGGAGATGCCGGGCAGCCGGGAGCGCTCGGCCGCGGGCAGCGCGGCCAGCCGTTCCACCGCCCCGCGCAGGTCGCGGCTGTGCAGCGGCCGTTCCACGAAGGGGCCGTTGCGGCCGGGCGCCGCCCCGCACAACCGACCCAGCTGCTGGAACGTCCGCGAGGTCGCGACCGCCGTACGCGGTCCCTCCCAGCGGATCCGGGCCGCGACGTCCCGCAGCTGATGACGCACCCGGCGGCGCAGCGCCCGCACCTGCTCGGGCGAGGGCGGGTCGTCGTCGCCGAAGAACTCATGGGTCAGCCGCCCCGCGCCGAGCGGCAGGGAGGCCGCGAAATCCGGCAGCCGGCCCCGGCCGAAGGCCACCTCCAGCGAGCCGCCGCCGATGTCCAGCAGGGCGAGCGGTCCCGCCCGCCAGCCCATCCACCGCCGCGCCCCGAGGAACGTCAGCTCGGCCTCCAGCTCGCCGGGCAGGGTGCACAGATCCACTCCGGTGCGGGCCCGGACCGCGCCCAGTACCTCGCGCCGGTTCGGGGCGGCCCGCACCACGGCCGTGGCGAAGGCCACGGGGTCGGTCGCCCGCCACCGGGCGGCGGTTCTGCTCGCCTCGGCGACCGCGTCGACCAGCCGTTCGACCGCCTCTTCCGGAATCGCGTCCCCCGGTCTGACGTGCTGGGACAGCCGTAGTCGCCATTTGGCGGTGTGCACCGGGAGCGGTACGCCGTCATTGGCGTCGGCCACCACCAGACGGACCGTATTGGAGCCCACATCCACCACGCTGATTCGCATGGCGGCGTGTGTACCCGTTTTCCCCGCGAACGAACGGGGAAACGCCGTCTCCCAGCGGACCGGGGTCGTACTTCGGCCAGTGCCGCGAACCGTCAGGCCAGCTGGCGTCGGACCAGCTCGCGCAGGCGTCCGCCGGTGTCCGCCAGGAGCTGCGCGGGCGGCCCCTGCTGGGCCACCTTGCCGTCCTCCATCACGATCACCCGGTCCGCGTCCAGCACCGTCGACAGCCGGTGCGCGATCACGATGCGCGTCGCCGCCAGCGCCTTCGTGCTCTCGATCACCGTGCGCTGGGTCTCGTTGTCCAGCGCGCTGGTCGCCTCGTCGAAGAACAGGATCCGCGGGCGGCGGATCAGCGCCTGCGCGATCATCAGGCGCTGGCGCTGGCCGCCGGAGACCGCCCCGCTGCCCGAGACGATCGTGTGCAGTCCCATCGGCATCCGCTTGATGTCCTCGGCGAGCCCCGCCATCTCGGCCGCCGCCATCGCCTCCTCCGGCGTGTACGGCTCCGTGCCGCAGATGACGTCCAGGATCGAACCGGTGAACGGCTGCGCGTGCTGGAGCACCACCCCGCACTGGCGGCGTACGGCGGACTGGTCCAGCGCGGCCAGATCCTGGCCGTCGTACAGGACGCTGCCGGAGACCGGCCTGTCGAAGCCGATCAGCAGCCGCAGCAGCGTCGACTTGCCGCAGCCGCTCGGGCCGACGATCGCCACGAACTCGCCCTGCCGGACCGAGAAGGAGACATCGTCCAGGACCAGGGGCCCGTCGTCGGAGTAGCGGAAGGACAGGCGACGGGCCTCGATCGCGCCGGTCAGCGGGCCGGGGCGGGTGCTCGCCGCGCGGACCTCCGGGGTCGCGTCCAGCACCGGCTTGATCTCCTCGAACAGCGGCAGCGCGGCCACCGCCGAGACGAACGCGCCGGTGAGCTGGGTGACCGAGGTCAGCAGCATCGTCACCGAGGTGTTGAAGGTGAGGAACGCCGCCGCCGACATCGAGCCGCGCGCCGGGCCCGCCAGCAGCATGAACATCAGCAGCGTGCACAGCGGGAGATAGACCGCGCCCAGCACCGCGGTGAGGTTCTTGATCCGGCCCACCTTCTGCTGGAGCTCGCGGCTGCGGGCGAACTGCGCGGCCCAGGCGGCGTACGCGTAGTTCTCGGCGGCCGCCACGCGCAGCTTGGGCAGTCCGCGCAGGGTCTGGAAGGCCTGGTTGTTCAGCTTGTTGCCGAGCACCACCAGTCGCCGCTGCCAGCGCACCTGCCACAGCCCGAGCCCCAGGAACACCGCGGCGATGACCACCAGCATGCCGATCGCCGCGAGCGCCATCGGGACGCTGAACCACAGCAGCAGCCCCAGGTTCATCGCGCCGACGGTGACCGACTGGGCGACCGTGGGTCCGACCCCCGCCAGCAGCCGCCGGATCGCGCTCACGCCCATCGCCGCGCTCGCCAGCTCGCCGGTGGACCGCTCGGTGAAGAACTTCGTCGGCAGCCGCAGCAGCCGGTCCCAGACGGCCGGCTGGAGAATCGCCTCGATACGGCCCTCCAGGCGCAGGATCGTCAGGTTCTGCAGCAGCATGAAGGCGGCGGCCACCACACTGCTGACCAGCACCGCCAGGCACACCTGCACGATCAGATCCGTCTGCGCCTTCGGCACGAACTGGCCGAGCACCTTGCCGGTCGCGACCGGCACCAGCGCCCCGATCGCGACCGTCACCAGGCCGCTCAGCAGCAGGTTCGTCAGATCCCCGGCGGTGCCGCGCAGGCAGAACCTGAGCAGCCGCAGCGGGCTGAGCGCACGGTCGGGCAGGGGCCGGTAGAACATCACCGCGCGCGGCTCGAACTCCTCCGCGTTGGCCTTCTCGACGGGTGTCTCGCGGCCCGTCGCCGGGTGCACGGCGACATATCCGCCGCGCCGCCACAGCAGCGCCACCGGCGCCCCGGACAGGGCCCGGCGGCCCACCAGCGGGCCGACGTTCTCCCGCCACCAGCGGCCGTCGAGACGGACCGCCCGGGTGCGGACGCGGGAGGCGAGGGCCACCCGCTCGACCGGGTCGAGCCGGTCGCTCTCGGTGCCGCTGTGCGCGGGGTCGGCCAGCGTGATCCCGGCCGCCTCGGCGACCAGCTTGCACGCCGCGTGACTGGCGTCCGCGTCGGCGGCCGTGGCCCGCGTGCCGCCGCGCTTGCCGATCGACGCCAGCAGCGTCCGGTCGGCCTGGGCGCGCACCGCCTCACCGGCCCTGATGCCCGCCGCGGTGCGCGTCTCGTGGGTGCGCTCCAGCTGCTCGATCCAGCGGTCCAGGGTGGTCAGCAGGCGGTACTGCTGGTCGACCATGGACTGCCAGACCGCCGGGTCCATCAGCAGGTCGGCGGCGGCTTCCTGGCCGTACAGGGAGCCGTACTGGACGCTGCCGGGCGGGACCTGCATCCAGAGGACGTCGTCGTCGGTGATCTCGGCGGCGCGTTCGGTGGCCATCGGGGCCTGGAAGAGGATGGACAGGCTGCGGCCGACACCGAGGGCGAGGGCGTACTCCAGCGGGCTCGTCGTCGGCGGGACGTACCGCGGGTTGCCGTACTCGTCGTAGGACCAGGTCTGGGTGGGGGCGGGCTGGTACAGCTCGCGCAGGCCGATGCGGTGCACGACGCAGTCACGCAACGGGCGTGCCACCAGGGTGTGGTGCGGGCCCGCGACCGGGCCCAGCAGCAGCGAGCCCGCCTCCAGGCGGCCCAGATGGTGCCAGTGGCCCTGCTGTCCGGCGTCCACCGCGAACAGGTCCACGGCCCCGGACGCCACCAGCCACAGCACCTGCGGGCCTTCGAGGTCGAGCCGGCTGAACCCGGCGCAGTCGATACGGCTGCCCATCGAACCGAGGGCGTTCAGGACGAGGTCGCCCTCGTGCACGGAGGTCATCTCACCGCTCCCTGACCAGTGTCGCGTAGGCGCCGCCGCGCGCGACGAGGTCCTCGTGCCGGCCGCGCTCCACGATCGTGCCGTGCTCCAGTACGACGATCTCGTCGCTGTCGCGCACGGTGCTCAGCCGGTGCGCGATGACCACACAGGCGCAGCCGCGCTTGCGCAGGTTGTCCATCACGGTCAGCTCGGTCTCCGCGTCCAGCGCGCTGGTCACCTCGTCGAGGACGAGGATGCTGGGCCGGCGCACCAACGCCCGCGCGATCTCCAGGCGTTGGCGCTGGCCGCCGGAGAAGTTGCGGCCGTCCTGCTCGACCCTGCTGTGGATACCGCCGGGGCGGCGCACGACCACGTCGTACAGGGCCGCGTCCCGCAGGGCCTCGGTCACCGCGTCGTCCGGGACGGAGGGGTCCCACAGCGCGACGTTGTCGCGGACGGTGCCCTCGAAGAGGAACACCTCCTGGTCCACGAAGGAGACCGAGGCCGCGAGCGCGCCGCGCGGGATGTCCTCCAGCCGCTGTCCGTCGATACGGATCACGCCTTCCCAGGGCGTGTACAGGCCCGAGATCAGCCGGGACACGGTGGACTTGCCGCTGCCCGAGCCGCCGACCAGGGCCACCTGCTGACCGGGACCGACGGTGAGGTCGAACCCCGTCAACAGCGGCTTGTCCAGCGGGTTGTAGCCGAAGGTGATGTTCTGGAGCTCCACGTGCCCGTGCAGCCTGCGGGTGGAGTCGGCGCCGCCGGGGCGGTCGTAGAGCGGGTCCGCCCGGAAGTTCTCCACGTCCTTGAGGCGGGCCACGTCGGCCGCGAAGTCCTGGATGCGGCCCGCGACGCCGTTGAGACGGGTCAGCGGGGCGGTGAACCGGGTGACCAGGGCCTGGAAGGCGACCAGCAGGCCGACGGAGATATGGCCCTCGACCGCGCGCATGCCGCCGATCCACAGGATCAGCGCGCTGTTCAGGGTGGCCAGCGTGGGCGCGACCACACCGAGCCAGGCGCTCGGCACCCCGAGGCGCTGCTGCTCCTCCAGGGTGGTGGCGTGCTGTCCGGCCCATTTGCGGAAGTAGCCGTCCTCGCCGCCGGTCGCCTTCATCGTCTCGATCAGCTGAAGGCCGGTGTAGGCGGTGTTGGTGAGCCGGGCGCTGTCCGCGCGCAGCTTCGCCGTACGTGTCGCGCGCAGCCGGATCACCACCCGCATCGCCACGATGTTCAGCAGCGCGACCCCGATGCCGACGACGGTGAGCTGGGGGTCGTAGGTGTACAGCAGCAGCGCGTACAGGACGACGACCACCGCGTCCACGCCCGCCGCCGCCAGGTCGCGGGCCAGGGTCTCGGCCACCGCGTCGTTGGACTGCAGCCGCTGCACCAGGTCGGCCGGGCTGCGCTGGGAGAAGAAGGTCACCGGCAGGCGCAGCAGATGGCGCAGGAAGCGGGCGCTGGAGAGGGTGGAGGAGATGATCCGGCCGTGCAGCAGGTTGGCCTGTTGCAGCCAGGTCAGCACCACCGTGAGCAGGACGGACGCCCCCATCGACGCGAACAGCACGCCGAGCAGGGAGGTCTGGCCCCCGATCAGGAACATGTCGATGTAGGTACGGCTGAGCGCGGGCACCGCCGCGCCGACCATCACCAGCAGCAGGCTCGCCAGCACCGCCGCGGGCAGCGTGCCCGCGGTGCCGCGCAGCCGGGCCGGCATGGCGCCGAGGACGCCCGGTTTGCGGCCGCCCCTGCTGAAGCCCTCGCCGGGCTCCATCACCAGTACGACACCGGTGAAGCTGCCGTCGAAGTCCTCCATGGGCACGAAGCGGCGGCCCTTGCCGGGGTCGTTGATGTACACCCCGCGGCGGCCGAAGCGGCGGCCCATGCCGTCGTAGACGACGTAGTGGTTGAACTCCCAGAACAGTACGGCCGGGGTCCGCACCTCGGCGAGGGCGGCCGTGTCCATCTGCATGCCCTTGGCCGTGAGGCCGTAACTGCGGGCGGCCTTGAGGAGGTTGCTGGCCCGCGAGCCGTCGCGGGAGACACCGCAGGCGATCCGCAGCTCCTCCAGCGGGACGTGCTTGCCGTAGTGGCCGAGGACCATGGCGAGCGAGGCGGCGCCGCACTCCACGGCCTCCATCTGGAGCACCGTCGGCGTACGGACCGTCTTCGCCCCGCCCTTGGGCACGGGTCTCTTCGGCGGGGCGGCGCGGCGGCGGCCCCGGGTGTCCTGGGCGGCGCTCACGGCAGCAGCCAGTCGACGGGACGCTCGTCGGCGAGCCGGACGGAGGCGTCGGCCAGGGTCATCGAGGTGAGGGCGAAGGGCGGACCGTCCGCGGACGACCAGCGGTAACCGCTCTTCGTCGTACGGGACTTGTCCAGCTTCACCAGCACCGCCACCGGCCTGCCGTCCTTCGTGAACTGTTCGCCGAGCTGGCTGTCGCCGAGGAAGGAGGTGATGGACTGCGCGGACTGGGCGCCGCGGTCCACCGACGCCACCCGGCCGCGCAGCACGCCGTACTCCTCGGTGGGCACCGACTGGACGGTGAGGTCGACGGCGGCGCCGTCGGGGACGGCGGCCGCGTTCTCGGCGGGCACGTACACCGTCGCGTACAGCGGATCCCCGGCGTGGGCGACCTTCTCCACCGCGGCGACGTTGGCGCCGGTCCGGATGATCTGCCCGATGGTGGCGGCGAGCGCGGTGACCCGGCCCGCGGCGACCGTGCGCACGATCGTGTCGCCGTCGGCCGTACGGACCTTCAGGACGGGGGAGTCGGCGGGCAGCCGCTCGCCCTGCTCGGCGAGGACCGCGGTGACCTGGCCCGCTACCGGGCTCTGCAGGAGGTAGCTGCCCTGCCCGTGGGTGAGGATCGCGGGCGCGCCGACCGTGGAGGCGACCGAGCCGGTCACCGCCCACACGGAGGCCGCCGCCATGACGACGATCGTCACGGACAGCGTGAGCCAGCCCTGCGGACGGGCGAAGCGCACCGGAAGATCGAGCTCCTCCGGCGACTGGAGCCTGGCGAGGGCCTGTTGGCGGAACTGCAAGGAACTTCCCTCACCTGTGCGGGAGAGCTGTTACGGCATACGGGAGAGCTGTTACGGCATTTACGGGAGCGCTGTGGCACCCGAAGAGCCCGGAGCCGGGGGCGGCTCCGGGACTCGACGTCACAAAAAGGCGCGATCAGAGACCGGCGACCAGGTTCGTGACCGGGGCGGTGTTCAGGCCGGTGGCACCCTCGACCGTGCCGACGACCGTGTTGACCAGGCCGGAGACCGGGGCGATGCCGTCCACCATGCCGGTGACGGTGCCGAGGGCGTTCACGGAAAGGCCGCCGGAGACGTTGTCCAGCTCGGCGTCGGAGATCTCGACGGTCTCAACCTGGGGGGTGGAGTTCATGATGGAACTTCCCTTCGTATGGGTATTTCACAAGGGGGGAGCGGCCCCCTCTGGGGACAGATGACGGCCGCGACCGCAGGGCGCTCGACGCCCGTTCCCGGGTGCCGTGGCGGCTCCCGCGGTGCGATGGATCAAAGCACGCAGCCGGTCCGCGCTTCCAATCAACCCACTGCCCCACCTGGGCACTTGAGCCTCAGGGGCGGTCATCCGTGACGGTGCGGGCACGGCTTGTCGGCGACTTCTTCACATCGGTCACGGCATCGGCTCGTGCCCGCTCTTGCGGGGCGGGAGGCGAAAGCGACACTCCCGCCCCAATGGTGTGACCGGCGGTAGCGGGTTGTGGGGGAGTCCGGCCCCCGGTGACGTGGTTGGGCATTCGATGTGCAGATTCGCTGAAGCAAGGATTCCGCTCCCTGGCCGCAGCGAAGCGTCACTGAACGGATGCGGTGCGTGTCAGCCCAGAATCGCGTAGATCGTGCTCACGTGGGCCGCGATCTCGCCCGTGGTGCCGTCGGTCATCGTGATGTCGGCGAACGCCATCCGGCGGCCCAGCTTGGTGACCACCGCCTCGATCAGGACATCCGAGCCGGACACCGCCCGCTGGAACGAGGTCGACTGCTGCACCGTCGTCATCGGCCCGTAGGCCCCGCGCGCCGCCGACACGGCGATCACCGTCGCGGTGTCGGCCGCCGCCATCAGGGCCTGCCCCGACATCGCCCCGCCCTCCCGGGCCAGCCGGTCCGACCAGGGCAGCCGCAGGATCGCGCGCCGGTCGTCCAGCCCCTCCACGGTCAGACCCAGTTCGAGGACCCAGGCAGCGAAATTGTCGGCGAGGATCTTGTCGGCTTCGGCGGTGGTCATCGTCATGAGGCGAGTGTTCCCGGCCCCGGCCGCCGGGACGCGGACCGTGGCCGGATCCGCGTTTCGAGTGGGGCGCGCGGCAACGGAATTGAACGCCCCGAGTGACCCGTGCGTACCACTGGCCATCCAGGCGCCCCGAACAGCCGTCGCACGCAAGGCGGCACGGACCCCGTCCCCCCAGGAGGTCGAGAAGGTTGAGTCACAAGCGAATGCCGAAGCGCAAGGCCGCGATAGCGGCGGGCGGTGTGGCGGCGCTCGGAGCGGCGGCCATCCTGCTGCCCCAAGCCAACGCGTCCCAGGACGGCGCCTCGGACGACTCCGCAGCGCCCCGGACCCTGAAGGCGGCGGACGCCTCGGACCTCGCCTCACAGCTCGCCGGACTCCTCGGCGACGCCTTCGCCGGTTCGTACTACGACGCCGGCAGCCGGCAGTTGGTCGTCAATGTCGTCCCCGGTGACAACAACAACGTCATCGTCCAGGCGAAGAAGACGGGCGCGAAGGTCCGCGAGGTCGACAACAGCCTGGCCGAACTCGACGCCGGCGCGCGGACCCTGACGTCCGAGGCGACCATCCCGGGCACCGCCTGGGCCGTCGACCCCCGGACCAACAAGATCCTGGTCACCGCCGACAGCACCGTCACCGGCGCCAAGTGGGACCGGCTGGAGTCGACCGTGCAGGGCCTCGGCTCGGGCATGGCGACCATCAAGAAGTCCCAGGGCACCTTCAAGACCTTCCTCTCCGGCGGCGACGCCATCTTCGCGGGCGGTGCCCGCTGCTCGGCCGGCTTCAACGTCACCGCGGGTGACGGCGCCCCGGCGTTCCTGACGGCGGGTCACTGCGGGGTCGCCGCCGCCGAGTGGTCCGACGCCCAGGGAGGAGCCCCGATCGCCACCGTCGACGCGGCCACCGCCACCTTCCCCGGCGCGGGCGACTTCGCCCTGGTCAAGTACGACGACCCGGCCACCGAGGCGCCGAGCGAGGTCAACGTGGGTGGCGGTCGGACCGTCCAGATCAGCCAGGCCGCGGAGGCGGAGGTCGGCCTCCAGGTCTTCCGGATGGGCAGCACCACCGGCCTGAGCGACGGTCAGGTCCTCGGCCTCGACGCCACCGTCAACTACCCCGAGGGCACCGTCACCGGGCTCATCCAGACGAACGTCTGCGCCGAGCCCGGCGACAGCGGCGGTTCGCTCTTCACCCAGGACGGTCTCGCGATCGGCCTGACCTCGGGCGGCAGCGGCGACTGCACGGTGGGCGGCGAGACATTCTTCCAGCCGGTCACGACCGCGCTCGAAGCGGTCGGCGCGACCCTCGGCGCGGGTGACGCGGCGGGCGGCGACGCCGGGGCGGGCGAGGAGGCGGGTGCCGGTGAGGAAGCGGGTGTCGGTGAAGACGCGGGCGTCGGTGAAGACGCGGGCGTCGGCGAGGACGCCGGTGCCGGTGCCGGTGGAGCGGACGACTCCGGGCTGACCGAGACGCACTGACCCCCGTCACCGTATGACCCCGGGTGGCCGGCCCTTCGGCGGGAGGGCCGGCCATCCGGATATGACGTAATCCTTACGCCCACCCGCGAGGGACTGACGTGGACGGATCCAGCGGTGTGAACTCTTGATCGATACGATCGTCGATCTTGCGATGGAGCACTCATGAGATGGATGCGTTACGTGGTCGCCGTGGCCGCGGGCCTGGCCACCGCCCTCCCTCGGTCTTCCGGGCGCCGCGTGGGCCACGAGTGCAACGGCACCGGCGCCCAGCTCTGGAAGCAGCTCACCCCGGCCTGACCACGCGCGCCCCGGGTCCGCGCGTCGTCCGCTTCATCCCCGGGCCCGGGCCCGCAGCAACAGCACCGCCACGTCGTCGATCCGGCCCCAGGGTGTCGCGCAGGACTCCACCAGATGGTCGGCCAGCTCGTCCAGCGGAAGATCACCCGCCTCAGCCAGCACCCGCCCGAGATCGGCGAGCGCGTCCTCGATGTCGGTGCCCGGCGACTCGATCAGCCCGTCGGTGTACAGGACGAGCACGGAGCCGGGCGCGAGATCGACCTCCGTCGTCTGGTACGTGGCCGAGCCGTCGATGCCCAGCAGCGGACCCCCGGCCAGGTCCAGCACCCGAACCCGCCCGTCCGGCCGTCTCAGCAGCGGCGGCGGATGACCCGCCCGGGCCATCACGGCCCGCCCGTGCTCCGGGTCCAGCCGCAGATACAGACAGCTCGCGAAGAGATCGGCGCCCAGGTCGATCAGCAGCCGATTGGTGCTGCGCATGACCTCCCCGGGCGACTGCCCGACGGTCGTGTACGCCCGTACGGCCGTGCGGATCTGCCCCATCAGACCGGCCGCCGTCACGTTGTGTCCCTGCACGTCCCCGATCACCGCCGCGGCCTGTCCCTGCGCGGGCACCAGATCGTAGAAGTCGCCGCCGATGTCCATGCCCTGAGTGGCCGGCAGATAGCGGGCGGCCGCTTCGATGCCGGGCAGCCGCGGCAGCGAGTGCGGCAGCAGCGCCGCCTGGAGGCCATGGGCGACGTGGTGCTTGGCGTCGTAGAGCACCGCCCGCTCCAGGGCCTGCGCGATCAGCCCGCCCAGACTCGTCAGCACCGCCCGCTCGTCGGCCGGGAACGGATGCGGCTCGGCGTAGGCGAGCACCAGCGTGCCCACCGGACGGCCGGAGGCGATCAGCGGCAGATAGGCCCAGGCGGCGAACCCGTCGGGCGTGGCCTGGCGCACCGGGTACAGCCGCTGCAACTCCTCCTCGTCCTCGTAGAACGCGGGCACCCCGGTGGTCAGGGCCTGGGTGCCAGGGGTCCGTTCCTGAAGCGGCAGCCCGTCGAACCGCTCGACCACGCGCGGGTCGGGATAGCCCTGGTGGCCCAGCACATGGAGGCGGCCCGCCCGGGAACCGAGCATCACCAGGGCCTGGCTGCCCACGGCGGGGGCGATCTGGTCCGCGACCAGCTGGACGACGTCCTGCACACTCACCGCCTCGGTGAGCGCCCCGGCCAGGCTCAGCACCTGGGAGATGGTGACCAGCCGGCTCGGGGCGCCGCCGGCCGCCGGGCGGTGCGCGCGGTTCATCTCGGTCACCGCCCGCGCCCGGGTGACCCGGACGGTGAGCCCGCTGGTGCTCGGGTACAGCCGGAACGACAGCCAGTCGCCCGGCGGACGCAGCGCCACGAACGAGGTGGACTGCTGACTGAACAGCGCGGCCCGGTAGCGGTCCTCGTAGACCGGGTCGTTGAGCCACGGCACCGACGCCCACAGCTGGGTGCCCAGCAACTGGCTCACCGGTACGCCGATCAGCTCGGCCGCCGCCGCGTTGGCGAACGAGATCCGGCCGTGCAGATCGAGCGAGCAGAGCCCGTACGGCAGCCGCGCCACCATCCGCGCCGACTCGACCGTGCCGAGGGTGCCGGCGGCACCGGCCAGGACGGGGGCGGCGAGCAGATCGGGCTCCGGCAGCAGCGGGACGCTCTCCTGCAGGGCCCGGGACAGCCGGGCGGCGAGCCGGTCGCAGGCGGCGCTCAGCGTGGTGCGCTCCCGGTCCGACAGCTCGGGCGGGTGCGAACCCGGCCAGGTCACGAAGACCGCGCCGTACGCCGTGGACTCGGTGGCCACCGGCAGCGCCGCGAGCGAGAAGGGGTAGGGCAGCACCACGGAGATCCGCGGATACAGGCGGGCCATCTCCTCCTCGCCGCCCACCCAGACCAGCCGCCGTTCGCGCAGTGCGTCGGCCACCGGGATCGGCGCGCTCAGCCCCACCCGCTCCCAGGGCGCCGCGAACGCCCGGGGGAGTCCCGCCATCACCGCCATCTCCAGGACCGGCTCCTGGGGCGCCAGCAGATAGACCGCGCCGGAGTGCGCGTGGACCTCGTCCATCATCGAGGCCAGCGCGAGCGAGAGCAGCGGCCGGCCGACCCGCGTCCTGGCGGTCGCCGGTGCCTGGTGGGACGGTTGCCCGTCGGACACGTCGACCACCTCCTCGCACGGCTGGCGACGGGTCCCAGAGGTCAAATCTGCCCCTTCGCGGCTGATACCGCACGGCGAGAGCCCTCGGCGGCGAGGAGCCGGGGCGCGCATGGACGCCCGTGCAGGGGGAGGCGCGCGTGATACCCCGTTGCCGTGAGCCCATGCCCCTACATTCGATGCGCGCGGTGGGGCGCGTGAGCCGGGTGTGCGCCCCCGCGCACCCCGATGGCCGGTTCTGCGCGCACGGGAGGTGTGAGGGCCGCTAAGAATGGGACACGCGCTCAACACCGAGAACCGGCGACACATGTTGAAGGGGCGGTAGTGATCACGGTGCTTCTGGTGCACGACGCGTGTCTGGTGCGGTCGGTCCTGGCGGAGTGGCTGTGCCGGGAGCCGGACCTCAGTGTGTTCGACAGTCCTTGGGGGAGCGCTCCCACGCATGTGAAATCCCTGCGGCCGGACGTCTGCGCGGTCGATCTGGAGTGCGCGGACACGTACGGCATCCCGCCACTCGGCGAGTTATGCGTGCGCGGCTCCGACCCGGTGCACCCGAGGCTGCTGGTCCTGGCCACCGCGAACCGGCCCGGGCTGCTGAAACGGGCGGTCGAGGCGGGGGCGCTCGGCTACGTCGACAAGGAAGGCTCGCCGGAGAACCTGGTCGACGGCATACGCCGGGTCGCCAAGGGCGAACGCTTCGTCAACGACTCGCTGGGCTACGGATTCCTCAAGGCCGCGCAGATGCCGCTGACCAGGAGAGAACTGAGCGTGTTGTCCCTGGCCGCCGGGGGCGCCTCGATCGCCGAGATCGCCGGGAGCCTGCATCTGTCCAGCGGGACCGTGCGCAACTACATGGCGGCCATCACCCGCAAGACCGGGGCCCGCAACCGTATCGAGGCCATCCGCATCTCGCAGGGCGAGGGCTGGCTCTGAGCGCCCGGCGGGCACGGCGGTCCAGTCGCCGGCGAGGTCCCGGTACGGCGCCGAGCGGGCCATCAGCTCCTCGTCGATTCCGTAGGCCGTGTGCCGGCCGTCCAGGACGAGGACCCGGTCCGCCCGGCGCGCCGAGCTGATGCGGTGCGCGACGACCACCAGCGTGCCGCCCCCACGGGCCGCGAAGGCCCGTTCCGCGCGTGCCTCCGCCGTCGCGTCCAGATGGCAGGCCGCCTCGTCGAGCAGCATGAGGGGCGCGGGCGACAGATAGGCCCGGGTCAGCGCGACGAGTTGCCGCTCGCCCGCCGACAGGGCCGCCGGGTCGACCGTCGCCCGCAGCCCGCAGCCCGCAGCCCGCAGCCCGCAGCCCGCAGCCCGCAGCCCGCATTGTGCCGCCCGCAGCCCGCCGAGCGTCTTCAGCAGCGGGGTCGGCCCCACCGCCCGCCCGCGCCGCGGCGAGCAGCTCCGCCTCGGGTACCGGGCTAGGGCTCCCCGGTGTCCGGGGAAGGCCAGTCGGCCCCGGCAGGGCATGGCGAACCAGCCGCGCCCGGTGAGCTGCTCGGCGAGCGGCTGGTCGCCGGTGCCGGGGGCGGTGGTGCGGGCCAGACGGAGGATCATTCCGGCGCGGCCCCGGAGGAAACGAGGCTTCGCGCCAGCACCAGCCCGAGGCCGGCGAGGCCGCCGTGCAGGTCGGAGGCGAGGTTCTGCCGGCGCTCGCTCGGGGTCGTCTCGACCACGTCGGGGCCCGCTGCCGGTGGCCGAGCCGTTCCAGGACGTGGGCGACGCCCCTGAGAGAGCGTCGTAGAGGCCGAGCGGGGTGCCGACAGGTGGCGACGCGGTACGGGCCGGCGGCCGGTCGCTCGCCCTCCTCCTACCGCTCGGCGCTGACCGCGTCCAGCGCGAGCCGCACACCCGACGCCGAACGACCCTCCCGGGTGCACGCGGCCTCGGTTACCCGTGCGTACTGCATGGGCGAGAGGTGACAGCGGCGACTGTCGGGGCCCTCCCGGCCCGTGACAACGTCGTTCCGTCACCGACCGAGGGAGTGCGTTGTGAACAAGGGGTACGCGGTCTTCTGCGACGCCGACCGTCACTTCTACGACGCGCCGCACCGTCTCGTCTTCGCCGACGGAGCGGGCGAGTCCCTCTACCCGGCCGCCACCCTCCCCGTGCCCGAAGGGTGGACCAGCCATCGCACGGGTGACTGGCTCGCCCTGCGTCCGGTGGGCTGCACGCTCCCGTCGCAGGGCTGGAAGATCCACGTCGCGGCCTGTCTCGACAACGCGGAGCGGGTCCTCGCAACGGTCCGGGAGTACTGTCTGCGGCACGAGGTGGCGTTCAAGTTCGTCCCGAGCCGGTACCTGCTGCACCAGCGGAACGCCAAGTACGCCGACCGGGCGGCCAGTGGCAAGTTCATCACGGTCTACCCGGCCGACGACGAGCAGTGCGAGCGCCTGGCGACCGACCTCGCGCGGCTGCTCGACGGCGAGCCGGGCCCGTACATCCTCAGCGACCTTCGCTGGGGGAAGGGCCCCGTGCACCTGCGGTACGGCAGCTTCACCCGCCGCCACTGCTACGACGAGCACGGTGAGCTGCGGCCGGCCATGGAGGACGGCTCCGGCACCCTCGTACCCGACCGGCGCGGGCCCGTCTTCCGCGTGCCCGACTGGGTCACTCCTCCGCCGTTCCTGCGACCGCACCTCGATGCGAGAGCCGCGGTGACGGTGGGGGAGATGCCGTACGAGATCGACAAGGCCCTGCACTTCTCCAACGGCGGGGGCGTGTACGAGGCGCGGCACCGCGAGACCGGACGGCGGGTCGTCCTCAAGGAGGCGCGCCCGTACGCCGGCCTGGCCGCAGACGGGGCGGACGCCGTGACCCGGCTGCACCGCGAACGTACCGCGCTGGAACAGCTGTCCGGGCTCGCCTGCACTCCGGAGGTCCTCGACAGCTTCACCGTCGGCGACCATCACTTCCTGGTCCTCGAGTTCGTGGAGGGCAGCTCGCTCAACACGTTCTTCGCCCGCAGGCATCCGCTGATGGAGTCCGACCCCCCGGCGGAGCGGCTCGCCGAGTACACGGACTGGGCCCTGCGGATCCACGGTCTGGTCGAGCAGGCCGTCGCCGCGGTGCACGCCCGGGGGATCGTCTTCAACGACCTGCATCTGTTCAACATCATGGTCTCCGAGGACGAGAGCTCCGTGGTGCTCCTGGACTTCGAGGCGGCCCAGCCGGCGGCGGAGGGCGGGCGGCAGACCGTCGCCAACCCGGCGTTCGTCGCACCCGCCGACCGGCGCGGCTTCGACGTGGACCGGTACGCCCTCGCCTGCCTGCGGATCGCGCTGTTCGTCCCGCTCACCAGTCTGCTCGCCGTGGACCGCGGCAAGGCCGCCCACCTGGCCGAGGTCGCGGCCGCGCAGTTCCCCGTGCCCCCGGGCTTCCTGGACGAGGCGGTGCGGGAGATCCTGCGGGAGCCCGGCGTCGCCTCCTCCCGCGTCCCCGCACGTCGCGCGACCGCGCCCGGCAGCGGTGTCCCGTTCCTGCCCGTGGAGCCGGGACAGTGGCCGGACAGCCGCGACTCGATGGTCCGCGCGATCCTCGCGTCCGCCACGCCCGACCGGGAGGACCGCTTCTTCCCCGGCGACATCGCCCAGTTCGCCACGGCCGGGGGCGGCATGTCCGTCGGCCACGGCACCGCCGGGGTCCTCCATGCCCTGCACGAGAGCGGGGCGGCGCGGATCCCCGCGGCGGAGGAAAGGCTCCTTCGGTTCGCCAAGCAGCCCGAGTCCGGCACACCGCTCGGCTTCTACGACGGGCTCACGGGCATCGCGTGGACCCTCCAGCGACTCGGGCACACGGCGTCCGCCCTCGAACTGGCCGAGCTCGTCCTCGCAGAGGACCACGACGCGCTCGCGTCGGACCTTTTCGGCGGTACGGCCGGAATGGGCCTCGCCCTGGACGCCCTCGCCGGCGCCACCGGCGAGTCCGGCCTGCACGCGGCGGCGCTGAGGTGCGCCGAACTGGCGGCCCGGCCGCCCAGTGCGCCGACGCGGTCCGCCCTGCCCGCGTCGCAGGGCCGGGTGCGTACCGGGCTGCTGCACGGTGCGGCGGGCCGAGCCCTGCTGTTCGTACGGCTCTACGAACGCACCCGGGACACCGCGCTCCTCGACCTCGCCGCCGAAGCGCTCCACGACGACCTCACCCGCTGCGTGCGCGGAGCCTCCGGCACCTTGCAGGTCGACGAGGGCTGGCGCACGATGCCGTACCTCGGCGCCGGCAGCGTGGGCATCGGCATGGTGATCGACGACTACCTCCTCCACCGCCACGACGAGGATCTCGACCGGGCCCGGCGCGACATCGTGCAGGCGGCGCAGGCCACCTTCTACGCCCAGCCGGGCCTCTTCCGCGGCGTCGCGGGCATGGTCCTGCACCTCGCCCGCACCCACGCCGACGGGCCCGGCACGGCGCCCGAGGACGTACGCCGTCAGGTCGGCTGCCTGACCTGGCACGCCATGTCCTACGACGGCCACCTCGCCTTCCCCGGCGAACAGATGATGCGGCTCTCGATGGACCTCGCCACCGGCACGGCGGGCGTCCTGCTGGCCCTCTCGGCAGCCCTGGGCGACCGCCCGGCGCAGCTGCCCTTCCTCCCGCCGCTCCGGCGGGCCCACGAACCGGCCCCACTTCGGGGTCGCACCGCACCACCGTCCCCTAACGAAAGGAAACGATCATGAACCTGTTCGACCTGCAGTCGCTGGAGACCCCCAAGGACGAGGCCATCGGCGACGTCGAGTCCGGCAGCCGCGCGAGCCTGCTCCTCTGCGGCGACAGCAGCCTCAGCGTGACGACCTGCAACTGACCTGATCCGACTCCGCGAACGGCCCGTCGAGGCGCCGGCGCGTAGTCACGGTGCCCCGGGAGCCCAGCTCCCGGGGCACCGGTCATCGCGCCACCGGCCGCCGTGGCGGGCGGCGCGGGAGCCCGGGCCGGGCCGCCCGCGACGATCGTGCCTGGCGCACTCGTCAGGAGAAAGGGCATCGGATGGCCTCCCCGACCGGGTCCGACCGGCTGCTGCGCGGCGCCGCACGGCACACCGCCGGCAGCACAGCGGCGCTTCTCGTCTGCTCGGTCGCCGGTGCGGCCTGCGCGCTCGCCGTCCCGGCGGTGGTCGGCCGCACGCTGGACCTGCTGCTGCATCACCATCCCGCCGGGGGTCGGTGGTTGGCCTGGGCCGCCGTACTGCTCGCTGTGGAAGTCCTGCTGGAGACCGCTTCGGTCCTGCTGACACAGCTCACCACCGCCCGCGCCACCGCCTGGGTCCGCCTCCGCGCGCTGACCGGTCTGCTGGGCACGGCCCCCCACCGGGCCGCACCGTACTCGGGCGGCGACGTCGCCGCCCGGCTGTGCGTCAACGCCTCGGACAGCGGCGCCGCCCCGGCCGCCCTCGCGACCTCGGTGTCCTCCGTCCTCGTCCCGGCCGGCGCCCTCGTCGCCCTGGCCCTGATCGACCCCTGGACCGCCGCCGTCTTCGTGGCCGGCCTGCCGCTGCTCCTGATGCTGCTGCGGACGTTCGCGCACCAGTCGTCCGACTCGGTCGGCCGGTACCAGCAGGCTCAGGGAGCCATCGCCGCCCGGCTCACCGAGGCGCTGAGCGGCGCGCGTACCATCGCCGCCGCCCACACGGCGCGCCGCGAGGAGGAACGCATCCTCGCCCCGCTGGAGGACATGACGCGGTACGGCACGCGCATGTGGCTCGTCCACGGCCGCGCGGTGGCACGCAGCGGCGTCCTTCTTCCGCTGCTCACCACGGCCGTCGTGGCGGTGGCCGGGGCCAGGCTGGCCGCCGGACAGCTCAGCGTCGGCGACCTGCTCGCCGCCTCGCGGTACGCCGCCCTCGCCGCGGGAATCGGAGGCATCGCGGCACCGCTCGGCACGCTGGTCCGCGCCCGCAACGCGGGCCGCCGTACGGCCGCACTCGCCGATCTGCCACCCATGGCCCACGGCCTCGCCGCCCTGCCGGCCGACGGGCCCGGCCGGCTGGAACTGAGAGGGGTGGGGGTGGTGCGCGACGGCGTCCCACTGCTCACGGACGTGACGCTCGCGATCGACGGCGGCTCGACGGTCGCCGTCGTGGGCCGCTCCGGCGCCGGGAAGTCCACCTTGGCCGCCGTCGCGGGCCGGCTGACGGACCCCGACGAGGGGCGCGTTCTCCTCGACGGGACGGACCTGGCCGAGCTGGCCCGCGCGCAGCTGCGCGGGGCGACGGCCTACGCCTTCGCGCGTCCCGCCTTCGACAGCGGCGCCACGCCCACGGTCCGCCGCGCGATCGCCGCAGGGCGCGGGCCCACCGCGCGCACCGCCGAGGACGGGGCGGAGGAGGTCCGTCACGCCGCGGTGGCCGCGAGCGCCGACTCCTTCGTCGGCCTTCTCCCCCAGGGGTACGACACTCCCCTGGCCGACGCGCCACTCTCCGGCGGCGAGAGTCAACGCCTGGGCCTGGCGCGGGCGTTCATCGGCGCCGGGCGGCTGATGATCCTGGACGACGCGACGTCGAGCCTGGACACCGCGACGGAGCGGCAGGTGGAACTCGCGCTCGCCTCGTCGCTGCGGCCGTGCACCAAGCTCGTCGTGGCCCACCGGGTCTCCACGGCGGCCCGCGCGGACCAGGTGGTCTGGCTGGAGGCGGGACGAGTACGCAGATGCGCACCGCACCGCCTGCTCTGGGAGGACCCGGACTACCGCGCGGTGTTCCTGGCCGAGTCCTCTCCGGTGCCCCCGGGGAGGGCCGGGAGTGAGGCGGTGGCTCCGGGAGCGGCGGTCGCGCAGGACACCCCTCGTGCCGGGCGGCCCGCCCACGACGACACCGGGAGCGGCACATGACGTCTGCGGCGGAGGCGGGCCGGACGACGACGGGCCCGAAGCCCCACCCGGGCACGGAAGGAAGCGGACCGGCTCCCCGCCCGAAGCCCCAGCCGGCCACGGGAGGCCCCGGGCCGGCGCCGGGCGGACCCGGGACGGGGGCCGGCGAGCCGGGGCCGGGCCCGGTGGCGGCCGAGACGACCTCAGCCGACCCGGGCCCGGTCACCGGCCGGACGTCCCGGCGGGTCATGGCCTCGGGGCGTACGTTCCTCGGGCGCCGTAAGCGCGTCCTGGCCAGACTGGCGGCATGGTCCGCGGCCGAGTCGGCGCAGACCTTCCTCGGCGGCTACTGCGTGGCCCGGTCGCTGGACGACGGATTCCTGCGGGGCAGCACCGCCACCGGTCTGCTGTGGCTCACGGCGGCGGCCGTGGTCATCCTGCTCGGCGCGCCGGTCGTCCGCGGAGTCTTCGCCCAACTCCCGCATCTCACCGAACCGTTGCGGGACCACCTGGTCCGTCGCTCGGTCGTGCGCGCGCTGCGCGTGACCACCGCCGGGGGCGGGACCGTGGACACCACCGCGGTCTCCCGGCTGACGAGCCAGACGGAGATCGCCCGGGACAGCTTCGCCGGGCTGGTGCTCGCGGCCCGCTCCTTCGTCTTCGTCGCCGCCGGAGCCCTGGTCGGCCTGGTGTCCCTCGCGCCGCAGTTCCTCCTCGTGGTCCTCCCGCCGCTCGTGCTGGGCGTCGCCCTGTTCACCGCCTCGCTGCGTCCCATGGCACGGGCCCAGCACCGCTACCTCGACGCGGACGAGGCCGTGGGACGGCGCGCGGAGATCACCCGTACCGCCCTGCGCGACATCGTCGCGTGCGGCGCCCAGGAGCCGACGGCCGCACGGAACCGCCGTGCGGTCGAGGAGGCCGCCGCCGCCCAGCGCGCCCTGGCCCGCTGGGCGGCGGTCCGTACGCTCTCCGTGGCGACGGCGGGGCAGTTGCCCGTGTTCCTGCTCCTGGCCGCGACACCGTGGCTCCTGCGCCAAGGCGTGACGGCCGGGGCGCTCGTGGGCGCGCTCACCTACGTCCTCCAGGCGCTGCTGCCGGCCCTGCACACGCTGATGACCGTCCTGGGTGCCGCGGGGGCGCGTCTCTTCGTCATCCTCGACCGGCTCACCGGGCCGCTCCCCGTCCCGTCGGCCACCCTCTCGGCACCTCCCCCCGCCGCGCCCGGCGAACACGGACACACCCCTGCGGCTCCGGCGACGGCGGCGCTGCGGCTGCGCGGCGTCCGAGCCGCGTACGGCCCGGGCGCCCGTGCCGTCCTCGACGCGCTGGACCTGACCGTCGAGAACGGGGAACACATCGCGGTGGTCGGTCCGAGCGGCATCGGCAAGTCGACTCTCCTGCAGGTCGCGGCGGGCGTGCTGGCGCCGGACCGGGGCGAGGTGCTCCTCTCCGGCCGGCCCGTCGGCTGCCTCCCGCCGTCCGAACTCGCCGCCCTGCGCATACTGATCCCCCAGGAGGCGTACGTCTTCACGGGCAGCCTGCGGGACAACCTCCGCTACCTGCGACCCGACGCCCGCCCGTCCGATGTCGACGACGCCGTACGGGCCCTCGCGCTCGAACGGCTGGTCGAGCGCGTCGGCGGGCTCGACGGACAGGTCCGGCCGGACGCCCTGTCACTCGGCGAACGGCAGCTCATCGCCCTCGCGCGCGCCCACCTCTGCGCCGCCCCGCTGCTGCTGCTCGACGAGGCGACCTGCCACCTGGATCCGGTCGCGGAGGCACGGGCCGAACACGCCCTGCAAACCCGGCCCGGGACCTTGGTCGTCGTCGCCCACCGGTTGTCATCGGCGTTGCGCGCGGACCGGATCCTCGTCCTGGACGGCACTCGCGCCCAGTACGGTACCCACGAGGACCTGCTCGTACGGTCGGCTCTCTACCGCGATCTGGTAGGGCACTGGAACGACGTCCAGCGCTGAGGCGGGGATCCGCCCGCGGAGACGTCACACACGGCGTCGTGGCGATCTCACCGACCGGGGCGCCCTCGGCGGCCAGCGAGAGCACGCTCAGCTCGCGCCGGGTGAGGGGCATCTCCGCGGCCTGGAGGAACCCGAGGGCGAGCGTGTCGTCGATGAAGCGCTCGCCGTCGGCGACGCGGTGCACTCCGCCCCGGAGGGCGTCGGCGACGTACACGTCCGGCGCAGGTTCGACGGCCTCCGAACCCGGTGGCCAGTGGGAGACCGCGAAGACGACCAGGACCTCGTCGTCCGACCGCAGCAGATCCACCAAAGCGACGCAGAAGCTGCGCCTCGTACACGACCGTCACTCTGAATCATTCCCAGCCCTTCGGTCTGCGTCACGCCCCCGGGGGCGTAGCGCGATCGGCCCCTCCCTCGGGCCACCCGGGTGCGGGGCCGGCAGTCGCGACCCGGAAATGTCCGGATCCCATCTCACCCACGTGGGCGTCTGCGGGTCGGGGTGCCGGGGCGTCGAGAAGGGGCCCCGCCGACGTCCGAGCCCTGGGACCGTACGGCGTTGAGCGGTCACAGGGGCTGCGCCGGTGTCTCATTAGCGCTGTAATGGCCAACGTGGGCGGTGAGGACGGGACGGGACGCAGATCGCGAAGGCAGCGTGCCGACGATGCCCTCATCACGGTCGGCGACGCCCCCGACGCCCCCGACCGGCTGCGCCGCATCCTGGAGCAGGCGCTCGTCTTCGCCCACGCGTCCCTCGCGGCCGTGTACACGCTGACCGAGGACGGCGAGCTGCTGTGCCTGGTGGAGTGGGCCGGCGCTCCGCGCACCCAGTACGGCCTGCGCGACAGCTACGCCGCCACCGGGGGCTCCGTGGTCGCCGACGCACACCACACCGGGCGGCCCGCCTTCCTCGGGCCGAAGGAACTCGCCGAGCGGGCCCAGTCCCGGCGGGCGACGGCGGGCGACTTCCAGCTGGCGGTGCTGCCCGCGCGGGGCCAGGACGGCGGTGGCTGTCTGGTCGCTGTGAGCGAGCACGCGGACGGGTTCGACGCCGAGGACCGCCGCTGTCTGGATCTGATCGCCCGCGCCCTCGCCTACCCCGTGCCGGTCCCGCGCGCCGAGGGCGGCGAGCTGCCCTCCAACGCCTTCAGCCTCGCCATGGACACCGGCCGCGTGGAGGTCGGCGACGACATCCTGGACCTGTTCGCGATCCCCCCGGACGCGTTCGACGGCAAGGTGGAGACCCTGCTGGGCCTGACCGTGCCGGAGGACCTGCCCTCGCTGATGTCCGTGGTGGAGGCCGACCACATGTCCATCGGCGACCGGGAGCTGGAGTTCCGGGTGCTGCAGCCGGCCGGCCCGCCGAAGTGGCTCAGGCTGCACGGGCGGCTGGTGCCCGGCGGCGAGGGCCGGCCCGCCCGGCTGGAGGGCACCGTCGCCGACGCCTCCAAGCTGCGCTCCGACGTCACCGACGTGGCCCGCGTCCAGCGCCTGGCCGCCGCCCTGGCCACCGCCGGCACCGTCCGCGACGTCAGCCATGCCGTGGTCGCCGCCCTGCGCGCCCCCCTGCGCGCCGACCGGATCGCACTGGCGGAGCTGGAGAACGACCGGCTCGTCGTCACCGTCCTCGACCCGCCCGCACCCGAGTCCTGGCCCGAGCTGTGGCGGCTGGAGTGGCGCACCGAGTGGCCCGACGCGCCGCTGCGCGCGATGCCCACCCTCGCCACCGCCCTGCGCGAGGGCCGCGCCCAGATCTGGCCCGCCGGCGCCACGCTGGAACCCGCCCTCGCCGAGGTCGGCCCCGGCGGTCTGGCGGTCCTGCCGCTGCCCGCCGGGGGCCGGATGGCGGGCGCCTGTCTGATCGGCTGGGACGCCCCGCACCACTTCGGCCCCGACGAACGCGCCCTGCTCACCGCCTCCGCCGGGCTCGCCGGGCAGGCCCTGATGCGCGCCCACGCCTTCGACGCCGAGCACGAGCTCGTCGGCATGCTCCAGCGCCAGCTGCTGCCGCGCAGACTGCCCCGGCTGCCCGGCGCGGAGGCCGTCGCCCGCTATCTGCCGAGCACCGCGGGGCTCGAACTGGGCGGCGACTGGTACGACGTGATCCCACTGCCCGACAACCACGTCGCCCTCGTCATCGGCGACGTGCAGGGCCACAGCGCGGCCGCCGCCACCCTGATGGGCCAGATGCGCACCGCCCTGCGCGCCTACGCCGCCGAGGGCCACCCGCCCGACGTGGTGGTCTCGCACGCCAACCGGCTGCTGATGGAGCTGGAGACCGACCTCTTCGCCACCTGCGCCTATGTCGACGTCGACCTGGAGGAGGGCACCGCCTGGGCGGTGCGCGCCGGACACCTGCCGCCGGTGCTGCGGCATCCGGACGGCAGCACGGACATCGCCGAGGCCGAGGGCGGCCCGCCGCTCGGTGTGATGACGCAGGCCGAGTTCCCGATGAGCCCGCTCAGGCTCCAGCCCGGCACCCTGATCGCGCTGACCACCGACGGACTGGTGGAGTCCGTCGAGGCCGACATCGACGCGGGCATGGACCGCTTCGCCCGCGAACTGGCCGCCGCCGACCCCGCCCACCTCGGCCTGGTCGCCGACGCCCTGCTCGGCAACGCCCGCCGCAGCGACGACGTCGCCCTGCTGCTGATGCGCTACGACGGGATGGCGCTGCGCCCGCTGCGGGAGAGCTGGACCGTGTGGCGGGTGCCCGAGGCGGTCGGCCACGCCCGCCGCTTCACCCGGCGCGCCCTGCGCTCCTGGGGCCTGACCGGTGACCGGGACGCCGTCCTCCTGGTGGTCTCCGAACTCGTCACCAACGCCCTGGTGCACACCGAGGGACAGGTCCGCCTCGACCTCACCCTGATCAACGGCCGGCTGCGGGTCGCCGTCGCCGACACCTCCCCGCGCAGCCCGGTCAAACCCACCAGCATCGGCTGGGAGGCCACCGGAGGGCGCGGCATCCTCCTGGTCGAGGCCATGTCGGATTCCTGGGGCACGCTCCCGGTCAGCGGCGGCAAACAGGTCTGGAGCGAGATTCAGCTGAACCGCTGAGGGGCGGGTACTCGGAGGTTCACGTCCCTTCGACGAAGGAGTACGTCATGACCCAGCACGTCCGCGACATCATGACCGCCGCCCCGGCGACGGTGGAACCGCAGGCCTCCGTGGCGTCGGTGGCCCGCCTCATGCGCGACGAGGATCTCGGCGCCGTCCTGGTGGTGGACGACGACCGGCTGCGCGGCCTGGTGACCGACCGCGACCTGGTGGTCAGGTCCGTCTGCGAGGGCGGTGACCCCGAGCAGACCACCGTGGCCGGAGCGTGCAGCGACGACCTCGTGACCGTCGGGCCCGACGAGGACCTGGACATCGCGGTGGGGCTGATGCGCGAGCACGCCGTACGCCGTATCCCGGTCGTCGACGACGGCCGCCCCGTGGGGATCGTCTCGCTCGGGGACCTGGCCATGGAGCGCGACCCGGAGTCGGCGCTCGGTGACATCAGCGTGGCCCGGCCCAACACCTGACCGTTCGGTTACGCCGGAACGGCGCTATGGTGAACCAGATGAAGGCTCTCGTGCTGTCCGGCGGAGCCGGCACACGGCTGCGGCCGATCACCCACACATCGGCCAAACAGCTGGTCCCGGTCGCCAACAAGGCTGTGTTGTTCTACGGACTGGAATCCATCGCCGAAGCCGGCATCACCGATGTCGGGGTCATCGTCGGCGACACCGCCGCGGAGATCGAGGACGCGGTGGGCGACGGCTCGAAGTTCGGTCTCCGGGTCACCTACATCCCTCAGGAACACCCCCTGGGCCTGGCCCACGCGGTGCTGATCGCCCGGGACTACCTCGGTGACGACGACTTCGTGATGTACCTCGGCGACAACTTCATCGTCGGCGGCATCAGCGCCCTGGTGGAGGAGTTCCGCCGCCATCGCCCCGACGCGCAGATCCTGCTCACCCGCGTCCCCGACCCCCGCGCCTTCGGCGTCGCCGAACTCGACGGCGCGGGGCAGGTGGTGGGCCTGGAGGAGAAACCAGAACACCCCAAGAGCGACCTCGCGCTGGTCGGCGTCTACCTCTTCACCCCCGCGATCCATGAGGCGGTGCGCGCCATCGAGCCGTCCTGGCGCGGCGAGTTGGAGATCACCCACGCCATCCAGCACCTCATCGACGCCCGCGCCGACGTCCGGTGCACCGTCATCAAGGGCTACTGGAAGGACACCGGGAACGTCGAGGACATGCTGGAGGTCAACCGGACGGTCCTGGAAGGGCTCGACCGGCGGATCGACGGCGAGGTCGACGAGGTGTCCGAGACGGTCGGCCGGGTGATCGTCGAGGAGGGCGCCCGGATCGTGAACTCCCGCATCGTCGGGCCCGCCGTCATCGGCGCCGGGTCGCTCGTGGCCAACTCCTACGTCGGCCCGTTCACCTCCATCGCCGAGAACTGCCGGATCACCGACAGCGAGCTGGAGTTCTCCATCGTGCTGCGGGACTCCTCGATCACCGGCGTGGGCCGCATCGAGTCCTCCCTGATCGGCCGGCACGCCGAGGTGACCCCGGCGCACCACGTCCCCAGTGCCCACCGTTTCGTCCTCGGCGACCACAGCAAGGTGCAGATCCATACATGAACCTTCTCGTGACCGGTGCCGCCGGGTTCATCGGCTCGGCCTACGTCCGCATGCTGCTCGCCGCCGACGCTCCCGGCGCGCGGCGGATCACCGTGCTGGACAAGCTGACCTACGCCGGCAGCCTCGACAACCTCCCCCTGGACCATCCGCGCCTGGAGTTCGTGCAGGGCGACATCCGCGACGCCGAACTCGTCGGCAAGCTCACCTCCCAGGCCGACCAGGTGGTGCACTTCGCCGCCGAGTCCCATGTGGACCGATCGATCACCGGGGCGTCCGACTTCGTACTGACCAATGTGGTGGGCACCCAGACCCTGCTGGAGGGCGCGCTGCGCGGCGGCGTCGCGACCTTCGTGCACATCTCCACCGACGAGGTGTACGGCTCGGTCGACACCGGCTCCGCCACGGAGGAGTACCTGCTGCGGCCCAGTTCGCCGTACTCCGCCTCCAAGGCATCCTCCGACCTGCTCGCCCTGGCCTACCACCGCACCCACGGCCTGGACGTGCGGGTCACCCGCTGCTCCAACAACTACGGTCCGCGCCAGTTCCCCGAGAAGGTCATCCCGCTCTTCGTCACCAACCTCCTCGACGGCCACCCGGTCCCGCTCTACGGCGAAGGCCGCAACGTCCGCGACTGGCTGCACGTCGACGACCACTGCCGCGCTGTCGAACTCGTGCGCACCAAGGGCCGGCCCGGCGAGGTCTACAACATCGGCGGCGGCACCGAGCTGAGCAACAAGGACCTCACCGGACTGCTCCTTCAGGCGTGCGGGGCGGACTGGGACCGGGTGACGCGGGTCGAGGACCGCAAGGGGCACGATCTGCGCTACTCGGTCGACTGGAGCAAGGCCCGCACCGAACTCGGCTACCGTCCCCGGCACGACTTCCGCGCCGGGCTGGCCGCGACCGTCGACTGGTACCGGGACCACCGGGCGTGGTGGGAGCCGCTCAAGCGACGCGTGGGTGAGGAGCACGGATGAGGTGGCTGGTCACCGGAGCGAGCGGGATGCTCGGTCACGACGTCGTCGGCGAACTGCGCGGCCGCGGCGCCGACGTGACCGGCCTCGGCCACACGGCCCTGGACATCACCGAACCGCACTCCGTGGAGCGGGCGTTCACCGCGCACCGCCCGGAGACCGTCGTCAACTGCGCCGCCTACACGGCCGTGGACGACGCGGAGTCCGACGAGGCCACCGCCCTGCGCGTCAACGGCGACGGCCCCCGCCTGCTGGCCCGCGCCTGCGCCGCGCACGGCGCCCGCCTGATCCACGTCTCCACCGACTACGTCTTCTCCGGCAAGGGCCGCACCACCCCCTACCCCGAGGACCACCCGCCCGCCCCGCGCACCGCCTACGGCCGCACCAAACTCGCCGGCGAGCGGGCGGTGCTGGAGGAACTGCCGGGCGCGAGCGCGGTGGTGCGCACCGCCTGGCTCTACGGCGTCCACGGCCGGAACTTCGTCCGCACGATGATCGGCATCGAGGCGAGCCGCCCCACCGTCGACGTCGTCGACAACCAGACCGGCCAGCCCACCTGGTGCGCCGACGTCGCCGCCCGCATCGCCGACCTCGGCCCGCGCGTCGGCCCGGACGCGCACGGCGTCTTCCACGCCACCAGTTCCGGCGAGGCCACCTGGTGCGAGCTGGCCCGGGAGGTGTTCCGCCAACTCGGCGCCGATCCCGAGCGGGTGCGCCCCACCGACACCACGCCCTGGCCGCGGCCCGCCCCGCGCCCCGAGTACAGCGCCCTCGCGCACGACCGCTGGCAGAGCCTCGGCCTGCCCCCGCTGCGCGACTGGCGTACCGCCCTGCACGAGGCACTTCCCCGCATCCGCAAGGAGTCCCCTGCGTGAAACGCCACGAGTTCCTGAGGGAACTGCACAAGGTCACCGCCAACCGCAACTACCTGGAGATCGGCGTCAACGACGGCCGCAGCCTGAGGCTGTCCCGGGTGCCCAGCATCGCGATCGACCCCGCGTTCAAGGTGGTCACCGAGATCCGCTGCGACGTCCACCTGGTGAAGGCCACCAGCGACGACTTCTTCGCCCGCGCCAACCCCCTCGCCCACCTCAAGGGCGGCCGCCACCCGGTCCGGAACCTGCGCCGTGGCCGCAGCCCGGTCGGCCACTGGCGGCGCACCACCCTCGACCTGGCGTTCATCGACGGCATGCACCTGTTCGAGTACGCGCTGCGGGACTTCATCAACGTCGAGAAGTACTCCGACTGGGCCAGCGTGATCGTCTTCGACGACATGCTGCCCCGCAATCTCGACGAGGCGGCCCGCGACCGCCACACCGGCGCCTGGACGGGCGACGTCTACAAGCTCACCGAGATCCTCGCCCGCCACCGCCCCGACCTGGTCACCGTCCTGGTCGACACCCAGCCGACCGGTCAGCTCGTGGTGTTCGGCGCCGACCCGCACAACACCGTGCTGCGCGACAAGTACGACGAGATCGTCGCCGAGTACGACGTGCCCGACCCGCAGAAGGTGCCCGAGGCGATCCTGGACCGCACCCGAGCGGTACGCCCCGAGACGCTGCTGGGCGCGGCCTTCTGGCGTCCGCTGGCCCGTGCCCGGAACATCGGCGTACGGCGCTCCCGGGGCTGGGAGCCGCTGCGGCGCGCCCTGGAGGAGGTCACCGGCCGCTGATCAGCGGGGGACCGCCTCCAGTACCTGGAAGTGAGTGGGCGTCAGGGGAGCGCCCACCGAGGTCAGTTCGAGGCCCGCCGAGTCGAGCAGGGCGGCGTACTCCGCCTCGGTGCGTTCCCGGCCTCCGGCCATGACCAGCATGTTCAGGTCGCTCAGCACGACGCTGAGGTCGGCGGCGGGGCCGTTCTCGTCGGGCAGGACCGGCTCGACCAGGAGCAGCTTCGCCCGGTCGGGCATGGCCTCGCGGCAGCGCCGCAGGACGGTGCGCGCCCGCTCGTCGTCCCAGTCGTGGACGACGCTCTTGAGGACGTACGCGTCGCCGCCGCCCGGTACGGCGGTGAAGAAGTCGCCCGTGGTGATCTCGCAGCGGTCGGCGACGCCGGCGTCCGCGAGCACCTTGGCCGCCTCCCGCACCCCGGTCGGCGTGTCGAAGAGGACGCCCCGGCTGCCGGGGTCCGCGGTGAGCAGGGCCGCGAGGAGGGTGCCGTTGCCGCCGCCGACGTCCACGACCGTGGGGAAGCGGGAGAAGTCGTAGCCGGCCGCCACCACGTCGGCCGCGCCCTGTGCCGTCTCCGCCATCGCCTTGTTGAACAGGGCGGACAGCTCCGGCCGTTGGCCGATGTAGGCGAAGGCCGGCATGCCGAAGACCGCCTCGAACGCCGTCCGGCCGGTGCGCACGCTGTGGTGCAGCTCGCCCCAGGGCCGCCACACCGCCGGGGAGGTGAACAGGTCGGCGAGCGCGTGGGCCGGTGCGTCGGAGCCGGAGCGCAGGACCTGGCCGAAGGAGGTGAGCGCGAACCGGTCGGTGCGGCCGGGGCGTTCCACCAGGCCCAGCGTCTCCAGGGCCCGCAGCAGCCGGCGCAGCGCGTCCTGGTCGGTGGCGGTGGCCGCGGCCAGTTCGGCGCAGCTCTTCGGGCTCTCGGCGAGCACGTCGGGGATGTTCAGGCGGACGGCGGCGCCGAGTGCCTGGGAGGCCATGTAGCCGTGCACCAACTGCAGGGCCCGGGCCTGGTGCGATGCGCTGTCGGTCACTGCCGTGTGTCCTTTCGGGCCGGGCGCTCGCTGGCCGCCGTCACCAGGCGACGTGCAGGGCGACGGGGGCGTGGTCGACGAACTGCCGTGCCATACGGACCTCGGTGCCGGGCACCAGGCGCAGTCCCGGCAGCCGGGTGGTCAGGGCCTCCAGCGTCACCGCGAGCTGGAGCCGGGCCAGCCGGGCGCCCACGCAGGCGTGCACACCGTGGCCGAAGGTCAGATGCCGGGTCATCTGCCGGGTGATGTCGAACGTCTCGGGCCGGTCGAACTCCTCGGGGTCCCGGTTGGCCGCGCTGTAGAGCGCCACCACGTCGGCCCCCTGAGGCAGGGTCCGCCCGCCCAGCGTCACCTCACGGGTGGTCACCCGGAAGAAGGCGTGCACGGGGGTGTCGTAGCGGGCGATCTCCTCCACGGCGCCCGCGATCAACTCCGGCCGCCGGCACAGTAGTTCCCACTGCTCTGGGTGGGAGAGCAGATGCCACAGGCCGTTGCCCAGCAGGGCGGTGGTGGTCGAGTGCCCGGCGGTGATCAGCCCGATGAACGTCCACACCAGCTCGGCGAGCTGCTCGTCGTCGATCGGCCCCGGGGGCGCGAGCACACCGGCGATCTCGCTGAAGGCGTCCGCCCCCGGCCGGTCCCTGCGCTCGCGCACATACCGCGCCATGACCTGCTGGAACTCCAGGAAGAGCTCGGCCGCCTCGACCTCTTCCTCGCGGGAGGCGCCGCCGGTGATGACCGCGACGCAGGCGTAGGCGCCGTCCCGGATGATCGCCCGGTCCTCGGCGTCGATGCCGCACATGTCGCTGATGGTCTCCACGGGCAGCACGCGCGCGTACTGGCTCATCAACTCGGCCGAGCCGTTGGCCGCGAGAGCGTCGACGAGCCCCGTCGCCCGCTTGCGGATCTCCGGCTCCATGGCGGCGACGGCGTCCGTGCCGAGCCGCTTGGCGAGCGGCGCCCGCACTGCCAGGTGCCGTTCGCCGTTGACGTTGATGATGGCGGAGGAGGGCGGGAAGCCGCGCTGCAGGACGGCGAGGGCGTCCGGGTGCAGCGGGAGCGGGGAGCGCAGGGCGTTCGCCGTCGAGAACGTCTCGTGCCGCTGCAGGACGGCGCGCACGTCGTCGAACCGCGTCACCACCCAGGCCCGCAGTACCTCGGAGTAGAAGACCGGCTCCTGCTCCCGGGCCAGCGCCAGGAAGGGGTAGGGGTCCTGCAGATGTGTGCCGAGGGGGTCGTACGCCGCACCGACGGAGCTCGTCATCGGGCCCGCCTCCTCACTGAGAATGGGCCAACACGCCGCGTCGACGGTGCCGCACCCCGCTCGCGGGAGGCTCGGACTCCGGTGGTGGGCCGGTGCTAGGCGCCTCGCAGCGACCTGTAGTGGGCGGCGCAGTCCTCGTAGGACGGCAGGAGCCCGGTGCGCAGGGCCTGGGCCAGGGACGGCGACTCGGCGTCCTTGGGGGAGAGCACCGGCTCCACGTCCGCGGGCCAGGGCAGGGCCAGGCCGGGGTCGAGGGGGTGCACGCCGTGCTCGCGGTCCGGGGCGTAGCCGGTGGAGCACAGGTAGATCACGGTGGCGTCGTCGGTGAGGGCCATGAAGGCGTGTCCGAGGCCCTCGGCGAGGAACACCGCGTGCCGGGTGTCGTCGTCGAGGCGGACCGCCTCCCACTGCCCGAACGCCGGGGAACCGGTGCGCAGATCGACCACGACGTCCAGGACGGCGCCCCGCACGCAGGTCACGTACTTGGCCTGACCGGGCGGCACGTCGGAGAAGTGCACGCCGCGCACCACGCCCCGCCGGGAGACGGAGCAGTTGGCCTGCGCGAGGGTCAGGTCGTAGCCGGTGGCCTCGCGGAACTCCTCGCCGTGGTACCACTCGTGGAAGGTGCCCCGGTCGTCCGGGAACACCTTGGGCTCCAGCAGCCAGGCACCGTCGATCCCCAGTGGGCGCACTCCGTCACCTCCGTCGGGCCCTGAGCAGGGCCTTCGCCTTGCGTCCCAGGCGGCGCAGCATCCCGGGCCGGGGAGTGCGCCGCACCCGCACCCCGTGCGCCCCGGCGCGCAGCGCGAACGGCAGTGCCAGCAGCCGCTGTTCGGCCGCGTCCGGGACGGGGACCAGCGCGGTCCGCCAGGTGGTGCCGCCCATCACCAGGGCGGGCAGGGCCGCCGTCAGCAGCGCCCCGGAGCCGTCGGGCGCCGCGCGGAGCGTGCCGTTGGCGTCCAGTGCCTCGCCCCGCGCGGTCAGCCGCACGAGTACGTCCGTGTCGTGCGGCACGTACAGCGGCACCGGGGCGCTGAGCCGGTCGTCCGTGACCGTGACCGACTCCGGCGCGACCCGGCCGAGCCCGAGGCTGCGGCTCGCGCGGTCGACGTCCAGGGCGAGCGAGAGGTGCCGCGCGGTCCAGTACGGCAGCACCACCCGCCCGGCGACGACTCCGGCGGGCACCGTGGGGCGTTCGGCGCGCGGGGCCGGGGCGAGCCGGCACTCCTTGGTCCAGCCGCCCAGCCTGACCCGGACCACGGCGTCCCACAGACCGCCGG
The DNA here is from genome assembly GCF_053592135.1 of Streptomyces sp. NPDC002784. Lineage (NCBI taxonomy): Bacteria > Bacillati > Actinomycetota > Actinomycetes > Kitasatosporales > Streptomycetaceae > Streptomyces > Streptomyces sp. NPDC002784. Next base: position 296,095 of record NZ_JBSFVD010000005.1, on the reverse strand, counting down.
CCGGCGGGGCGCCCTCGGCGGCCCGCGCCGGGTCCACGGTGGCCGTGGCCCGCAGCATCAGCCGGAAGCGTCCCGGGTCCTCGGTCGGCACGGTCTCCCGGGTGAACTGCACCGGCTGGAAGTACTGGGCGGCGTCGGAGCGCCGGCGCAGCAGCAGGTCCGCGGTCGCGGCACCGAACCGGGAGACGGTGTCGGCGCTCACCCAGGCGATGGCCTCGGTGACGTCCTTCGGCGGGGCCTGGAGCGGACCGCCGCCGCCCGGGGCGCCGAACGTCAGCGGCGCCCCGCCGGAGTGGTACTCCGCGGCGAAGGAGACCCGCAGCGTGCCGTCCGCCCACTGCAGCCCTTCCGGGACGGCCTTGAGGACGATGCCCGCCTCCCACTCGGCGAACGCCTCCACGTCGTCGTAGCGGTCGGCGGCGATCAGCGCCGCCACGACCTGCTGCGTGGGCTGCAGTCCGGCCGCCACCCCGGCCCCGAACCGCTCGACGACGACGGAGTGGATCTCCCGGAACAGCTCCTTGCGGTAGTCGGGGGGCAGCGCCAGCAGCCGCTTGCCGCGCATCCGTTCGACCATCTCCACCCGCAGCCAGCGGCGGAAGAGGCGGTCGCGCAGCGGTCCCGGCTCGGTGTGCCGCTCGACGACGTCCAGGGCCTCGCGCAGGTTCTTGAAGTAGCCGACCGGGTCGAAGCGCTGGAAGCCCGCGTTGGCGTCGTCGTCCCGGCGGACGTGGTAGTAGCAGACGTAGTCGCTGAGCACCGAGACGTTGTCCGCCCGCAGGAAGGCCTCGGTGACGAAGACGTGGTCCTCCAGGCGCCGTCTGCCCTCGGGGAAGCGCAGGCCGATGCGGTCCAGGAAGGCGCGGCGGAACATCTTGTGCGGGGTGAGGCTGTCGATCAGCGGCGCGCTCTCCACGGTGGCCCGCGGATGGTTGCGGCGGAACAGTTCCACCGGCACGCCACGGCCTTGGCCGGCCATCTTCCCCACGACGACGTCGGCGGCGTTGGCCACGCCGTAGTCGTACATCCGCTCCAGAGCCTCGTCGCCGAGGTGGTCGTCGTTGTCCACGAACATCACGTACTCGCCGCGCGAGGCGGCGATGCCGACGTTGCGGGGCTTGCCCGCCCAGCCGGAGTTCTCCTGGTGCACGACGGTCACCCGGGGTTCCTCGGCGGCGAGTTCGTCGAGCCGGCCGGGTGTGTCGTCGGTGGAACCGTCGTCGACGAAGATCACTTCGTACTCGTCGGGGGGCAGGGACTGTCGCAGCAGCGAGGAGATGCAGTCCTCGATGTACGCCCCCGGGTTGTACACGGGAACGATGACGCTGACCTTGACCGGCATCGCGCTCCAAGTCCCCTCGGGTCGTCGCCTGCGTCTGCTGGGTGCGGCACGGTGCGCCTCCCGATGCTAACCCGCTCCCCGGCGCTTGCCACCTTCCGCCCGGCCCGAGTCGTAGCCTGGCGGGGTGCGTCTGCTGCTGATGTCCGACACCCACCTGCCCAAGCGCGCCCGCGCCCTTCCCGGTCCGCTCCTCGCCCAACTCCCGGACGCCGACGTGGTGATCCACGCCGGGGACTGGGTCGACACGGCCACCCTCGACCTGCTGGAGAGCCGCAGCCGCCGGCTGATCGCGGTGTACGGCAACAACGACGGCCCCGAACTGCGCGCCCGGCTCCCCGAGGTGGCCCGTGCCGACCTCGGCGGCCTGCGCTTCGGCGTCGTACACGAGACCGGCGCCGCCCAGGGCCGTGAGGCACGCTGCGCCGCCCGCTTCCCGGACCTGGACGTGCTGGTGTTCGGGCACAGCCACATCCCCTGGGACACCACCGCGCCGACCGGGCTGCGCCTGCTCAACCCGGGCTCCCCGACCGACCGCCGCCGTCAGCCGCACTGCACCTACCTCACCGCGACGGTCGCCGACGGCTCCCTCACGGACGTGGAGCTGCACCGCCTGCCACCGCGCTGACGGGGCGGCTCTCGGGCGGGGTGTCAGGGTGCCGTATGGATCGCCCCTTCCGTCGCGGTCAGCGGGGCGCCGGTGCCGCCCCAGCGCAGGGCGACGATCTCGGCGGCGACCGACACGGCGACCTCCTCGGGCGTACGGGCCCCCAGGTCGAGTCCCACCGGTGAGCGCAGCCGGGACAGCTCGGCCCCGGTGAGCCCGGCCGCGGCCAGCCGCCGCATCCGGTCGTCGTGGGTACGGCGGCTGCCCATCGCCCCGATGTAGGCGGCGGGTCCGCGCAGCGCCTCCTCCAGCAGGGGCACGTCGAACTTGGGGTCGTGGGTGAGGACGCAGATCACCGTGCGGCCGTCGGTGTCCGTGCCGTTCAGATAGCGGTGCGGCCAGTCCACGACGACCTCCACGCCCTCCGGGAAGCGCTTCGGGGTGGCGAAGAGGGGGCGGGCGTCGCAGACGGTGACCCGGTAGCCGAGGAAGTCGCCGATCCGGGCGACGGCGGCCGCGTAGTCGATCGCGCCGAAGACCAGCATCCGCGGCGGCGGCGCGAAGGAGTGCAGGAACACGGCGACGGCGTCCTCGCGGCGCTCTCCGTGCGGCCCGTAGTGGCGCAGTGCCGTGACACCGAGGGCGAGTTCGCCGCGCGCGTCCGCGGTGACCGCCGCGTCGAGTCCCGCCGCGCCCAGGGTGCCGAGGACCCGGTCGGGCCAGACCGCGAGGGTCGCCCCGCGCGGCGCGGGCCCGTCGGTCACCGAGGCCACGGTGACCGGCTCGCCGGCGGCGACGGACCGCGCGACCGCGCCGAAGGACGGGTCGAGGGCGGCCGTCACCGGACGGACGAGCAGGGTGATCTCGCCGCCGCAGGTCAGCCCCACCGCGAACGCGTCCTCGGTGCTGTAGCCGAAGGTCTCCAGGCGCGCCTCGCCGCTCGCCACCACCTCCTGGGCCAGCTCGAACACCGCTGCCTCGACACAGCCGCCCGACGCACTGCCCACGACCTCGTCGTCCGGGCCCACGGCCATCGCGGCCCCCGGATCGCGCGGCGCGCTGCGGCTCGTCGCGACGACCGTGGCCAGGCCGAAGGGCGATCCCGCCGCGTACCAGGCGCCCAGCACCGGAAGTACGTCACGCATGGCCGGCTCCTTTCGCCTCCCGCCCCACCGAGTACCCCGCCAGAGGTCGTTGAACGTTAATCCATTGCCGGTGCGGGGCCGTTGCTGCTGCACTGCACAGGCCCGACATCGCACCACGAGGAGCTTCCATGCGCACTGCGTTCATGTCCCCCCAGGAAGGAATCACCACCTCATCGAAGGACATGACGCTTCGTGCCGTTGCTCAACCTCGGAATCCTCGCCCATGTCGACGCCGGTAAGACCAGCCTGACCGAGCGGCTGCTGCACTCGGTCGGGGTCACCGACGAGATCGGCAGCGTCGACGCCGGGACCACCCGGACCGACACCCTCGCCCTGGAACGCCGGCGCGGGATCACCATTAAGTCCGCCGTCGTCTCCTTCCCCGTCGACGACGTGACCGTCAACCTCATCGACACCCCCGGCCACCCGGACTTCATCGCCGAGGTGGAGCGGGTGCTCGGCGTCCTCGACGGGGCCGTCCTCGTCGTCTCCGCCGTCGAGGGAGTCCAGGCGCAGACCCGGGTCCTGATGCGGACCCTGCGCAGGCTGCGCATCCCCACCCTGATCTTCGTCAACAAGATCGACCGGCGCGGGGCCCGGGAGCGGGAGCTGCTGCGAGCGCTCACCCGGCGGCTGGGCGTCGCCGTGGCGCCGATGGGACGCGCCAACGGGCTCGGCACCCGCGAGGCCGCCTTCACGCCGGGGCTCGGCCCGTCCGCGCTCGACGTGCTCGCCGACCACGACGACGACCTGCTCACCGCGTACGTCGAGGACACCGTCGGCACCGACCGCCTGCGCGCCGCCCTCCTCGACCAGACCCGGCAGTGCCTCGTCCACCCGGTGTACTTCGGCTCGGCCGTGACCGGAGCGGGCGTGGACGCGCTGATCGGCGGTATCAAGGAGCTGCTGCCCCCGGCCGAGGGGGACCCCTCGGGCCCGGTCTCGGGCACCGTCTTCAAGGTGGAGCGCGGCCCGGCGGGGGAGAAGATCGCCTACGCCCGGATGTTCTCCGGAACGCTGCGCGTCCGCGTCCCCGTCCTGTTCGGCGCCGCCCGCCAGGACGGCAAGGTCACCGCGGCGAGCGTCTTCGAGCACGGCAGCGACGTCCGCCGCGACGAGGTCCCGGCGGGCCGGATCGCCAAGCTGTGGGGCCTCGCCGACATCAGGATCGGCGACGCGCTCGGGCGGCCCCGCACGGCGGAGAGCCACTTCTTCGCCCCGCCCACCCTGGAGACGGTCGTCGTGCCCGCCCCGGGCACCGACCCCAGGGCCCTGCATGTCGCGCTCACCCAGCTCGCCGAACAGGACCCGCTGATCGGCCTGCGCCACGACGAGGTGCGCCGGGAGACCTCGGTCTCGCTCTACGGCGAGGTGCAGAAGGAGGTCGTCCAGGCCACGCTCGCCGACGACTACGGCCTGGAGGTCACCTTCCGGGAGACGACCCCGCTGTGCATCGAGCGGCCGGTCGGATCGGGGGCGGCCGTCGAGTTCAACCAGAAGGACGCCAACCCCTTCCTGGCCACGGTCGGCCTGCGCGTCGACCCCGCCCCGGCCGGAACCGGCGTCACGTTCGCCCTGGAGGTGGAGCTCGGCTCCATGCCGTACGCCTTCTTCAAGGCCGTCGAGGACACCGTCCGCGAGACCCTCGGCCAGGGCCTGCACGGCTGGCGGATCCCCGACTGCGCGGTCACCATGACGCACTGCGGCTACTCGCCCCGGCAGAGCCACGCCCACCAGGGCTTCGACAAGAGCATGTCCAGCACCGGCTACGACTTCCGCGGTCTGACCCCGCTGGTCCTGATCGAGGCGCTGCGCCGGGCGGGCACCCGGGTGTACGAGCCGATGCACCGCTTCCGCGTCGAGGCCCCGGCGGACACCCTCGGGGCTCTGCTGCCGGTGCTGGCCGCGCTCGGCGCGGTGCCGGGGTCCACCGAGACCCGCGGGGCGGCCTGTCTCCTCGACGGGGCGGTGCCCGCGGCGCGGGTGCATGAGCTGGAGCAGCGGCTGCCGGGGCTCACCCGGGGCGAGGGCGAGCTGGAGAGCGCCTTCGACCACTACGCGCCGGTCACCCGCGGCACGGTCCCCGAGCGGGCGCGCACCGACCACAACCCGCTGAACCGGAAGGAGTACCTGCTGAACGTGACGCGCCGAGTGAGCTGACCGATAGTCAACTTACTTACGAGTCAGAAGTGTTGACGGCGCCCCGGAATCACCGGACCGTAGTGAACATGCCGACTACACGTGCGCGTGTGCTCGTTGTGCTGGTCCTCCTCCTCGGATGCCTGACGGTGACCGGCCCCCGGCCGGCCACCGCCGCCCCCGCCCTCCCCGACTCCCTGTGGTTCGACGAGACGGCCCTGACCGTGCGCAACGGCCGCTTCACCGACGGCCACGGCCGCGAGGTCGTGCTGCGCGGCTACAACGTCTCCGGCGAGACCAAGCTCGCCGAGAACAACGGCCTGCCCTTCGCCTCCGTCGCCGACGCGCGCAAGTCCGCCACCGCGCTGCGCGCTCTCGGCGGCGGCAACACCGTCCGCTTCCTGCTCTCCTGGGCCTACGCCGAACCGGTGCGCGGGCAGGTGGACCCCGCCTACCTGTCCGCCGCCACGGCCCAGATCCGTGCCTTCCTCGACGCCGGCATCCGCGTCTACCCCGACTTCCACCAGGACCTCTACTCCCGCCACCTGTTCGACGCGGACAGCTGGTACACCGGCGACGGCGCCCCCAAGTGGGCGGTCGACGCGGGTAGTTACCCGGACGAGTTCTGCGGCATCTGCCTGTTCTGGGGCCAGAACATCACCCAGAACGAGGCCGTCAAGCGGGCGACCTACGACTTCTGGCACAACGCCTACGGCCTCCAGGACGCCTTCCTCACCAGCGCGCAGACGACCATGGCGTACATCCGGCAGAACGTCAGCGCCGCGCAGTTCACCGGCATCGTCGGCTTCGACCCCTACAACGAACCGCACGCGGGCGTCTTCGACTCCGGGCAGACCAGCCGCACGTGGGAACGGGACGTGCTGTGGCCGTTCTACGAGCGGTTCCGGGCGCGCATGGACGCGGCCGGCTGGCAGGACAAGCCCGCCTTCGTGGAACCGAACCTCTTCTGGAACGCCAACCTCGACTTCCAGAAGCAGGAGGGCGGCCTGCTGGACGCCGGGCGGCTCGGACCGCGCTACGTCTTCAACACCCACTTCTACGACCAGAAGGCCATCTCCGGGGTGTTCATGTGGGGCAAGGCCCAGGACGGGCAGTACACGGGCGACTTCGGCACCGTCCGCGACCGGGCCGCGGCGGCCGGGACGCCCGCGATCGTCAGCGAGTTCGGGCATCCGCTCGCCGGGTCGGTCTCCGACAAGGCGCCGACCGTCCTCAAGGCGATGTACCAGGCCCTCGACTCCCGGGTGAAGGGCGCGAGTTGGTGGTCCGACCCGACCGGCTCCGGTCCCGTCCTGTCCGGCAGCCAGTGGCAGTGGGACATCTACCACGGCCGGCACCACGAGCTGATGAACGGCAACCCCGACAAGGTGCTCACCGCCGGCGACGCCTGGAACGACGAGGACCTGTCCGCCGTACGCCTCGACGACGCCGGCACCCCCGTCCTGCGCCAGGACGCCCGCCTCCTGGACCGCGTCTACCCGAGCGCCACCTCGGGCACCACCGTCGCCTTCACCTACGAGGACCGCTCCCGCGACGGCTCCACGACCCTGACCTGGAACCCCGTGCCCAGCTCGCTGCCCCAGGTGGCGCGGCTGGTCGGGACGGGCCAGTACGGTCTGCTGATGTGGCGCTCGGACAGCGGCTCGGCGCCCACCGAACTCCACCTGCCCGCGTCCTTCCCGACCGCCTCCACCACGGTCGTCTCCGACCTGGGCACGGCGTACGCGCCGCCGTCGTACACCCCCTCGGCCCCCGTCGCCACGGCCCCCGAACCCGGCGGCACCGGCAGCCGACGCCTGCTCCTCACGGACCGGGACTCCGGCGTCCTGCACTACGCCCTGGTGACCAACGGCGCCTCGGCGCCCTCCCCGGAACTGCTGACCGCGGCCCGCGCCGAGCTGTCGGCGTGGGCCGCCGGGCGGTGACCGGGCGCGTTCGCCAACTGCCGGCCATGCTGCGGCCGGCGGGGCGGGAGGCGGGATAGCGGCGACCTGGGTTCCTCCCCCGGCCTCGAACGGTGCCTCGCGGTCTCAGCCGCCCGCGATCGGGTTGCCGCCGCTGTCGCGTTGGATGTCCCACGTCACCCGCTTCTTCCGCGGGCCGCGCACGAAGCCCACGGATTCGGCGAACATGGCGGCCAGCGCGTTGAGCGTCCAGTACGCGAGGGGATAGAACGGCTCCAGCAGGTAGGACCTGGCCAGCACCGGGTCGCGGCGCAGGACGATGATCGCGGCCACGGTGAGCTGGATCGTGGACATCACGGCGATGCCCACACCCCAGCTCAGCGTCCACCACATCTCGGTCGCCTCCTGGAGGACGATCATCCGGACGATCTCGTAGAGGGTGGTGCCCAGCAGCGTCAGCACCCACAGGAACGACAGCAGCGCCTCCCCCGCGATCGGCCACAGGCCCAGGTGGCGTGGCTGGAAGACGGTGGTTCCGTGGGTGCGCAGTACCTCGCCCTGTCCTCGTGACCACCGGGCACGCTGTTTCCACAGGCTGCGCACGGTGACCGGGACCTCCATGCCCACCAGGGCATTGGGCTCGAAGCTGGTCCGGTACCCGTGCAGCAGCAGCCGCCAGGTGAGTTCGATGTCCTCGGTCGCCATCCTGGCGTCGTAACCGCCGACAGCCAGCACGGCCTCGCGGCGGAACAGGCCCAGCACTCCGGCGACGGTGCCGACCCGGCCGACCAGCGCGTGGGTGCGGCGCATCAGCCCGATCAGCGACGCCGTCTCCAGTACCTGCATCGCACTGATCAGCTTGCCGCGGTTGGTCACGAGCGGGCAGCCGGCCACGGCGGCGTACCGGCGGGACCGGGAGATCCGCGCGACCAGGTACTTCAGGGCCTGGGGGTGCACATGGGTGTCCGCGTCCGTCACCATCACCAGGTCGTGCCGCGCCCGCCGCATCCCGTCGTTGAGCCGGTCCGCCTTGCCGAGGTTGGTGCCGTCGTCCAGCACCGTCACGCGTGGATCGTCACCGGCCGCCTTCCGTGCCACGGCCACCGTGTCGTCACGGGAACCGTCATTGAGGATCAGCAACTCCAGCACCGGGTAGTCCATGCGGCGCAGGGCCTCGACACAGCGGGAGATCACCAACTCCTCGTTGTACGCCGGTACCAGCACCGTCACCCCGGGCCAGCCGCCGGGCGGGGTCAGGATCCTTTGCCGCTCCTCCAGCAACCGGAAGAGGATTCCCCCGGCGATCCACACGGCGGCGGTGGCCACCGGGTAGAAGACGATGAAGTCGAAGACCAGCAGTTCACCGGGGTTCACGGCGCTCCTCGCGTCGTCTCAGCCACACCCCGCCGAGCAGGACGGTCCACGCGACGGCGAAGGAGACCCCGGCGACGAGGAAGATCTGCTCAAGGATGTGCTGACGCCCCAGGAGCCGCAGCGCAAGCCAGATCGCCACGACCCACATGACGAGAGCGAGAGCGGTCAGCACCAGCGTCCCCTTCAGGGAGACGAGACGCGTGGGCTGGAACCTGATGTCGTAGTGCTCCTGCGCCCGCCCCATGCCGCACTCCGTTCCGTGTGCCGACCGGCCCGCAGCCGGTTCCAGGTAGGCCACCGGATCTGCCGGGGGTGGTCTCCTGACAAGGTAGACAGCCCCTCGCCCGGCGGCGACAGGACCGAGCGATACGGGTGAGACGCCCCGGCCCGCACGGCAGCATCACGCAGGGAGCGCCGTCCCAGAGCCGCACCGCCCCCGGCCGGGCGGGTGAACCGAGGTCGGCAGCCGGGTGCATCTCGAGCGCTGACCCGGGCGGAGCGCACCCGGACGGGTGGAACAGCGTGTGTGGGCGGCGGTGAACGGGGACCACTGGGCTTGACCAAGCACCACCGCGAGAGGAATCCCATGCGTATTCGTTCCGCTTTGGCCGTCATCGCCCTGACCGCCGCCGTGACCGCAACGGGTGCGGCGACCGCCGCGGCCGACGACAACGGCTCCAAGGACCGTGACCACGTCGCGTGCAGCCCGTACTTCGGTACGCTCGAGGCCGAGACCGCCGAGATCAAGTGGGGCGGCGCGGTCTGCCACAACGGCCCGTTCGACATCTGAGCCGGACAGGTCCGACGCTCCGACGGACCGGGGCCCCTCGCCGTGCACGAGGGGCCCCGGTCCGTTCACGCCAACAGCGGGAACTCGCCGCCTGCTCGAGAAGCCTGAGGCCCCGCTCGAGCGCCGCTCTGCGGGCTGAGGCCCCCGCGCCCTACCCCGCCAGCCGTTCCACCGCCGCCAGCACCGGTGCCGTGCCGTCCTCCGCGCGGATCCGTACGCCCAGCGTCCGCGCCCGCTCCCGGTGGCCGGGATCGCGTACGGCCCGGTCGAGGGCCGGGGCCAGGGCGTCCTCCGTCAGGCCGCGCAGCGGCACCGGGCGGGGCGCCACGCCCAGGGCGACCAGCCGCTCCGCCCAGAAGCCCTCGTCGAACTGGACCGGCACCGGCACGGCGGGCACCCCGGCGCGCAGTCCCGCCGCCGTCGTCCCGGCACCCGCGTGATGCACCACGGCGGCCATCCGGGGGAACAGCACGGAGTGCGGCAGCTCGCCGACGGTCAGCATGTCCTCGCCGTCCGCCGCCGCCAGCCCGCCCCAGCCGCGCTGGATCACCCCGCGCAGCCCGGCCCGCCGCAGCGCCCGCACGATCCGGGCGCTGAGCCCGCGAGGGTCGGGCACGGTGGCGCTGCCCAGACCCACGAAGACCGGCGGCTCCCCGGCGCCGAGGAAGTGCTCGACCTCGGCGGGGAGCCGGGTGTCGACGTCGTACGGCCACCAGTAGCCGGTCACCTCCAGTTCCGGCCGCCAGTCGCGGGGGCGGGGCACCACGAGCGGGCTGAAGCCGTGGAGGACCGGCAGGACACCGGCGCCGCCCGTACGCGGCAGCCCCAGCCGGGTCCGCACCGAGGGCACCGTGGACGCGAAGATCCGGTCCATCACCAGGTTCACCCCGTGTCCGGCGACCCGGTTGCCCACGGCGCCCCAGGAACCGCCTCCGAGCACCGGGGGTGCGAACTCCCCGGTGGGAGCGAGCGGTTGGAGGTAGACGCCGATGCCGGGCAGCCGAAGCCCTTCGGCGATCGTCCGCCCGAGCGGCGCGAGCGAGCTGGAGAGCAGCAGGACGTCACTGCGGCGCGCCGCCGCCACCAGATCGTCCGTCATCCTCCCCACCAGCGCCCGCGCCAGCGCGGACACCCGCATCAGCTTCCCCGCACCGGTCGCACTGCGGTGCAGCCCCCGTCCGCGGGCGGACTCCAACTCCGCCCGCGGATCGACGGGCAGCGGATGGAAACCGAGCCCCGACCCGGCCACCAGCCGCTCGAAACAGCCATGGGTGACCAGAGTGACCTCATGTCCCGCCCGGGCCACCGCATGCCCCAGACCGGTGTAGGGCGCCACATCGCCCCGGGACCCCGCCGTCATGATCGCTACGCGCACGGCCGCCAGTATGGCCCAGGGAACCGTCACCGCGTGCTCACGCCGCGGGGCCGCCCGCCCCGTTACTCGTCCCAGGCCTGGATCATCGTCTGCTCGACGATCTTGCCGTCCCGCACGGACGCCATCGACTCGGCGAGCACGCGTACCCCGTCCGCGTACTGGCACGACTCGGTGAAGGCGACGGTGTCGCCCTCGACGACGCACCGCTCCAGCTTGTGGGACATGTCGCGGCTGTAGACGTCCTCCAGCAACTCGCCGATCTCGTCCCGGCCGTGCAGCACCCGGGGACTGCTGGGCTGGGTGTTGCGGTCCACGACGCGCAGTTCGGCGTCGTCCGCGTACAGCGACATGAGCGTGGTCGCCGTGTGTCCCTCGATGCCCCGGCGCAGTGCTTCGGTGTCGAAGCCGGGGCCTGCCGCGCTGCCCATGGTGACCTCCTCGAAGGCCCGCGGCCTCGGGAGCGTGCCGCGAGAGCCTCTCCTTCGAGGCTCCTCCGCCCCGGCGGCCTCGGCAAGCCCAGCCGCGGCGGTCCGCCTGACGGGTGAGCCGCGCCCCGCGGCCGTGTCCGGCGGGGCCCCCGCGGCGTTGCTCCCGACATGATCTCAACACGACGTATCGTCGCCGCCGTCGGTCTGGCCGCCGCTGCCACCGGCTTCGCCGCTCCGCTGGCGAGCGCGGCCGAGGCGGAGGCCCCGCGTGCCGGGCTCAGCCCGACGAGGATGCTGGACTCGCTCACCGTGAGCGACATCCCCGAGGAGTACAAGACGGAGATCCCGCGGCCCTCCGTGCAGCTGAAGCAGCTCAACCGGGTCCGGGACCTGCAGCAGTTGCACCAGGTCACCGGCATGGCCGCCCCGCTCACGGGGCTGCTGCCCGGCATCAGGTCCTGACCCGCCGTACCCCCGAGGGCCGCCCGGACCGCCGGGCGGCCCTCGGCATGTCCTCCCGGAAGGGCGTGAGCCATGCCGCAGCCACCGGACCGGTCGGTGCACTGGCAGCCCGGCTTCCCCGTCGACGCCCGCCTGACCCTGAGCAGCCTGCGCCGGGGCCCGCGCGACCCCACGTACCGGCTGGAGCCCGACGGCACGCTGTGGCGCACCGCGCTGACCGCCTCCGGACCGGTCACCTACCGCATCCGCCAGCACCGCCTGGACGACCTCCGCATCGACGCCTGGGGGCCCGGAGCGGCCGAACTCGCCGACTCCGTGCGCCGCGAACTGGGCGCGGACGACCGGCCCGAGCTGTTCCGGACCGGCCACCCGGTCCTGCGCGGCGCCGTGCGCCGGCTGCCCGGTCTGCGGGTCCCGTGCACCGGACGCCTCTTCGAGGCCCTGGTGCCCGCCGTGCTGGAACAACGCGTCGTCGGCCTGGACGCCTTCGCGTCCTTCGCCCGCCTGGTCCGGCGGTACGGCGATCCGCCGCCCGGCCCCGCCCCCGACGGCATGCGCCTGCCCCCGCCCCCCGAGACCTGGCGGACCGTGCCCAGCTGGGAGTGGCGCCGGGCGGGCGTGGACCTGCACCGGTCCGCCACCCTCGTCGAGGCCGCCCGTCACGCGGCGCGGCTGGAGCGGGCGGCCGGTGACCCGGCACGCGCCTACGACCTGATGGCGAAGCTGCCCGGCGTCGGCGTCTGGACCGCCGCCCAGGTCGGCCACCGGGCCCTGGGCGACGCGGACGCGCTGCCGCTGGGCGACTACCACCTCGCCACCATGACCGGCCTGGCCCTCCTCGGCCGCCCCCTGGCGGACGACGAGGTCGAGACGTTCTACGACCCCTTCCGCCCGCACCGCTACCGCGTCGTCCGCCTCCTCGAACTCAGCCCCGGCACGGCTCCGCGCAGGGGCCCGCGCGCACCCCGTCCCGGGCCGTTCGCCTAGCCGGCCCTCCGGCGAGCGGGCCGCAGCGTGTCATCTCCGTCCGGCCGCACACCTGTCTGATACGGATCGATGGCCCCCTCGCCCCCGCAAGGAGAGTCACCATGGCCCCCACCTACGCCGTCACCGGCGCCTCCGGCCGCCTGGGCGGACGGATCGCCCGCCGCCTGGCCGCCGCCAAGATCCCCCAGACCCTCCTCGTCCGCACCCCCGCCCGCGCCCCCGAACTCCCCCTCGCCACCGCGGTACCCGGCGCCTACGACGACCACGACGCCGTCGCACGCGCCCTGCGCCCCACCGACCGCGTCCTGATGGTCTCCGCCTCGGAGACCCCCGACCGCGTCCGGCAGCACCGCACCTTCATCGACGCCGCCGCGGCCGCCGGGGTCGCCCACCTCGTGTACGTCTCCTTCTACGGCGCCGCCCCCGACGCCACCTTCACCCTGGCCCGCGACCACTGGCACACCGAGCAGCACCTGCGCGCCAGCGGGGTGCCGTTCACCTTCCTGCGGGACAACCTGTACGCCGACTTCATGCCCGCCCTGGTCGGTGAGGACGGCGTCATCCGTGGTCCGGCCGGCGACGGACACGCCGCCGTGGTCGCCCAGGACGACATCGCCGACGCCGCCGTCGCGGTCCTGCGCGACCCGGCCGGACACGTGGGCCGTACCTGGGAACTGACCGGGCCCGAGGCGCTCGGGCTCACCGACATCGCGGCCACGATCGCCGCCGTCACCGGCCGCCCCGTCTCCTACGCGCCGGAGACGGTCGAGGAGGCCTACGCCTCCCGCAAGGGTCACGGCGCCCCGGACTGGCAGCTCGACGCCTGGGTCTCCACCTACACGGCCATCGCCGACGGTTCCCTGGCCGGGGTGACCACCGCGATCGAGGAGCTGACCGGCCACCCCGCCACGTCGCTGGAACAGGTACTGCGGGGCTGAGCCGGATCCCGCGGTCGCGTGCCGTTTCCGATCAGTCACGCGTAGGGTCGGAAAGACGGACACCGCTTGAGGGAAGAGGGGTCGCCACCATGGCTCAGCAGGTACGCGGCGTGATCGCACCGGGCAAGGACGAACCGGTACGGGTGGAGACGATCGTCGTCCCCGACCCCGGTCCCGGCGAGGCCGTCGTACGGATCCAGGCCTGCGGTGTCTGCCACACCGATCTGCACTACAAACAGGGCGGAATCTCCGACGACTTCCCCTTCCTGCTCGGTCACGAGGCCGCGGGCGTGGTCGAGTCGGTCGGCGACGACGTCACCGAGGTCGCACCCGGCGACTTCGTCGTCCTCAACTGGCGTGCGGTGTGCGGGCGTTGCCGGGCCTGTCGACGGGGGCGGCCCTGGTACTGCTTCGACACCCACAACGCCGGGCAGCGGATGACGCTGACCGACGGCACCGAACTCTCCCCGGCTCTCGGCATCGGCGCCTTCGCGGAGAAGACGCTGGTCGCCGCGGGGCAGTGCACCAAGGTGGACCCGGCGGTGTCCCCGCAGGTCGCGGGGTTGCTGGGGTGCGGGGTGATGGCCGGCATCGGGGCCGCGATCAACACCGGGAACGTGGGCCGGGGCGACACGGTCGCGGTCATCGGCTGCGGGGGCGTCGGGGACGCGGCCGTCGCCGGGGCGAACCTGGCCGGCGCCGCGAAGATCATCGCCGTGGACATCGACGACCGCAAACTCGACAAGGCCCGCACCATGGGCGCCACCCACACCGTCAACTCCCGTACCACCGACCCGGTCGAGGCGATCCGCGAACTCACCGGCGGCTTCGGCGCCGACGTCGTCATCGAGGCCGTGGGCCGCCCCGAGACCTACCGGCAGGCCTTCTACGCCCGGGACCTGGCCGGCACGGTCGTCCTGGTCGGCGTCCCCACCCCCGAGATGAAGCTCGAACTCCCGCTCCTCGACGTCTTCGGCCGCGGCGGCGCCCTGAAGTCCTCCTGGTACGGCGACTGCCTGCCCTCCCGGGACTTCCCGATGCTGATCGACCTGCATCTCCAGGGCCGCCTCGACCTGGAGGCGTTCGTGACCGAGACCATCGAACTCACCGATGTGGAGAAGGCGTTCGAGCGGATGCACGAAGGCGACGTCCTGCGCTCGGTGGTGGTGCTGTGATGGCCGCCCGCATCGAACGTCTCGTCACCTCCGGTCAGTTCAGCCTCGACGGCGGCACCTGGGACGTCGACAACAACGTCTGGCTCGTCGGCGACGACCACGAGGTCGTCGTCATCGACGCCGCCCATGACGCCGACGCCATCGCCGAGGCCGTCGGAGACCGCCGGCTGACCGCCATCGTGTGCACGCACGCCCACAACGACCACATCGACGCCGCGCCCGCCCTCGCCGAGCGCACCGGCGCCACCATCTGGCTGCACCCCGACGACCTGCCGCTGTGGAAGCAGACCCACCCCGACCGCGACCCCGACGCCCACCTCCTGGACGGACAGGTCATCGAGGCGGCCGGCGCCGACCTGCGCGTCCTGCACACCCCCGGGCACGCGCCCGGCGCGGTCTGCCTGTACGACCCCGGACTCGGCACCGTCTTCACCGGCGACACCCTCTTCAAGGGCGGCCCCGGCGCCACCGGCCGCTCCTTCTCCCACTTCCCGACGATCATCGACTCGATCCGCGACCGCCTCCTGGCGCTCCCACCCGAGACGAAGGTCCTCACCGGCCACGGCGACCCCACGACGATCGGCGCCGAGGCCCCGCACCTGGAGGAGTGGATCACCCGGGGCCACTGACGGCACAGGTGTGACCCGCCGTAAAAGGTGACAGGAGATGTCCGGCTTGCCGGGGAGGGTGGAAGCAAAGCCGACACACGGAAGGCCGGACATGTCACAGCAGTCACTCAAGGACAAGGTCGCCCTCGTCGCCGGAGCGACCCGCGGGGCGGGGCGGGGCATCGCCGTCGAACTCGGTGCCGCCGGGGCGACCGTCTACGTCACCGGGCGCACCACCCGCGAGCGGCGCTCCGAGTACGACCGCCCGGAGACCATCGAGGACACCGCCGACCTGGTCACCGAGGCGGGCGGCCACGGGATCGCCGTACCCACCGACCATCTCGAACCCGACCGGGTCCGCGCCCTGGTCGAGCGCATCGCGGACGAACAGGGCCGGCTGGACGTGCTCGTCAACGACGTCTGGGGCGGGGAGAACCTCTTCGGCTGGGACACCCCGCTCTGGGAGCACGACCTCGACAAGGGCCTGCGGCTGCTGCGGCTCGCGGTCGAGACCCACGCCATCACCAGCCACCACGCCCTGCCCCTGCTGCTGCGCCACCCCGGCGGCCTGGTCGTGGAGATGACCGACGGCACGGCCGACTACAACCGCGACCGCTACCGCACCTCCTTCTTCTACGACCTCGCCAAGTCCTCCGTCCTGCGCATGGCCTTCTCCCTCGGCCATGAACTCGGCCCGCGCGGCGCCACGGCCCTGGCGCTCACCCCGGGCTGGCTGCGCTCGGAGATGATGCTCGACGCCTTCGGGGTGCGCGAGGACAACTGGCGCGACGCCCTCGACCGTGTCCCGCACTTCGCCATCTCGGAGACCCCGCGCTACGTCGGCCGCGCCGTCGCCGCCCTCGCCGCCGACCCGGGCGTGGCCCGCTTCAACGGCGCGTCCCTCTCCAGCGGCGGCCTGGCCCAGGAGTACGGCTTCACGGACCTGGACGGCAGCCGCCCCGACGCCTGGCGCTACCTGGTCGAGGTCCAGGACCCGGGCAAACCGGCCGACACGACCGGCTACCGCTGAGGCGGCACCGGCTCCGTCACCGGCAGCCGCCAGCGCGCCGAGTGGCCCGGCGGCAGGCCCAGGTCCCGCCGCACCGCCGTGTAGTAGCCCTCACGGCCGGCGCGCTGCCGTACCAGCAGCGCCTGCCACGCGTCCGGATCCCGCTCGCCCTCGCGCACGAACCGTTCCATCTCCATCACCGTCACGACCCAGGCGCGTGCCTTGTCCACCACCTCGACACTGCCCAGCATGAGCAGTGCCTCGCCCGACGGATCCCGTCCGTTGTTCGCCTCGGCCAGCAGGGGCTTGGCCTCCTCCAGCGGGAGGGGGTCGGGGTGTGTGCCGCAGTCCAGCGCGGCGGCGACCCGGTACGTCACCGTGACGGTCTTCTTCACCGACCGGGCGTAGTCGGAGTACACCGCGAGCCGCCGCTCCTCCCACCGCGCCGCCTCCTCCCGCCGGAACCGGGCCTGGTCGCTGCGGACGAGGGCCAGATACGAGCCGAGGGCCCCGATCACCACGCCTATCAGAGCGGGCAGTTGCTGGAGGAAGGCAGACATGGGTGCACGGTATCTGCCGAGTTGATCTCGACGGCATTACGGTGCTGCCATGACCGACACAACACGCTTTGAGGGGTACGCGGTTCTCGTCACCGGCGCCGCCCGCGGCATCGGCGCGGCCACCGCCCGCCGGTTCGCCGCGGAGGGCGCGCGGGTGCTGGTGACCGACGTGGACGAGGAGGAGGCCGAGCGCACGGCGGCCTCGCTGCGGGAGCAGGGCCTTACGGCCAAGGCGTACGTGTGCGACGTGGGGGACCGGGCGTCCGTCGAGTCGGCCGTGGCCCACGCGGTGACGGCCTTCGGCTCCCTGGACGTGCTGGTGAACAACGCCTACGGCTGCACCCCCGACGCGCCCCTCTTCGAGGACGAACCGGACGAGGTGTGGGCCCGCGACCTCGACCTCACCCTGACCGGCGCCTACCGCTGCTGCCGGGCCGCCCTGCCCCACCTGGTGGCCTCCGGCCGCGGCGCGATCGTCACCATCGGGTCCGTCAACGGCATCCAGAGCTTCGGCAACCACGCCTACAGCGCCGCCAAGGCGGGCCTCGGATCCCTCACCCGCACCCTCGCCGGGCACGCGGCGCCCCGGGGAGTCCGCGTCAACCTGGTGGCCCCCGGCACGGTACGCACCACGGCGTGGGCGGGCCGCGAGGACCAGCTCGAAGCGTTCCGCCAGGTGTATCCCCTGGGCCGGGTGGGCGAACCGGAGGACATCGCGTCCGCGGTGACCTTCCTCGCCTCCCGCGACGCCTCCTGGATCACGGGCACGACCCTGGTCGTCGACGGCGGCCTCACGTCGGTCAACACGGGCTTCCGGTCGGCCGTGCCGGCGGACGACCAGGAGTGAGTTCCGCCACCCGCAGGCGCGTCCCGAAGTTCACCGTTTCGTCACAGCCGGGTTCGCCCTACAACCTCCGCGCCCGCGCGCCTGTCTAGCTGGCAGAGATCGCGGGAGAGCGCGATGCACCGGCGAAAGGGAATGGTCGACCATGGGGGACATTCGCAGACGAGCAGCCGTCATCCTCGGTATCACCGCGCTGACGGCACCGCTGACGTTCGCGCTCGGGGCCGCGCCGGCGCAGGCCGCGAGCTGCACCTCGCAGACCGGGCCGTACCAGAAGCAGGTGGAGAAGTTCCTCGGGCTGCCCGTCGACGGCAAGCAGTCCAGCTCCGACTGCAAGGTCATCCAGGCCTTCCAGACCAAGCACGGCATCACGCCGAACGCCGGCTACGCGGGGCCCGTCACCTGGGGTGTGATGGACCTCATGAACAAGCAGAAGGCGGTCGGGAGCACGCCCAACAAGGACGGCAAGTGCCCGGTCAACAAGGGCCGGATCGCCTGCGTCAACCTCACCCTCCAGCTCAGCTGGATCCAGGACGGCGACAAGCTCGTCCACGGCCCCGTGCCGGTGCGTACCGGCCGTGACGGCGACGAGACCCGCACCGGCCTGACGAAGATCTACTGGCGCAACATCGACCACGTCTCGTCCCTCTACAACGTGCCGATGCCCTACGCCCAGTTCTTCGACGGGGGCCAGGCCTTCCACTCGGCCAGTGTCAGCATGTGGAACCCGCCCGGCTCCCGCGGCTGCGTCAACATGACCAAGACCACAGCCCAGAAGTACTGGTCCCTGCTGAAGAAGGGCGACGACGTCTTCGTGTACGGCCGCAAGCCGGGCACCTGAGCCGGTCCAGGGCACAAGCGGGGGAGTGGGGCTTGACGTATGGCCGTGATCGGACGTGATCAGCAACACGGTCCGTTATGTCCGAATTGGGCGTGCTTACTCACATGGCCTTCACCTCCGTGGCCGTATGCTTCACAGCATGTCCACCAGTGTTGAACCCGTTTCCGATCGATCGGCTGACGAGGTCAACGAGGAGATCCGGGCCCTGTGGCGCCGGGCGGGCGGGACACTGAGCGTCGAGGAGCGCGAGGAATACCAGCGACTCGTCCTGGAGTGGGCCGCAGTGGCCCCGTAGCCGGTACACACGGCCGGGCGCTCCCCGAGGACCGCTAAGCCTCGAAGACCCCCTGGGCACCCTGAGACACCACGGGGTGCCCCTTCACTTTTCCCTGCGGCCTTCTCCCGACGGCCTCATCCCCAAGTCGCCGAGTAGTACCGCTGATACGCCTTGCGGTCCTGCTCCGCCCGGAGGAACCGCGTCGCGACCAGGGCCACCAGCGACCCCGCGACGATCAGCAGCCCCGGGCCCACATTGCGCGGATCGGCCAGCCGTGCCAGCAACTGCGCCCCCTCGCCCCCGCCACCGACCGGCGCCGAGGAACCCGGCGTGGCCGCGCCGGGTGCCGCCGCGCCCTGCGGGTCCGACGGCTCCGGCGAGGGTGCCGTGCCCTGCTGCCCCGCGCCCTGGGGGGCCGTGATCAGCTGGACGCCGACCTCGGCCATCGCCTTCGTCACCGGCTGGAAGAAGGTCGTGCCGCCCGAGGCGCAGTCCCCGCTGCCGCCCGAGGTCAGGCCGAGCGCGATGCCCTCCGAGAACATCGGCCCGCCGCTGTCCCCGGGTTCCGCGCACACGTTCGTCTCGATCAGCCCGGTCACCGTGCCCTCGGGGTAGTTCACCGTCGCGTTCAGCGCGGTCACCGTGCCGTCGCGCAGCCCGCTGGTGCTGCCGCTGCGGAACACCCGCTGCCCGACCGACGGCTCACCCGCTCCGGTGATCCGCACCCCCTGACCGTCCCCGATGGCGACCACGTCGGCGCCCGCCCCGGCATCCCCGTCCTCGTACCGCACCAGCGAGAAGTCCGCGCCGGGAAAGTTCTGCCGGACCGTGCTGCCGACCTGGTCCCGGCCGCGGTTGTCGGCGAACCAGACCGAGCCGTTCGGGCCGCAGTGCCCGGCGGTGAGGATGAAGTCCCGCTGCCTGTCGGTGACGTTGAACCCCGCCGAGCAGCGCCCGGCGGTCGACAGGATGGGCAGCGCGCCGTTCAGACGGGTGGTGAAGGTGCCCTCGGTGCGCTCCATGCGGACGAAGGCGCCGATACCGCCCGCCACGTGGGTCAGCTTCGACCAGTCGCCCGCGGAGACGGTGCCGTCGCCGCGTACCACCACCTGGTTGGACCGGTAGTCCAGTGCCCAGGCCGTACCGGGCACCCGGGGCGCGGAACCCAGCGTCCGCGTCGCCGACTTGAGTTCGTTCATGCTGTGCGACACCGTCTTCGGCCGGCCGCCCGCGCGGCGTACCTCGGCGGCGGCCTCCTCGTCGGTCACCGCGACGACCGGCCGCCCGTCGGCGCCGAGCCAGCTGCCCGCCGTACGGGAGCCGCCCAGCCGTTCGACGAGCGCGGCGGCCGTGTCGCCCGCCGACCGCACGGTCGAGCCCTGGGCGGCGGAGGGGCCGGGAGGCTCGCTCGCGACGGCGCGGGTCACCATCGCCGAGCCGAGCAGCAGTCCGCCGACGGCCGCCAGCCGCGTCACTCGCCGGACGATCCGTCGTCGTGCGTGCCTCATGCCTGGCTCCCGAACCCGAGCAGCGCGGTGGCAACACCGCGAGGCACTCCTGGAGTTGAGCGCCCGCACTCCATACGTGGCCGGGAGCGGCCGCGTTCACCGCGCGAGGTCCGTGACGTTGCTGCCTAGACTGCCGCCCATGGACGACACGCCGCTGGAGCGGCTCGGCAAGGGTCAGTACCTGCTGATCACCACCTACCGCAAGAACGGCACCCCCGTCCCCACCCCGGTGTGGGTGGTGCGCGACGGGGACGCCCTCGGGGCGTGGACCGTCGCCGACTCCTGGAAGGTCAAGCGCATCCGGGCCCGCGCCGACGTCCTGGTCGGCCCCTGCGACCTGCGCGGCAAGCCCACCGGCGAGCAGATCCCGGCCACCGCGGAGATCACCGACCGGGACACCGTCGCCCGCTACCGCAAGCTGATCGCCCGCAAGTACGGGATCGTCGGTCGCCTCACCCTGCTCGGCAGCCGGATCCGCAGGGGAGCGGACGGCACGGTCGGCATCCGCGTCACGCTCGCACCGTAGTCACCCTGGGGGGCCTGACCGGCTCTCAGGTCCAGGCGCGGTAGGGCTCGTCGACCAGCTGGAAGACGGGCTCGCCCCGGACCGGGTCCTTCGCCTGCGAGAGCCGGACCCGGTCCCCGCTGTGGATGCCGATCGGGGGGCCCATCACCCGGCCCCGCACCACGAATCCCTCGGCCATCTCGATCAGCGACACATTGCGCGCGGCCGGGCTGTTGCGGTGCACCACCGTGGAGTGCCGCACCGTGCCGGTGCCCTGGCTGCGCTCCGTGCGCAGATCGCTGCCCTGGCAGACCGGACACAGCAGGCGGTGGTACATCGCGGTGCCGCACCAGGTGCAGCGCTGGAACATCATGGCGTCCGAGTCCTGGGCCGCGCCGGTTGCCTCCAGCACGCCGACCGCGGAACCGGCTGTCGGACGAGCAACGCTTCCTGAGTGGTGGTACACGCTGGTCAACTCCCTGCGCTCGGCCGGAAATCCACGCACGCGGGACGGCCGCGCACGCACGTGCCCGGTCGCTGTGCCACCGTGCACGCGGTCAGCGTATGGCACTCAGTGCCACAGGTAAAGGCACTGCGTACCCTCAATCTGCGGTGGTTCCGAGGGTGGTCTCGATCTCCTGGACGATGCGCCACAGGGGCGCGCCGCGGCGCGAGACCACGACCACCACGTCCTCGGGCTGTTCGTCGGCGCGGGGCGCGGACGGGGGTGGGGACGGGGCCGTGGCGCCGAAGGCGGACTGCACATAGCCGAGGGCGTGGTCGACAGTGGCGCTCGCGTCGCTGCGGCCGTCCGAGCGCAGCCAGGAGCGCAGCGCGTTGTTGTGCGCCGCCACCACGGCTGCCGCGATCACATCGGCCTGGAGCGTGCCCTCGCGCCGGGCGGCGAAGCGGGCCCGCAGATACTCGGCGAGCGCGCGCTCGTAGCGCCACACCACCGACAGCTCGTAGGCGCGCAGGCCCGGCACCTGCTTGGTGAGGCGGTAGCGCTGCACGGAGAAGGTCGGGTTCTCCGCGTACATGCGCAGCACCAGCCGGGCCGCGTCGCACACCCGGCCCACCGGCTCGGCGTCCGGCTCGCTGGCGGCCAGGAAGGCCGTCATGTCGGCGAGGCACCGCTCGTGGTCCGGGAAGACCACGTCCTCCTTGGACGGGAAGTACCGGAAGAACGACCGCCGCCCGACCCCGGCCAGCGCCACGATGTCGTCCACCGTGGTCTGCTCGTACCCCCGCTCCAGGAACAGCCGGAACGCCGCCGTGACCAGCGCCTCCCGCATCGGCGGCTTCGCGGCCGCCTGGTCCTTTCCCTCGCGGCCGGGCGCCGCACTGCTGGAGCTCATGGCCCGGAACGTAGCACCTGAGCACGGCGCGCATGGCACTCAGTGCTGCCCGGGAGCGGAACTGAGTGCAATGGGTCTGGACAGGCGAAAATGAAGCCCCTGCCGTCCGACCCCGGGTGGAGCGATGTGCTGGAGCGCGGAGGCCGACCTCGTCGCGGGCGTCGGCATCGCCGCCGTGGGCGTGGCGTGTGTGGCACGGGCGCGCCGCGTCCGGGACCTGCCACTGGCGGCACTGCCGTTGCTGCTGGGCGCCCACCAGATGGTCGAAGCGGCGGTATGGGCCCGGGACGGCGGTACGGGACCTGCCACCGCGCTCTGGGCGGTCATCGCCCTTCCCCTCCTACCGCTGTGGGTGCCGGCGGGCGTCCTCGCCGCCGCGCCCCGCCGGGCCCGGCGGCGGCTGCTCCTGCCGCTGGCCGTCGGCCTCGTGACTACGGCGGCGCTCTCCGTCGCCCTGGCCACGCGCCCGGTCAGGGCGGAGGTCCGCGGCCACACGATCGGCTACGTGGTGGATCTCCCGTACGCCGAAGGAGTGATCGCGGGCTATCTGCTCGCCACCATCGGCTCGCTCCTCCTCTCCGGCGACCGGGGGCTGGTCCGCCTCGGGTACCTGGTGGCCGTGGGGGCGCTGATCTGTGTGGGGCTGTGGCGGACGGAGTTCATCTCCACGTGGTGCGCCGTCGCGGCGGTGTGCTCGGTGGTGCTGTACGGGTGGGTGCGCGGGGGGCGGGGCCGGGGCGGGGTTGCGGGTCCTGTGGCGTGAGGGGCGCCGAAGCGGGTGGCTGGGCGGGGCCGGCCGCATCCCGGCTTGGCGGTAATCCGGGGTGGATGCTGCGGAGTGGGTGGGTGGGTGCGCGGAGGTTGGGGCCCAGGTTGCCGGTTTCTCGGCGTGCATGGCGCCGCGGTCATTGGGATGTGCGGGGCCGGGGCCTGGCTGCTGGTCCTTCGGCGGTGAATGGCGGGGGTACGCGGTGGCGGGCCGGGGCAGCCCGCAGGGGGGCGCATTCCGGCAACTGGTTCCTTGGCGCGCATGCCGCCTGGGTGCGTGGGGCAGGGCCGGGGCGGCCGGACCCTATGGGTGAGTACTGCCGGAGTCGGTGGGTGCGCGGCGGTCGGAGTGCGGTGCCAGTCCCACGGTGTGAGTGCTGCCGGAGTTGGTGGGCGCGTGGCCCTGGGGGTGCGGGGGCGGATCCCACGGTGTGCGTGCGCCGGAGTCGGTGAGTTCGCGGCGGTCGGAGTGCGGAGGCAGGTCCCGCGGTGTGCGTCGCCCGGAGTCGGTCCGGTGTGCGGCTCAAGGACCCCGGCGTGAAGGTCGGCGCAGCCGGGTACTCGGGGCCGCATCCCAGGCAGCACCTGCCCTGACCGGGGGCGATGCCCGGGACCGGCGTACCGCGAGGGAGAGACCATGACGCAGCAGAACGGTGAAAGCCCGACGCCCACCCGGCGGGCGGCGATCCCCGGGTTCCGCCCGGTCGGGGAGGGCGCGCCGCGCGAACCGGCCGCGCAGGAGACCGTACTGCTGCCGGTACACGGTCTGCCGGCCTCCGCCCCGCAGCAACCGCCGCACGACAGAAGCCAGGCCATCCTGGAGGCGACCAAGCAGATCGCGGCGCTGCTCAAACGCGGCGACCACCTGTTCGCCCTGGCCGGAAGCGTGGCCGCCTACGCCCACGGCGCCGGCGCGCGGCTCCGGCACGACGTCGACTTCTGCGTCCGGCGCGAGGACACCGAAGCGGTCACCAGGACGCTGGCCGAAGCCGGTCTGACCGTTCGCACACCGCCCGAGGACTGGCTGATGAAGACCACCTGCCTGGGTCAGGAGGTCGACATCATCTTCGAGCTGGCGCACCGGCCGGTCACGACGGAGATGCTCGGCCGGGCCGAAGAACTCGCGGTCGACTCGGTGCACATGCCGGTGCTCGCCCCGACCGACCTGATGCGGGGCCTGATGGAGGCCTTCTCCGAGCACTACTGCGACTTCGGGTCCGCGCTCGCCGTGGCCCGCGCCCTGCGCGAGAAGGTCCACTGGGAGGACGTACGACGGGACTGCGGGGACGATCCCATGCCCGCGGCGTTCTTCTTCCTCCTGGAGCGCCTGAACGTCATCGAACCCCCGAAGGAGGAGCGATGAACCACCCCCGCACCGAGCCCTCTCCCGGCCCCGGCCGAGCGCACCAGCTGGACTACCGGGTCGCCCACCTCAACGACCACCTCGCGGCCGGCCCCCTCGCCGAACTGGGCGTACGGATCGAGATCCGGGGCGGGGCGGTGCTGCTGACCGGTACGGTCCCCTCCGCCGACTGCCGCGACGAGGTGGTCCGGCTGGCCCGTGAGGAACTGCCGGACTGCCCCGTCCACGCCGACCTGGTGGTCGCGGACGCGTCCGTGCCCGACCACGCGGAGGAGCTCCAGTGATCCGGGTCGCGGCCGTCGGTGACATCCATCTGGGCCCCGAGAGCCACGGCGCTCTGCGGCCCTCCTTCGAGACACTGCCCGAGACCGCCGACGTGCTGCTGCTCGCCGGGGACCTCACCCGGCACGGCACCGTGGCGGAGGCCCGGGTGGTCGCCGGGGAGATCGAGGACCTCGGCGTGCCGGTGGTCGCGGTGCTGGGCAACCACGACCACCACGACGACCGCCCCGAGGAGGTCAGCGCCGTGCTCCGGGACGCGGGCGCGCACGTCCTGGAGGGCGAGTCGACGGTGGTCGCCGTCAATGGCGCGCGGATCGGGGTGGCCGGTACGAAGGGGTTCGGGGGCGGGTTCGTCGGCCGCTGCGCCGGGGAGTTCGGCGAGCCGATCATGAAGGAGTTCGTCCGGTATTCGCGCCGCTGCGCCGACTCCCTGTGCCGGTCCCTGGAAGACCTCGGTGAGCGGGACTGCGACGTACGGGTCGCCCTCACCCACTTCTCGCCGGTGCCGGACACCCTGGCGGGGGAGCCGCCGGAGATCTTCCCCTTCCTCGGCAGCTACCTGCTGGCCGAGGCGATCGACACGGCCGGCGCCGACCTGGCCGTGCACGGACACGCCCACCTGGGCACCGAGCACGGCATGACCAGCGGCGGGGTGAAGGTGCGCAACGTGGCCCAGCCGGTGATCGGCCGGGCCTTCCACGTGTACCACCTGCCGGTGCGCGAGCGGGGCGCTGGTGCGGACGACGACCGGGTCGGAGCGGCGGTGCCGGGGGTGTCTTGAGTGCGCAGATCGCCTGGCTCGGGCGGGGGCTGCCGGGTCGGCCCCGTGGCGCGTGAGGCGGGCCGCCATGCAGGGCAGGCCGAGGCCGGGTGGCGGCGCCCGGGGTGTTTTGAGTGCGCAGGTGGCCTGGCAACGGCCGGGCGGGTTGTCGGGCCGTGGTGCGTGCCCTGCCGGTGCCCGCATGGCCCCGGCCGTGAGTGATGATCGCCCGCAGGTCGCCCGGCTCGGGCGGCGGGCCGCCGCGTCGGCCCCCGTGGTGAGCGGGGGGCCAGTCATGCAGGGCAGGCCGGGGCCCGGTGGCGGCACCGACGGCTTCGTGAGCATGCAGATGGCGTGGCTTGGCCGGGTGGGTTGTCGGCCGTCCGTCGGCTGGCCGGAGAGGAGCGTGGGTGCCAGCGTTCAGGCGGCCGTGCCCAGGGCTTCCTGGGCTCGTAGGTCGCCCGGCTTTGTCGGGAGGATCGTCGGGGAGGGCAGTCGGCGGGTGCGCCTCAGCAGGCCCGCGCCGATCGTGGCCGCGATGATCAGCCCGCCCGCCACCAGCGCCCCGCGCGCTCCGGCCAGCTCCATGAGCAGCCCGAGGGCGGGCGGGCCGCCGAGGCCCCACACCGTGCCGATGCTGCCCCAGACGCCGAGCACGCGTCCGCGCAGGTGGGCGGGCGGGTCGGTTTGCAGGACGGCGGTTCCGGCGGTGTCGGAGACGGACTCCACGACGGCCATCGGCAGGACGAGAATCAGCAGTACCACCAGTGACGGGGACAGGCCCGCCGCCGCCTGGAGCAGACCGCCCGCGGCGGCCAGGGTGCCCACCAGCCGCACCGAGGGCCGGCGCAGCCGGGCCCCGAGCACCGCGCCGAGGATGCCGCCGACGGCGAGGACCGTGGAGACCGTGCCGAAGGCACCCGCACCGCCCGCGAGCGGCCCGGTGACCAGCACGGCCAGGGTGAGGCCGTAGTTGCGGCCGAAGACCGAGCTGAGCCCGGTGACGGCGGCGAGGGCGACCAGGCGGGGCCGGCGGGCGAAGAAGAGCAGGCCCTGGCGCACGGTCAGGTCGGTTTCGGCCGTCCCGCCCCGCACCTCGGGGGAGGGGGCCGGGGTCCGGTCGGCGTGGCGTACCGCGCCGGGGGCCGGGCGCAGGAACGGGATGACCGTGGCCACGAAGAGGAACGACAGACCGTTCGCGGCGTACGCGGCGGCCGTGCCGAGGAAGGCGACCGTCACCCCGGCCAGGGCGGTGCCCACGAGCCGGCCCGCGTTGTGCACCAGCGCGCCGACGCCGATGGCGGAGGGCACGTCCTCCACCGGCACGAGGTCGTTGCCCAGCAGGGCGCACGCCGGTCCGTCGACCGTGGCAATCATGCCGGTCACCGCGGCCAGCACCATCAGCGTGGTCATGTCGAGCCGGTCCAGGGCCACCAGCGCCGCGGTGGTGAAGGCGACCGCGCCGAGCAGCGCCTGGCTCACGGAGGCGGTCAGCTTCAGCGGCCAGCGGTCCACGAGCCTGCCGCCCAGCAGGCTCATGAACAGGGCGGGCGCGGCCTGCACGGACATCGAAAGACCCGTGGCCGCGGCGGAGCCGGTGATCTGCAGGACGAGCAGGTTCTGCACCGTCAGCTGCATCCAGGTGCCGGCGTTGGACAGGAAGTTGGCGACGGACCACCAGCGCATGGCGCGGTACCGCAGCGAGCGCCACGGCGAGCGGGAGGCTTTGGGCGCAGGGGAGGTCAGGGCGGGGGAGGCAGACACAGTGCGGTACTCGAACCAGGGGTCGGGGGAGGACCTGGGGAACGGAGTCACCGGCTGCGTTGCACGGTTTGTTCCACCGAATCGGTCACGGCGCGGACCATCGTGACAGACGCGGTCCCCGAGACGACCGGCCCGAGCCCCGCCGTCCGGCCCACCGGGGGCTGTCTGCGCAGGTGGGGGCCGCTGTCAGGGGTTCGAGTGCGGTTGCTCACAGCACGCTGAGCGGGCCCGTCGCCCCGAAGGCGTACGGGCCCGCTCAGCGGTTCGGCGGCACAGTGGGCCGCGCGGGAGTCAGTCCGTCTTGCCGCGTCCGCTCAGCGCGTCGCGCAGCCGGTCGACCAGGCCGACACCGGGCGCCAGCAGCTTGTTGGCGGGCGGCTTGTCCGGAGCGGAGGGGTGCGGGCGGGTGGGGGCCGTCTTCTTCGCCTGGCGGACCTTGTCGCCGAGCTCGTCCAGGGCCTCGGCGGGGCACGTCGCGCGCAGCTGCGGGAAGAGGTTCTCCTCCTCGTCCGCGATGTGGGCGCGGATCTCGGTCATGAGCATGCCGATCAGCCGGTCGAACTCGTGGTCGCCCGGGTCGCAGCTCTCCAGGTCCTTCATGATCTGTTCGGCCTTGGCGTGGTCCTCGAGCTCCTGGTCGGCCAGTGCGTCGCCGCCCACGAGGTGTTCCCGCACGGCGGGGTAGAGGTAGGCCTCCTCGGCCACCGAGTGCCGCACCAGCTCCATCGTGACCTGATCCGCGTACACCTTGCGGTTCTTGTCCCCGGGGGGCAGCGCCTCGATCTTGCCGAAGAGCTCCTCGACCTCCCCGTGATCGGTCATCAGCTCCTCGATCACGTTTCCACCGTGACCCATGTCCTTCACCTCCTGCCTGAGACGGCGGCCCGGTCGGACGCGCCGCGGGCTCCGAGTGCCCGCCCGCGGAGGGATCACACAGGAGTCGCGCTCATCCGGCTCACCCCGCACAGTAGGAATCAACATGTGAAACCAACTGTTCCCGGAAGACCGGAAGACCGACAGCCCAGCTTCATCCGGTGACCTGTTCTTTCACCCCTGACAACAGCTCGGAACAGCTCTCCGACGCCTTCGGTGGCTTTCCGCATCACTCCTGTGCCGCGCCGAACGGTGTGTGCCGGGGCCTGCCGCCCCCCGCCGTCGCGCGCGGACGAAGGACACTCCATGACTGCAA
Source organism: Streptomyces sp. NPDC002784 (assembly GCF_053592135.1). Lineage (NCBI taxonomy): Bacteria > Bacillati > Actinomycetota > Actinomycetes > Kitasatosporales > Streptomycetaceae > Streptomyces > Streptomyces sp. NPDC002784. Next base: position 267,775 of record NZ_JBSFVD010000005.1, on the reverse strand, counting down.
TCTCGTCGTGTGCATGGCGGCGTGCCCTGGTGACCGGCGGCGCCGGATTCCTCGGCAGCCATCTGTGTGAACGCCTGCTGGATTCAGAGGTCGAAGTCGACTGCGCCGACAACCTCTGCTCCGGGACGCGCGAGAACATCGCCCATCTGGCGGACCGGCGCGGATTCCGCTTCGTCGAGTGCGACGTCTCCGCCCCCGACGCCCCCCGGCTGCTGTCCGGGCCGTACGACCTCGTCCTGCACTTCGCCTGCCCCGCCTCCCCGGCCGACTACCTCCGGCTGCCCCTGCAGACCCTCGACGTCGGCAGCCTGGGCACCCGCAACATGCTGGCCGTGACGGAGCGGGACGGCGCCCGCTTCCTGCTCGCCTCCACCTCCGAGGTGTACGGCGACCCGCTGGCCCACCCGCAGCGCGAGGACTACTGGGGCAACGTCAACCCGGTCGGCCCGCGCAGCGTGTACGACGAGTCCAAGCGGTTCGCCGAGGCGCTGGTCACCGCCCACGCCGGGACCAAGGGCACCGACGCGGGCATCGTGCGCCTGTTCAACACGTACGGGCCCCGGATGCGGGCGCACGACGGGCGTGCCGTGCCCACCTTCGTCACTCAGGCCCTGGCCGGTGAACCGCTGACGGTGGCCGGCGACGGCCGGCAGACCCGGTCCCTGTGCTACGTCGACGACACCGTCGACGGGATCCTGCTGGTCGCGGCGAGCCATTCGGTGCGGCCCGTCAACATCGGCGGCAGCGACGAGGTGACCGTCCGCGAGATCGCCGACCGGGTGGTCGAGCTGACCGGATCCTCCTCGCGGATCGTGTACGTCGACCGCCCCACCGACGACCCGCAGCGCCGCCGCCCCGACACCACCCTCGCGCGCGAACTGCTGGGCTGGTCGCCCCGCGTGCCGTGGGAGGAGGGCATCAAGCAGACCATCGCCCACTTCGCCGCGGCGCAGCCGGCCGGCGACCGGGTCCCGTAGCGCGGGACCGCCCGCTCCCGTACGCCGCTCGGAGGCATCGCATGCGTGTCCTGGGAATCAACGCTCTCTTCCACGACCCCGCCGCCGCTCTCGTCGTGGACGGCCGGATCGTGGCAGCGGCGGAAGAGGAGCGCTTCAGCCGGCGCAAGCACGGCAAGCGCCCCGTCCCCTTCTCCGCCTGGGAACTGCCCGAACTGTCCGCCCGCTGGTGTCTGGACCAGGCCGGCCTGAGCCCGGCGGACCTGGACGCGGTGGCCTACTCCTACGACCCCGAACTCGCCCGTCCGGCAGACCAGCTGGGACTGCACGACCCCTGGGACGCGCTGCGGCAGGAATACGCCCGCCGCGCCCCCGAGTTCCTCGCCGAGGCGCTGCCCGGCCTCGACGCCGGCAAGGTCCGCTTCGTCGCGCACCACGTGGCCCACGCCGCCTCCGCCGGGCAGGCGGCCCCGTACCCCGACAGCGCGGTCCTGGTGCTGGACGGGCGCGGCGAATGCGGCTCCCATCTCGCGGGCCGCTACGCCAACCGCGAGCTGACGATCCTCGGCTCCCAGTCCCTGCCCGACTCCATGGGCCTGTTCTACGAGGACCTCACCCAGCACCTCGGATTCCTGCGCAGCAGCGACGAGTTCAAGGTGATGGCCCTGGCCTCCTACGGCGAGCCCCGCTTCCTGGACCGGCTGCGCGCCTACGTCCACCTGGACGGCGAGGGCGGGTTCAGGGCCCGTCCCGTGCCCTGGGAGGAGCTGGTGCCGGAGCGGGCGAAGGGCGGCGGCTGGACGCAGGACCACGCCGACATCGCCGCCAGCGCCCAGGCCTGCCTGGAGGAGGTCATGCTCGGACTCGCCCGGTGGCTGCACGACCGTACCGGCGAGGACGTCCTGACCATGGCCGGCGGTGTCGCGCTCAACTGCGTCGCCAACACCCGCCTGTACCGGGAGACCCCCTTCCGGCACATCTGGGTGCAGCCCGCCGCCGGGGACGCGGGCACCGCGCTCGGCGCCGCGCTCCATGTCGCCCATCAGAAGGAGACCGTGGAGCCGATGCCCACCGCGGCCCTCGGGCGTGGCTGGAGCGACGCCGAACTGCGGGCCTGGCTGGAGAGCGCGGCCGTGCCCTACGAGGAGCCCGACGACATCGCCGAGACCGTCGCCGCCGCCCTCGCCGAGGACGCCGTCGTGGCCTGGTTCCAGGGCCGCAGCGAGTACGGCCCGCGCGCCCTCGGCCATCGCTCCCTGCTCGCCCACCCCGGCCGCGCCGGGAACCTGGAACGCCTCAACGCCGTGAAGGGACGCGAGGAGTTCCGCCCGGTCGCCCCGATGGTGCTCGCGGAACGGGCCGCGGAGCTGTTCGACGGGCCGCTGCCCAGCCCGCACATGCTGTTCGTGCACGAGGTCGCCGCCGCCTGGCGCGACCGCATCCCGGCCGTGGTCCACGTGGACGGCACGGCCCGCATCCAGACCGTGGACCGGCGCGACGAACCGCTCGTGGCCCGCATGATCGACGGATTCGAGCGCCGTACCGGCCTGCCCGTCGTCGTCAACACCAGCCTCAACACGGCGGGCCGCCCCATGGTCGACGACCCCCGGGACGCCCTGGAGTGCTTCGGCTCCGCACCCGTGGACCTGCTCGCCCTCGGCCCGTACGCGATCCGCCGCAAGGAGGTGTTCGCATGACCGGCGAACCCGCCTACTCCGTCGTCATCCCGACGATCGGCCGCCCCTGCCTGGCCGACTGCCTGCGCGCGCTCGCCGCGGCCGGCGACCACCCGCCCGAGGAGGTCGTCCTGGTCGACGACCGTCCGTCCCCCGCCGCCGAACTGCCGCGGGAAGCGGCCGGGGTGCTGTGGAGCCGGGTCCGCACCCTGCGCACCGGCGGCCGCGGCCCGGCCGCCGCGCGCAACGCCGGATGGCGCACCGTCAGCAGCCCGTGGACGGTCTTCCTCGACGACGACGTCCAGGTGCTGCCCGACTGGTCGCGCCGCCTCGCCGACGACCTCGCCGCGGCCGACGCCGGCACCGGCGGCGTCCAGGGACGGCTCTGCGTACCCCTGCCCGACGACCGGCGGCCCACCGACTGGGAACGCGGCACGGCCGGACTGGAGAACGCGGCCTGGGCCACCGCCGACATGGCCTACCGCACGGCGGCCCTCGTCGAGGTCGGCGGGTTCGACGAGCGGTTCGGCCGCGCCTTCCGCGAGGACGCCGACCTGGCCCTGCGGGTGCGCGACGCCGGCTGGACGCTGCACCGGGGCGAGCGCACCACCCGCCACCCGGTACGCCCCGAGGGCGCCTGGGCGTCGGTGCGGGCCCAGCGCGGCAACGCCGACGACGCCCTGATGACCCGGCTGCACGGCCCCGACTGGTGGTCCCGTGCCGAGGCCCCGCGCGGACGCCTGCCCCGGCACGCCCTGCTCACCTCCCTGGCGCTCACCGCCCCCGTGCTCGCGCTGGCCGGCCGGCGGCGCGCCGCGCGGATCGCCGGGACGCTGTGGGCGCTGGGCACCGCCGAGTTCGCGCTCGCCCGCATCCGGCCGGGACCGTGCACGGCCCGGGAGATCACCACCATGGTCTCCACCAGCGTGGTCATCCCGCCGCTCGCGGTGCGTTACTGGCTGCACGGGCTGGTACGCCACCGCCGGGCCACGGCCCTCAGGAGCACCCCGTGAACACCCGGCACCGCGACCCGAACCGGCCCGCCGCCGTCCTCTTCGACCGCGACGGCACCCTCGTCGAGGACGTCCCCTACAACGCCGACCCCGACCGGGTGCGCCCGCTGCCCGGCGCCCGGCAGGCCCTGGACCTGCTGCGCGCCGCGGGCATCGCGACCGGCGTGGTCAGCAACCAGTCCGGCATCGGCCGCGGCCTGCTCACCCACGCCGACGTCCACCGCGTCAACGACCGCGCCGACGCCCTCCTCGGCGGCCTGGACACCTGGGTGTACTGCCCGCACGCGCCCGACGCCGGCTGCGACTGCCGCAAGCCCCGCCCCGGACTCGTCGTCGAAGCCGCCCGGCGGCTGCGGGTGGCGCCCGCCGACTGCGTGGTGATCGGCGACATCGGCGCCGACGTCCAGGCCGCGCACGCCGCGGGCGCCCGGGCCGTACTCGTACCCAACGCCGCCACCCGGCCGCAGGAGACCGCGACCGCCCCCAGCACCGCCCCCGACCTGCTCACGGCCGTGCGCCGGCTGCTCGGCGAAGGGCCGGGTGATCGCCGGTGAAGGCCCTGGTCGTCCGGCTCGACAGCTTCGGCGACGTGCTGCTCGCCGGGCCGGCGGTGCGCGCGGTCGCGGCGCACTGCTCCGAGGTGACCATGCTGTGCGGCCCGCGCGGCGAACCCGCCGCCCGGCTGCTGCCCGGCGTCACCGACGTCATGGTGTGGGAGGCCCCCTGGGAGGGCTTCGACCCGCCCACCGTGGCGGCGGCCGACACCGAGGGCCTGATCCGGCGCCTGCGGGACGCGGCGTTCGACACCGCCCTCGTCCTCACCTCCTTCCACCAGAGCCCCCTGCCCACCGCCCTGCTGCTGCGCCTGGCCGGGGTGGCACGCATCGGCGCCGACAGCGTCGACCACCCCGGCCGCCTGCTCGACGTCCGCCACCAGCGGCTGCCCGGCCGCCACGAGGCCGAGGCCGCCCTCGACACCGCCGCCGCCATGGGCTGGCTCCCGCCGCCCGGCGACGACGGCCGGCTGCGCGTCGTCCCCACCCCCGACACCATCGCGCTCACCGGCAACGGCCCCTACGTCGTCGTCCACCCCGGCGCGAGCGCCCCCGCCCGCGCCTGGAGCCCCGACCGCTGCGCGGAGGCCGTGGAACTCCTCGGCGAGGCGGGCCACCGCGTCGTCGTCACCGGCGGACCCGACGAGGTGGGCCTGACCCGCGAGGTCAGCGGCGACACCGCCGTGGACCTGGGCGGCAGGACCGACCCGCGGACCCTCGCCGGTGTCCTGCGCATCGCCGACGCCGTCGTCTGCGGCAACACCGGCCCCGCCCACCTGGCCGCGGCCGTGGGCACTCCGGTCGTCTCCCTGTTCGCGCCGGTCGTACCGGCCGGGCGGTGGGCGCCGTACGGGGTGCCCTGCGTCCTCCTCGGCGACCAGCGAGCGCCGTGCGCGGACAGCAGGGCCCGCCGGTGCCCCGTACCGGACCACCCCTGCCTGGACGAGGTGACGGGCCAGGACGTGGTGGCCGCGGTGCACAAACTCCTTGAGGAGAGCCCATGAACATCCTCGTCTGGCATGTGCACGGATCCTGGCTGACGGCGTTCGTGCAGGGCCCCTACACCTTCCTGGTCCCGGTCACCCCCGACCGCGGACCCGACGGCCTCGGGCGGGCCCGCACCTGGCAATGGCCGTCCACCGTGCGGGAACTGAGCCCCGACGGACTGCGCGAGGCCGACATCGACCTGATGGTGCTGCAACGGCCGCACGAACTCGACCTCGCCCGGCACTGGACCGGCCGCCGCCCCGGCATCGACGTCCCCGCCGTCTACGTCGAGCACAACAGCCCGCACGAGTCGGCCGTGGACACCCGCCACCCCCTGGCCGGCCGCGGCGACATCCCCGTCGTCCATGTCACCCACTTCAACCGCCTGATGTGGGACAACGGCAAGGCACCGAGCACCGTGATCGAGCACGGGATCATCGACCCCGGGCACCTGTGGACCGGCGAGGAGCCGCGCGCCGCGGTCGTCGTCAACGAACCCCTGCGCCGCGGCCGTACGACCGGAACCGACCTGCTGCCGGAGTTCGCCCGCGCCGTGCCGCTCGACGTGTTCGGCATGCGCACCGAAGGGCTCGCCGGCCAGCTCGGTCTGCCGCCCGACCTCCTGCGCAGCCGCGACCTGCCGCAGAGCGCGCTGCACCGGCAGATGGCGCGCTGCCGCATGTACCTCCACCCCGTCCGCTGGACATCCCTCGGACTGTCCCTGCTGGAGGCGATGTTCCTGGGGATGCCCGTCGTGGCCCTCGACACCACCGAGGTGCGCGAGGCCGTCCCCGAGGGGGCCGGGGTGGTGTCCAACCGGCTCGACGTCCTGCGGGACGCCCTGCGCGGATTCCTCGCGGATCCCGTGGACGCCCGCCTGACAGGGGAGGCCGCCAGGTCCGCGGCACAGGCCCGCTACGGAGAACGGCGCTTCCGGGACGACTGGGAACGCCTGATCAAGGAGGTCACCCGATGAGTGCCAGCCACCCTCCGGCCCGCCGGGTCGCCATGGTGTCCGAGCACGCGAGCCCCCTGGCCGCCCTCGGCGGCCCCGACGCGGGCGGCCAGAACGTGTACGTGGCACAACTCGCCGGCCGGCTGGCCCGCCGGGGCTACGACGTGGTCGTGTACACCCGCCGGGACGACCCCCGGCTCCCGGACCACGTCACCACACCCGACGGGTTCCGCGTCGTCCATGTGCCCGCCGGACCGCCCGCCCCGGTCCCCAAGGACGAACTGCCGCCCTGCATACCGGCGTTCGGCGAGTTCCTGGCCCGCCAGTGGGCGGCCGCACCCCCCGACGTGGTCCACGCCCACTTCTGGATGTCGGGATGGGCCGCGCTCACCGGGGCGAAGGGCCTCGGGGTGCCCGTCGTGCAGACCTACCACGCGCTGGGCACCGTGAAGCGGCGCCACCAGGGCGCCGCCGACACCAGCCCGCCCGAACGCGTCGCGATCGAGACGGCCGTCGGCCGCGCGGCCGGCCTGATCCTCGCCACCTGCCGGGACGAGGTGGCCGAACTCGTCGCCATGGGCCTGCCCCGGCACCGGATCACGGTCGTACCCTGCGGAGTCGACCCCGACCGGTTCGCGCCGGTCGCCGACGCCCGGCGGTCCGCCGCCGCCCCCCGGCGGCTCCTCGCCGTCGGCCGGCTCGTGCCCCGCAAGGGCTTCGACCGGGCGATCCGCGCCCTGGCCGGCGTCCCCGACGCCGAACTCCTCATCGCGGGCGGCCCCGACCCCGCCCTCCTGGCCGCCGAACCGGAGGCCGAGCGGCTGCGCGCCCTCGCCGAGGAGCACGGCGTGGCCGACCGGGTCACCCTGCTCGGCGGGGTGAGCCCCGACCGGATGCCCCAGCTGATGTCCAGCGCGGACCTGGTGCTGTCCCTGCCCCGCTACGAACCGTTCGGCATCGTCCCGGTCGAGGCGATGGCCTGTCGCGCCCCCGTCCTCGCCACGGCCGTCGGCGGCCAGCTCGACACCGTCGTGCACGGCGTCACCGGCGAACTGGTCCCGCCCGACGGCGACCACGACCTCAGCGGCACGATCCGCCGCCTCCTGGACGAGCCGGACCTGCTCGCCCACTACGGCGAACGGGGACGGCGCCGGGTGCTGGACCACTTCACCTGGGACCGCGTGGCCGACGGGGTGACCCGGGCCTACGGCGCTGTCTCCTCCGTCCCCTCGCTCTCGGGAGCCGTCCGATGACACTCGCCACCGACGTCACCCACTGCGACGCCCTGATCAGGGCCCTCGAAGGGTTCCGCGACTACGGCGGCCCGCGCCTGGAACGCTGGGGCACCGACCTGGCCACCCGCCTCGGCGCGGGCTCCCGGCTGCTCGTCGCCGGCAACGGCGGCAGCGCCGCCCAGGCCCAGCACCTGACCGCCGAACTGGTCGGCCGCTACCGCGACGACCGGCCACCGTTCTCCGCGCTCGCCCTGCACGCCGACACCTCCTCCACCACCGCCATCGCCAACGACTACGGCGTCCAGGAGATCTTCGCCCGGCAGGTGGCGGCGCACGGCCGCTCCGGTGACGTGCTGATGCTGCTGTCCACCAGCGGTGCCAGCGACAACCTCCTCGTCGCGGCGAGCGAGGCACACCGCCACGGCATGACGGTGTGGGCGCTCACCGGCCCCGCCCCCAACCCCCTGGCCGACGCCGCCGACGACACCCTGTGCGTGGCCGCGGCGACGTCGGCCACCGTCCAGGAACTGCACCTGGTCGCCGTCCACATGCTCTGCGAGTACTTCGACCGGACCGTCGGAGCGCCCCGGCACGCGGAGCCCTGGGCCTTCGTCACCCAGGACGCGGCGGGGGAGGTCACATGAGCGCCCCCGCCGCCCTGCTGGTCGTCGGGGACGCCCTCCTCGACCACGACATCCGCGGCCGGGTCGAGCGCCTGGCCCCCGACGCGCCCGTGCCCGTCGTCTCCGACACCCGGCGCGCCACCCGCCCCGGCGGAGCGGCACTCGCCGCCTGCCTGGCCGCCGCCGACGGCCGGCCGGTCACCCTGGTCACCGCGCTGGGCGACGACCCCGCCAGCGCCACCCTGCGCCGGCTGCTGGCCGGCCGGGTCCACCTGGTGGAACTGCCGCTCACCGGATCCCTGTCCAGCAAGACCCGCGTCCTCGCCGACGACCGGCCCCTGCTGCGCCTGGACGACGGCGACGGCCGGACCCGCGAGAGCACCCGGCAGGCGTGCCAGGCCGTCGCCGAGGCGCCGGCCGTCCTCGTCGCCGACTACGGCCGCGGCACCGCCGACGCCCTGCGCGATCCCCTCACCGACGCGGCCGCGCGGGTCCCCGTCGTCTGGGATCCGCACCCGCGCGGGCATCAGCCGGTGGCGGGCGTACGGCTCGCGACACCCTCGGCGAGCGAGGCGCGGGCCTTCGCCCGCCGCGACGCCGAGGCCCGGCCGGGCGGCGAGCTGCACGCCGCCGCCCAGGACGCCGACCGGCTCGTGCACCTGTGGCGGGCCGCCTCGGTGGCCGTCACGCTGGGCGGCCGCGGCGCCCTGCTCTCGCACGGCGGCACCCCCCTGCTGGTGCCGTCGCCGGTCACCGCGGAGGGCGACGCCTGCGGCGCGGGGGACCGGTTCGCGGCGACCGCCGCCGGACTCCTCGCGGACGGCGAGATCGTCGAGACGGCCGTACGGGGTGCCGTGCACGCCGCCACCCGGTACGTCGCCGAAGGCGGCGCCGGATCCGTCCACGTGACCCCGGACCCCGCCGCCCGCCCCGCCGAGGCGGAACCGACGGACGACGCGCTGCGCACCGCCGCCCGGGTACGGGCCGCCGGCGGCACCGTGGTGGCCGCCGGCGGCTGCTTCGACCTCCTGCACGCCGGGCATGTCGCCCTGCTGCAGGCCGCCCGGCGCACCGGCGACTGCCTGGTGGTGTGCGTCAACTCGGACGCGTCCGTGCGCCGTCGCAAGGGCGGGGGACGCCCCTTCGTCCCGGTCGCCGACCGGGTCCGGGTCCTGCGCGCCCTGGAGTGCGTGGACGCGGTCGCCGTCTTCGACGAGGACACCCCCGAACGCCTCCTCGGCGAACTGCGCCCGCACATCTGGGCCAAGGGCGGCGACTACGCCCGCACCCCGCTGCCGGAGACCCCGCTGGTGGAGAGCTGGGGCGGCCAGGTCGTCCTGTTCCCCTACCTCGACGGCCGCTCCACCACCGGCATCGCCGAACGGGCGGCCCTGACCCCCTCCACCGCCACCCCGGCACGGAGACGACGGTGACCGGGCGCCCCGGATCCGCGCGGCGCGAGGGGGTTCCGGGCGCGGGGGTCGAGAGAAGCGGCGGAAGGAGGGCGGGGGAGGTGGGGGACGTGGGGGAGATGGGGGGCGCGCCGCGTCCGGGGGCGGCGGTGGCTCCGGGTTCGTGGCGGTCGGGTGGGGTGGGGGGTATGGGGGGCGCGCCGCGTCCAGGGTTGTCGGGGGCTGCCCCGGGGGTGGCGGAGGCGGGCAGTGGTGCGGGGCCGTCGGGTGGGGTGGGGGACATGGAGGGCGCGCCGCGTCCGGGGTCGTCGGAGGCGGGCGGTGGTGCGGGGCCTTCGGGTGGGCCGGGGCATGTGCGGAGGGCGGCTCGTCCGGCCGCGCCCGGCCGAGGCGGCGGTACGCCCTCGCGGCCCCGCCTGCTCGTGCTGCGGGCGCTCGGCCTCGGGGACCTGCTCGCCGCCGTGCCCGCACTGCGGGGGATACGGCGGGCCTTCGCCGGGCACCACGTCGTGCTGGCGCTGCCTCCCGCGCTCCGCGAGGCGGCGCTGGCCACCGGTGCCGTCGACGACGTCCTCCCCGCCGAGGCGCCGGGCCGGGCGGTGCCGTCGCTGGACCACTGGTCCGGGCCGCCGCCGGACATCGCCATCGACCTGCACGGCAACGGCCCGGCCAGCCGCGACGCGCTCGCCGCCCTCACCCCCCGCCGGCTCCTGGCCCACGCCGACCCCACCCGGCCCCCCGTGTGGCGGCCCGACGAACACGAGCGGCACCGATGGTGCCGCTTCCTGGCCTCCTACGGCATCGCCGCCGACCCCGGCGACCTGCGGCTGCCCGCCCCCGCCACCCCTCCCCCGGCGCCGGGAGCGGTCGTCGTCCACCCGGGCGCGGAGGCCGCCGCACGCCGCTGGCCGCGCGAGCGGTACGCCGAGGTGGCACACCGACTGCGCGCCGCCGGGCACCGCGTGGTCGTCACCGGCGGGCCCGCCGAGGGCGCCCTGGTCGCCGACGTCGCCCGAGGCGCGGGGCTGCCCCGGCGCGACGTACTGAGCGGGGGCCTGCCCTACGGCGAGCTCTCCGCGCTCATCGCCGGGTCGCCGCTCGTCATCAGCGGCGACACCGGACTCGCCCACCTGGCCGTGGCCCACGGCACGCCCTCGGTGACGCTCTTCGGACCGGTGGCGCCCCACCTGTGGGGACCGCCGCCCCTCGCCCGCCACATCGCCCTGTGGAAACCGGGCCCGCCCGGCGATCCGCACGGCGAGGTGCCCGACCCCCAACTGCTGCGGATCACCACCGGCGAGGTCGCCGCGGCGGCACTGACCCTGCTGCACGCCGACGCGCTGGACGAAGAGGCGCAGACCCGGGTCGACCCGCACGGGATGGCCGTACCGCCACCGGGGTGATCCCTGTTCCGCACGGATGCCAAGGGATATGACCCGGCATCGTCCCCGCGGGGCGGGTACCCGCCGAGAATCCGCCGCCGCGGAAAGGACGCGCGGCACATTGCCACCCATACTGTCCCTAAGGCCGCACCGCTGTCGGCCAGGCCCGCCGTCACGTTTTTCCCGCAGCGCCCGGGCAACCGGGCCCGACGCCATGAGGGCGTGCTTCGACCACCGGACCCAGCCGCAGCCACGTGCCCGGCCCCCCGGGTCCCGCACCTCCGTCGTAACAGGAGCTCCGGATGACCTACGACCACCTCGAGCCGACTGCTCCGCCCGACCTGCGGATCGGCCTGCTCGGCAGTTACGGCGGCTGCAACACCGGCGACGAGGCGATCCTCAAGTGCATCATGAGCTGCCTGCGCGCCCACCGCCCGCACGCGCGGCTCGTCGTCTTCAGCCGCAACGCAGAGCACACCCGCACCCACCAGCCGCAGGCCGACGAGGTCGTGGACTGGGAGGGCGTCCCGCAAAAGCCCGTGCTCGACACCCTCGGCAGCCTGGACCTGCTGGTCCTCGGCGGCGGCGGCATCCTCTACGACGGCGAGGCGCGCCGCTATCTGCGCCTGGTACGGGCGGCGCACGAACGCGGGGTGCCCACCTTCGCCTACGCCGTCGGCGCCGGCCCCCTGCGCGACGCCGACGACCGGGAGGCCGTCCGCGCCGTCATCCCGGAGATGACCGGCATCGTGGTCCGCGACGAGGAGTCCCGCCTGGTCCTGGAGGAGGTCGGCATCGAGCGGGACCTCACCGTCACCGCCGACCCGGCACTGCTCCTGCCGCCGGAGCCCTTCACCGAGCAGATGATGCGGCAGGAAGGGCTGCCCCTGGACGCCCGGCTGGTCGGCATGTCCGTACGGGAACCCGGCAGAGCGGCCGAGAAGCTCGACGAGGCCGACTACCACGCCCTGCTCGCCGACGTCGCCGACTTCCTGGCCCGGCGCCTGGAGGCGCACGTCGTCTTCGTCCCGATGGAACGCCAGGACGTACGGCACGCCCACGGTGTGCTGTCCCGGATGAGCGCCCCGGACCGCGGACGCATCCTCAACAACTCCTACAGCCCCGGCGAGATCCTCGGCTTCATGAGCCACCTGGACATCGTCGTCGGCATGCGCCTGCACGTCGTGATCTTCGCCGCGCTCACCGGGCTCCCCGTGCTGCCGCTGCCGTACTCGGGCAAGGTCTTCGACTTCGCCCGCCGTACCGGCGCGCCCGCCCTGGTCGGCGTGGCGCGGGAGCAGGCCGGACTGCTGCTGGCGGAGGTGGACCGGCTCTGGGACGAGTTCCCGCTGCGCCAGGACGACCTGCGGAACCGGGTGCAGGGCCTGCAGACGCTGGCCCGGGAGACCTGCGTGCGCTGCGGGACCCTGCTGGACAGCCTCGACGGCGGCACGGGCGGCGCACAGCACGCCGAGCACGCCCATCTGAGCCTGACCGGCCCGCAGGCGCCACCGGCCTGACCGCCCCCGACGGGAGCCCCCATGCCGATCCTCACCCCGCCCGAGCCCGACCGGACCGTCACCCTCCCGCCCCGCCCGGCCCGCCACGGCGGCCGGACGGACGTGCTGGTCGTCGGCGGCGGACCGGCCGGGACCGCGGCGGCGTACGCGGCGGCGGAGGCCGGCGCCGACGTCGTCCTCGTGGAGCGCTACGGCTTTCTCGGCGGCAACGCCACCGTGGCGCTCGTCATGCCGCTGATGTCGTTCCACAACGAGCAGAAGCAGGCCGTCTTCGACGACACCGGGCGGCTCGGCCGGCTGCTGCCCACCGACCACGGCGAGGGCGAGGCCGTGGTGGCGGGCTTCCTGTGGGTACTGCTGGACCGGCTCACCGCCCGCGGCGGCTGTGTGCCGCCGTCGCCCGAGACCGGCTACACCGTCCCCTTCGACCCGGAGATCTACAAACTCGTCCTCCTCGACCTGCTCGACGAGGCGGGCGTGCGGATGCTCTTCCACTCGTTCGCCTCCACCGCGCTGCCCCTCGACGACGGCTGGCGCGTGGTCTTCGAGACCAAGTCGGGCCCGGTCGTGATCGACGCCGGGATCGTCATCGACGGCACGGGGGACGGCGACATCGCCGCCGCCTGCGGGGCGCCGTACGAGATCGGACGTCCGGAGGACGGGCTCGTCCAGCCGATGACGCTCATGTTCCGCGTCGTCGACTTCCTCCAGCCGCGGTTCGCCGAGTACGTCCAGGACCATCCCGGCCAGTGGCGGGGCGTGCACGGGCTGTGGGACCTGGTGCGGGAGGCCACCGAGGCCGGTGAACTGCGCCTGCCCCGCGAGGACATGCTCTTCTTCGGCACCCCGCACCCCCATGAGGTCAGCGTCAACAGCACCCGCGTCACCCGGGCGCTGGGCACCGACGTGTGGGACCTCAGCCGCGCCGAGTTCCTGGCCCGCCGTCAACTCGCCCAGATCGACCGCTTCCTGCGCCGGCGCGTGCCCGGCTTCGAGGACTCCTACATCGCGCAGAGCGGCGTCCAGATCGGCGTGCGCGAGACCCGCCGCATCCTCGGTGACTACCACCTCACCGGCCACGACATCCTCGCGGCGCGGGCCTTCCCCGACGCCGTCGCGCACGGCGCCTATCCCGTGGACATCCACAACCCCCGGGGCAGCGGCACCGTCCTCAAGCGCGTCCCGCGCGGCAGCTTCTACGACATCCCCCTGCGCTGTCTGCTGCCCCGGGACACCGAACGCCTGCTGGTCGCCGGGCGCTGCATCTCCGGCTCCCACGTGGCCCACTCGTCCTACCGCGTCATGCCGATCGCCATGGCGACCGGCCAGGCCGCCGGCGCCTGCGCCGCCCTCGCCGTCCGCCTCGGCCGCACTCCCCGCGCGGTACCCCACCACCTCGTCCAGCGCACCCTCCTGCGCCAGGGCGCCCATCTGCGCCTCCAGCCGAGGGAACCGGCCCCGAGCGAGGACTAGACACGGCGGCGGGCCACCACGCTCTCGCCCCGGAACGGGCACCTCCTCTGATCGTTTGATCGCAAACGATCGATACGATGATGGGCGTAGAGTAAGGCACTCCGGGATCATGCCGCCGCCCGGATCTGTCACCGACCAGGGGGAACCCCATGCGACTCCATGTCGACCAGCGTCATGAGCGGGTGCTCGAGCTCGTCCGCGAACGGCGCAGCATCCGGGTCGCGGAACTCGCCGCCGAACTCGGCGTCTCCGCGGTCACGTTGAGACGGGACGTCGAGGCGCTGGCCGCCCAGGGGCGGGTCCACCGGCTGCACGGCGCGGTGGTGTGGCCGGAGGACACGGCGGTCGGGCCGCGCGAGCACCCCGAGGGTGCCGAGGGCGCGGTGATCGGAATGATCGTGCCGACCACGAACTACATCTTCGCCGACATCGTCCGCGGTGCCCGGGAGGCCGTCACGGCCCAGGGCGGACGGCTGGTCCTCGGGGTGTCCGGGTACGTCGACGCGGAGGACTCCGTCCAGGCCGAACACCTCATCGCCGGGGGAGCACAGGGGCTGCTCGTCGCGCCCAGCTGGTTCGGCGGCGTGCCCGAGGGCGGCCAGGAGAAGTGGCTGCTGGAGCATGACGTCCCGGCCGTGCTGGTCGAGCGCTCGGCCCCGCCCGGCAACCCCGCCGCCGTCCTGGACCGGGTCCGCACCGACCGCGCGCACGGCGCCGCCGTGGCCGTCGGCCACTTCGCCTCCCTCGGTCACCGGAAGATCACCGCCGTGCTCCAGGAGGGCCCGCACGCGGTGCAGATCTCCGCCGGATTCCGTTCCGCGGTGCAGGCGTTGGGGCTCGGCATCGACATCGACGCCCCCGCGGTGCGCGAGCACGGCGACTACGAGGCGAGCGTCGACCACCTCGTCGACGCCGTGCACAAGCGGGGCGTCACGGCGGCTCTGGTGCACAGCGACGAGGACGCGATCGTGCTGGTGCCGCGGCTCCAGGCCGCCGGGGTACGGGTCCCGGACGACCTCGCGCTCATCGCCTACGACGACGAGGTCGCCGGCATGTCCGACGTGCCGCTCACCGCGATCGCCCCGCCCAAGCGCTCGGTCGGGGAACTGGCCGCCAAGCTGCTGCTCCAGCGGCTCGCCGAGCGCCGGAACGAACAGCCGCCCGGCCCCGGCCAGCACCTCGATCTGCTCCCGGTGCTGAGAGTCAGGTCGTCCTGCGGCGGCGAAGCGATCACTCCGTGAGCGTTACGTTCGTTGCGCGATCGTTTTGATTGTCTTGGTCGAACGCTCTTGACGTCGATCGTCCTGACCCAAAAGATGTCCTGCGACCGCCTCTTTCCGTACGAGGTCTCGTAGGAGACGTGCCATGACGCGCACTACCCGTTCGTTCCGCAGCACCGCCGCACTCGCCGCCGTCGCCGCCCTCGGCCTGCTCGCCACCGCCTGTGGCGGCGACGGCGACTCGACCGACACCGCCGCCGACGGCAAGCCGGTCACCCTCACCTACTGGACCTGGACCCTCGGGGCCAAGTCGACCGTCGACGCGTTCAACAAGACGCACAAGGACATCAAGGTCGAGCTCACCGAGATACCGAGCGGCACCGAGGGCTACAGCAAGCTGGCCAACGCCGTGAAGGCGGGCAACGCGCCCGACGTGGCCAACATCGAGTACCAGATGGTTCCCGAGTTCGCCAGCCAGGGCAATCTGATCGACCTGACCGAGTACGCGGGCGAAACGGTCAAGACGAAGTTCCCGCAGGGGATCCAGGACCTGGTGACCTTCGGCGGCAAGACCTGGACCGTCCCCTACGACGCGGCCCCGCAGCTCTACTACTACCGCACCGACCTGTTCAAGAAGTTCGGCATCGAAGTCCCCAAGACCTGGGACGAGTTCAAGGCCGCCGCCGCGAAGGTCAAGAAGCAGGACAAGAGCGTCCGCCTCGCCTCCATGCCGAAGAACGACCCCGCCCTGCTGGCCGCCCTGTCCTGGCAGGCGGGCGCGAAGTGGTTCTCCGTCGAGGGCGACGCCTGGAAGCCCGCCGTGGACGACGCCGCGACCAACAAGGTCACCTCCTACTGGGACGGTCTCATCGAGGACGACCTCGTGCAGTCCTACACCGGTTACAGCCCCGAGGAGACCAAGGCCCGCACCTCCGGCAAGACCCTCTCCTTCCTCGGCGCCTCCTGGTCCGCGGGCGGCATGAAGACCGCGATGCCCGACCTCGCCGGAAAGTGGGCCGTCGCCCCCCTGCCCAACTGGGGCACCCCCGCCACCGGCAACTACGGCGGCACCTCCTACGGCGTCCTCAAGGGCAGCGACACCCCCGAGGCCGCCGCCGAGTTCATCACCTGGCTCACCACCGACAAGGCCGGCGTCCAGGCCCGCCTCGCCGACCTGGAGTCGCCCAGCAGCGCCCTGCCGGCCAACCCCGGGATGCGGGAGGTGGCCGCGGCGAAGTTCGACACCGGTTACCTGAACGGCCAGGACCTCTACGCCCTCGCCTCCGAGCAGGCCGAGACCATCGTGCCCGGCTGGACCTGGGGCCCGAACCAGATGGACGTCTACACCGCGGTCCAGGACGAGACCGCCAAGTCCGACTTCACCTCGGGCGTCAAGGCCGGCCAGCAGAAGGCCGAGTCCGGCATCACCGAGCGCGGCCTGAAGCTCGCGAAGTAGTCACACGGCCGCGGCCCGACGACGGCACCGCCGGGGCCCCCACCGTCCCGGCGGCCCGCGCCCCTCCGCCCCCACACCCCCGCCCGGCGACCCCAGGCACCCCGGGCCCGCCACCACCCGCCCGACGACCCCGGGCACCCCCGCACCACCCGACCCACGAGGCCGAGCCACATCCGCCCCACTCCGTGGCCGAGCCACCTCGCCCGAATCACCTCCACCGCCCAATCCCGCCACCCGTCCACCTCGGCAGTCTCGGCCCCGCGGCCGAGCCACCTCCGCCCAACTCCGAGGCCGAGCCACCTCCACCGCCCAGCCCCGCAGCCGAGCCACCGCCGCCCAACCCCGGGGCCGGACAACCCCCACCGCCCAGCCCCGCGGCCGGACAACCCCCGCCGCCCAATCCCGCGGCCACTCACCCCGCCGTCCACCAACCCCCCGCCCACCCGCCACACCCCCGCCAAGGAGCCCCTGTGGCAGCACCGTCCGCCCCAGTCGTGCGTCCCGTGGCCGTACGCGCGTCCGCGCCCCGGCCCCCGGCCGCCACCCGACTCCGGCGCAGTCAGCGCCGCGCCGCCGCCCTGTTCATCGTCCCGTTCTTCGTGCTGTTCGCCGTGGTCATGGCGGCCCCCATCGCCTACGCGGTGTGGATGAGCCTGTTCCAGGAGCGCTCCTCCGGACTCGGCTTCGGCGGCACCGAGCGGGTGTTCGCGGGCCTGGGCAACTACACCAAGGCCCTGGCCGACTCCGGCTTCCGCGCCTCCTTCTCCCACATCGCGCTCTACTGCGCCCTGTACATCCCGGTCATGATCGGCGGCTCACTCGCGCTGGCGCTGCTGGTGGACTCCGCGCTCGCCCGCGCCAAGCGGTTCTTCCAGCTCGCCCTGTTCCTGCCGCACGCGATCCCCGGACTGATCGCCTCGATCATCTGGATCTACCTGTACACGCCCGGTCTGAGCCCGGTGCTCGACTGGATCGGCGCGCTCGGCGGCTCCTGGGACTTCTACAGCAACGACCATGTGCTCAGCTCGCTGGTCAATCTGACCGCCTGGCAGTGGACCGGCTACAACATGGTCATCTTCTACGCCGCCCTCCAGGCCGTTCCGCGCGAAGTGATCGAAGCGGCCGTCGTGGACGGAGCCGGCGCCCTGCGCACCGCCCTCCAGATCAAGGTGCCGATGATCGCCTCCGCGGTCGTGATGACCGTGTTGTTCACCTGCGTCGGCGCGATCCAGATCTTCACCGAACCCAAGCTCCTCAACCAGCGCGGAGCCTCCTCCATCGACACCGAGTGGTCCCCGACCCTGTACATCTGGAAGGCCGGTTTCGTGCAGCACGACTACGGCCTGGCCGCCGCCGCGTCGCTGATGCTCGCCGCCCTCGGCGTCGCCCTGTCCTACCTCGTCACCCGGATCGGCAACCGGTGGAAGGCCGCGCAATGAGCACCCTCACCCAGGACACCGCACCCACCACCCGCCCCGAGGCACCCGCGAAGCGCGCACCGGCCACCCGCCGCCGGGGCCCCTCCGGCGCCCTGCTCTCCAAGGGCGTCGTCAACGGAGTGCTGATCGTCGCCGCGTTCTACACCCTGATGCCCATCAGCTGGCTGCTCTTCGCCGCCACCAAGAACCACCGCGACCTGTTCGCCACCTCCGGCTTCGCCTTCGGCGACTTCAACCTCTTCGCCAACCTCGAACGCGTCTTCACCTTCAACGATGGCATCTATTTGCGCTGGTTCGGCAACAGCATCCTCTACTCCGTCGTCGGCTCCGCCGTCTCCACCTTCATCTGCGTCGCCACCGGCTACGCCTTCGACAAGTACGACTTCCGCGGCAAGGAGAAACTGTTCGGCCTGGTCCTGGGCGGCGTCCTCGTCCCGACCACGGTCATCCAGCTGCCGATGTACCTGCTGGCCACCAAGGCCGGTGTCGTCAACACCTACTGGGCGCTGCTGCTGCCCGCCCTGGTCAACCCCTTCGGCGTCTACCTGGCGCGGGTCTTCTCGGAGGGCTATGTCCCCGGCGAGGTCCTGGAGGCCGCCCGGGTCGACGGCGCCGGCGAGATACGCACCTTCGCCCGCATCGGACTGCCCATGCTGGCACCGGGGTTCATGACCATCTTCCTGTTCTCGTTCACCGCCAGCTGGAACAACTTCTTCGGCGCCCTGGTGATGCTCAACGACGAAGAGCTCTACCCGGTCAACCTCGGCCTGTTCATGTGGAACAGCGTCACCCAGCAGCAGCCCGAGTTCTACTCGCTCGTCATCACCGGCTCCCTCGTCGCCGTCGTCCCGCTGATCGTCGCCTTCGTCTGCCTCCAGCGCTTCTGGCGCTCCGGGCTGACCGCCGGCGCGGTGAAGTGACGATGCCCGCACCGGAAGGCACCCCCCTGAACAGCATCCCCCGCCCCCACACGGTCCTGGCCATGGGCGCCGGCATCCACCGCCAGCTCCTCGACGGGACCGCCCTCACCCGGCTGCACGCGGTGGCGCACGTGGACACGACCACCGCGGTCACCGACCTCGCCACCGCCGACCCCCGGCAACTCGCCGCCGTCGAGGTCCTCTTCACCCACTGGGGCGCCCCCCTGCTCACCGAGGACGCGCTGGACCTGATGCCCCGGCTGCGCGCGGTCGTGCACGCCGCGGGCTCCGTCAAGCACCACGTCACCGACGCCGTCTGGCAGCGCGGCATCACGGTCTCCTCCGCGGCCGCCGCCAACGCCCTGCCCGTCGCCGAGTTCACCCTCGCAGCCATCCTCTTCGCCAACAAACGCGTCCTCGACGTCGCCCGCGTCTACGCCGACACCCGCGCCCACCCCGACCTGCTGCCGTACTACAGCGGCCACGGCAACTACCACCGCACCGTCGGCATCGTCGGCGCCTCCCGCATCGGCCGCCGCGTCATCGAACTGCTGCGCCCCTTCGACCTCGACGTCCTGCTCTACGACCCCTATGTCGACGCCCACGAGGCCCGCGCCCTCGGTGTCGAGCTCGTCGGTCTCGACGAACTGGCCCGGCGCGGCGACGTGGTGTCGATCCACGCGCCCCAACTGCCAGAGACCCACCACATGTTCGACGCCCGCCGCATCGCCCTCCTCAAGGACGGCGCCACCCTCGTCAACACCGCCCGCGGCAACCTCGTCGACACCGACGCGCTCCTCGCCCACCTGGTCACCGGCCGCGTCCACGCCGTCCTGGACGTCACCGAACCGGACGTGCCCCCGGCCGACTCGCCGCTGTACACGCTGCCCAACGTCCTGCTCACCCCGCACATCGCCGGCTCCCTGGGCAACGAACTCGGCCGGATGACCGACTGGGCCGTCGACGAGGTCGCCCGCTACGCCCAGGGCCTGCCCCTGGCGTACGAGGTCGCCCCCGACGAACTGATCCGCTCGGCCTGAACACCCCCCGCGAGAAAGGTCCTTCATGTCCGGCGCCGCACACCGCGTCCTGGTCGTAGGCATCGACGGCGTACGCCTCGACACCCTGAACCGGCTCGCCACCCCGCACCTCGACGCGCTGGCCGCCGAGGGGTTCCTCGCGCCGATCGAGGTGGACGAGGAGACGCCCACCATGTCGGGCCCGTGCTGGGCGACCGTCGTCACCGGCGTCACGGTCGCCCGGCACGGCGTGTGGAGCAACGACTTCACCGGCCACCGCCTCGACGTCTTCCCCGACTTCACGACCCGGCTCGCCGTCCAGGACGGCCTGCGCACCTTCGTCGCCGCCGGCTGGGAGCCCCTGCTGCAGTCCCGCGCCGGCGGCCCCCTCTTCGCCGCCCCCTCCCGGTCCGTGTACGTCTCACCGACGGCCGACACCGCCGAGGCCTGGGAGCGCTGCGACGAACAGGTCACCGAGGCGGCGGTACGCGTCCTCGCCGACACCTCCGACGATCCGGTCGCCTCCTTCGTCTACCTCGGCGCACCCGACGAGACCGCGCACATCCTGGGCTGCGGCGAGGTCTACGAGGCCGCGATCCGCCGGGCCGACGCACGCCTGGGCCGCCTGCTGGACGCCGTCCGCTCCCGGCCGTCGTACGCCGACGAACGCTGGACCGTCCTGGTCGTCACCGACCACGGCCACGTCGACGCGGGCGGCCACGGCGGCCGTACGGCCGTGGAGCGCACGGCGTGGCTGGCCGCCGCGGGCCCCGGCATCGGCACCCCCGCCCGGACGCTGCGCCACGCCGACGTCGCCGCCCAGGCGTTCGCCGCCCTCGGCCGCCACCCCGACCGGCACTGGACCCTCGACGGGGTGCCCTTCGCTGCCGCCCCGCACGCCGTGCTCCTGGACATGGACGGCACCCTCGTGGACACCGAGTCGCTGTGGCTGCGCACGGTCCGCGAGGCCGCGCCGGGCATCGAGGCGGACGACCTGTTCCAGGCCCTGGGCCGCTCGGCCGCCGACACCGCGGCCCTGCTGCGCCCCGAGGACCCGCGGACCCTGGCCGAGGAACTCGAGGCCCGCTTCCTGACCGCCGTCCAGCGCGAGACCACCGCACTGCCCGGCGCCCTCGCCCTCCTCGACCTGCTCCAGGAGCTGGACATTCCGGCCGCCCTGGTCTCGGCGTCCTCGCGCCCGGTCGTGGACGCGGTCCTGAAGACGCTCGGCGCCGACCGGTTCCGCACCACGGTCGCCGAGGGCGAGACGCCGCGCACCAAGCCCGCCGCCGACCCCTACCTCGCCGCCGCCCGCACCCTCGGCGTCGACCCCGCCGCCTGTCTCGCCGTGGAGGACTCGGCCACAGGCGTCGCCGCCGCCGAGGCCGCCGGCTGCCGCGTCCTCGCCGTCCCCTCGTACACGCCGATCGCGCCGGGGGTCCGGCGCACCGTACGCCGGGGCCTGGAGGGAATCGGCAGGCGGGAGCTGTGGGCGGCGGGACTGTGACGCCGTAACCCGACATTTGTTCGGGGCGTGGGGGCGTGCCTACGATCGCCTCCCGCCCGCCCCGAGGAGCCCGTATGCCGTCCGCCCGCCGCCGTCTGCTGTACGTCACCGACCTGGCCTATCCGGCCCGCGGGCGCCGGTACTGCGACGAGGACATCCACCTCACCTCCCGGCTGCGCGAGGACTTCGACCTCGCGCTGTGCCATCCGCGGGAGGCGGTGGCGCTGATGGACGGCTTCGACGCCGTCGTGGTGCGCAACAGCGGGCCGGTCCTGGAGTACCCGCAGGCCTATCAGGCGTTCCGCGAGCACGCGGCCGGCACCGGGGCGCTCGTCTACAACGAGCTGACCGGGCGGGGCGACATGGCGGGCAAGCGGTATCTGCTCGACCTGACCGCCGCGGGCTTCCCGGTCATCCCGACCGTGGACCGCGCCCAGGACCTGGACCGGCTGCCGGCGGCCGAGCGGTATGTCGTCAAGCCCAAGCTCGGCGCGGACTCCATCGGCCTGGAGATCGTCTCCGCCGGGCGGGCCCGCGAGCTGGCCGACAGCAGCGTCCTCGTCCAGCCCTGTATCGACTTCTCCTACGAGGTCTCCTTCTACTTCGTCGACCACGACTTCCAGTACGCCCTGTACGCCCCGGACCCGAAGCGGCGCTGGGAGCTCCAGCCGTACGAAGCCACCGGCGCCGACCTGGAGTTCGCCCGCCGCTTCATCGACTGGAACGCCATCGGCCACGGCATCCAGCGCGTCGACGCCTGCCGCGCCCCGGGCGGGGAGCTGCTGCTGGTGGAGCTGGAGGACCTCAACCCGTATCTGTCGCTGGACGCGCTGAGCGAGGAGCGCAGGGACGCCTTCGTGGTGGCGCTGAAGGCGTCCCTGCACGGGATGTTCAGGCGAGCCTGACGGTGATCCGCTGGGTGGCGCCCGCGGTGCCGCTCAGGTCGCCGAAGGTGAGCCGGAGGGAGGAGCCGGTCGTCGCCGAGGTCACGGTGGCCGGCTTGGACGTCACCGAGGCGACCGCGCGGTTCCAGGTGAGGGTCAGGCCGGTGCGCATCCGCATCGGATCGCTGACGCAGATCACCGCGGTGCCGTCACTGCGCTCATTGATCATCACGCAGCACGGGTCGCTCGCGACGAGGTTCCCCGCGGTGCCGCCGAACCAGAAGTTGACGGCGGTGAAGCCGAGCGAGGGAACGGCCACGCCCTGCTGGTCGTTGGTGTTGGCGAGGACGGTGAGCCAGCCGGTGGCGGCGGCCCGCGCCTGGGTCTGCGCCGCCGTGGCGCCCGGCATGAGCAGATAGGCGTAGCTGCCGGCGGTCGGGTCGGTGCCGTGGTCGACGTACATCGTCAGGTACTTGCGGTTGAGTACGGCCGTGGAGCCGCCCCGGTTGATGTCGCTCCAGCGGCCGTCGCGCGCCTCGCGCAGCGCCTTGACGGTCGCCCCGCCGGGGAAGACGTACCCGGCGTGGCCGCCGATGTGCGCCCAGCGGGCGCCGGTGAGCGTCTCCGACCAGGGGTAGGTGAGCGGCTTGGTGGTGCCGTCCACGGTGAAGGAGGTGTTGCCGGTGGGGCCGAGGTTGCGGTTCTCGACGGTGGTCTCCACGGCGGTGCCGTCGGTGCAGCGGATGCCGGCGCCGAGGCAGACCACGGTGTCGTCGAGGAAGAACCACGACTTCTTCGCCAGCAGCGTGGACTGCAGCCCCTTCAGGTACTGTCCGATCGCCGCCCGCTGCCCGTCCGTGGCGCCGCCCACCCAGTGCACGTCGGGCAGGGAGGCGCCCCAGTCGCCGCCCGCCGCGTCCGCGAGGACCTTGCGCGAGGCGGTGGTGCCGGGCAGCCGGTAGGGGTCGACGGTGGGCCAGAAGGCGTCGCTGTACTGGCCGTTGCCGAAGGTGTCGCCCCACCAGGAGAGCATGCCGGAGCCGGTGTGCCAGCCGCGCAGGTTCTCGCCGTTGCCGGTCTCGTAGTAGGTGATCCTGCGGTCCGCCATGCTGAGCGAGGCCGCCCAGCCGGGTCTGCGGTGGGTGGCCCGGGCCATGTTGGGGAAGAGCCGGTGGCCGGTCGGTTCGGCGAGCGGGGTGATCGTCGTGTCGTCCAGGACGGACTTCAGGCGGGCCAGGTTCGTCAGCCCGAGGGAGGGGTTGCTCATCGGCGGGCTGTAGTAGTCCCGCTGGAGCCAGCCCTTCACCAGCCCCCGCCAGCGCGTGTTCTCGGTGGCGCTCGCGCCCTGTCCGAGCAGCACGATCGACGCGAGGATCGGATGACCGCGCAGGTGATCGTCCTGCTGGATCCGCTTGCTGTCGGAGGCGGCCACCCCCCGGCTGATCGCCCGGCCGGACACGGAGTCCATCACCAGGCCGTTGTAGAGGAAGGGCGCCCAGGCGTTCTCCACGGCGTCGAACACGATCTGCCGCTTGGCGTCGGTGACCGCCCAGCTCGACCCGTTCAGCAGCGCGAACAGCATCCCGAGCCCGCCGAGCAGGACCGAGCCGTAGGAGCCGGTGTAGGGCACGGTGGTGTGCTGGACGAACGATCCGTCGGTGTACAGCCCGTCCCCGCTGGTGACGTACGGGAAGACGGGGGACAGGGCGTCCCGGGCGAGCGCCACCTTGGCGGCGCTGCCCCCGACGATGCCGCGCAGCGCCAGCACCCGGCACAGGTCGACGCGGTTGGCCCCGGTGCTCGTCCCCGAGTAGTTCGCGACCGCGGAGTCGGGCACGAAGTGGTCGACGGCCGCGCAGTACTGGGCGAGCTGCGTGGCGGTGAGCGAGGAGTACATCAGCACGCAGACGTCCAGCAGCGCCTGCGGGGCGCCGATCTGCCAGCTGTACCAGTTGCCGTAGCGGGTCTGGTTCGCGTTGTACACCTCGGCGTGGAGGTGGTCGAGGCCGGTCAGCACGGCGGTCCGGAGGGACGCGTTGCCGGTCAGTCCGGTGCCGGGCTGGCAGTACGCCTGGGCGAGCGTGAGGAGCCGGTAGTAGCTGGCGGCCAGGTTGCCCGAGTAGCCGTAGGACTCCTGGTCGGTGTCGGGTTCGGGGTCCGCGTAGACCAGGTCCGGCCACAGTGAGCCGGCGGCCGGGGCCATGGAGGACTGCAACTGGCTCGCGGTGCTGCCCAGTTCCGCGAGCCGGCTCTTGAAGGGCTCGGCGGTGGGGCTGAACCCCTCACCGAGCAGCAGGGTGCGCCACTTGGCCCGCAGGGTCGCGAACTCGTCGGCCTCGGCGGCGGCGCCGGCCGGAGCGGAGAGCGTGAGAGCGAGGGCGGTGGCGGTGCTCGCGGTCAGAAAGCCGCGACGGGACCAACGAGTCGTCATGACGGCGGTTTCTAGCACGCCATCGATCAAACGCTCAACAATTCTGACTGAATTGAGCGTTCCGATCGCTTTACGGGCCGGGGTCGGGTGAACCTCGGAGGCGGCCCTCCCGTATCACTCGGCGCAGTGCTGTCGCCCCCGCTCACGGGACGGAAGGAAGCGAACCGTGGAGCACAACGGCTCACCCCTGGAACCGGCCCGAGTCCTGCGCCCCCGCCGCACCGACACCCTCGCCGAGCTGTTCCGCGAGCCGGGCCGCGACCCCGCCGACTACGAGACCGTCGCCCCGCCCTGCGGCTCCGAGACCGTCTCCCCGCCCTGCGGCTCCGAGGACGACACCCAGGAACTGCCGCCCGTCCCCGCCGGCCCCGGCACCCCGCGACGCTCCCGGCGCCCCCTGCCCCGAGCCGCCGTCGCGGCGGCCCTGACCGCCGCGGCCCTGATCGGCTTCGGCAGCGCCCTCGTCCTGCCGCACGACCAGGACGACCGCCAGGACAGTAGCGCCGCGCCCCCGTCACCCCCGGCCGCGGCACAGCCCCCCGCCGCCTCCCTCTCGGCCGCCCCCGACCCCGACGGCCCCGGCACCCTTCGCGAGGGCGACACCGGCCCCGAGGTCACCGAGCTCCAGCAGCGCCTGCGGACCGTCCCGGACGTCTACGCCCCCGGCCCCACCACC
Source organism: Streptomyces sp. NPDC002784 (assembly GCF_053592135.1). Classification (NCBI taxonomy): domain Bacteria; kingdom Bacillati; phylum Actinomycetota; class Actinomycetes; order Kitasatosporales; family Streptomycetaceae; genus Streptomyces; species Streptomyces sp. NPDC002784. The sequence continues at coordinate 242,437 of NZ_JBSFVD010000005.1, read as the reverse complement.
GGCCGCTACGACGCCGGCCTCACCCGGGCCGTGGCCCGCTTCCAGTCTGGTACGGCATCCGCGGCGACGAGACCGGCGTGTACGGCGACGACACCCGCCTCGCACTGGAGTCCCGCACGGCGGCGTTCGGAAACTGACGCGCCCCGGCCGGCCCCCTCGAACGCCGGGCAAGGGGTACGGAAAACGGCGCGGCCCAAAGAGCGGCGGGCGTCAGCATGGGCAGCGGGCCCCGCGCACCCGGCGCCCGGCCCGCTCCGACCCGAAGGCCCTGCCGATGAACGGCTCCCGCATCCCGGGCCTGGTGCTGCCCGTCGTCTTCCTGCTGGCCGTCGTCGTGGGTGCCGTCTGGTACTGGCGGCACCGCCACGACGACTGACCGCGCCCGGACGTCAGCGCCGCTCGGCCAGGGCCTGGGAAACCGCCCGCACGCTGCGCGCGATGTGCTGCAGCTGCATGACCTCCGCCGCGTACAGCTTGATCGTGTGCTCGATGACCGACTCCGGCATGCCCAGGGCGGGAAGGTCGGCGCGCGCGGTCTGCAGCGCGGTGCGGGCGACCCGGATCTCCTGCTGGACCTGGAGCTGGGCATGGCGGGCGAGCAGCACGGGGTGGCGGATCAGCGCGGGGTAGCTGGCGTAGCGGGCCGGCACCAGTTCGCGCAGCCACTTGGCGGCCGAGCGCTCCCAGTCGTAGGTGCCGGGCATCTTGACCTGGCAGGGCCAGTCCGACGTGATCCGCGTGGTCATCAGGGTCATGGTGATCGCTTCCGGTGTGCGGCGTCGTGAGGGTGGTCCGACGAGGTCGGGGCGGCCCCGGCCTAGGGGATGACCGGGACCGCCCGGCCGAGCACCCTGGGCGCCGACGCGGGTAGGAGACGGCGGCTGCGGGTGCCCGTCGCGGAGCCCGCGGGGCTGACGGCGTGCGCACGGCGGATGGGGTGACGTGCGCGGAGCGGACCATCGGCTTGCCGCGGGCGGTGCGGCGTGGAGCAGTATTTATATATGCCGTCCGCTTTGCAAGACGTATGAAAACATTCATGCTCGAAAAGGGGTGGCTGCGGCCCCTGTGGCACGGTTTGGCGAGGGCCGTCGGGGAGGCCCGTGGGCCGTGGGCCCGGTCAGTCCCGGAGGAAGAACTGGTGCTGGTCGGAGATCTGCTCGTACTCCTCCAGCCGGGCCTGGGTGCGCTCCGGGTCGGCGTCGGTCATGGCCTGGAGCAGCGCGGCGGCCATCACGCCGGGCGCGGCGTAGGAGTCGAAGACGAGCCGTGATCCGGTGCCGGTGGCGAAGACGACGTCGGCCGCGTCGGCCACCGGGCCGAGCGCCAGGTCGGTGACGAGCGCGATCCGCAGCCCCGCGCTGCGCGCCACCCGCACGGCCGTGAGCGTCTCCTGCGCGTGCCGCGGCATCGAGAACGCCAGTACCCAGGTGCCGCCCGCCTCGCGCGACTGGAGCAGCGCGTCGTAGGCGACGCTGCCGCCCCGGGTCACCAGCCGGACGTCGGGGTGGATGCGGCGCGCCGCGTAGGCGAAGTACTCGGCGAGGGACGCCGAGATGCGCAGGCCCAGCAGGGTCAGCGGGGTCGAGCGGGACAGCTCGCGGCCGACCTCGATCACCTGGTCGGGGTTGCCGAAGTCGCGCCGCAGGTTCTCCAGGTTGTCGATCTCGGCGTCGACGGCCGCCTGGAGTTCGTTGCTGCCGTTCTCCTCGGCCGCGCCCCCGGCCAGGGCGCCGAGCGCGATCGACTGGAGCTTCTCCCGTAGCGCCGGGTAACCGCTGAAGCCGACCGCCCCGGCGAAGCGGGTGACCGAGGGCTGGCTGACCCCGACCCGCTCGGCGAGATCGGTGATCGACAAGAACGCGGCCTCGGTGATGTTCTCGATCAGGTACTGGGCGACGCGCCGCTGTCCCGGGGACAGATGAGGGCCGTCGAAGAGGGCTCTGAGCTGGGAAGTCGGGGATGCCTCCGCCTCTGCGCCGGTTTTCCCCGAGGTGATCGCGGATGCCTGTGCGCGTGCCTGCTGCGGCGATGGCACCGGTGCGCCTCCTTTGTCTTCCACAGTGCCTCAACATAGCTCACACACTGTGCTGGCCAGGAGGTTGGAAGCGGGCACCGGGGAAGCGGAAGGCGCATGCGGGGCGACGGATGCGCGGGACGAGCCGGATCGATCACCATGCTCATCGGCGGTAAATGGTGATCGAATGACCAACCGTGTCGATCGGACGACCGCTGCCGATCAACTCGGCGAGCCGGCCGGTCGCCTTGGCCACCGACGAGTCCGACACGACCAGCAGCCCGCGGACCTCCCGAGGGGGCACCGTCCGCGGATCGGTCGCCTCGATGCCGTAGTACGACGGCACACCGCTGCCCTTGTACACGAGCCAGATCCGCTCGCCCCGGTACCGCTCACGCAGCCGGTCCGCCAGCCGCCCCAGATCCTGCCCCCAGTCCACGGCGGCGTCGTGCAGCCGCAGATGCGTCTTGGCCGGCCCGCCGAACGCCTCATTGGAGTACGGCAGATAGTAGGGAAACGCCCGCAGCGAGCTGACCGCCACGAACACCACCGCGACCGCCGTCATCACCGCCGCGCGCACCCGCACCCGGCCGCTTCCCATCACCGGCACACAACCCGCCGCCACCGCCAGGAACATGGGCACGAACACGGCGTACCGCGTCCCGAAGTCCCGCGACCCCTGCATGGCCGCGGCCAGCAACACCGCCGTCGGCACGAGCAGATACGGCGCCGCGGGCCGCAACCGCCGTACCGCGACGACCGCCACCGCGCCCGCGGCCCACAACGCCAGCATGCCGAGCGGGGTCTTCACCAGCAGCGCGGCCGGCAGGTAGTACCAGAGCGAGCCGGTGTAGAGCCGCCCGAACAGGAACCCCTGCCACCGCTGGTTCTCGAAGGCGAACTGGATCCGCATCCCGTCCCGGTACGCCTCCGGGAACGGCAGCAGTTCGACGACCAGGCCCCGCAGCCCGTGCACGGCGGGCACGGGCTGCTCGGGCGCCCAGCGCAGCCGCGGATCGACCACCAGGTACGCGGCCCACACGACGGCCACCGCGGCCAGCAGCACGACCCCCGCGCCCCCCACGGCCCGCCCGAGCGCCACGCGCCGCCGCCGGGGCTCCGACGCCGCACCCCACACGGACACCGCCGCGAGAGCCGTCAGCACCGGTACCGCGGGCAGCGCGCTCATCTTCGTGGCCAGCGCCGCCCCGAGGGCCGCTCCGGCGAGGGGGAGGTACAGCCGTGGCCGCAGGCGCGCCCGCCACAGCAGCCACACCGACGTCAGCAGGAAGCCCGCCGCCGGTACGTCCAGCGTGGCCAGTGAGCCGTGGGCGATGAGGTCGGGGGAGAAGCAGTACAGGGCCAGCGCGGTCAGCGCTGCCGCCGCCCCCGCCAGTTCCCGGGCGAAGGCGAACACCACCAGCCCGAACAGCAGCGTCAGCACGATCACCGGCAGGCGCGCGAGCAGCATCAGCCGCCAGGGGTCGTTGCCCGACTCGTACAGCAGATGCCGCCCGACCTCACCCTGGTCGCCCTTGAAGGACGCGTCGTGGCGCGGGTCGGCGAGCGCCACCCCGGCCGCCACGACCAGCTTCCCCAGCGGGGGGTGTTCCGGGTTGAGACGCAGGCTGTGCTCGTGGAGGTAGACGGCGGCCGTGCCCACGTAGACCGGTTCGTCGATGGTCGGCGTCTGCCGCACGGCCGTCGTCACCATCGCGACGGCCATCTGGGCGAGCAGGACGGTCACCAGGAGCGGCACGAGCCAGGGCCGACGGGCCGTGGGCGGCGGCTCATGGGCCGCCGGGCGGGTCTCCAGGAGCTGGCGTGCCATCATCCGCCCACTGTGCATCAGCTCTCGCCGCCGGGTTGGTCACCGCGTCCGTGGAGGGATACGGCACGTGGCCGGTCGCGGTTCAGCTCGCCGAGCGATTTCTCGTCCGACGCGATGTTCCGTCCTTCCCGCCGGGGCCGTCATCGCCTCTGCGGGCCTGGGCCGTACGGGGGACTGCCTCGGCGCATATGAGAAGCCCCAGACCGTAGGGCCTGGGGCTGCCTCGTGGAGCGGGAGAACCGGTGGAGCTCAGGCTGCCTCGGTCCCCGCCCCGCGCATGCCCGGTTCGGGTGCCTGGGCATCCGTGAGCTGCGCGGTCTCGTCCTCCCCGAAGTCCGGGGACTGGAAGGGATTGGTCGTGGGAGGGGGCAGTGCTGCGGTGGAGCTGCGGGTCTGCCCTTCCAGCGAGGAGAACAGCGAGGTCAGGTCGATGAGAGGTCTCTCTTTCGGTACAGGTCCCCGGAGGGGCCTGGCGTGCCGTGTTGGTGCACGGCGGTCCTAGAGCTTGGTCATCTTGGAGTAGGGGCTCAAGATCCGCATTTGCGCGGAGCCGAAATCCACGAGGGCCGCGATTCCGTCCTCGATGCCGATCACCCGGCCGAGGCCGTAGACGTCGTGAGTGACCTGGTCACCCACGGCGAAGTGCTTGGGAGCCGGTGCCACCGGGGCCTTGAAAGGGCTGGTGGGCAGATGACGCTTCGGAGCAGCATGCTTTGTCATTGCTTCCCAGTATGTACCCAGGGCGGCCATCAGTTGTGTTGCAGTTTGGCTCACACGAGGCTCCGGCAGGTTGAAATGTCCGCATATGGGAGGTTTTGGATCGAAGGTTGGGACGCACGCCACCCCTCGCGCGGGGCGTCTCAGGCGTCCGCGTCCACCCTCGGCATCGCCTCGACCGGAACCACCAGATCCGCCCGGCCCCGGGTCCCCTCCACCAATTCGGCGTTCCGCTGGTCCGTCCGCAGCACCCAGGCCACCGCTTCCTGGTGGCTCTTGCCGAACTCCTCGTGGCGGGCGATCAGACGGCGCAGCCGTTCGTCCTCGTCCGGCTCGCAGAACCACACCTCGTCCAGCTGCGGACGTACCCGGGCCCAGGAGCCCGTGCCCAGCAGGAGGTAGTTGCCCTCGGTCACCACCAGGCGGGCCGTCGGCGGTACCGGGATCATGCCCGCGACCGGCTGTTCCAGGACCCGTTCGAACCCCGGGGCGTACACCACGTCCTCGTCCGTCTCCTCGCGCAGGCGCCGCAGCAGCGCCGCGTACCCCGCCGCGTCGAAGGTGTCGGGTGCGCCCTTGCGGTCGCGCAGGCCGAGCCGGTCCAGTTCGGCGTCGGCGAGGTGGAAGCCGTCCATGGGGACATGGGCGGCCCAGGGCGCCCCCGGGCCGTTCAGTTCCCGTACGAGGTGCTCGGCGAGCGTCGTCTTGCCCGATCCGGGGCTGCCCGCGATGCCGAGGATCGCGCGGTGGCCGCGGGACGTCAGCGAGCGGGCCCGGGCGAGGAGGTCGTCGAATGTCTGCGGCACGCGAGGAGTCTGCCATTCGCGGGTCACCGGACGCGGCCCGTCGCCGATGACTCGCGCCCGACGGGGCAGTAGCCATGGTGGAGGGGAAAGGAGGCGTGCCATGGGGCGTGAGGGGTGTCCGGGGCCGGGCCGTGAGAGGTGGCCGGGACCGGGCCGCGCACCTGGCCGAACCCGGCGCTGCGCTCCCGCCATCACGGCGTTAGTTTGTCCCTGTTTTCTCCGTTTCCCTGGCTGCCTGCTCCGGCCCGCCGGGCTGTGGGGTCGTAGCAGCCCTACGACGCGTAGCGGTAAGGGGTGGACGATGGCCCACGGCACCAACGCCCTGCTCGTCGGCAGGGGGCGACGCCACACGGCGGCCGTGTCCGGCAGGTCGCGGTGGATGCGCGGCACCGCCCTGCTCGCGGCCGTCTCCGGTGCCTTCACCGCCGCTCAACTCCTCCTCGTCCCGCCGTCCATGGGCCTCGGCTGGGACGAGGCGGTCTACGTCAGCCAGGTCGGCGACCAGGCCCCGCCCGCCTTCTTCAGCGCCCCCCGCGCCCGCGGCGTCTCCCTCCTGGTGGCCCCGATCGCCTCCTGGTCGTCGTCCACCGGCCTGCTGCGGGTGTATCTCGCCGTGCTCTCCGGCGCCGTCCTCTTCCTCGCCCTGCACGCCTGGCGAGGGCTCTTCCCGGCCCGCGTCCTGGCCGCCGCCGGCGCCCTGTTCGCCTCCCTGTGGGTGACCCTCTTCTACGCCCCCCAGGCCATGCCCAACCTCTGGGTCGCCCTCGGCGCCCTCCTCGCCGTCGGCTGCTTCCTGCGCGCCCGTGCCGCGGACCGCCCCGACCGGCGGGCCCTGTGGGGCGTGGCGGCCGGCGCCGCGCTCATGGCGGTGATGCGCCCGACCGACGCCGTCTGGGTCGCCCTCCCGCTGCTGGCCGCCGCCGCGGCCGTACGGCACTGGCGGCTCGGCCTCGTCACCGCCGCGGGCCTCGTGGCCGGTGCCCTCCCCTGGGTGGCCGAGGCGTACACGTCCTACGGCGGCCTGCGCGAGCGGCTGGCCGAGGCATCCCGGGTCCAGGGCGGCCTCGGGTGGCACTTCGCCGTCGACGACCAGATGCGCGGGCTGATCGGACGTACCCTGTGCCGGCCGTGCACCGGCTCCCTGCCCCACCCGGTGATCACCGCGTGGTGGTTCCTGCTGCCGCTGCTCGCCGTCCTCGGGCTGGTGATCGCCGTACGGGCCCGGCGCACCGCACGCACCCTGATCCCGCTCGCCTGCGCCGCCACCGCCGCCCTGCCGTACCTGTTCCTCATCGGGTACGCGGCTCCCCGCTTCCTGCTGCCCGCGTACGCCCTGCTGGCCGTCCCCGTCGCCGACGCCCTGCTGCACCTGGTCACCGCGCCGGACGGGCGATGGCGGCCGGTCGCCGTGTCCCTGCTCGCCGTCGGCCTCGCCGGGCATCTCGCGGTGCAGTACGTCGTCCTGGACCGCACCGCCGACCGCACCGCCGCCGACCGCCGCGCCTGGGCCAGGACCGCCGACGCGCTGCACGGCCTGGGCGTGCGCCCGCCCTGTCTGCTCACCGGGCACGAGGCGATCCCGCTCGCCTACTACGCCGGCTGCTCCTCCGGCGCGATCCGCGGCAACAACGCCAACACCACCACCGCGCAGATCCTGGCCACCGCACGCCGGGAACCGGTCGCCGTCCTCAGCGTGCCCGGCGGCCGGCCGCCCGCCTACGCCCGCGGCTGGCAGCTGCACCGGCTCGACGCGGTGGACGTCCGGATCGCGCCCTCGCCGCGCGCGGGCGGCACCGCATGACCCCCGAGCCCCTGCCCGCCGTCCCCACCCGCAGACGGGCCGCCTACGGGCACACCGCGCTCAGCCTCACCGTCCTCGTCGTCGCGATCTGGCTCGCCCGGCGGCACTGGCCGGTCCTGGAGACCGGAGCGGTGCGGCTCGCCGTGGCCGACCAGGGCTGGCTGCTGGTGGCCGGGACCGCCGCGATCGGCACCTGGCTGTGCGCCGCCCTCGCCCAGCAGGGCGCCGTGCCCGAGCGGCTGCCCCCGGGGCGGCTCGTCGCCGCGCAGTTCGCCGCCTCGGCCGCCAACCACGTGCTGCCCGCCGGACTCGGCGCGGGCGCGGTCAACCTGCGCTTCCTCATGCGCCGCGGACTGCCGGCCGCCCGCGCGGCCACCGGCGTGGCCGTCAAGGGCGCCGCCGGCGTGATCGTCCGGGCCGTCCTGATCGCCTCGCTCACCGTGGCCTGCCCGGGCGTGCTGCGGGCTCCGGAGGTCTCCCCGGCCGTCCTCGCCGCGGCGGCCGGCGCCCTCGGCGTCGTCGCGCTGCTGGCCGGGCCGCTGCGCCGACGCCGCCGGCGCCTCCTCGGCCCGGCCCTCGCCGACATCAGGGCCGTGCACGCCCGGCCCCAGCGGGCGGCGGCGCTGTGGGGCGGCTCGCTCGCCTTCGCCGTACTGCACTGCGTGGTGCTGATCTCCGTCACCCAGGCCGTCGACCTGCAACAGCCGCCGCTGCGAGTGGCGTTGCTCTACCTCGCCGCCAGCAGCGCGGCCGTCCTGCTGCCCACGCCCGGCGGCCTCGGCTCCCTCGACGCCGCCCTCGCCCTCGCCCTCACCGCGGCCGGGGCGCCCGCGGCCGGGGCAGCCTCCGCCGTCCTCGGATACCGGCTGCTGACCATGTGGCTGCCGCTGCTGCCGGGACTGCTGGTGCTCGGGGTGCTGATCCGGCGCAAGGCCCTGTGACCCGCACGGAGTTTCCGGTGCGGGAGGTTCAGGTAGGACTCCCGTTGTCGGCGGCGGACGAGGGGGAGACGGATGACGCAGGGCGAGTACGGCGGGGGACTGGGTGAGGAGTTCTTCACCCCGGGGTCGTCCTCCTTCACGGAGTTCCTCGCGGCCCACCGCCCGGAGCTGCTGATCACCCGCCGGGTCCTGCCGGACGGCGTCCGGACCGCACCCGGCCAGGTGCCGCACGGCACCACCGTGCTGGCCCTCGCCTACCGCGACGGCGTGCTGATCGCCGGGGACCGGCGGGCCACCATGGGCAACCTCATCGCCCAGCGCGACCTGGAGAAGGTGCATCCGGCGGACGATCTCAGCGCCGTCGCCTTCGCCGGGACCGTCGGTCTCGCGCTCGACATGGTCAAGCTCTACCAGGTGGAGCTCACCCACTTCGAGAAGATCGAGGGCACCCCGATGACCCTCAACGCCAAGGCGCGCCGCCTGGCGGGCATGATCCGCGAGAACCTCGGACAGGCCATGCAGGGACTGGCCGTCGTCCCCCTCCTCACCGGCTACGACCCGTCGAAGCCGGAAGGAGAGCGCGGGCGCATCTTCAGCTTCGACATCGCCGGAGGACTGTACGAGAAGCGGGACTTCCACGCCGAGGGGTCCGGGTCCCCTTACGCGCGGGGCGCGTTGAAGAAGCTGTTCCACCGGGGCATGTCCCGCCGCGAGGCGTCCCTGGCGGCGCTCCACGCCCTGTACGACGCGGCAGACGACGACTCCGCGACCGGCGGCCCGGACCTCAACCGCCGTATCTACCCCATCGTTTCGGTCATCACGGAGGACGGCTTCGAGCGGCTGGGCGAGTCCGAGACGGAGGAGCTGAGCCGTGAGATGGTCGAGCAGCGCACCAGCCGCCCCGGCGGGCCGACCGGCACCGCCTGAGGTCAGTCCTTCGGCGTCATTTCCTTGTGCCATTTGGTCAGTTGCCTGACCGGGTCACCGGTGTACGACCACGGGGTGCGGGTCGCCCGCCGCCCCGCCATCCGCAGCAGCGCGCCGCCCATGTCGGGCAGCCCCGCGAGACAGGCGGCATGGGCGAGGCAGTGCAGGTCGCGCAGTTCACCGGGGACGACCGCTGCCGAGGTGCGGCGGCCCATGATCCAGCGTTCCCAGGTGCGCCGTACGTCGCCGACCGCGCCGTCGTGGTCCCAGTGCTGGCCGAGGCCCATGGCGGCGGACTGGCCGTGGGCGGTGTCCAGGGCGTGGCGGTACTCCTCGACGCGGGCGTACTGGACCAGGACCGGCAGCGGGCAGCCCGGCGAGGCCGCACCGGCGGCGTCGCGCGCGAAGTCGTACATCAGGCCGTGCGTGCCGTGCCAGCGCGCCGAGTAGTAGTGCAGCACCTGAAGGTGCCCCTCCACGCTGTACGGGTCGCGCCGGTGCAACTCGTCCCACCAGAGCGCCAGTTCCCGCCGCCCCACCCCGGACGGGTACAGACGCGCCACCGAGATCAGCGAGATCCACGGCGTGGGATCCTCCGGGTACGCCTCGGCGGCCCGCAGACACGCCCGTACGGCCAGGTCGATGCGGTGCTGGTCGATGGGGACGCCCCGGCCCGCGGCGATGGCCACGGTGAACGCCCGGGCCGTCTCGGTGGCCGCCCGCAGCACCAGCGCGTCGGCGCTGTCCGGCTCGGCCGCCAGCCAGGACTCCATCGCCGAACTGTCCGCGCAGGCCTGCGCCAGGGTGCGCACCCGGTGGCCCCGGGAGAGCCAGTCGGGTCCGGTGGTCCGCAGCAGGTCGCGCAGCCCCTGCCAGCGTCCGATGACGATGTCCTGGCGGGCGGCGGTCAGGGGCGCGTCCCCGCAGGCGGGGTCGAAGTCGAAGGTGAACCGGTCTCGCGCCATCACGGGCCCCTCAGAAGTCGGTGGGCAGGCCCTCGTGGACGCGGTCATGCTCGGGCGGGCGGCCCGCGGGAACGTAGTCGGACGCGATCGTGTGGGAGGCGTCGAGCTTCGCGGGCCGGTAGTAGTCGCTGCCCCGGCGCCAGTACCAGAGCATCGGGACCAGTCCGGCCGCCAGCCCGCCGATGCCGATCGCGATCGCGGCGGGGGACAGTTCGGCGAGGGACTCCAGGAACACCCAGAACATGAACAGGGCGCCGAACAGCGGCCACACCCCGCCGAAGACGAAGTTGGCCGGGGACTTCAGCAGCATCTTGCGGTACGCGACCACCACCGCGATGCCGGTCAGGCCGTAGTAGACGGCGATCTGCAGACCGATCGCCGAGATCGCGTCGGAGAGGATCTCACCGACCGAGCCGAGCGCGTTGGAGGCGACGAACATCGCCAGCGCCACCGCGCCCACCACGGCGACGGCCACCCAGGGCGTGTTCCACGTGGGGTGCACCTTGCCCAGCGCGGCGGGCATCGTGCGGTCGCGGCCCATCGCGAACAGTGAGCGGGTGACCTGGATGAGCGTGGTCTCCAGGGTGGCGACCGTGGACAGCATCACCGCGACGATCAGCAGCCGGCCGCCCCAGCCCGGCCAGATCTCCTCGCCGAGGACGGCCAGCACGTTGGCCTCGTCGGACCGGATCCGGTCCGAGGAGAGGACGACGTTCACCGCGATCGTGAACACCTCGAACAGCAGGAAGACCACCCCGAGCCCGATCAGGCCGGCGAATCCGGCCGTACGACGGCTGTTGCGGGTCTCCTCGCTGAGGTTGCTGGTGACGTCCCAGCCCCAGTAGTAGAACGCGGCGATCAGCGCGCCCGAGGCGAAGCCCGACACGCCGTCGAAGTGGCCGAGGCCGAGCCAGGACCAGTCGAAGGCGCGGGCGTTGCCGGTGTGGAGGACGGCGAGCACCGCGAACAGGGCGAGCAGGGCGAGTTCGACGCCGGACATGATGAGCTGCGCGCGGACGGTGAGCCGGGCGCCGCCCAGCACCACCAGCAGCATCAGCAGGAACCAGCCCGCGCCCACCACCGTGGACAGCGCGGTGTTCGCGGCGAGTTCGGCGTCGAACAGGGCGAGCGTCATCGACCCGGCGGGCAGCGAACCGGCCACCATGAAGATGGTCGCCGACACCACCAGCGCCCAGCCGCTGAGAAATCCCAGGAAGGGATGGAGAGTTCGCCCCACCCAGGAGTAACTGGCGCCCGCGTTCACATCGATGCGCCCCAGGTAGCTGAAGGCCAGCGCGATGCCGAGCATGGGGATCGCGCAGTACAGCAGCGCGGCCGGACTGGCCGTCCCCACCGCACCGACCAGGACCGCGGTGGTCGCGGCGAGCGAGTACGCCGGAGCGCTGCCCGCGACGGCCATCACCACCGTGTCGAACGTACCGAGGGCCCCTGGCTGGAGTCCTCTGCCCCTGTTGTTGCTCATGGCCTGTGCTGCTTTCCGTCGTGCACGCCGCCGGGACGGCGACGGGCCCGGACGGCGTATGTGGGGGTGTGGGGGGACGCACCCGCCCCGGCCGGACGAGGACGACCTCGGCCGCGGGGCGGCGAAAACCAGCGAGCGGTGGCGCTCGTGCAGCCGCAGAGTCGGCAGACGATCACACCGTGTGCAAGTGATGAGTGATGATAGCCGTCCCCGCCGACCGCCCAGGACACGCCTGGTGGTTGGCTCGCGCGGAACGGGAAACGCGACAGGAGAGCACTGGAGAGGAACCAGCGCACACGAGGGAACCCAGGAGGTACGCATGGGCACCGACCGCAGCACCCCCGAGCCGATGGCGGACGACGCCTACCAGCCCACCGGCGGCAACGAGGAGCAGGAGGACGCCGCGCCCCTGGACCTGCAGAACGCGGTGGACGAGCGGACCTACGACGACACCCTCGACGAGGGCTACTCGCCGCCGGAGAAGCCCCTCGGCGTCACCGCGCACGGGACCACCGCGGCCGAGCAGCAGGAGGGCGAGAGCCTCGACGACCGGCTCGCCCGGGAGGTGCCCGACGTGTCCCCGCCGGTCGGTGACGGCGTGGGCGACACGCCCGACGGCGAGGGTGAGCCCGTCGACCCCGAGGCTGGCGGCGAACGGGCCGGCCGGCTGGTCGCCCCCGACGAGGGGGCGCACGGCGTCGCCACCAAGGAGGAGGTGGCCTTCGACCGGGGCGTGGACGGCGGAGCCGCTGGCGCCGAGGAGGCCGCCATGCACATCGTCGAGGACGACACCCTGCTGCCGGACGAGGAGGACGGGACCACCTGACGGGACGGACGGTCCCGTCAGGCGGACGCGGGGCCCGGCGCCCCGCGGCTACTCGCCCATTTGGTCGACGTGCCGGAGCCGGTTGGTCGCGTCGAGGGCGGCGACCTTGTAGGACTCGGCGAGCGTCGGGTAGTTGAACACCGCGTCGACCAGATAGTCGACGGTGCCCCCGCAGCCCATCACCGACTGGCCGATGTGGATCAGCTCGGTCGCCCCGGAGCCGAAGCAGTGCACGCCGAGCAGCGTGCGGTCCTCGGGGGAGACCAGCAGCTTCAGCATGCCGTGCGAGTCGCCGATGATCTGCCCGCGGGCCAGCTCGCGGTAGCGGGAGATGCCCACCTCGAACGGCACCCGGTCCTCGGTGAGCCGGTCCTCGGTACGGCCCACGAAGCTGATCTCCGGGATGGTGTAGATGCCGATCGGCTGCAGGTGGTGCATCCGGCCGACCGGCTCACCGAAGGCGTGGTACGCGGCGCTGCGGCCCTGCTCCATCGAGGTCGCCGCGAGGGCCGGGAAGCCGATCACGTCGCCGACGGCGTAGATGTGCGGCACCTCGGTGCGGTAGTGCTCGTCGACCGTGATCCGGCCGCGCGGATCGGCCGAGAGGCCGGCCTTGTCGAGGTCGAGTTCGTCGGTGAGGCCCTGCCGGCCCGCGGAGTACATCACCGCGTCGGCGGGGATCTTCTTGCCGCTCTCCAGGACGGTGAGCGTGCCGCGGGGGTGCCGCTCCACCGCGGCGACCGTCTCCCCGAACCGGAACGTCACCGCCAGGTCCCGCAGGTGGTACTTGAGCGACTCCACGATCTCGACGTCGCACATGTCGAGCATCCCGGCGCGCTTCTCCACCACGGTGATCTTGCTGCCGAGGGCGGCGAACATGGAGGCGTACTCCATGCCGATGACCCCCGCGCCGACGATCACCATCGAGCGTGGCACCCGTTCCAGGGCGAGAACATTGTCCGAGTCCATGATCGTGCGCCCGTCGAACTCGACGCTGGCGGGCCGGGCGGGCCGGGTGCCGGTGGCGATCACGATGTGCTCGGCGCTGAGCAGGCGTTCCTGCCCGGTCACCTCGCGCAGGGCGACCGTGTGATCGTCGACGAACCGGCCCGTGCCGGCGAACAGGGCGACCTGGTTGCGGGACAGCTGGCTGCGGATGACGTCGACCTCGCGGCCCACCACGTGCTGGGTGCGCGAGATCAGGTCGGAGACGGTGATGTCCTCCTTCAGGCGGTAACTCTGGCCGTACAGATCGCGCTGGGTGAGGCCGGTGAGGTACAGCACCGCCTCGCGCAAGGTCTTGGAGGGGATGGTTCCGGTGTGGATGGAGACCCCACCGACCATGTCGGGGCGGTCGATGACGGCCACCCGGCGGCCCAGCTTGGCCGCGGCGATGGCGGCCTTCTGGCCGCCCGGACCGGATCCGAGGACGAGCATGTCGAAGTCGGGCACCCTTGGGAGTCTGGCAGCCGCAAGACCGTTTCCGAAAGGGCGGACGGCGAACACGCCACCGGAGCAGGGAGGTTGGCCGCGCGCCCGGCCCCGGCGAGCCGGGGCGCCCCGGCGGCGGGACGAGGGCCCCCTGGGTGCCCGACTCGGTGCCGTGAGCGCGCCCGCCCGGCCGGCCGGGACGGCCGAGTGGACCGGGGTGCCGCTGCGGCTGCTGCCGGCCGAGGCCGGAGTCGGGACCGGTGCCGGTGCCGGTGCCGTCGAGGGGGTGTTCACCGGCGTCGAGCACGGAGTCGAGCGCGGGGTCGAGCAGGACTATCAGCGCGCCCTGCCCCTGGACGTGGGGGGTCCCGTACGCCATGAACGGGGCTCCGCTGCCCCCGCAGCACGGGTGGCCGCTGCGCCTGGTCGTGCCCGGCCGGTACGGCATGGCCCTCGTGAAGTGGCTGCGGGAGATCCGGGTCGTCGACGCCCCGTTCACCGGGTTCCAACAGAGCGTGGTCCGGCTGGGGGCCGGTACGCGGGTCGAGGTCGCTCGCGGACGACGGGTGCGGCCCGCAGGAGGCCGGACCGGAGATCGTCGCTGGGCGTGGCGGCGCCGGCGGTGCGCCTGACCGCGACGCCGGGCGAGTAGTACGTCCTCGGCGCGCGGGCCACCGACGCCGAGGGGCGCCCAGCCGCTGCGGCAGCCGTGGAACCGTGGCGGGTTCGCGGGTCCGGGCGGTGCCCGGACCCGGCTGGGCTTTTCCGAGGTCTGCGTTCGCTCAGGGGAGGATCTTGTCGAGGGCCGCGGGTCCTTCCGCCGCCAGCTTCCGCTTGGCCCATTCCAGATTGTGCGGGGTGATGTCCTTGCCCGAGGCAAGGACCAGGTCCTCCGGCGACACTTCGGTGCCGGTGCGGGTGTGGAGCAGGGCGTCCGGGGTGGTGCGGTCCTCGGACGGCCCGGACGCGGGCTGTGACGTCGGCATGATCTGCTCCTCGGGTCCGGATCACTCGGTGCGGTTCCCGGCGCTCGCGCGCAAGGGGTCCGCTATCACCATTCAACGCCTTGGCGCGCCGTGCATCCGGAGGAGCCGTCGACCGGGACCGGACGTAGTGATCGGAGCGGGGTGCTATGCGGGTAGAGCGGCTCCCGGCACGCGGCCGGCGTCAGCCGGAACCTGCACCGAGGGCCGCTCAAGGAGGTAGGGTCGCGATCTTCGGCGGGCGGAAGCCACCGGAGTCCCCCTGAGGCTGCCGACGACCATGACCCTCGACGACGCACGGCTCCGACTCGACCGAGCCCTGGACGACCTGACCCACACCTTCCGCGGCATGACGGCCCGGAGCGACGAGACACAGTGCACCTGCCACTGGGGCAGCGACGACGAACTCGCCCTCCTGAAGACCCCCGGCAGGGAGCTCGACCCGGACCTGTTGCGCCGCACCTGGGACGCCCCCGACTGGAGTGACCACGGGGCGGTCCTGCGCCGCATCCTGCCGCAGTTCGCCAGGGAGCTGGTCGCCGGCCGGATCGAGCCGATGTTCGGCATGTACGAGGTCGGCCGCTCCTTCGCACGGGGCCACTGGCAGCTGGGGGACGAGCTGCCCTGGCAGACCTGGGACGATGAGGACACGCTGCGCGCCGAACTCATCGCCTGGCTGGTGCGGTACGCCCCCGACCGCCTGCGCTCCCTGGACGGCACCGACGAACTCCTGCACCGCGTAAGGCTGCTGGGGCTCGCCGGTCCCGCTCGCTGGGGCTCGCTGGGAGGACCCGCACTATCCCGTCCGGGTCTATTGAGAGGTCAGCGGGTCTACTGACAGGTCAGCGGGTCTATTGAGAGGTCAGCGGGTCTACTGACAGGTCAGCGGGTCTATTGAGAGGTCAGGACCGTCTCCCACGTGTCCACCGCGTAGTGCACCGTCATCCCGTGGCGGGCGTACAGGCCGGGCGCCCCCGTGGTGTTGCCGGTGTCCACGCCGAGTCCCACCGTGTCCCGGCCGCGGGCGGCGAACGCGGCGAACGCGTGGCGCAGGAGCAGGCCGCCGAGGCCACGGGCGCGGGCCTCGCGCAGGACGCCGATGCCGCGGATCCAGCCCATGGCCTCACGGTCGTCGCGGGCCAGCAGGAAACCGGCATCCCCGTGCTCCTCGGTGCTCGCGATCCACACCAGGGACCAGTCGAGCCCTTCGGCGTCCACGTCGTGCAGCCACTGCTCGTAGGCGCGGGGGTGGAAGTCGAAGTGGTCGGCGAAGGTGGCCTGGTAGAGGGCGTGGACGCGCCTGCGGTCCGCCTCGTCGGCGCAGGCCCGCAACCGTACTCCGGGCGGCGGCTGCGGGGTGCGGTCCTCGGCGGGATCCACCGGGCGGCGCAGCACGTGATGGCGCCGTACGACGGACCAGCCGCGCTTCTCGATCAGCGCGGTGTCCAGGGTGGGCTCGATGTTGAGGTGGAGATGGACCACGGCCCGCTCCGCGCCGTTCTCCCGGGCCTTGGCCGGCGCCCTGGCCTCCATCGCCTCGAACAGCCGCTGCCCGGCCTCCTGGTGGTCGGGCAGCACGTAGTGGTCGATGTCGATGCGGTCGCCGCCCGACTCGTCCCACAGCAGCCCGTAGGCCACCAACCGGCCCTCGTGGAAGGCCAGCCAGGAGTTCCGCGAGAGATCGGCCTCGGAATGCCGGAGATCCGCCTCGACGGTGTGCTGGTCGGTCTCGGGGCGGCCGATCTCGATCAGGTCGACCTGGTTCAGCAGCTCGGTGATGGCGGGCGCGTCGGTGAGGCCGGCCGGTCGTACGACATAGGGCATGCGGAAAGGGTCGGGGGCGAGTCGGGCCACCGCAACGGGATTTCCCGGTCAGGCGTCCTCGACCCTGGCGGTGACCGGCGTACCCGCCTCGATGGTGCGGCTGACCGTGCAGAGCCGGTCGTGGGAGGTCTTCACCGCCCGGGGGAGGATCGCGCGTGCGCGGTCGCCGCCCGCGCCGGCGGGGAAGGCGACGGAGAAGGTGACCTCCAGGTCGGTCAGCCGGTTGCCCCGGTCGTCGCTGACCTTGTGGCCGGTCACCGTGACCGTGAACCGGTCGGGCTCCGCGTGCCGGGTGGTGGCGACGTCGACGTCGGCCATGGTGCAGCCGCCGATCGCGGCGAGCAGCAGCTCCACCGGGGTGAAGCCGGCGCCCTCGGTGCCGAACTCGACGGTGCCGCCACGGGCGTTGACGGCGGTGAAGTGGCCGGTGGCGGTCCGCTCGACGGTGACGGAGCGCAGGGAGTTGTCGGTCATGCCGCAGACCCTAATCGCGCCCGGTCCCCGAAAGGTGTGGACGCACCCGTGGAAGACCCCCTACGGTGTGATCATCACGCCTTGAGACGACGGAAGGAGGCGAGTGCCGTGCAGTTCACCTACTCCAGCGCTCCCCTCACCGCTGTCCCGGCGTGCTTCGTGTGATCCGACCGGGAGCGCTCTTCGCAGCCTGTATCCCGGAGGAATCCCCATGACCGATCTGGTCATCCGTACGCTCGACGAGAGCGACGCCCACCTGTTCGACGCCCTGCCCGACCCGCTGGGCGCGAGCGAGGCACACCGCACCACCGTGCACCGGCCCGACTGGAAGCGGGTGGCCCTGCGCGACGGCCGGGTCGTCGCGCGCGGCGCCTGGTGGGGTGGCCCCGACGACGCGGAGCCGATGCTCGTCAACTGGTTCGACGTGGCCGAGGGGGAGGAGGAGGCGGGCGCCGAACTCCTGCGCTCCGCCCCGTGGCAGGTCGAGCTGGAGCTCAACCTGCCCGCCGGCTGGCGGGAGGACCCGGCCGTGCGCCCCGCCGCCGACACCGCGTTCGCCGCCGCCCGCGCCGCCGGCTACGACCTCCTGGTCGAGCGGTACCTGTACCGGTGGACGCCGGAGTGCGGGCTGCCCGAGCGGCCCGGACGGCTCGTCTTCACCCCCGAGCCCGACGACGCCGTGTTCTTCGACGCGCTGCGCCGCATCCACTCGGCCACGCTGGACGCCCATGCCCTCAAGGCCATCAAGGAGGGCGGCCTCGATCAAGCCGCCCAGGAGGAACTGGACTTCTTCCGCTGGTGCCCCTCGCCGCGCGAGTGGTGGCAGATCGCGCGCACTGCGGAGGGCGAGCCCGTGGGCATCCACATCCCGGCCCGCAACCAGACCTCGCCCGTCATCGGCTTCATCGGCGTCCTGCCGGAACACCGCGGCCACGGCTACGCCTACGACCTGCTCGTGGAGTGCACGCACTTCCTGGTCGAGCAGGGCGCCGAGTTCATCAGCGGCGCCACCGACCAGGGGAACTTCCCGATGGCCGCGAACTTCACCAAGGCCGGCCACCCGGTGGTGCGGGAGCGGATCAACTTCCACATCCCCGGCGCGACCGCCCAGGCAAGCTGACTGTCAGTGCCGGATGACATGCTGATCCGGCACTGACAGTGACGGCGTACGGAGGCACGGTGGGATTCGACGGCACGGTGTGGCACATCCGCAGCGGTGACGAACCGGTGGGCGAGATCGCGATCGACGAGGCCGACTTCCCGTGGCTGTCGGGACGCTTCACCCCGGGTCCCGGCTATGCCTCCGTGCGTGACCTCTTCGCCCGCGAACTCGCCCTGGTGGCGCGGGTCGACGAGGACGTGGAGGAGTGGGAGGCGGCCTACGACGAGATCCGCAGACGCGTCTCCCTCTCCTCTCCCGACGGACCCGTGGCCGAGTTCCTGCTGCACATCGAGGGGGACCGGGCCTGGTTCCGGTGGAGCGACGAGCCGTTCGAGGAGTGAGGGGCCGGTCTCAGCCGCCGTCGTTCAGCAGGGCGTCGGCCTGCGCGAGGATCTCGGTCACGCGCAGGCCGAACGCCGCGTCGCACGGGTGCGGGCGCCCGGCGCGGGCGGCGGCGAGCAGGGCGTCGGTCGCCCGGACGAAGGCCGGTACCACCCCCCGCGTGCTCGCCGGAAGACGCGTCACCCCGGCCTCGCCGCGCAGTTCCACGGCCGCCCCGGAGGCCGCCGACGGCGCGGTCAGGCTCAGCGTCAGCGTGCTCGACGCGCCCCCGGCGTGGCCGAGGACCAGATGCGCGGTGTCACCGGGCCCGTGCGCGGCCGCGGTCACCTGCCGCACATCGCCCAGGACCGGCAGCAGTACGGACAGGGCATGCGGTCCTACGTCCCACAGGGCGCCCTTCTCCCGCCGCCACGGCGAGTTCGCGAACGGGCTGTCGCCACCGCTGAACACCGCGCCCAGCCACTGCGCGTGCGCCGTGAACCAGCCCTGCGCCGCGGCCTGTCGGGTGATCCACTCCTCGGTCTCCGACTGGAACCGGGTGGTGAAGAACACCACCGACGCGACCCCGGCCGCCTCGGCCGCCTCGACCACCGCCCGCCCCTGCCCGACCGTCGTCGCCAGCGGCTTGTCCAGCAGCAGATGGCACCCCGCCCGCGCGGCCCGCACCGCCAGCTCCGCCTGCACGGCCGGCGGCAGGGCGACGGCGACCGCGTCCACGTCGGCGAGGAGCGCGTCGACGTCGTCGTAGGCCCGGATGTCATGGCGGGCGGCGAGATCCTTCGCCGCGTCCGGGCGGCGGCCCCATACCCCGACGAAGTCCACCTCCGTGTGCTCGCCGAGCGCCGGGGCGTGGGCCAGCTGCGCCCACGGGCCGGTGCCGAGCAGTCCGATGCGCATACCGTCGCCTCTCCACGCTGCCGTCACGGTTGACGATCGAGCGTTTCACACCGACCCGGGCCCGGAGCAACCCGGCCCGCGCCCGGCACGGCCGGAACCGGGCGCACGAGACCGGTGAACTTGCCGGTCCCCGGCGCCGGGCCGGGCGCCCACAGTGGCACCGCCAGCCCAACGGCGGTCCCTGGCTACTCCCCAGCCAGCCGTCCGCCACGACAGAGAGGACCACCCCTCGTGCAGGTCCACCCCCACGTCCAGCCCCGCAGGACCGGAAGACTCGCCGCGGCCGCCACGGCACTCGCCGCGGTTCTCTCACTCGGCACCCTCGCCGGACCCGGCGCCCACGCGGCGGACAACCCCTACGAGCGCGGCCCCGCGCCGACCAACGCCAGCATCGAGGCGTCGCGCGGCCCGTACTCCGTCTCCCAGACGTCCGTCTCCTCCCTCAGCGTCACCGGGTTCGGCGGCGGCACGATCTACTACCCGACCAGTACCAGCGACGGCACCTTCGGCGCCGTGGCGATCTCGCCCGGCTTCACCGCCTACGAGTCCTCGATCGCCTGGCTGGGCCCGCGCCTGGCCTCGCAGGGCTTCGTGGTGTTCACCATCGACACCAACTCCACCGTCGACCAGCCCGACTCCCGGGGCCGCCAGCTCCTCGCCGCGCTCGACTACCTGACGCAGCGCAGCTCGGTGCGCGCTCGCGTCGACAGCACCCGGCTCGGCGTCATGGGCCACTCCATGGGCGGCGGCGGCAGCCTGGAAGCCGCCAAGACCCGTCCCTCGCTGCAGGCGGCGATCCCGCTGACGCCGTGGAACACCGACAAGACCTGGCCCGAGCTGACCACACCCACCCTCATCGTCGGTGCCGACGGCGACACGGTCGCTTCGGTCTCCAGCCACGCCGAGCCGTTCTACAACAGCCTGTCGTCCGGCCTGGACCGTGCCTACCTGGAGCTGAACAACGCCACGCACTTCACGCCCAACTCGTCGAACACGACGATCGCGAAGTACAGCATTTCCTGGCTCAAGCGGTTCATCGACAACGACACCCGCTACGAGCAGTTCCTCTGCCCGCTGCCGCGGCCGAGCCTGACCATCGAGGAGTACCGGGGCAACTGCCCGCACAACGGATGACCTTGTGCCCCCGCACGGCCGCCGCCCGGAAACTCTGGGCGGCGGCACAGTCCGTTCACCGCCCGTATCGCGCCGAACCGCAGGTCACACCGCCGATCCGGGCGGGAAGCGGAATCCGCGGACGGCTTCCGTCCGGCGTTACGCGCAAGTAACCTCGCGTGAATGACCGGTGACAGGAGCGTGCGGGCGACACAGCGCGGACGAGCCGAACTCGCCCGTGGAAGGGCGCAGTTGGCCGATGGGCCCGTCGATGACGCCCGGGAGACCCTGCTGGTGGCCGCGTCCTTGCTGGCGGCCGAGGAGCCGGAGCAGGCGGAGGCCGCGCGGCTGGCCGCCGTGGACGCGGCCTGGGCGGGCGGCGACGTGGCCGCCTGCCTGAAGGTCCTGGAGGAGCCGGCCGAGGCCGGTTCGGTCCTCGGCGACTACCGCGCCGGGATGCGGGCCCTGCTGGAGCTGCGCCCCGACCTGGCGGTGGGACCGCTGCGGCGCGTGATCGACCGCGAGGACGACCGGCCCGAGCACCAGCTGCGTTCCGCGACGGCCGCCCTGCTGCTCGGGGACGTCGTCGCCGCCCGCCGGGCCGGCGCCCGTGCCCTCGCCGTGGCCCGGGACTCCCCGTCCCTCCAGGCCCGGGCCCTGGAATACCTCGCCTACGCCGAACTGCGCGCCGGGCGGCACGCGCAGGCGCGCGCCCACGCGGAGGAAGGGGTGCGGACCGCTTACAGGGCCGGACGGCGCAACACCGCCGCGCACCACCAGGCCATGCTGGCGCTGGCCGCGTCGATCGTCGGCGAGACGGCCACCGTCGCGGGCCACGCCACGGCCGCGCTGGCCACCGCCCGCCGGCACGGCCTCGCCCAGGCGGCGACGCTGGCGGAGTGGGCGGTGGCCCGCAACGACCTGGGCTGCGGCCGTCCCCTCGACGCCGCCGACCGGCTCGGGCCGCTGGTGCTGCCCGGTGTGCGGCGCGGTCATTTCGCCGTCTGGATGCTCGCGGTGCCCTGTTTCGTGGAGGCGGCGGTGCTGGCCGGGCGGCCCGAGGACGCGCGGGCGGTCGTAGCGGATTTCGCCGCGTGGGCCGCGCTGGGGGCCGATCCGCACGCGCCCGCCCAGCTCGCCCGCTGCCGTGCGCTGCTGGCGCCCGGGGACGAGGCCGACGAGCTGTACCTGCGGGCGCTGGCCCTGCACGACGGCACCGGCGGTGACTTCGAGCGGGCCAGGACCGAGCTGCTGCACGGCCGGTGGCTACGGCGCCGGCGGCGGCTGCGGGAGGCGCGGCTGCGGCTCGGGGCAGCGCTGGTGGGGTTCGAGCGGTGCGGGGCGCGGGCCTGGGCGGAGCAGACGCGCGGGGAGCTGCGGGCCAACGGGGCCGCCGGGTGCGAGGCGGCGGGCGGCGGGCTGGCGCGGCTGACGCCGCAGCAGCTGCGGATCGCCCGCCATGTCGCCGAGGGCGCCACCAACCGGGAGGTCGCGCTCCGCCTCGCGGTCAGCACCCGGACGGTCGACTACCACTTGCGCAACGTCTTCGCCACCCTCGGCGTGCGGTCCCGGATGGAGCTCGCCCGCATGATCGATCAACAGGCCGGTGAGGGCCGACGTGCGGATCTGTGAGAGGTGGGCGGAAAAAGAGACGTGCACAACCCTAGGGACCGACCGGACGGTATGTCATCCTTCACGGCAGGACGAGTCGGGCGGCCGCCGCCGCCGTACGGGCGACGCGGGCGACCGGACACCGCAGAGTCTCCCGGCACGGGCGCACCGCCGGGAGTCCGAGGTTTGTGGGAGGACCGCGATGCATCCTGCCGTACGGACACGCGCGATGATCAGGACCGGGCCGGTGCCTGTTCCGCAGCCGCGGACCGGGCGGCGCGGCCGGTCATTGATCGACGCCGACGCGTTGCGTGTCCTGCACCGGGCCGCGCGCAGCCTGCTCGACGACCTGCCGGACCTCACCGAACACCTGGTGGGTCTGATCCAGGAGCAGGAGACCGCCTACCGGACCGCGCTGGAGTGCGACTACGCGGGCACCTGGCAGGAGGTGCACCGCTCGCTGCGGCACAGCGTGCTGTCGCTGCTCGACCCGCGCGGCAACCGGGACGCGGCACGCCGCTGCTCGTGGAAGATCGGCGTGCGCCGGGCCGAGCAGGGCGTGCCCCTGGACGCCCTGCTGCACGCGTTCCGGCTGGGCGGGTCCCTGGTGTGGCAGCGGCTGGTGGAGGAGACCTCCCGCACGGCACCCGAGGACGTACGGCTGCTCGTCCATGTCGCGACCGACATGTGGAACTTCGTCGACGAGCACTGCACCCTCGTCGCGGACGCCTACCGGCAGGCCGAGCGGCAACTGGCCTGGCGGCGCGAGAACCGGGTACGGCTGCTCGCGACCGCCCTCCTCGACGGCACCAGCCGCATCGCCGATCTGCCCGAGACCGCCGAGGGCCTGGGCCTGCCGGAACACGGCCGGTACGTCGTCGTCGCGGTCGCCGGCGGACGGGCTCCGGGACCCTCGGGCGCCCGCGCCTCCGCCGTCCCGCCGAGCACGCGCGTGCACTGGCACACAGGAGTGGAAGTGGACTACGGCATCGTCCTGGTCGGCGACGAGGATCCGGAGGGCGACGACGACCCGCTGGAGGGCCTGGAGCTGGCCCCGGGCAGCAAGGCCGGCGTCGGCAGCGTGGTCACCGGCCTGGCCGCCGTGGGTGACGCCCGGCGCCTCGCGGATCTCGCGCTGAGCATCTGCCCGCAGCAGGGCGGCACCATCCGGCTGACGGAACACCTTCCCGAGGCCCTGGTCGTCTCCTGCCCCGAACTCGGCGCGACCCTCGCCGACCAGGTCCTCGGCCCGGTGCTGCGCCTGGAACCCGCCGACCGGGACGTCCTGCTGGACACCCTGGCCGCCTGGCTGGCCTGCGACGGCTCCGCCCAGCGCGCCGGTGAACGCCTCTACTGCCACCGCAACACCGTCCTCAACCGCCTGCGCCGCTGCGAACAACTCACGGGCCGCTCCCTGGCCCGCCCCCTGGACGTGGTGGAAATCAGCCTCGCCCTGACGGCCCGCCGCCTGCTGCGCTGAAGGGGACACGACTCAGCGGCCGGGACCGACAGGGGCGGCGGGCCCGGCAGGTCCCGTGGGCTCGGCGGTCCGGCAGGTCCGGCAGGTCCGGCAGGTCCGGCAGGTCCGGCAGGTATGGCAGGTTCGGTGGCCTCGGCAGGCCCGGCGCGGTTCGGCAGGCCCGGCGGTTCGGTGGGTTCGGCAGGCCCGGCGGTTCGGTGGGTTCGGCAGGCCCGGCGGGTCCGGCGTTCGGCAGGTCCGGTGGTTCGGTGGGCCTGGCAGGCCTGGCAGTCGAAGCTGACGTCCGCGCGGGCCGGGCAGTCCGGCAGCCGAGGGAGACGTCCGCTCCGGGGTGGTGAGCCGGACGGCCGGGGAGGAGTCCGCTGCTCCGGCCCGGTAAGCCCGGAGGACGGGAGCAGACCGCTGCTCCGGCCTGTTGGGTCGGGCTGCGGGGGAATAGGCGTCTGCCCCAGCCCGGTAAGTCCGGCAGCCGGGAAGCAGGCCTCTGCCCCGGCCCGGTATGGGTCGGCCGGGGGACAGGCATCTGATCCGGCCCGGTGAGTCCGGAGCTGGGGAGCGGACCTCTGCTCCGCGCCTGGTATGGCGGGGAGCAGCCCCCAGCCCGGTAAGTCCGGCAGCCGGGAGCATGCCCCTGCTCCAGCCCGGTAAGTCCGGCAGGCCGGGGCAGGCCTCTGCTCCGGCGCGGTAAGACCGCCAGCCGGAGCAGACTTCTGCCCCCGGCCCTGGAAACCCCGCAGCCGTAGCAGACGCCTGTTCTCGGCCCGTCGGCAATCCGTCCCCGCGTCCCGTTCCCGCCTGCCTGAACAGGCCCCGGCCGACCGGTCTTCCGTACGCGCCGCCCTTGCGCGGCCACCGGTACCGGGCGTGGCACCGGGCGCCGCGGCCCCTGCGCGGGGCACCGGCGCCGGTCCGGCCGGCGGCGCTTCGTGCGTTCTCACCGGCCGTGCCTACCCGGCCCCCCGTCCCGGAACCCCCACCGCCCTCTCCCTGGGCACCCGCACAACCCCTGACCGCCCCGGTTGGGACCACGCAGCGAGCACGCCGGAAGACCTGTTCCGCGCGCCCGCGCCCGTGCTGTCGTGAGCTTCCCTTCCCCGAAAGCCCCGTGCCCGTTCCGGCACGGATCCGAGGAGCCGTGATGCCCGAAGCACCACCGGACGAGGACCCGGCCCTGCACGTCGAAGCACTCGACGTCACCTACGGCCGTGCCCTGTCCGCCCTTCGTTCCGTGTCGCTGACCGTCCCGCACGGCGTCGTCGTCGCCCTGCTCGGCGCCAACGGCGCGGGCAAGACGACCCTGTTGCGGGCGGTGTCGGGCACCCTGCGCCTGCACCGCGGCGCGGTCACCGCCGGCCGCATCCGCTACGGCGCCACGGAACTCGACGGCCGCGACCCGGTCGCCGCGGTGCGCGCCGGCGTCGTACAGGTCCCGGAGGGCAGGCGGGTGTTCGCCGGGCTCACGGTCGACGAGAACCTCCGCACCGGCGGCCTCGGCCTCGGCCGCCGCAGCCCCGCCCTGGTGCGCGAGTCCCGGGACCGGGTGTTCACCCTGTTCCCGCGGCTCGCCGAACGCACCCAGCAGGCCGCCGGGCTCCTCTCCGGCGGCGAGCAGCAGATGCTCGCCATCGGCCGCGCCCTCATGGCCGCCCCCCGCCTGCTCCTGCTCGACGAGCCGTCCCTGGGACTCGCCCCGCAGATGGTGGCCCGGATCGCGGACGTGGTGAAGGAGATCAACACCCAGGGCACCGCCGTGCTCCTGGTCGAACAGAACGCCGGCATGGCGCTCTCCCTCGCGGACAGCGCCTACGTCCTGGAGGTCGGCGAGATCCGGCTGTCCGGGCCGGCCGACGAACTCGCCCGCACCGACGCCGTACGCCGTCTGTACCTGGGCGAGACCGCCGACGGTCAGGGGGCCGCGTGAACGACCGCACCACCGCACCGCCCGTGCTCGCCGTACGGGACGTCACCGTCCGGTTCGCCGGACTCACCGCCCTGGACGACGTGTCCTTCACGGTCGCCCCGGGAACCGTGCACGCCATCATCGGGCCCAACGGCGCCGGCAAGTCCACCTGCTTCAACGTGCTCTCGGGCCTGTACCGCCCCGCCTCCGGCACCGTCAGCCTCGGCGACACCGAACTGACCCGCCTCGCCCCGCACCGCATCGCCACCCTGGGCGTGGCCCGCACCTTCCAGAACATCGTCACCACCGAAGGCACCGTCGCCGACAACCTGATGCTCGGCCGGCACATCCTGTCCCGCGCGGGCTTCACCGCCAGCGCGCTGCGCCTGCCCAGTGCCGTGCGCGAACAGCGCGAGCACCTGGCCAAGGCCCGTGAGATCGCCGAACTCACCGGCCTCGGACCGCACTTCGACTCCCCGGTCGCGCTGCTGTCCTACGGCGACCGCAAACGCGTGGAGTTCGCCCGCGCCCTCTGTCTGGAGCCCAGTGTGCTGCTGCTCGACGAGCCCGTGGCCGGCATGAACGCCGCCGAACGGGCCCGTACCGCCGAGACGATCCGCGCCGTGCGCGCCGAACTCGGCCTGTCCGTGGTGCTCGTGGAGCACGACATGGGGCTGGTGATGCGGCTCGCCGACGAGGTCACCGTCCTCGACTTCGGCCGGGTCATCGCCCATGGCACCCCCGACGAGGTCCGCCGTGACCCCGAGGTGCTGCGCGCCTATCTCGGCACCGAGGCCACCGAGGCCACCGGGGAGGACGCGGCATGACCGGCTTTCTCGACAACGTGCTCAACGGCCTCGCCCTGGGCTCCGTCTACGCCCTGGTCGCCCTCGGCTTCGTCATCATCTTCAAGGCCTCCGGCGTCATCAACTTCGCCCACGGCTCGCTGCTCCTGCTCGGCGGCTACCTCACCGCCGTACTCCACGACGACCTCGGCTTCGCCGGCGCCCTCGCGGTCGCCGTGCTGGTCACGGCGGGCGTGGCCGGGCTCATGGACCGGTTCCTGCTGCAGGCGGGCGGGCAGGACGCACACACGGCCCATGTGCAGACGATCGTGACCATCGGCGTCGACATCGTCATCCTCACCGACCTCTCCCGCCGCATCGGCGGTGACCTGCTCTCCCTCGGCGACCCCTGGGGCGACTCGGTCAGCGGCCTCGGCCCCATCACGGTGGCCGACAGCAGGCTCGCCGCGATCGTGGTGTCCAGCGTCGTCATCGGCGGCGTCTTCGCGCTCTTCCGGTACACCAACTGGGGCCTGGCGCTGCGGGCTTCGGCGGAGGACATGGAGGCGGCGGCGCTGATGGGCGTACGGCTGGTGCGGATGCGCACCCTCGCCTGGTGCCTGGCGGGCGGACTCGCCGCGCTGGCCGCGGTGTTCCTCGCCGCGTTCCCGGCCCCCGGCCTGGAGCGCACGACCGGCCAGATCGCCCTGAAGGCCTTCCCGGCCGCCATCCTCGGCGGTATGGCCTCGCCGCCCGGCGCCCTCGCCGGCAGCATGCTGATCGGCCTGACCGAGGCGCTGGTCGCCGGATACCAGTCCGATCTGCACGTCCTCGGCGAAGGGTTCGGCGATGTCGCGCCGTACGCCGTGATGGTCCTCGTCCTTTTGGTGCGGCCCAACGGGCTGTTCGGCGCGAAGGGAGCGGCCCGTGTCTGAACTGCTGCGCCGCTACCGCGCCTGGACCGTCCTGCTGGTCGTCGTCCTGTGCGTACTGCCCTTCTACCTGGACGCCTTCTGGCTGCGCATCGGCCTGTTCTCGATGGCCGCCGCCGTCGGCGCCGTGGGCCTCGGGCTGCTGGCCGGCACCGCGGGCCAGCTCTCCCTCGGCCACGCCTTCTTCCTCGCCGTCGGCGCCTACGGCTACGTCTGGCTGGCCGGCGAGCCGGGCCCCGGGCTGCCGCCCGCCGTCGCCGTCGTCCTGGCGGTACTGCTCGCCGGAGCCGCGGGCGGTCTGTTCAGCCCCGTGGCGGGCCGGGTGCGCGGCATCTACCTCGGCGTGGCCACCCTCGCCCTGGTCTTCCTCGGCCACCATGTGCTGCTCACCGCGGACTCGGTCACCGGCGGCTTCAACGGCCGCTCGGTGCCCCCGCTGGAGATCGGCGGCTTCTCCTTCACCGGCTCCGACCCCGACCTGACGGTGATGGGCATACCGTTCGGCGCCGAGGAACGGCTGTGGTACCTGGGGCTCGCGCTGTTCACGCTCACCTGGTTCACCGCCCGCGGCCTGCGCCTGGGGCGCCCCGGCCGGGCCCTGGTGGCGCTGCGCGACAGCGAGACCGCGGCCGCGGTGATGGGCGTGCACGTCGCCCGCTACCGCTCGGCGGCCTTCGTGGTCTCCTCCATGTACGCGGGCCTGGCCGGGGTGATGCTCGCCCTCGCCTTCCGCCGCGTGGTCCCGGACTACTTCTCGCTGGCCCTTTCGGTCGACTACCTCGCGATGATCGTCATCGGCGGGCTCGGCTCGGTGGCCGGAGCCACCGCGGGCGCCGTCTTCGTCACCGCGCTGCCCCTGCTGATGACCCGCTACGCCGACCAGCTGCCCCTCGTGGCGGCCCCCGGCACCACCGACGGAGCGGTCGGCCCCACCGAGGCGGCCCGCTACCTCTACGGAGCGGCGATCGTCGTGATCCTGCTCTTCGCCCCCGACGGCCTGCACGGCCTGGTCCGGCGCACCCGCGCCCGGATCCAGCGCCGACGGGCCGCACCCAAGGACGCGGACCCCGCGACCGAGACCCCTTCATCCGCCTCAGCTGTACGAGCCAAGGAGCCGACACCGTGAATCACCCCAAGCACCGCACCAGGACGGTTCTGGCCGCCGCCGCGACGGCCCTGCTCCTCGCGGGCACCGGCTGTAGCTCCAAGGGGGACGGCGACACCGCCGCGGACGGCGCCGACGGCGTCAAGGCCGGGCCCGGGGTCACCGACAAGACCATCAAGCTGGGCGCCCTGACCGACCTGACCGGCCCGTACGCCACCCTCGGCAAGAGCATCGTGCAGGCCCAGCAGATGTGGGCCGACGAGACCAACGCCAAGGGCGGCATCTGCGGCCGCAAGGTCGAGATCGTCGTCAAGGACCACGGCTACGACGTGCAGAAGGCGGTCACCGCCTACGCCGACATCGCCCCGGACGTGGTGGCGATGCCCCAGGTCATCGGATCCCCGGTGGTCTCGGCGCTGATCGACGACATCGAGCAGGACGAGGTCCTCACCTTCCCGCAGGCCTGGGCGGCCTCCCTGCTCGGCAAGGACTCCGTGCAGGTCCTGGGCACGACGTACGACATCGACATGATCGCCGCCGTCGACTTCCTCACCCGCACCAAGGGCCTGGCCAAGGGCGACACCATCGGCCACGTCTACTTCGAGGGTGACTACGGCGCGAACGCCCTGGAAGGCTCGGAATGGGCCGCGAAGAAGGCCGGGTTGAAGGTCGTCGGCCAGAAGATCAAGGCCACCGACACGGACCTGTCCGCGCAGGTCTCGGCGCTGCGCAAGGAGGGCGTGAAGGCGATCCTGATCAGCGCCGGACCGGCCCAGACCGCCTCGCTGGTCGGCGTCGCCGCCTCCCGCGGGCTGCAGGTCCCCGTCGTCAGCAGCGCCCCGGGCTACGCCCCGCAGCTGATGAAGACGCCCGCCGCGGCCGCCCTGGAGGCCATGCTGAACGTGGTGAGCGCGGCCCCGGCCGTCAGCGCGGACATACCCGGCGTGAAGAAGATGGTCGCCTCCTACCAGAAGAAGTACCCGGGCGCGCTCGTCGACTCCGGTGTGCTCTCCGGCTACAACGCCGCCCAACTCATGGGCATGGACCTGAAGAAGGCCTGTGAGGGCGGCAGCCTCGCCCGGGCGGACGTGGTCGCCGCGCACCGCGCGCAGAAGAACGCCGACGCCGGTCTCGGCACCGCGCAGGACTTCTCCGACGTGACGAAGCCCGCGAGCCGTTCCGCGTACGTGCTCAAGCCCGACGCGAAGGCGGTCGGCGCGATGGTGATCGCCGAGGAGGCCAAGGAGGTGCCCGGAGCGGAGGAGTACCTGTCCTCGAAGGGTTCCTGACCCTCCGGCAGCAGTCCTCGGCCCGCGGTGCGGCACCGGCACCGCGGGCCGAGGTGCGTGGTGGCCCGTTCAGGCGCACCATCGAAACCGGGGGTTGCTGCCGGGACGGGGACGCGGTCCCGTGAAGCGGCGGGCAGCCGCCGGGCATCAGCACCGTTCACCGCTGAGGAGTCGCCATGCCCATGCTTCTGATCAAGGGCTTCTACGACCTCAAGGGCTCGCAGCCGGACGGGGACACGGTGCATTTCACGGCCGACGACCCGGCGCACTGGAGTCTCGTCGGCGGCGGGCGCGGCCGGGGCGTCGAGCACAGTGCGGTGGGCCGGGCGAAACTGCGGCTGGACGCGGTCGACGCCCCCGAGACGCACTACGGCCCGAACCGCGTCCACCAGCCGCTCGCGTCCGCCCATGCCGCGCGCGACGAGCTGCTGCGCGAGCTGGGTTTCACCGACGTCCAGCGCCGCCCCGACGAGACGGTGACCGCCACGACCCCGGAGACGGTTCCCGGCTTCGTGCTCACCCGCGGTGCCGACGTCCACGGCCGCTGCATCGCCCTGGCCGGGAGCGGAGCGCCCGAGGGGACCAGTGGGATGGAGATCGACGTGGACGAAGCCGTGCTGCGGACGACGGTCAACCACCATCTGCTCGCGCAGGGTCTCGCGTACCCGACCTTCTACCGCAGCCTGTTCACCACCCTGCGGGTCGAGCTGGCCACGGTCGCCGAGCTGGCCCGGGACGAGGGCCGGGGGCTGTGGCCGAGCGACACCACCCTGACCGGCGCGAAGATCACCGGCCTGTCCTCGCTGACCGACGACGTCCTCGTCCTGCCCAAGCTGTTCCGCCGACTGGTCGACTACCTCCGGCTCGGCATGCCGCCGGCCTGCGCTCCGGCCTTCCTGGCCGGCATCGGCGACCGCTTCTCCGTGCTGTCCACCGGTGAGCGGTGCGTGGGCCTGCACCGTGTCGTGGAGATCACGAACGGCCAGACCCTGCGGATGACCCATCCCCCCGAGGACCTCCTCTTCGAGGACGCCTGACCCGAGGCAGCGGTCCCGCCGTTCACCAAGTGGGCTTCGCGACGCTGCCGTAGGACCAGGAGGAGCCCTTCGACATCTCGAAGTGCAGGTGCGGGCCCGTGGAGTTGCCCGTGCTGCCGACCTTGCCGAGCTGCTGGCCGGCGGTGACGCGCTGACCGGCTCTGACCTTGCGCTGCGAGAGGTGGCAGTAGGTGTAGACGTGGCCGTTGTCCGCGGCCAGCCCGATCCACTGGCCGTACGCCCCGCCCTTGCCGTTGGACCAGGCGACCTTTCCGCTTCGTACGGCGACCACGGGGACCCCGGAGGGGGCGGCGAAGTCCTGGCCGGTGTGCCGGCCGACGCCGTCGGGCTTCCAGGCGTAGGGGCCGCGCTGGAAGAACCCGAAGGTGACCTTGTGGCCGGGGACGGGGGAGGGGACCCGCTTCTTGGCGGGCGGCTTGCCGTCGAGGCGGAACAGTCCGGTGAGGCGGCCGAGGGTGGCCAGGGAGGTGGGGCCCGGGACGCCGTCCGCGGCGGATCCCCTGAAACCCTGGGCGAGTTGCTCGGCGCGGTAGGCGGCCTTGGTCTGGGGGCCGAAGCGGCCGGTCACCTCGTCGATCTTGCGGCCCCTTTTGATCAGGGCCTTCTGCACGAGGCGTATGTCGTCGTTGCGCTTGCCGAACTGGACGTTGTGCACAGAGACCATGACCGCTCGCTCCCCGGTTCTCCCTCGCGTCCCCCCGACTGCCTCCGGGTCCGAAGGTACGGAAGCGGCGTCAGCGCGGCGTCAACCCGCCGTCATCGGGGGCGCCGGGATGCCGAGTTGCCGCAGGTGAACGAGGGGCCGACAATAGTGACAGGTACGCCTCATCGGCAGGATGGGGCATGTGAGGCGGTCAGGCCGATGTCCGCTCCCCCTGTGCTGCGCCTGCTCGGCCGGTTCCGTCTGGAGCTGGGCACCGAGCCCGTGGAACTGTGCCGCAACGGCCAACGGCTGCTGGCGTTCCTGGGCCTGCGCGGGCAGGCGTGCCGCACGGTCCTCGCCGGCACCCTGTGGCCCGAGGTCACCGAGGGACACGCCAGGGGCAGTCTGCGCACCACCCTGTGGAAGCTGCCGCGGTGCGAGCCGCCCCTCATCGGCTGCCGCGGGGACGCACTCCTGCTCACGCCGGCTCTGCGGGTGGACGTCCATGCCCTCGCCCGGACGGCTCTCGACGTGGTGGAGGGCCCCGGCCCGCCGCCGGACGTCCGGCCGCCGCTGGACCTGCTCACGGGGGAGGACCTGCTGCCGGGCTGGGACGAGGACTGGGTCCTCCTCGAGCGCGAGCGGCTGCGGCAACTGCGCCTGCACGCCCTGGACGCGCTCGCCGAGGCCCTGGTACGCCAGGGCAGGCCGGCCCTGGCGATGGAGGCGGCCTGGGCGAGCGTGCGCGCGGAACCGCTGCGCGAGAGCGCGCACCGGGCCGTCGTCGCGGCGCACCTCGCGGAGGGCAATATCGGTGAGGCGGTGCGCCACTACCAGGGGTTCCGCCGTCTGCTGGCGGAGGAGCTGGGCGTCGAGCCCTCACCCCGGTTCGCCCGGATGCTGCCCGTGCGTCCGGGCCGGCCGGACAGGAAGGCGGCATCATGCACCAGAGCGTTCGCGACTACTGGATCAGCTTCAACGACCCGCTCGAAGGGCGCGTCCACTTCATGTACCTGGATGTGAAGGGGTATGTGAGCACCGGCATCGGCAACAAGATCGATCAGACCGCACGGGACAACTCCGCCCCGACCGCGGAGGAACGCGCCGACTCGCTGGCCGCCGCCCAGCGGCTCCGCTGGCTGGTCAACGACGTGGACGCGGAGGCGACGGCCGAGGAGATCGCCGCCGAGTGGGACACGGTGAAGTCCCGGCTGGACCTCGCCCCCCTCGGGCACGGCCGGTTCGCGCCGCCGCTGACCCGCCTGCACGTCGGCGACGACGAGATCGACCGGCACGTCTTCGACAAGCTCGACGAGATGGAGTCGGTGCTCGTCGACCGCGTGGACGCCTCCGGGCACCGGGCCTTCGGGGAGTTCGCCTCCTGGCCGGCCAACGCCCAGCTGGCCACGCTCAGCATGGCCTGGGCGATGGGCCCGAGGTTCCGCTTCCCCACGTTCCAGGGCCATGTGAGCGGCCGGAACTGGTCCGGTGCCGCCGACGAGTGCCACTTCACCCCGGACGTCGGCACCATCGTCATCCGCAACAAGCTGGACCGGGCGCACTTCTTGCTGGCCCGCGCCGTGGAGGACCAGGGCCTGCCCCTGGAGCGGATCGCGCTGGACGTGTCGGACGTGTTCGGCGTCCAGGGGGCACTGCTCGCCCTGGGCTTCACCCCGCTGTCGCAGGACGGTATCGACGGCCCCCGCACCCAGGGCAAGGTCAAGGAGTTCCAGTCGGCGGGCGGCCTCGCCGAGAGCGGCGCCTTCGACGACCCGGACACGGTGGCGGCGCTCGCCGCCCAGCTCGCGGGCCGCGGCTTCACCGTGCTCGGAGCTTGACCAGCGGTCCTCAGCACACCGTGTGCGGATTGAGGAGGTTGCGCAGGAAGGACTCCGGGTCGGGGATGACGTCGGCCACGGCCCCCAGATCCATCTCCGGCACCAGCGTCAGGGGCAGGGCCGGCGGGCCGAGGACCAGCGGCGCCAGCAGCTGCCAGTTCTCCATGTGCTGGACCGTGCGCAGCAGTTCGCGCACCGTCTCGCGCCAGTCCACGGCAGGAACCTGGGCCGGCACGGGGAAGCTGACCAGATGGCCTTTCTTGCCGCCCGCGGTGGGCATGCGCGCGAGACCCGCCAGCGGATCCTCGTGCAGCGCGGGGTCCTCGTTGAGGTGCTCGCCCCAGATCTGGGTGCGCAGGTCACGCACGGACACCCCGACCGGGTGCGGCAGGCCCCCGGCGGTGCCCTCCGTCAGCTCGGTGTCGAAGACCCCGAGATGAAGCTCCGAATCCGTGGTGTGCGAGCGGAAGTTCAGGTTGGCGCTGCCCGCGGCGACGTACTGGTCATCGACGATCATCAGTTTCGCGTGGACGTAGATCTGCTGCGCCGACGCGGCCTGCTCCAGGTGGAAGCAGTGGACGTTCCCCGGAGCGAGGGAGGCGATGCGCTGGAGGGCCTCGGCCCGCAGGGCCTTGTGGACGTCCTTCAGCCCCGGCGCGTCGAAGTCGCGGGCGCTGACCAGGACGACCTGGACGCCCCGGGCGGCGGCGTCGCGCAGGTCGTCGACGACGGGGGAGGGCCACAGGTACTGGTCCTCGACGTAGATGTAGTGCCGCGCCCGGCGCAGGGCCTTGCGGTAGGCGGCCAGGACGGTGAACTCGCCGCCCGGCAGGAACGAGTAGACGCCCTTGCAGGTGAGGGTGCGCAGCACTTGCACCGCCTGGGTGCCCGAGGGCGGCAGCGGCGCGGGAGCCTCCGACTGCTGGATCGGGGCGGGTGCGACGTCGATGCGGCTGGGCCGGGTGGGATCGTTCCAGCGCTGCACCAGGCTCTGCCAGATCTGGCCGACGGCCGGCCCGAACACCGCGCACTGCACGTCGTGCCAGCCGGGCAGGGAGACCTTGATGCCCAGGAAGTCCGGTTCCCGCTGCCGTACGGGCGGATCGACGTGGGCGGCGTTGTCCCAGCGGTCCAGGCAGACGTCGATACCGCCGACGAACGCGCACGGCCCCTCGGCGGCGCCCTGCACCACCGCGCACTTCTGGTGGTGGGAGCCGAAGTCGGGGCTGACCCGGGCGTCGAGTACGGCCTCGGCCCCGGCGTTGACCAGCCCGGTACGGAAGTCGAAGTTGTCCTTGGACGGCAGGGTGGGAACCCTGGGCCTGCGCACGGGAAGCGTGGAGAAGTCCGAGCCGTACAGCAGCGCACGGACGGTGACGCCGTCGGCCCGCAGCTTCAGGAGCCGGTCGAGGATCCCGGGCGACCCGGCGAACGCCGGACGCAGCATCTGCTCCGGTGAGAACCGCCAGCCCGCGAAGAGCACCCGGTCCCCGGCGGTCAGGGCGTCCAGCCGATCGGCCAGGGCGGTGTAGTACGTCTCGCCGTCGACGAGGAAGAGCACCCGGTTGTCCAGGGTGAAGGCGGGGGAGCGGAACGGGCCCATCTCGGCGTCGGTCAGGAGCCAGTCCTGGGGCGCGACGGCCGGGGCGGGCGGCGGGCGTTCGGCGGCCGCCCGCATCTCGTCCAGCTTGCGGACCGTCAAAGGCCCGACGTCGTCGATCACGTCGGCCGGCGGAACCCCGAGTACCTCGGTCTTGAACCGGGCCACGGCGCCCGCGGTCTCGTCGCCGTAGTCGCCGTCCGCCCCGAACTGTGGCAGGCAGTCGGGGTCCCAGCCGAGCAGCGCGATCTGCACCTTCCCCACGGCCGGATCATCGCGGTGCCGCGTGCGCGAGATGCGGTCCCGGTCCTGTGCGATGGCTTCCAGCAGCGGATCGCCGGCGAAGAGTTCGGAGGTCAGCATCCCGGTCTCCTTCCTGCACGGGCGGGCGGGCCTCGGGCCCCGCGGCCGGGTGTCACGGGCTCCGGGGCAGGCCCTTGCCCCCGGCCGTGCGGGGCGCTGTCCCGGACGGCATGGGCGGCAGGCCCGCGGCCAGGCCGGGCAGCAGCACCGGCTCCAGCCGCACCCGCTCCTGAGCGGCGAGGTACGCCTCCAGCTGCGGGGGCCGGTAGCCCGGGTCCCGGTCGTAGCGCTCCTTGGCCGGTACGGCCAGGAACTCGTTGCCGTCGGGTTCGCCCTTGTCGTTCACCGCCTGCCCGATCGGCCGGTGCAGCGGCTTGGACAGGCGGTACATGCGCGTGCGTGAGTCGTGCAGCCGGCCCGCGCTGTCCGGCCGTACCCGGAAGTCGGTGCTCTCCTCGGGCCGCATCACCTTCGGTCCGGCCGCGTTGAGGGCGTCGAGGTCGAACTCCAGGCCGTACCGGCGGGCTTGGTCGACCATCCACAGCAGGGCGATGTCGGACAGGCCCGTCTCCTTGTAACCGCCACCGGCATCGCAGTGCACCCCGGAGAACCACACCTGCTTCAGCTCCTGGCCCTGCCGGTCGGCTTCCGGGCGCTGGTGCCACAGTGTGGGCCGGAAGGCCGAGCGCCGTTCGTCCACGGCCAGCGCGTGGAAGGCCGCCTGGACCCCGCTGCCCAGCTCGGTGTCGTGAAACGCCCAACGCCGGTTGAAGCGCTGCCCGTACGGCTGGAGCCACGGCGCGCTCGGCGCGGGGATGCCCAGGGCGCCGACCGTGTCCCACACCCCGATGAAGCGGATCTCCGTCTCGCGCGCGTAGGAGCGGCGGAACAACGTGGCGGCGGCGCCGTTGGGTTGCTCGATCCGGTCCCGGTACAGCGCCCAGGCCGGCGGAAGCCGGTCGGCGTGGTCCCGGCGCAGGATGCCGCCGTTGTGGATCAGCCCCGCCAGGCTCCGGGCGGTGAACGCGCCCCGGCTGAAGCCGAAGAGGAACAGCTCGTCGCCGGGCTCGTACGTCTCGACGAGGAAGCGGTAGGCGTTCACGACGTTCCGGGACAGCCCGACGCCGAACGCCCCGCCGCGCAGCCGCTCGCGCTGATGGGTGCCCACGCCGCTGTGGTAGTAGACGCGCTGCTCCTTGCCGGCCGCCGTGCCCGGCCGCACGGACAGGGCGACCTTGGCGACATTGGTCTTGCTGGGCTGGTCGGCGAAGTTCCAGGTGCCGTCGCAGCAGACGACCAGACGCTTGGTCATGATCCCTCCTGCCCGAGGAGCGGAGGAGCGCACAGCGCCCCTTCCATGCTGGCACCGCGGGGAAAGCCATGCCATGCGACGGCTGCCCGCGCCCCGCGGGCAGATGTGGCGAGTGCGGACAATCCGACTAGGCTGGTGAGTTGCAGCAAACGTTTGCGCCCGGATGTGCACTGCGGCGTGAGTTCGAGAGTCCATCCCGTCGGATCGCCGGCAGCTTCTTCAAGATCGATGTCGACTTCGAAGGAGGAGCCGCTCATGAGCGATCCCGGTACCGTCGCGCTCCGCACGCCCCAGGAAGGCTCCGTCCGGGCGATCGCCTTCAGCCCCGACAGCAAACGTGTCGCCACCGGCGGGGGCGACCCCCGCCTGCGGGTGAGCACGATCGAGATCGGTCCGCCCCCGCTCGAAGTGTCCGTCAGCGGCTCCGTGACCGGCATCGCCTTCAGCCCGGACGGCAGCAGGATCGCGGTGGCCGACTTCGAGGACGTCTTCCTGCGGGACAGCTCGACCGGCACGGCCGTGTGGCAGGGACCCCTCGCCCCGGGGACCTCGGTGAACACCGTACGGTTCACCCCGGCCGGACAGGTCATCGCGGCCACCGACACCCTGATCGCCGTACTCGACCAGGCATCCGGGGCGACCGCACGGCGCATCACCGTCGACCCGCCACTGATCGCCGATGTGGACCTCAGCCGGGACGGCACCCGGATCGCGGTCGCCGTCGACGAGCGGCACGGCGGAAACCACCAGCACGCCGGATCCGCGCGGGTGCACGACCTGGCCACCGGCGCCCAGCTCGGGCGGCTCACCCCGGACGACGCCGTCTTCGCCGTGGCGTTCGACCCGGACGGCACCCGGGTGCTGTGCTGCTCCGCCGACGACACCGTCCGGATGTTCCGGGCCCAGGACGGCAAGCAGCTCTGGCGCGTCCCGGAGACGGACGACGACCAGGTCACCGCCCCGCACTGCCTGGCCTTCGACCCCAAGGGCACCTGGACCGTGGTCGGCGGCGCCGACGGCTTCGCCCGCATCCTGGACGCGGACACCGGCGACGAGAGAGGCCGCGCCCCCAAGCTGACCCCCAGCTCCCCGCCGGACCAGAGCTTCGGTGCCGTCACGCACGTGGCGTTCAGCCCGAACGGCAAGCACGCCGCCGGCGCTTCCATCGACAACGTCGTACGGCTGTTCAACCTCGACGGCAAGGAGCTGTACGCCGTGCCCACCGAGGAGGTGCTGGCGATGGCGTTCAGCCCGAACGGCCGCTGGCTGGGCGTCGGGACCATGAACGGCGCCCTGGTGATCGACAACGGCGAAGCCGGCCAAGGGTGAGCCGCCATGAACCCGCAGGACCTCCTCCAGCAGCTCGCCGGTCACCTGCGCGCGCTGGCCCAGGACGCCGTGAGCGGACTGGTCGGCGCCCTGCCCGAGCCGGGCGAGGACCCCTCGGCCGCGGGAACCGTGCTCGCGGGCCGGCTCCTCGCCGCACACGGCCGGCTGCCCGCCGGCAACTCCCTGGTGGAACTCGTACGGGAGACGCTCGGCGAGCTGGACGGCGCCTCTCCCGTACGGCTGCACGGCTGGCGGCGGGCGGCCGGCGCCCCGCTCGGCACAGCCCTGGTCCTCAGCGACCCGGACGGGCCGGCGGGCGGGCGTGCCGTCCTCGGAGTGACCCCGGACGGGCCGGTCTTCGACGTGGTGGTCACCCCCGGCTCCGCCCTGACCCTGCCTCAGACGGCCCGGGGACCGTGGACCGCGGAGGCGACCGTCACCGCCGCGCAGGGCTGGGACGCCGCGTTCGGGCCCGGCCTGCCGCCCGCGCCGCCCGGCGGCAGCGCGATGATCAAGCTGCGCCGCACCGGCAGGCTCAGCGCCGGAATGACCGACGGGCCGGGCATGAGCGTCGACGGCATCGCCCTGACGGTGACCGCCGAGCCCGGCACACCCGCCGCGGTCGAGCTGGAGCTGCTGGGGTTCACCGCCGCCGTCCTGCCGGCCGCGCTGGCCCGGCTCCTCGGCATCGGCGCCGCCGGCCCGATGTCCGGCCCGCCCACCGCGGTCGTCCTGCGGGCCGACCGGGCCGGGGGCCTGCGCTTCGCCCGGACCGGCGGACTGCACGTGCCCTTGCCGCTCCGGCTCGACAGCCCGGCCGTGTCCAGCCGGGGCGCCGCCCTGCAGCTGACCTCCGACGGGGGCGAGCCACGGCTGGCCATGTCCGTGTCGGCCAGCGCCCAGCTGCCGGGCCTGCCCCTGCGCGTCCACCTGGACCGGGCCGGCATCGACCTGCCCGTCGCGTTCTCCCCGGCCACCCGCCCCGGCCTCGACCCGAGCCGGCTGCGCGAGCTGTTCCCGGACGGCATCGGAACCGAGCTCAAGGTGCCGCCCGTCTCCGGCGGCGGCCTGGTCCGGCGCACCCCCGACCAGGGCTACGGCGGCCTGATCTCCGTCGATCTGGGCGTGCTGCATCTCCAGGCGGTCGCCCTGTTCCGGCCGCCCGACGGCCGGTCGGCCACCAGCTTCCTCGTCCTGCTCGCCGCCCGCTTCCCCGCCCCGGGCATCCAACTCGGCCTGGGCTTCGCCCTGGACGCCGTCGGCGGACTGGTCGGGCTGAACCGGCGCGCGGACGTCACCGCGCTGCAGCAGCTCGTCGGCGACGGCAACGCCGATCACGTCCTGTTCCCCGACCGTGCGGTGGAACGCGCCCAGGAGATCATCGGCTCCCTCGGCTCGGCGTTCCCGGAGGCCGCCGGGCGGATCCTGGTGGGGCCGATGATCCGCCTCAACTGGGGCGGCCGGATGGTGTCGCTGTCCGGTGCGCTGATCCTGGAACTGCCCGCTCCGGCGCGCGCGATCATCCTGGGCCGGCTGCTGGTCGGGCTGCCCGACCCCGAGGTGCCGCTGATCCGGCTCCAGGCCGGTGTGCTCGGCCGGGTCGAGCCGGCGGTGCCGCTGGTGGAACTGCTGGTGTCGCTGTCCGGGTCGTGGATCGTGGGACTGGCCGTGCGCGGCGAGATGTACCTGCTCGTCCGCGGGGGCCGGCAGCCGCAGTTCGTCCTGTCCGCCGGCGGCTTCCACCCCCGTTACCCCCGCCCCGCCCGGGTGCCCGCGCTGAACCGGCTCCAGGTCGACCTGGCACCCGGCAACGGCTTCGGACTGCGCATGGAGGCGTACTTCGCCGTCACCGGCAACGCCGTGATGTTCGGCGGCCAGGTCCAACTCGACGCCACCATCGCCGGCTGCGGTGTGCAGGGCTGGCTGGGCCTCGACGCGCTGTTCGTCTTCGACCCCGTCTTCGCGTTCTCCGTGCAGGTACGGGCCGGAGTGGCGGTGCGTGCCTTCGGCCGCCGACTGGCCGGGATCGCCCTGGACTTCACCCTGGAGGGGCCCGCGCCCTGGCACGCCTTCGGCACCGGCAGCATCTCGGTGCTGTTCTGGGACGTCGAGCTGGACTTCGACGTCCGCTGGGGCTCCCCGCCCGCCGTCGCGCCGAAGGCCGGCCGCGATCCGCGCGAGGCATTGGTACCCGTCCTCGCGCGGTCGAAGACCTGGGCGGCGGAGCGGCCGGCCGCCGAACGCACCGCCCTGATGTTCACCACCGCGGCGAACGAGAAGCTGAACCAGGGCACCCTCGTGCACCCGGACGCCACCCTGCGCGTCACCCAGCGCGTGGTGCCGCTCGGGGTGCCGATCTCCCGGTTCGAGCGGCGGCCGGTACCCCTGCAGACCTGGACGGTGAAAGAGATCAGGTTCGGCACGCCGCAGCCCGCCGCCGGACTGCCCACCCTGCCCGAGCGGTTCGTGCCCGGGGAGTTCTTCGACCTCACCGAGGAGGCACAGCTCACCGAGCCCGCGTTCGTCAGCCACGCCGGCGGGGTGCGGGCGCGCGCCGACGGCGTCGGGCTGGGCACGGGCCACCGCGTCGACGACGGCTACGAGACCGGCTACGAACCGCCGCTTGAGCAGCGGGAGTTCTCCGGCTGGCACGGCTTCTTCCTCCGCGAGGCCGTGTTCGGGGCCGGCGCCGCCGAGCGGCTGGAACGCTGGCGCACCGCCCAAGCGGCAGTGAAGGTGCGCCCGCCCACGCTGAGCGTGGTCGCCGCGGCCTCCCTGAAGCCGCTGCTGGCCGACGTCACCCTGGTCGACGCCACCGCCGACGCCTGGCAGACGGTGAGCGGACAACTCGCGCAGCCGCCGGGGGCGTTGCGGCTCGTCGAGAACTGGGAGCTGGGCCGATGACCGCGCCGGGCGCGCCCGGCACGCCTCACCGACCCGTGGGGAGCGACGTATGAGCACACGGTGGTTCTTCTCCTCGGCGCGGGTCGGCGCCGCCGCCTCGGCCGACGGCCGGACCCTGCAGACGTCGGTGCGGTTCTTCCGGGACATCGAGGGCCGCCGCGAGGAGCCGGAGGTGCCGGGGCCGACCCTGTCCCTGGTGGGGCCGGGCGACGTC
The DNA here is from genome assembly GCF_053592135.1 of Streptomyces sp. NPDC002784. Taxonomy (NCBI): domain Bacteria; kingdom Bacillati; phylum Actinomycetota; class Actinomycetes; order Kitasatosporales; family Streptomycetaceae; genus Streptomyces; species Streptomyces sp. NPDC002784. Next base: position 201,597 of record NZ_JBSFVD010000005.1, on the reverse strand, counting down.
CTCGGCTTCGACCGCGCGATGGTGCTGCGGGAGGAGCCCCCGCCCGGCACGCCCGACGCCGCGGAGAACATCCTCGCGAGCGTCGAGCTCGCCCACGCCGACCTGCCCTGGCTGCTGTCCCCGGCCACGGTGTCCACGCCGGGCGGGCCCACCCCCCAGCCCTGGATCGTGCTCGTCGTGCTGGCCGAGGACGAGGCGGCCGCCCCGCGCCCCGGGCACCCGCTGCCCGTCCTCACCGCACCCGTCGCCGCGCTGCCCGCCCTTGCCGAGCGCTGGGCCTGGACACATGTGGAGGCGCGGCTGCCGGACGACGTGACCGACGTCGACAGCGCGCTGCGGCTCGCCGAACAGGGGGTGCGCAACCACTCGGCGGGCGTCGTCGGACGTCTGCTGTGCCCGCGCCGACTGACCCCCGACCGCGGCTGGATCGCCGCGGTGGTGCCCGCCACCGCCGCCGGACGGGACGCGGGCCTGAACGCGGCATCCGGCGCCGCGGCCACCGCGGACGCCTGGCCGGTGCCCGGCCGGGACACCGTCGACCTGCCCGTCTACCACTGGTGGACCTTCCGCACCGGGAAGGCGGGCACCTTCGAGGCACTGGCCCGCCGACTGAGCTTCCGGCCCGCCGCCGCGGCGGGACTCGGCACCCGGATCATCGACGTCAGCGCCCCCTGGCCCGCCGAGGAGGCCGTCGGATCCGCCACCGTCGCCATGGACGGCGCACTGCGGCCACCCGGCACCACGACGCCCGAGACCTGGTCCGACCCCGCGGCCCAGGACCGGTTCCGGGCGCTGATCCGCGCACGGGTCGACGCACCCGCCCTGCGCCGCGAAGAGATCGTGCCGGCCGACGGCGCACCCGGCGAGGGCGAGGTCGTGCCCGCGGACGGCGAACCCGTCCAGGGTGGGACCGCCGTCGCCGTCACCCCGCCGCTCTACGGCGGCCACCACACCGGCGAGCAGACCGTACCGGCCGAGCCCGGCAGCTGGCTGGGCACGCTCAACCTGGAGGTCCGCCGACGGGTCGCCGCCGCCCTCGGCGCCCGGTACGTGCAGCTGGAGCAGGAGTTCCTGATGGCCAGGGCCTGGGAGCAGGCCGGGGAGATCCGGCAGGCCAACCGGATGCTGGCGGCGGGCGAGCTGGCGGCCGTCGCCGCCGAACGGGCCCAGCACAAGCACCTCGACCCGCTGGGCCCGGCCGAGCTGATCACCGTCATGGCACCGGTGAGCGGGCGGCTGCCGGTGTCCGCCCCGCAACCGGACGCGGAGCCGACCACCCTGGCCTCCCTGCTCGTCGCGGCCGAGGATCTGCCGGCCGCGACGGCCAGTACCTCGTTCGTCCGGCTGACCCGCGCGGGCGGCGCCCTGGCCCGGCGGGGCCGGCGCGCCACGAACGGCGACGGGCAGCCGGCCGAGTCGTTCCTCGCGGGGAAGCTGCGCGACCTGGACATGATCGGCGACGATGCCCCCGAGGGCGGCATGACGGGCGAACTGCGGACCGGCCTGAGCCCCTTGCCGCTGCAAGTGCTGCGGCTGGCCGACCGCATCCCCGCCGACTTCTGGGCCGAGCGCACCGCGGACGACGACCGTCCGCTGCGGCCGATCATGGCGCACCCGAGGTTCACCGTGCCCATCGCCGAGGAACTGCTGGCCCGCTGGCCGGACTGGGCGCTGCCGGGCATCGGCGCGCTGCCGACGGACTCGGTGACGCTGCTGGAGACCAACCCCGAATTCATCGCCTCGCTGCTGGTCGGGCTCAACCACGAGTTCAACCGCGAGCTGCTGTGGCGGGAGTTCCCGACCGACCAGCGCGGCACCCCCTTCGCCCGGTTCTGGCCCGGCGACGGCGCGGACGTCGAGGAGATCGCGCTGTGGCCGCTCGACGCCCCGCTCGGCGGGCGGTTGCGCACCGGCGGCGAGGGCGACCTGGCGATGCTGGTCCGCGCCGACCTGCTGCGCCGCTTTCCCGGCACCGCCCTGCTCGCCGTGCGGGGGGTCGGCGGCAAGCTGCCGCCCGCCTTCGACGGCATCCCGGGCACCGCGCTGGCGCTGGACGAGTCCACCGTGCTCTACCTGTTTACCGGTCTCAGCGAGGAACGGGCCCGCGCAGAGGACTGGTTCTTCGTCTTCCGCGAGCCCATGCGCGGCACCCAGTTCGGCTTCGACACCGACCCCCGGCCCGCGGAGACGGACCCCGGCACTCCGCCCCCGGTGATGGCCACCTGGGCCGATCTCACCTGGGACGACGTCCGCCTGGACGCCGGGCGCTGCGTCCAGCTCGGTCACGCGCCCGGTCCGCCCGTCGGGCTGACCCAGCCCGACCCGCCGGTCTGGGCCCGGGACGCGGCCGACATGGCCCGTATCGCCTTCCAGCAGCCCTTCCAGCTGGCCTACCGCGCCACCTCGTTGCTGAGCGAGCGGCTGACCTGAGAGTGCCGAGGACAGGAGCAGTGGGGACATGAGCGACGCCTTCGCCGCCCGCGCGCAGTGGGACCGGGCACGCACCGCGGCGGCCACCGCGCGGGCCCTCGCCGATGAGCAGCTGACCGTGGTGCGGCGCCTGCGGGCGCACATCCAGGCCGGGCTCCCCGACCCCGCCTTCCCACCGGGCAGCGCGGACGCCCTCGCCGCGGCCGAGGCCGCCCTGCCGGAACTCCAGCGGGCGGCCGACGAGACGGACGCCCTGCTCGCCGAGGCACAGGAGGAGCTGGCCCGCGCCGTCGCGGAGGGCGAGGCACTGTTCCCCGACGACAACACCACGCCCATCGCCCTGCTGCCGGTACGGGTCGAGACCATCTGGTGGGAGCCGAGGACCCTGCGGGTGCGGATCTACCCGGACGACATCCTGCTGTCCCGGTTCGACCCCGCGCTCACCCCCGCCGAACTGGCCGCCGGTACCGCCTACTGGCAGAACCCCGGCCCCGAAGCGTGGCAGCAGGTGCTCACCAAGTTGCGCCCGGCCCGCGCCTCCTGGGCGGTCCGGGCCTGCCGCCCTGGGGCCCCGGCACCCGCCGCACGGTCCGACGACCCGCGGGAGCACCCCGCGCACACGGTGGTGATGCCGCAGCGCTGGCGCTTCCTCGGACTGTTCGAGGGTGAGGTGGTGGTCGACAAGCCGGGCCGCCCGGTGCCCGACCCGTTGCCGATCGATCTGCTGCGCGCCGAGGAGGAGGGCTGGGAGACCGACTGGTTCCAGGCGGTCAAGGCCGGCATGGGCGTCGAGCTGATCGTCCCGCCCGAGAAGCCCGAGAGCCTCGACCAGTTGCTGGTCGTCGGCGTACGCGACGACGCCCCGGCGGACGGCGCGGCCCGGCTGCGGGACCTGCTGCACGGACACCGTTACGGCGGCGGCCTGGGCCTGCTGCCCGCAGGCACCGCCACCAACAACACCCCGCGCGCCCGCTCGGGCTGGTCCTCGGCCCCCGCTTACCCTGGCCCGGACCCCGACCCGGAGACCGGGGAGCGACCGCTCGCCGACGCGCTCGTCACCGCCCTCGGCCTGCCGGACGCCGGCTTCCTGCGCGGCTGCCCCGGTGCCGCCGACGCCACCCCGCCGGCCGTCGCCGCGCTGACCCTGCTCACCTGGCCCACGCTCGGCAAGGGCTTCGCCGAGTCCGCGCTGACGACGGTCCACCTGGGCACCAGACAGCCCAACGGCGCGGCCCCCGAGGGGCCCTGGCGCGCGGTCCGCGACCACCTCGCCGAACACGTCCGCGGCCGCGGGCCGCTGCCCATGCTGCGCGTCGGCCGGCAGCCGTACGGCGTCCTGCCTGTCAGCGCACTGGACGACTGGCGCGCCGCGCGCGCGGACGACGTGGACGGCGTGATCGCGCCCTGGCTGACGCGGCTGCGGGACCGCTGGCGGGCGGTGGTGGACACCCGCGTGGTCCACGACAACGGCGAGGAGGAGCTGACCATCCCGCGCGTCGAACCGGGCAAGCCCGTGGACCGGGTCGCGGTCGAGGCGTTGCAGCGGCTGCCCGTGGCCACCGGCCTGGCCATGATCCGCATGAACGGGCCGGCGCGCGCCGTACCGCATACCTCCCTCGACGCGCCCCCCGCTGCCCTCGGCCTGCCCGGTCTGCCGCCCGACAACCTGCTCCGCTGGACCACGAACAGCAACGGCTGGACCTCGCTCGGCTGGAACCTGGACGAGGCCACCGGCGTCCCTGAGTTCGTCACCCGGCTGACCCCGGACCCCGAGGCATTCCCGGCCAGGGCGACGGCCACCGCGGACTACCTGGGGGCCGTAAGGGCGTTCCTGGCCGGTGAGTTGGACGCCCAGACCTACGACCAGCAGTGGCCGGTGGAACTGTCCACCGGACGGGAGACCCCGCCCCGGCGCAGCACGTTCTTCGACCTACCGGCCCTGACGGAGGAACCGGGCGAGGAGGAAGAGACACCGGCCGAGGACGGGGAAGGGACCGGGGAAGAGGGCGGGCAAGTCCCGGGCGACGAGCGGGACATGAGCGGTGTGCTCGACGCGCTGCTGTTCCTGCCCAACTGGTCCACCTTCCTCGGCGACCTCGACCCCGCCGACGACCCCCTGCGCCGGGCGCTCGCCGTCGTCGGCGACGTGGACCAACTGGTCGCGAACGTGCTGGAGGGCCTGGACGAGGGCGAGCGCGCGGAACGCGTGGCCGCCGCCGCCCCGGCCGCGGTCGCGCTGCCCCGGCTGGAGCGGGCGCTGCGCGCCCTGGCCGCCGTACCGGTGACCCGGCTGCCCGAACTGCTGCTGGAGGTCATCGACGTCCACTCGCACCGCCTGGACGCCTGGATCACCTCCCTGGCCTCCAAGCGCCTGGCCGAGCTGCGGAAGTCCGGCACCGAGGGCGTGCGGTTCGGCTGTTACGGCTGGGTCGAGGATCTGCGCCCGCCGGAGCCGCGGGAACAGCTCGACATCGAGCTGGACGATGTCACGACCACCGTCGAGCGGTCCGGGAAGGACGGCTACATCCACGCGCCCTCGCTGCACCACGCGGCCACCGCCGCCGTCCTGCGCTCCGGCTTCCTCGGCAACCCGGACGAGCAGAGCTACGCGGTCGACCTCACCTCCCGCCGCGCCCGGATCGCCCGGTGGCTCCTCGGCGGCGTACGGCAGGGGCAGAACCTGGGCTCGCTGCTGGGCTACCGGTTCGAGCGGGCCCTGCACGACGCCGAGCTGGACCACCTCATCGAGCGCTTCCGCCGCCAGTTCCCGCTCCCCGTCGTCCCCGAGACGCCGGCCGACCAGACCGACGCGGACCTGTGGGCGCGCAGCGCGGAGGCGGTGGCCGCGCGCAACGTCGTCGACGGTATGGCCCTGGCGCGGGCCGGAGTCGGCGCGATCGACCAGGCCGGCGTGAGGGACGGGGCGCCGCTGGTCGCCGCGGACAGCGACCGGGCGGCGGTCACCCCGCTGCTGGAGGACCTCGCCGACGCGCTGGACGCCGTTGGGGACCTCGTACTGGCCGAGAGCGTCCACCAGTTGGTCGGCGGCAACCCCGTGCGCGCGGGTCTGACCGCCGACACCCTCGGCCGCGGTGAGGACGTGCCGGACACCTTCCGGGTCCTGCGCACCCCGCACCGGGCCCGCGCTCTGACCCACCGCACCGCCGTACTGCTCCCGGCCGAACCGACCGCCCCGACCGGCTGGCCCGCCGATCCACTGGCCAAGCTGCAATCCGCCCTGGAGTCCTGGACAGCCCACCTCCTCGGCCCGGCCCCCGCCTGGACCATCGAGGGCCGACTGGGCAACGGGCGGGGTGGGCAGGGCGGCCAGGGCGGCCTAGGCGGGCCGGATGGGCAGGACGGCCAAGGCGGGCAGGGCGGCCAGGGTGGTCAAGGCGGTCAAGGCAGCCAGGACGAGCAAGGGGAGAGCCGCCCGTTCGCCCTCACCGCCGACCAGCTGGGGCTGGGCGCGCTGAGCACCGTACTGGACGCGGCGGCCGCCGAACCGGCCGGGCTGCGCAGGGCGGTGCAGGCCGCGGAGGGGGTCTCGGCGGACACCCCCGTCCTGTTCACCGGGTCCGGCTGGAGCGCACTGCACGGCCGGGCGGCCCGCATCCGGTCCCTGCTGTCCACCGCGCAGCCGCTGCTGCCGTCCCACCTCCCCGACGGCGCCGCGGGCCGCTCGGTGGACACGGCGAAACTGCGCACCCGCCTCGCCGACTTCGCCGAGAGCCCGCTGCTCCAGGGACACCCCGCCCAGGACGCGCTGCGCGCGCTGGCGAGCGAGCGGGTCATCCCGGAGTCGTCCGCCTCCGGCCCGGCCACCGAGCACGTCCCCCGGGAGTCGTCCGCCTCCGGCCCGGCCACCGAGCATGTCCCCCCGGCGACGACCGGCTCCGGCCCCGCCACCGAGCATGTCCCCCCGGCGACGACCGGCTCCGGCCCCGCCACCGAGCACGTCCCCCCGCCGACGACCGGCTCCGGCCCGGCCTCGGAGCAGGCCACCCCGAAGACGGCCGAATCCTGGCTGACGCGGGTCCGGACGGCCCTGTCCGCGGTGCTGGGCGCGGACCTTCCGCTGCTGCCCGATCTCACCGGCCCGGCACCGGCGGAACGCGGCGACCTGCCCGGCGCCGCCGTCGAGGACTGGCTGCGCCGCAACGCGGCCGTACGCCCCGTCGTGCGCACCCTCCACGAGACGCTGCTGCTGGCCGGGAACCGGTCCGGGCGCGTGGAGCGGCTGCGCGCGGCCCAGCATCCGGCGGCCGAGGGCGACGCCTGGATCGGCGGCACCTTCCCGGCCGGGCGGCGCCCGCCCGCCACGACCCATCTGGTGTGGCACGCACCGGTCGACATCCCGGCGGGTGCGGCCGTCACCGGGATCGTCCTGGACGAGTGGATCGAGCTCCTGCCCGGCGGGGACCAGCCGCCGCCCGGGCCCGAGCCGGCGCCGCCGACCGAACTGACCGGCGTCGCCTTCCACTACGACCGCCCGGACGCCAAGGCGCCCCACAGTGTGCTGCTCGCGGTCCCCCCGGACCTGGAGCGCGGCTGGACCGCAGACGGTCTGGTGCAGGTGCTGCGGGAGACCCTGGAACTGGCGAAACTGCGGGCCGTCGACCACCAGGACCTGTCCAGGGTGAACTCGCTCCTGCCCGGCATCCGGATCGCGCAGCAGAGCGCGACCGGCCGGGCGCTGTCCAGGATCGAGACGAAGCGCGACGACACCGACCCGGAGGGCCCCTTCCAGCTGGAGCCCCGGCACCGGGCGAGCGACGTCGAGGCCGGACTGGCCGCCCGCGTGCACGACCCGCTGTGGCTGCTCACCCGGCAGTGGCAGTTCGGGGAGTTCACCGCGCAGGACGCCGGTTCCCCGGCGGTCGTACGGATGAGCGGCAGCAGTGCCCCCCTCGACGCCTGGCGCCCGGCCGGGGCCGCCGACTGGATCCCCTACGACCTCGGCCAGGGCCCGCTGGACACCCGGATCGAGGACGAGCCCGTCCGGGCCGACGACGAACGGCTGCGCGTCGAGGGCGGCGCGGCGCTGCTGCGGATGTGCGACGACGCGGGCCTGCTCGCCGCCGCCCGCACCCAGCTGGCCCCGCACGGGTTCCGGACCGCCGCCCCGGACGCTTCGGGCCTGGTCGGCCTGCTCGACGGCGGGACGCCCGACGCGCGGTCGGTGGCGGCGGCACTCGACGCGGGCACCTTCGACGCCGGGCCGGAGCCGCGGCTCGGGGAGGTGGCCGGCCGGTGGCGGACCTGGTGGGCCGCACAACTGGCGGAGCACGGCCCGGACTGCTTCGACCCGCATCGCGGCGAGTACGCCGCCGAACTGTCCACCGGCGGTACGGTGCTGCGCGCCGAGGAGTACCAGGGCGACGGCCTGGACTGGTACTCCCTCGACGTCCACCCCGACCCCGACATCGAGGCGGCCCCGGCGGGCCCCGGCCGGGCCTTCGCGGAGGAGGGCCTGCCCTCGACGGTGCGCTACGGCGGGCTGCCCGCCGACCGCTTCTGGGAGATGGAGGACGCGCGCGTCGACCTCGGCGCGGCGGACGTGTCCACGCTGGACACCGGGCGGCTGCTGCTGATCTCGTTCGCCACGGTCTTCGGCAACGACTGGTTCCTGGTGCCGCTGGAGGTGCCGACGGCCTCGCTGACCGTCCTGGACCGGCTCCTGGTGCGTGACGTCTTCGGCCGCCACCACCTCGTCGAGCGGGCCGGACGCGACGATCCGTCCTGGTCGATGTTCACCCTGCACGGCCCCGACCCGGACCACCCGGCCGGCTCCGGCCTGCTGCTGGTGCCCTCCGAGCGCGGCCAGCCGGGACAGCCCCTGGAGCGGGTGCTCCTGACCCGCGACGAACTGGCCAACCTCGCCTGGGCCGTGCAGCCCCACTACACCGACGACCGGGGCGAACCGGTCGACCGCCGCGACCACTGGGCCCGCACCGCGCCGCCCGAGTCCGTGCCCGGGGACCTGCCCGCCTACGCGGTCCGGACGATCGTCCCGGACTTCTGGTTCCCGCTGGTCCCCGAGGCGGTCAAGGCGGGCCGGATCCGCTTCCGCCTGGCCACCCTCACCGGCCCCGGGCTCGACTCCCGCCCCGAGGGCCGCCTGATCGCCCCGGGCCTGTGGCTGCACGAGGAGGAGGTTCCCCGCGAGGGCGTCCTGCTCGCCCGCCGCCCGGTGCTGGCCCGCTGGTTCGACGGCTCCTGGCACAGCTGGGTCCGCAGGGAGAAGACGCCCGGTACGGGCGAGAGTTCGAGCGGACTGGCCTTCGACACGGTACGGCCCACCGACCCCTGGCCGTGACCCCGGACGCCGACCGACGCCGCTTCCCAGGCGTCGACCGTCCCAGGGATGGGGAGAAAGCGCTTGCGCAGACGATCATCCCGCACCCTGGGAAGGAACACCGCCCGTGGCCTCGCCGCTGGAAAAACCGCTCGACCACCGCTACCGGGGCGAACACCCCGTCCGCACCCTCGCCTACCTGCTCCGCGCCGACCGCCGTCGACTCGCCGCCGCGGTCGGCGTGTTCACCGTCAAGCACAGCCCCATCTGGCTGCTGCCGCTGGTCACCGCGGAGATCATCGACACCGTCGTCGAGCACCACCCGGTCGGCCGCCTCTGGCTGAGCACCGGCCTGATCATGTTCATCCTGCTGGTCAACTACCCCCTGCACGTGCTCTACGTCCGCCTGCTCTACGGCAGCGTCCGCCGCATGGGCACCGCCCTGCGCTCCGCGCTGTGCACGCGGATGCAGCAGCTGTCCATCGGCTACCACTCCCGGGTCAGCGCCGGCGTGCTCCAGGCCAAGGTCGTCCGGGACGTGGAGACGGTCGAGCAGATGGTGCAGCAGACCGCCGAGTTGGGGCTCGGGGCGACCACCGTACTCGTCGGCGGTCTCGTCATCATCGCCATCCGCACACCCGAGTTCCTGCCCGTCTTCCTGGTCGTGGTGCCCGCCGCCGCCCTCGTCGTCGCCCGCCTGAGGTCCCGGCTGCGCACCCACAACGAGCACTTCCGCCACGAGGTCGAGACGCTCTCCTCACGGGTGACCGAGATGACCCGGCTGATCCCGGTCACCCGTGCCCACGGCCTGGAGGGCAAGGCCCTGCGCCGCATGGACGGCACCCTGCACCGGCTGCTCACCTCCGGGATGCGGCTGGACCTGGTCAACGGCCGCTTCGGCTCACTGTCCTGGGTGGTACTCAACGTCGTCGGCGTCCTGGTCCTGGCCGGCGCGGCCCTGGTCTCGTACTACGGCGTCTGGGGAGTCACCCCCGGCGACGTCGTCATGCTCAGCGCCTTCCTGACCACCCTCACCAACTCCACGACCACACTCGCCGGTCTCGCCCCCGTCATCACCAAGGGCCTCGAATCGGTCCGTTCCGTCGGCGAGGTGCTCCAGGCGCCCGAGCTGGAGGACAACGAGGGCAAGAGGGAAGTCACCGCCCTGCGCGGCGCCGTCACCTTCGAGCAGGTCGGCCTCGCCTACGACGACGACGGCCGGGCCGCGGTCCGCGACGTCACGCTGTCGGTCGCGCCGGGCGAGACCGTCGCCCTGGTCGGCGCGTCCGGCGCGGGCAAGTCGACCGTGCTCAACCTGGTCATCGGCTTCATCCGACCGACCACCGGCCGCATCCTCCTCGACGGCACCGACATGAACACCCTGGACCTGCGCACCTACCGGCGCTTCGTGTCGGTCGTCCCGCAGGAGTCCATCCTGTTCGACGGCACGGTCCGCGAGAACGTCGCCTACGGCATGGACGACGCCGACGAGGAGAGCGTGCGCGCGGCCCTGCGGGACGCCAACGCGCTGGAGTTCGTCGACCGTCTCCCGCAGGGCCTGGACACGCTGGTGGGGGAGCGGGGGGCCCGGCTCTCCGGCGGCCAGCGGCAGCGCCTGGCCATCGCCCGCGCCTTGATCCGGGACCCCAGGGTGCTGATCCTGGACGAGGCGACCTCCGCGCTGGACACCCGCTCGGAGGCCCTGGTGCAGCAGGCGCTCGCCCGGCTGATGCGCGGTCGCACCACCTTCGTGGTCGCGCACCGGCTGTCCACCGTGCGCGGTGCCGACCGGATCGTGGTGATGGCCGACGGGCGTATCGAGGAGATCGGCACGCACGAGGAGCTGCTGCGCCGGGGCGGCGCCTACGCGGCGCTGCACAGCGGGCAGGTGGCCTGAGGGACCGTCTCCGCCCGATCGCCGGGGAGGTCAGGCCGCGCTGCTGCGGGGGACGCGGTGCGGGCAGGTCCGGTCGTGGTCGCTGCCGAGGCTGGTCCACCAGCGCTCGCAGCAGGCGCCGTCTAGCTCGGCGCGCACGATGTGCTCGGCGGCGTCCTCGTCCGGCCCGGTGAACGGGTCGGACACCGCCCGCCGGGCCCACTGGGCCAGCGCCCGGTGCTGGTCGCCGATCACGCTCTCGCGCACCACCCCGATGAGCGGGACGATGCTGGCGGCCGCGAACAGGCAGGCGGCCCACATCGGCCCGTACTGGTATTCGAGGACCGCGGTCCAGGCGAGCCCGGAACTGGTGGCGATGTAGAGGGCGGCGAGGAGCCGGCTTGTGCAGTTCATGCGCGTACACCGTCCGTGGTGAAGGGGGATGCCCCTTGTCCAACGGCCCGCGGCGCCGGACGACTCGGGTGATTTTCCGCCCGGCCCCCTCGAACTGACGTCAGGTACCCGCCCGCACACGGGTCGACTTGGAGTGGAAGGCGGCGCGATAGGCGTACGGGGTGGTGCCGACGACCTTGCGGAAGCGCTCGCGGAACGCGGTGGACGAGCCGAAACCGGCCTGCTGCGCGATGCGTTCGACGGAGTGGTCGCTGTTCTCCAGCAGGTACTGGGCCCGCCGTACCCGGGCCCGCAGCAGCCACTGCAGCGGTGTGGTGCCGGTCTGCTCCCGGAAGCGGCGGCTGAAGGTGCGCTCGCTCATCCCCGAGCGGGACGCCATCGCCGCCAGGGTGATCTCCTCGGACAGATGGTCCTCGACCCATTCCAGCAGCGGCTCCAGGGTCGAGCCCCGGGGGACGGGCGGGTGCTCGTGCACGATGAACTGGGCCTGTCCGCCTTCCCGTTCGAGCGGCATCACGGACATCCGCGCCGCGTTGGCGGCGACGGCCGAGCCGTGGTCCCGGCGGATCATGTGCAGGCACATGTCCAGGGCGGCGGCGGCCCCGGCGGAGGTGAGGATCTGGCCGTTGTCGACGTACAGCACGTCCGGCTCGACCCGCACCCGCGGATAGCCGCGGGCCAGCCGGCCGGCGGCCACCCAGTGGGTGGTGGCGCGCAGCCCGTCCAGCAGTCCGGCCTCCGCCAGCACGAACGCGCCCACGCAGACCGACGCGATGCGGGTGCCGGCCTCGGCCGCCCGGCGCAGCGCGGCGATGACCCGGCCGGAGGGCGCGGGGGCTCCCTCGGCGCGGCCCGGCACGATGATGGTGTCCGCGTCCGCCAGGGCCTCCAGGCCCCGGTCCACCCGGAGGGCGAAGCCGCAGTCGGCGCGCACCTCCGGGGTCTCGGCGCACAGGCGGACCCGGTAGGCGGGGCGGCCGTCGGGCAGCCGCGTCCAGTCGAAGACCTGCAGGGGCGCCGCCATGTCGAACGGCACCACGTCGTCGGGAACCAGGATCGCCACCGTGTGCATGACGGCCACCCTAGGCGGATTCCCGCCGGGAGCACGAGCCCAGGTCAGCGGGGTGCCGCAGGCGAATGCGCAGGAAGGGCGTGTTGGCGGGAATCCGTTGGAAGCTGTCACTTCCGCCTCTGTGCGATCACCCGGGCGCCTCCTAGCGTGGCCGGGTACCCCGCACACCCGTGGACCGGAGACGGACGCCCCCTGATGACGAAGTTCCTGCTCGCCCTGCACGTCCTGGCCGCGATCGTGGCCATCGGCCCGGTCACGGTCGCGGCCAGCATGTTCCCGCCCGCCGCGCGCACCGCCCAGGAGGGCCGACTGAACACCGTCCGGCTGCTGCACCGGATCTGCCGGGTCTACTCCGGGGTCGGCCTGACCGTTCCCCTGTTCGGATTCGCCACCGCCGCCGCCATGGGTGTCCTCGGCGACGCCTGGCTGATCACCTCCATCACCCTCACGGCGGTGGCCGCCGGCATCCTCGTCGCCTTCGTCCTCCCCCGTCAGGATGAAATCCTCGAGCAGCTCGCCGCGGACCAGGCCGTGGAGCGGTCCGGAACGGTTCGACTCGCCATGTTCACCGGCGTCTTCAACCTCCTGTGGGCGACCGTCACCGTCCTGATGATCGTGCGTCCGGGCTCCACGACAGGCGCCTGACCGTCGTCAAGCCCGATCCCGGAATTAGCACCCCCGTGTGCCAGGGCGCCTACACTCGGCGGTCGTGCTCATGTGGATGGGCCACGACACGAAAGGCGCGTTGACGGGTGTTCCAGGATTCCCCCATTTACGACCGACTGATCTCGGAGCGCGGCGACGTTCCCCTACAGGTGCGTCGGGAGGCCGAACGCGTCAGCCGAGAACTGGAGTTCGTCATGCAGCCGCTGAACTCCTTCGGCGCTCCGCCGGTCGAACGGCAGCCCCACCCGGGTAACGGCTGGCAGCGCTCCGCCCTGCCGCCCGGGCAGCTCTGACTCAACAGGCCGCGGAGTTGGCGCCGTTGAGCCGCGCGGGCCGGGGCGGCAGGGGCCGGGACAGCCACTCGGCGATGGTCCGCGCGATCGGCTGGCCCGTGTCCACCTCGACGAACCCGAACTGGCCGGACTGGTTGCACTCCAGGAACCACCAGGTCCCGTCGCCGTCCTCGACGAAGTCGAAGGCGCCGTAGGCCAGGCCGGCGTCCCGCAGATAGGCCCGCACGCTCTCGGCGACGCGCGGCGGCACCTCGGCCGGCTCCCAGGGCGCCGTGGACGAGGAGAACCGGACGTCCACCTCGTCCGGGTGCGCGTCGGCCCCCACCGGCTTACGGGCCGCCAGCAGCCGCTCGCCCACGGCGGTCAGCCGGATGTCGGCCCGCTTGGCGACGCGCCGCTGGAGCAGGGTCGGGCCGAAGGCGACGGCGGAGAAGTCGGCGTCCGGGGGGACCCGGCTGGTCGGCACCGCCCGGGGCGGGTCCTGCGGATGGGCACCGGAGACCGGCTTGACGACCAGGTCCGGATAGCGGTCGGCGAACTCCCGGGCGGCCTGCGGGAAGGTCGTGATGAGCGTGGCCGGCACCGGCAGCCCGCAGCTCTGGGCCAGCCGCAGCTGCCAGGGCTTGTGCCGGGCCCGGTGGGCGGCGTCGGGGTCGTTCATCCACCGGGCGCCGCTGGAGCGGAGCATGCCGTACAGCGCCTGCGCGGACTCCTCCGTCAGCCACGGCGACGGGCGCGCGGCACGGGACGCCGGGATCCCCGGCCTGCGCACCCACACCGAGCGCAGCCCGTCGAGGCTCACCAGCCGCCCGCCGGACGACAGATGGCCGTGAAAGGCACCGTGCGCGTACTCCCCGGACAGCGCGGCTCCACCCGTCAGGTCGGCGGGGTCGAGCCGGACCACCGGCACCGCGCAGGCGTTGAGGCGCACCACCACCATGTCGGCGGTGACGTCCTCTTCGGTGGTGAGAATCAACACGGTCATCGTGGCGGGTTCCGCGTTCAGTCGTCGAAGTGCGTCTTCGAACCCGCCGTGGACGTCGTCGTCCCCAGCTCCTTGAGCAGAGCGTGGTCGCTGGCGGCGATCCGCCCGTCCAGGAGAACGTTCAACTGCAGTCCGGAGTCGTAGGCATAGACAGCGTTGACCTCCACATCCGCTGCCGGACGTGCGTAGTTGAGCGCGAACGGTTGCATCGTCTCTCCCTCGCCGGTGCTGCTTCGATCAAGCGAGCCACCCACTCTGGGACGTCGCCTGGTCCGCCGACTTCCTTCGGCTTCCACCCACTTATACGAATCGAACGGGTGATTGGTTTCCTTACTCTGCGTCACCATCGCCGGGGCGAGTCCCCGACGGCCGCTCCCGGCGGGCCCGTTGGGCGCCGCCAGGTTCAGGCGGCATCACCGCGCCGACCGGCCCCCGAAGGCTCCGAAAGGGCCTCGGGACCACGCCGGCCGACGGACCCGCGCATGGCGCGCAGGGCCAGCAGAAGTACGCCGATGTCGTCCAGGTACACCGGATCGGGCAGGAGATCGGCCGGCAGGACGAAGTACGCCAGGGCGCCCCAGAACGCCCAGCGCGGCCCGGTCGGCAGGCCCGCGCGCCGCAGCCGGCGCCGGGTCCGCACCAGCCGGACCAGCACCGTTACGGCCACGGCCAGCAGGACGGCCGCGAGGATCGCGGCGACGAAGAGCACCGCTGTGGTCGAGTCCACCGACTCCTCCTCACCTCTCGGGCGTGCGCCGGGCGGCTCGGGCGCCCGCGTCCCCTGACGGATTCCCCCCTCCGGCGCGGCTATGGCCCGCGCGCGGCAACCGGAGCAATCGCCCGTCCGCCGAAGCGGTGGTGAGGGTGACTCATACTCCCGGCCCACCCCGGTGGCGGGCCGGTTCGGCAACACCTAGTAATGGACTCCGTACAGCCGCGTGTCGCTTCGGGGGCGCAGCAGCGGCAGCGCACCCTTCCCTGGAGCCGAGGATGACTACCCCCTCTTCATCGCCCAGCCCGTACGAGTCCGACATAACGCCCATCGAGCCCGAACCTCACGGCGACGACCCGGTCGGCAACCTGGTGCACGCCGCCGTGGCCGACCGTCCCGTGGAGGAAGTCGCCCAGCTCATCACCCTGCTGGAACGCTCGCCCGAGCACGCCCGGGCCACGGTCGAAGCCCTCCGCGCGGTCGGCGTGGACCGGTCCGTGGAGGACGTCACCCGGCTGGTCGACCTGCTGACCAGACCACCGCGCGCCGCGGACGGCGCCGACGAGACGATCCGTGCCGCCGCCGAACAGCGTTCGCTGGACGACGTGACCCGGCTGGTGGCGCTGCTGCACCGCACCGACCTGGAGCCGCACTGCGGCCAGGAGGCGGTCCGTGCGGCGGCGACCGGACGCCCGGTCGAGGAGATCGTCGAGCTGATCCGGCGGCTGTCCGAGGAGTGCGACGGCCCGCCGACCATCGACCAGCCCGTGCCCGACGCGGCCATGCCCGAGGAGCCGGCCGTGGAGGGCGTGGCCCCCAGGCGGGTGACGCCCCCACGCCCGGCCCGACCGGCGAACCGGGCCCCCGCCTGGCCCGGCCGGATCGCCGTCGCCGCCCTCGTGGTCTGCGCGGCCGCCTACTTCCCGCTGTACCGCGACGGCGCCTCCCTGGCCTTCTACGGACTCGCCCTCGGCATGTCGGTGGCGTGTCTGGCGGTGGCCCTGCTGCTGACCCTGCGGATCACCGTGCCGGTCCTGGCCTGCGGCGTCCTGGTGCCGGCGGTGCTGGCGGCGGCGCAGCTCCTCGAAGGGCGGTTGCCCTCGGCGGGCCTGTCCCGGGCACTGGACCTCACCCTCGCCCCGGTCTGGGCGGCCGGAATGGCCGCCGCCTTCGCGTCCCTGGCGTCCCTGGCGGCCCTGCTGGTGCATCTGGCGGTGCCGGCACCGGCGCGGGAACAGGCGCCGGCACGGGAACGGGCCGCGGTCCGGTCCGCGGCGGAATGAGCGTCAGCCGGCGTCGCTCCCGCGCGCCGGCGGCCGCTCCTCCTCCCGCACGGGGTCCGTACCCGGCCGCAACGCCAGGGCGGTCTCCTTGAGCCGCCCGAACGTGCGGGTCAGCTGCTGGAGCGGCGAGTCGGGCTCCGGCCGCTGCTCGGGCAGGGCGCCGGCCGCCTCGCGGTAGGCGGCCAGCGCCTCATGGGCCTGCTCGGCGGCCTCCCGGTACAGGTCGCGGGACTTCGTCATCGCCTCCAGCGCGTCCGCGTACATCGCGACCAGGGCGCGCTGGCGGGCCAGTTCCTCCTCGACGGTGAACAGCCGCCACTGCTCGCGCAGCGCGGTGACGGCCTCCTCGGCGCCGTCCGGGAGGGGCCGCGGCAGCGTCGCGAACCGGGTGACGGCGGCGATGAGCTCGGCCGGTTCGGAGCCGTCGAGGAACACGGTGCGCACGGAGAACCGGTCCGCGTCGTACTCCGCGGGGGCGGGGGAGCCGGGCAGCACCACGGCGCCGCCCCTCGGCACCTGCGGACCGCAGTCCCGCAGCGCCCAGTTCACCACCCGCAGCTGGTGCGGGGCGGCGCGATGCTCCACCACCCGGTGCCGCAGACCCGGCGGCAGCATGCCCGCGAGGGGGACGAGGCCGCGCTCGTCGGGGGTCATCGCCTCGTGCACGACGACATGGACGGCCCAGCCGTCGCGGGCGGCGTCCTTGAGCAGGCGCCGGACCGCCTTGTCGTCCTGGGGGAGGGGATTGAGGTCACGCAGGCGACCGCCGGTGACCGGGTCCCGGTCCCAGGCCGCGTCCGCGTCCTGCGGCCAGAACATGGCGGCGGGCGACGGCCAGTGCAGACCCCAGGGGCGGTCGGCCTCCGCCGCCAGCACCCACGCGTGGCCGTCGCGGAGGGTCAGCCGGGCCCGTACGGTCACCGTGTCCTCGACCCGCCAGCGGGCCTCGAAGACCTGCTCGCCCTCGCTCCGGGCCTCGGCCGGTTCATGGAAGTCGTCGATGCCGCCGCCGTCCTTGTGCCGTTCCAGACACGCGCGGACCACCTCCCCGGGGGCGGATCCGGCGTGGTGGCCGTGGGCCAGCCACACCGTGGGGGGAGTCGGGGGGCGCACGTTCGGCGAGCTCAGCATGAGTCCTGGGGGCGACGGGGGCAGGTGTCCGTCCAGTATCGATGCCGCAGGCAGTCAGCTGTCACCGGGGGTGCGCACACGGGGTGTGCGCGGACCGCTCCGGAAGAGTGGCCTTCACCCGTGGCCGGATCCGGCCCGGGTCGCGAAAATGGCCGGTGCGCAGGGCCCGCCCACCATCCGCATCGGGGCGGGCCCTGCGCGCGGCGGATCAGCCGTGGTACTTGATGTACCCGTTGCCGTCCGGGTCGGAGCCGCCCTTGGTGTACGCGTGCGAGTCGGCGCCGGCGCCCGTGGGCTTGTACAGGTAGATCGTGTCCTTGTCGTTGTTCCAGATGAAGTTGCAGTTGTCGCGGTAGACCACGTTGCCGGCGTCGGAGTCGCTGCCGTGGCCGCCGCGCAGCTTCACCTGGTCGCCGGGCTGGAGGTAGTGGTTGGCGGTGAACGCGAACCGGTTCCCGGCGGCGTCCTTGACGATGTACCCCTTGAGGTTGACCGTCTTGCTCGACGAGTAGTTCTTGATCTCCAGGTACTCGGCCTTGCTGTTGCCGGTCGTGCAGTTGTTGGAGTCGCTGCCCGGCGCGTCGTACTGGACGCCCCGGATCTTCAGCGCCGACGTGTACTCGGTGGCCTGGGCCGGTCCGGCGGCGAGGGCGCCCAGGGCGCCCGCGGCGGCGGCCGTCGCGATGAGCAGGCGTATACGCATGACGATGCCCCCCTGTGAAGGTTCAGTGAAGAAGGGCGATCATATGCCCGCAGGGGGAGTTCGCGACCGCCGCGTCCGCAGGCGAAGGCGGAATTACTCGGGCCGGGGGGTCAGCAGGGCGCGCAGCAAACCCGGGAAGGCGTCCTCGAACTCCTCGCGGCGCAGCGCGTTCATCCGGGACGTGCCCACGTAGTACTGCCGGATCAGGCCCGCCTCGCGCAGTACGTGGAAGTGGTGGGTGGCGGTGGATTTGCTGACCGGCAAGTCGAAGGTGCCGCAGGCGAGTTCCTGGCCGCCGGTGTACAACTCGGCGACGATCCGCCGCCGTACGGGATCCACCAGCGCCTCCAGCGCCTGCTGAAGGCTGACCGCCCGGATGTCCGGATGCGCGGGAATCCGCTCGCCCCCGCCTCGCCGTGTCACCGTCATCGCCTCTCGACCTCCGCCGCACATCGTAGGTCACGGAAGTTCGGCGTGCATCGAAGTTTGACAAGCGTCGTACTTTCGGTTTGGGTGAGGCGAACGGTGAACCACCGGACCCGATGGGGGAGTTGGCGATGGTCAAGGCGGTACGGTTCCACGAGCTCGGCGGGCCCGAGGTGCTGCGCGTGGAGGATGTGGGCGTGGCGGACCCCGGGCCGGGGGAGCTGCTGGTGCGGGTGGAGGCGATCGGCCTGAACCGTGCCGAGGCGCTGTTCCGCGGCGGCCACTACATCGAGCCGGTCAAGCGGTTCCCGGCCGGCCTCGGCGCGGAGGCGGCCGGCGTGGTCGAGGCGGTCGGCCCGGGGGTCACCGGGTTCCAGGTCGGTGCCCCGGTGAGCGTGGTGCCCGCCTTCTCGATGAACGACCACAGCGTCTACGCCGAGCGCGCGGTCGTCCCCGCCGGCGCGGTCCTGCCCCGTCCGGCAGGGCTCGGCGCGACCGAGGCCGCCGCGGTGTGGATGCCCTTCCTGACGGCCTACGGCGCACTGGTCGAGGTGGGCGGGGCGCGCGCCGGGGACACGGTCGTCCTGACCGCCGCCTCCAGCAGCGTGGGCCTGGCGGCGATCCAGGTCGCGCGCCGGGTGGGCGCGGTGCCCGTCGCGACGACCCGCACCCGGGCCAAGCGGGAGGCACTGCTGAAGGCGGGCGCGGCCGAGGTGATCGTCACCGGGGAGGAGAGCGTCGTCGACCGGGTGCGCGCCGTCACCGGTGGCCGGGGCGCCGAGTTCGTCCTCGACGCCGTGGCGGGACCCGGCGTCACGGACCTCGCCAGGGTGGTGGCCCCCGGCGGAACCCTCTTCGTCTACGGCGCACTGAGCGGCGAGGCGACCCCGTACCCGGGGATCGAACTCGGCCTGCCCGCGCTGAACATGCGCGCCTACACCGTCCTGGAGACCACCCGGGACCCGCTCCGGCTGCGCCGCGCCGAGGCGTTCGTGGCCTCCGGCCTGAGCGGTGGCGCGTTCACCCCGGCCGTGGACCGGGTCTTCCCGCTGGAGGAGATCGTCCAGGCGCACCGCTATCTGGAGGCGGGCAGCCAGGTCGGCAAGATCGTCGTCACCGTCGGCCGCTGAACCGGCGCCGCCGGGACGTCAGTAGCGCCGGGCCTTGGCGATCTTCGCTGTCAGTCGGGGCTCGGGGGGCTTGCGGCTGATGGCGAGGGGCTGGGCCCGCTCGCCGGGCTTGAGGTCCTCCGCACCGACGTAACGGGTCTCCACGACCTTGCCGTCGGGGTCGCTGAAGTCGACCTGGACGGCGTAGGAGGCCGTCTCGTCCGTGCTGTTGGTGATGTTGACGACGACGGCGAGCAGTCCGCCGGTCTGGGCGCGGGGCTTTCCGGTCAGCGAGACGTGCGCGGTGGCGTTGCCCCGGCCCTGGACGTCCTCCAGCCGTTCCCTGGCCGCGGCGTTGGCGCGCTCGACCTCGGCGGAGACGGAGGCCTCGAACTCGGAGGCGCGGGCCGATGCGGAGGACGCCGCGGCGGAGACGGACGCCTTGACGGACTCGGCGAGCGAGGCCACGGCGGAGGGCGGGGTGCCCGAGAAACGGGAGGTGTCCGGCGCCGTGGGCGTGGCGCTGGCCGCGGAGCCGCTGTCGTCGTCGTCCGAGCCGCACGCCACGAGCGCGACCGCGCTCAGGGCGGCGACGAGGACTCCGGCCAGTGCCCTGGCGGCGGGCTGCCTCGTCGTTCGATGGGGACCTGTGCCCATGCCGGTGATCCTTCCCGTCGGACTCTCGCGCCCCCCGGCACGTCGTGCACGACGCGTAGTCGGGCAGCCACTCGACAGGGGCGCCCGGGAAGGATCAGGCCCGTTGGTCGTCGCAGTGTGAAGGGCCCGGGGTACTCAGGTGTCCCGGGCCCTTGCGGCGGTGAGGATCAGGCGCCGCTCTCGCGGAGCATGTCCTCCCGCTCGACGATCTTCACGCGCGCACGGCCCTGCGGCTCGCCCAGCGCCTTCTCGGCGGCGTCCAGCTTGTACCAGCCCTCCCAGGTGGTGAAGCGGATCTCGCGCTCGGCGAGGAACGCCTCCACCGCCTCCGGGGCGGGCGCGTCCGGGGTCTGGAGCCGGCCGTGGGCGAAGTCGTCCAGCAGGTTCGCGACCGTCTCGTTGGCGTCGCCCTTGGTGTGGCCGATCAGACCGACCGGGCCGCGCCGGATCCAGCCGGTGACGTACGTCGACGTCAGGTGCTCGCCGGTCTCCTGCATAACCCGGCCGCCCTCGTCCGGGACGGTGCCCGAGTCGATGTCCCAGGGCAGCTTGGGGAGCTTGTCGGAGAGGTAGCCGACGGCACGGTAGACCGCGCTGACGTCCCAGTCCTTGAACTCGCCGGTGCCCTTGACGTTGCCGGTGCCGTCCAGCTCCGTGCGCTCGGTGCGCAGGCCCACGACCTTGCCGTCCTCGCCGAGGATCTCCACCGGGGACTCGAAGAAGTGCAGGTACAGCTTGTGCGGGCGGTCGCCGACGTCGCGGATCGCCCAGTTCTCCAGCGTCTTGGCGACCATGTCGACCTGCTTGTTGGAGCGGCGCTGCTCGATGGAGCCCGCGTCGTAGTCGATGTCCTCGGGGTTGACGATGACCTCGATGTTCGGGGAGTGGTCGAGCTCGCGCAGCTCCATCGGGGAGAACTTCGCCTGCGCCGGGCCCCGGCGGCCGAACACGTGGATCTCCACGGCCTTGTTGGCCTTCAGGCCGTCGTAGACGTTGGCCGGGATCTCGGTCGGCAGCAGCTCGTCCGCGGTCTTGGCGAGGATCCGGGAGATGTCGAGCGCCACGTTGCCCACGCCCAGCACGGCGACCTTCTCGGCCTCCAGCGGCCAGGTGCGCGGCACGTCCGGGTGGCCGTCGTACCAGGACGCGAAGTCCGCGGCGCCGTAGAAGCCGTCGAGTTCGACGCCGGGTATCTTCAGCTCGCGGTCGGCCATCGCGCCGGTGGAGAAGACCACGGCGTCGTAGAAGGCGCGCAGGTCGTCGAGGTGCACGTCGCTGCCGTAGTTCACATTGCCGAAGAGGCGGACCTGCGGCTTGTCGAGCACCTGGTGCAGGGCCGTGATGATGCCCTTGATGCGCGGGTGGTCCGGCGCGACGCCGTAGCGGATCAGGCCGAACGGGGCAGGCATGCGCTCGAAGATGTCGATGGAGACACCGGGCTCGGCGGCCACATCGGACTTGAGCAGCGCGTCGGCGGCGTAGATCCCGGCGGGGCCGGCTCCGACAATGGCTACCCGCAGGGGGCGGGGCATGATCAGGTTCCCTTCGAGCGATGACAAGCAACTCGACGGGAAGCCTAAGCTAAGGCAACCCTAAGTCGGTACGCGGGTCCGGTCTATGGGCTCATAAGCCCGCCTTATGGGTCCCCAAAGTCGCACGGGGGAGTGGTGACCTACGGCAGCGGCTGCTCCGCCCAGATCACCTTGCCCGCCGGGGTGTAGCGGGTGCCCCAGCGCTCGGAGAGCTGCGCGACGAGGAACAGGCCGCGCCCGCCCTCGTCCGTCATGGCCGCGTACCGCAGATGCGGGGAGGTGTTGCTGCTGTCGTAGACCTCGCAGATCAGCGTCCGGTCGAGCAGCACCCGCACCCGGATGGGGTCGCCACCGTAGCGGATCGCGTTGGTGACCAGCTCGCTCAGGATCAGCTCCGTGGTGAACGCCAGGTCGTCCAGGTCCCAGTGGTGCAACTGGCGGCTGACCGAGGAGCGCACCTTGCCGACGGCCGCCGGGTCGGACGGCACCTGCCACTCGGCGATCCGGTCGGCGGACAGCGCCCGGGTCCGGGCGACCAGCAGGGCGATGTCGTCACCGGGACGGTCCGGGAGCCGGGCGTCCAGCACGGTCCGGCAGGTCTCCTCGGGGGAGTCCCCCGCCCGGGACAGGGCCGCCCGCAGCAGCTCGAGGCCCTCGTCGATGTCCCGGTCCCGGTCCTCGACCAGCCCGTCCGTGTACAGCACCAGCCGGCTGCCCTCCGCCAGATCCAGCTCGGCCGTCTCGAAGGGCAGTCCGCCGAGCCCCAGCGGGGGACCGGCGGGCACGTCGGGGAAGTCGACCGTGCCGTCCGGCCGGATCAGCGCGGGCGGCGGATGGCCCGCCCGGGCGACCGTGCAGCGCCGCGAGACCGGGTCGTAGACGGCGTACAGACAGGTCGCGCCGGTCACCGGCGCGGTGCCGCCCTCCGCCTCCTCGTCCTGGTCGATCCGGGCGACCAACTCGTCCAGCAGCGCCAGCAGTTCATCCGGCGGCAGGTCCAGCGCGGAGAAGTTGTGCACGGCGGTCCGCAGCCGCCCCATGGTGGCCGCCGCGTGCAGCCCGTGCCCGACGACGTCCCCCACGACCAGGGCGACCCGGGCGCCGGACAGCGGCAGGACGTCGAACCAGTCGCCGCCGACCCCGGCCTGGGCGGGCAGATAGCGGTAGGCGATCTCCAGCGAGTTCTGCTGGGGCAGGGTGCGCGGCAGCAGACTGCGCTGGAGGGTCACCGCCATGCTGTGCTCGCGGGTGTAGCGGCGGGCGTTGTCGATGGAGACCGCCGCCCGCGCGACCAGCTCCTCGGCGAGCTCCAGCTCCTCCGCGTCGAAGGGCTCCGGCTTCAGCGACCGCCAGAAGCTCACCACCCCCAGCACCAGCGATCCGGCGCGCAACGGCACCGCGATCAGCGAGTGGATGCCGTACTCCACGACCTGCGCGGAGCGCTCCAGGTCCTGTGCCTGCCAGCCGGGCGCCTCGGCGAGCACCGGCTCCAGCACCGGCCGCCCGTCGCGCAGACAGCGGCCCTGCGGCGACGACTCCACGAACGCGATCCGCTCGCCCACCGGATACAGCGGCGCGTCCTTGCGGATCCCGCTGAGGGCCGTGCGCCGCAAGGGGCTCACCGTCTCCGGCTGGCCGCCGCCGAGCACCGCGCCGAACAGGTCCACGGTGACGAAGTCCGCGAACCGCGGCACGGCCAGCTCGGCCAGCTCCTCGGCGGTGCGGGTGACGTCCAGGCTGGTGCCGATGCCCACCCCCGCGTCGTACAGCATGCTCAGCCGCTCCCGGGCGGCATCCGCACGCCCGGACAGGGCCCGCAGCTCGGTGGAGTCGCGCAGGGTGGCCACGCTGCCGTGCGGACGGCCGCGCAGATGGGTCGGGCGCTGGTTCACGGCCAGCAGCCGGTCCTTGACCCGGAGCACCTCGTCCGTGGCCAGCCGGCCGGAGTCCAGCAGGTCGGCGGTGTCGGGAGCGAGCCCGAGGTCGGCCACCTGGCGGCCCTCGGCGTCGGACGGCAGATCCAGCAGGCGGTGCGCCTCGTCGTTGGCGAGCAGCAGCCGGCCCTCGTCGCCGACGATGATCACGCCCTCGCGCACGGCGTGCAGCACCGCGTCGTGGTGTTCGTACATGCGGGTCATCTCGTGCGGGCCCAAGCCGTGCGTCTGGCGCAGCAGACGTCGGCTGACCAGTGCCGTACCGCCGGTGGCCAGGGCGAGCGCCGCCGCGGCCGCGCTCAGGACGAGCGGGAGCTGCCGGTCGGCGGTGCCGCCGACGGTCGCGGTCGTGATCCCGGCCGACACCAGGCCCACCACCGTGCCGTCGTCGTCCTCGATCGGTACGACGGCCTGCACGAGGGGGCCGATGGTGCCGGTGATCTCCTCGGTCACCACCTCGCCCCTGAGCGCGGGTTCGATGGTGCCGACGAACTTCTTGCCGATGCGGTCCGGCTTGGGGTGGCTGTAGCGGATGCCGTCGGTGTTCATCACGACGATGAAGTCCACCTCGGTCGCCTCCCGGGCGGCTTCCGCGCGGGGCTGGAACACCGACGAGGGGTCCGGATCGTCCAGGGCCGCACGGGTGCCGGGCGCGTTGGCGAAGGACTCGGCGACCGCGACCGACCGGTTGCGGGCCTCGCGCGTGCTGTCGTACCGGACCTGCAGCACCAGCGCCACCACCGCGGCGACGACCAGCAGCACCACGATGACGACCTGGAAGAGGAACACCTGGCCCGCCACACTGCGTGCGCTCAGCGGTGACCGCGGACGCCGGCCGGGCGCACTGCGAGGGCGCGGACCGCTGCGGCGACGGAGCGACCTGGCACCGGATCGACCCGAGAGTCGGACCATGAGCCATGTCTACACTGCGCGACCGCGGGAGGCGAGAGGCGCCGCCCGGTGACCGGCGCTCCGCGCTGCCCTCATGCGTCCCGCCGGGCCGTGAAGCGCCGGGTGGCGAGCAGCAGGGCGATGTCGTCGGGCCGGTCGGCGGTGTGCCGGGCCGTCGCGGTGAGCCGGTCGGCCAGCTTGGACAGGGACTGTCCGCCGGGCCCCCCGACCAGCGCGCCGTTCTTGGCCAGGGCCACCCGGAGCGCGCCGATGCCGTCGTCGATGTCCCCGCCCGGCCGCTCCACCAGTCCATCGGTGTACAGGGCCAGTACGGCGCCGGGGTCCATGACCAGCCGTGTCACCGGGTACCGGGCCTGCGGGTCCACGCCGAGCACGACTCCGCCGGGCAGGTCGAGGGCGTGCGTACGGCCGTCCGGGCGGCGCAGCAGCGGCGGCAGATGCCCCGCCCGGGCCGCCAGGGCCACTCCGGTGGCGGGGTCGAGGCGGATGTAGCAGCAGCTCGCGAACTGCCCGGAGTCGATGTCGATGAGCAGCCGGTTGGTGCCGCTCAGCACCTCGTCCGGCGGCCGGTCGCCGAGCGCGAACGCCCGGACGGCCGTGCGCAGCTGGCCCATGGTGGCCGCCGCCTGCACCCCGTGTCCCTGCACGTCGCCGATGACCAGCGCCAGCCCGTCCCCCGCGGCGACGACGTCGTACCAGTCGCCGCCGACCTCCATGCCCTGGGTCGCCGGCAGGTACCGTCCGGTGGTCTCCACCAGCGGGTGGGCCGACAGGCGCCGGGGGAGCAGGGCCTGCTGCAGGCCGCGGGCGAGGGCCGCCTCGCTCTCGTAGCGCTGCGCCTTCTCCATCGCGTGCGCGATCAGTCCGGCCAGCGCGGTGAGCGCGGCCCGTTCCTCGGTGCTGAAGCTGCGGGGCCGGTCGAAACCGAGGATGCAGGAGCCGACCGGCCGCCCGGAGGCGATCAGCGGCAGGAAGGCGCGGGCGCCCTCCGCGGCGTCCAGGGGGATGCCGGGGTAGGCGTCGGTGAGCTGCTGCATGGAGTCGAAGAACAGCGGGCGTCCGCTGGTCAGCGTCTCCACGCCGGGCACCCGGGCGTCCAGGCCGATCCCCTCGAAGCGGGCGAGGAAACCCTGCGGGAAGCCGCTCTCCCAGGCCAGGTACAGATGCCGTTCCTGCAGCAGGTAGATCGCCAGCCGGCGCCCGCCGAACGCGGGCAGCAGCTCCCGCATGACCACCTCGGAGACCTGGCGGGCGGTGACCGCCTCGGTCAGCGCGATGGCCAGGACGATCGGCCGGTACAGCGGAGCCATCGACGGGTCGGCCGCTGGCTCGGCGTGCGCGCGGGAATCCTCGGGCGGCGGCCCCGACGGCGCCTCGGCCACCCGGTGGGCCGGACGGACCGTGCAGGTCAGCAGGTCCCGCCCCGGGTTGAGGGTCAGGGCCAGCCAGTCGCCGTCGTACGCCTCGCCGGGCCGGGCGCCGGGCCGGGCGACGTGGCAGTGCAGCGGTTCCGGCGACAGCAGCGCCCCGCGCAGATGGTCCTCGCAGGCGGGCTGGGCCAGCCACGGCACGGCGTCCCACAGCAGCCGGCCGAGCAACCGCGGGCGGGGGAGTTCCAGCAGCTCGGCGGCGCGCGGATTGGCGTAGACGACGGTCCCCAGCCGGTCCAGCGCGAACACGCCCTCGGGCAGTAGATCGGCCGCGGCGTCGGCCGCGGTGCCGGGTCCGGGATCGATGACGACGCCGTGCACGGCCCGTGGGCCGGAGGCGTCCCGGGCCCCTCCGCAGGACTCCCAGAGCTCGACGAGCCGCAGCGACCCGTGCGCGCCGCGCACGGACAACGGCAGCGGTGGCGGGCGGCCCGCCGCCGTGTCCCGCAGGGCGGCCAGCAGCGCCGGCGCGTCGTCGGGGGCCGCGGCCGAGGCGAAGGCTCGCTCGTTCTTCCCGCACTCCTCGGCGGCCGCGCCCAGCACGCCGCGCAGCCGGTCGTCCAGGGTCATGGCGCCGGTCGTGGGATCCCAGGTGAAGGATCCGGCCCGGCGGGAGGTGTGATGGGCGGGCGGGCGTACGCACCGGGGCTCGCCGTCCCACCACAGCGCGCTGTCCTCCACACCGCCCAGCTGCCAGGCCAGCTCCTCGGCCAGCTGGGCGAGGCGCTCGCGTTCGGGCAGCAGCTCGGTGGCGTCGACCGCGGAGGGACGCAGGACCGTCAGGACGCCGTAGGCGGCCGTATCCGTGGCGACCGGCACGTACAGCGAGCCGAACTGGAACGGCAGGCCGGCCGCGAACTGGGGATAGCGGCGCATCGTGTCCACGGCGTTGGCGAGCACCACCTCCACGCCCAGCCGATGCGCGTCGGCGACCGGGAACGGGCTGTCGACGTGCAGCCGCCACCACGGCCTGAAGAGCCGGCCGGGCAGTCCCGCGAGCACCGACAGGCGCAGCAGTCCGGGCGTGCGGGAGCGCAGATAGACCCCGGCCGCGTGGCCGTCGGCCGCCGTGATCGCCTCGATCGAGGCGTCGATCAGCAACGACGTCGGCCGTCCGGGCGTCCGCTGTGCGTCCTCGGCGCTCCCAGTCATCGGCCCCTACCTGTCCGTGCGCCGTCCCACGGGGCGACACAGCAAGAATGCGCCACGAAGTACGCCCGGCGCACCCGGGCGGTACGAAGATCGTCGCCGAATTGCCCCGACTGCCGCGAAATGCGCGGGAAGAGAGGGCGCAGGGGGCCGGTGTGCAGGGTTTTCACCCACAGGGCGTATACGGCGGGACACCGTCACGGCGGGGCCGAGGAGGATCACGGTGAGCTGGAGGACGTCGCTGACGGTGTCCAGGCGGCCGGCGTCCACCCGGCCGGTGCGGTGGTCCTCGCGGCGGGCGGGGAGCGGCGGACGCGGACGCCGACGGCCCCCGTACCGCGCGGGGCTCGCCCGCGTGGTCTCGGCCCGTCGCCTGGCAGGCTGTCCGCGGAGCGTGGGCTCGGCCTGTCGCCCTGCACTCCGTCCGGGGGAGGTGGACTCCGTCTGCTCCCAACTGATCTGCTGCCTAGGAGAGTTACCCGTGCGGACCTCCCTCGTCCTGCTCTCGGCCCGACTGCTCGACCCCGTCACCGGCCGGTACCTGCCGCACACCGCGCTCGCCGCAGCCGGCGGACACATCACCGCTCTCGGCGACGACCCCGGGATCCGTGCGCTCGCGGACGCCTCCACCACGGTGATCGACCTGAAGGGCGCGGTCGTCACCCCCGGCCTGGTCGACGGCCACATCCACCCCGTCTCCGGCGCCGAACGCACCCACGGCCTGGACCTGTCCGGCTGCACGGACGTGCCGCAGGTGCGCGAAGCCCTGGCCCGCGCGGTACGCGAACTCGCCCCCGGCGCCTGGCTGCACGGGTGGGGCCTGGACCCCAACGTCTTCGCCGGGCACCCGGTCGAGACCGCCCCCTTCGACGCCGTACTGGACGGCGTGCCGGCCCTGTTGCTCCTCTTCGACGCGCACTCCACGCTGGCCGGCCGGCGCGCGCTGGAACTCGCCGGCGTCGACGGGCCGCGCACCTTCGACCAGGCCACCGCCGAGGTGGTGTGCGACGCCGACGGCCGCCCCACCGGACTGCTGCTGGAGGACGCCGCCTGCGAACTGGTCGAGCGTGTCGCCCCGCGGCCCGGTCGGCAGGAGCGCCGCGACCGGCTGGCCGCCGCGCTGCGTGCCATGTCGGCCGCGGGCCTGACCGGCGGCCATGTGATGGACGCGGGCGGCGACAGCCTCGCCTTCTACGGCGAACTCGACGCGGCCGGGGACCTGCCGCTGCGGCTGCGCGTCGCCCCGTGGTGCCGGCCCGGCACCGACGCCGACGGAATACGCGCCCTGATCGCCGGGCAGGGCCGGGGCGGGCGGCTGTGGCGGACCGCGGGCGTGAAGATCTTCATGGACGGCACGATCGACAACGGCACCGCCTGGCTGGAACAGCCCGACTGCCACGGCGAGTCCCGGCACGCCTTCTGGCCGGACCCCGAGGAGTACACGCGCGTGGTCGGTCGACTCCACCGCGCGGGGGTGCCGGTGGCGACCCACGCCATCGGGGACGCGGCCGTACGGCATGTGCTCGACGCTGTGGAGAAGGCGCGCGGCGAGGGCGGGGCCGCGGGCCGGGACGAGGGCGGGCTTGCGGTCGGCGCGGGGGGCGGGCGGCCCGTCGCGGCCGGGGCCCCGGTGCGGCACCGCGTCGAGCACATCGAGACCGTGCCCGACGCCACCCTGCGCCGCTTCGCCGAACTGGGCGTCATCGCCTCCATGCAGCCCACCCACTGCTGCGACTTCACCCGCGCCGACCACACCGACAACTGGTCCGTCCGCCTGGGCGAGGAGCGTGCCGCACGCGCGTGGCGGTGCCGCGACCTGTACGACTCCGGAGCCGTGGTCGTCCTCGGCTCCGACTGGCCCATCGCGCCCTACCCGCCGCTCGGCGTCATGGCGGGCGCCCGCCACCGCCGCCCGACCCGCGACCTGACCCGGCCGCCGCACGGCCCGGACCAGGCACTCACCGCCCTGCAAGCACTCCAGGGCATGACCGTCAACGCCGCCTGGGCGGCAGGCGAGGAGCACCACGCCGGGCGCATCCAGGTCGGCCACCGCGCCGACCTGACCGTCTTCGCCGACGACCCGCTGACCACGAAGGCGACCGAACTCCCCGAACTTCCGGTTCTGTTGGCCGTAGTCGACGGGACGCCGACTCACCGGGACCCGAGCGTGTGAGGGCCGCCGGCGACGCGGCTGTCGTTATCGCAGCGCCCGCGCGATCCGGTCGAAGACCGGGCCGAGTCTCCAGTAGGCGCTGTGGGACACCGGGAAGGGCTGGCGGCTGCGCACCTCGTGGTCGGTGACCCTGCTGTCGCCGGCGAAGACGGGCTCGGCGAGGTAGGCGAGCAGGTCCTTGCGGTCGTAGATGTTGAGCCAGTGCGGGAAACCGGCGGGCAGCGCGGCCCCGGGCCCGAGACCGGCGAGCGCGCCGAGCTCGTGCAGGAAGGGTGCCTGCGAGCCGACGGTGACCAGGAGCCTTACGGGCAGCGGGGATTGGCGTGCGGCGGCCAGGGCGAGGGTGTCCACCAGGGCGATGCCGCCGAGGCTGTGGCCGATGACGACCGGTGGCTCGGGGCTGCGGCCGATCACCTTCTCCAGATGGGTGCGCAGGGGCTCGCCGCGCGACTGGTAGCGCAGGATGTCGCCGATCTCGGAGGCCGTCTCGTGGGTGAAGTCCCCGCGCCAGCGGTCGCGTGCGGCTTGGGTGGTCATGCGCTGCGCCAGCTTGAACAGCACGCCGAGGGTGGCGGTCACGACACCCCGGCCCGTGCCGCCGAGCCGGTCACTGAGGAGGTCCACGAGCCGGTCCCGTTCGTCGCCGGTGCACAGCGTGGTGTCGCGGGCCTCGGCGAGCAGGACGGCGACGACGGCACGGCTGCTGAGGAGGACGAGTTCGGCGGCGACCGCGTCGTCCTCGGTGGCGAGGCACGCGTCCTGGAACTCCTCGGAGTCCGACACGGCGTCCAGGGCGTACCGGTAGCCGTCGGCCAGCCCGGTCTCCCGGAGCAGTACGGCCAGTTCGTCGCCCGGATCGAGGTCGCGGGGCAGTCCCCGCAGCAGGTCGCCCACCGCCTCCCCGGCGGACCGCACCCCGGGCGGGCCGAACCCGCCGTCCTCGGCGCCGGTACGGATCTCGGCGAGCACCCGGAGTTCGCAGAACGGGTCGGTCAGGAGCAGCAGCCACTCGGCTGTCCCGGTGTCGTCGTCGATGTCCGCCGGAGCGAGGGGTTCGGTCCCGGGCACGGAGGCGCCGCCGGCGCTCAGCTCGGCGCCGAACTCGTCCCCCCAGTAGCAGGGTTCGACCTCCGCCCCCGGGAACCTCTCCCACAACCCCGTACTCACCTGCCGGAACAGCTCGTCGAACCGCTCCCGCCGGACACCGGTGCCGTGAACAAAGACGAACCGCATGCGTCCCCCGCCCCCAACGTGGCTGTGCGGTAGGAGAATAGTCCTCGCCGACGGATCGTCGCAGCAGGACGGCAGGCGCCGACGGGCGACGCGGGGAGGTCGGTCAGGCCGTCGTCCTCATGGCGGCCAGCGGCACCTCGCACGCGGCGGAGTAGCCCTGCGACGTGATCCCGTGAGCCGTGTTGTTCCTGGTCGACATGTTGGCGAAGGCGATGATCGCGGTGAGTTCGACCATCGCCGCCGGGCCGAGCCGGTCCAGCAGGCCCGCGTACAGCTCGTCGGTGACCGTGGGCGGGGTGTTCGTCATGGCCTCGGCGTACTCCAGCACGTCCCGCTCCAGCGGCGTGAACACCTGCGACTCCCGCCACCGCGGCACCTGGCTCGCCTTGTCGAGGTCCAGGTTCTGGTGCAGTGCCTGGAAGTAGTTGATGTCGAGGCACCAGCTGCACCCGACCTGCGCCGCTACCGCCATGTGCGCGAACGTCTTGAGACTCTCGTCGGCCATGTCCCACGCGTTCGCCCTGGCCCCGAGCTCCGCGGCGTCCTCGGCGACCTTCGGCTGGTGCGCCGACACCTCCCACGGCTCGGGCACGGCCCCGAACTGCTCGACCAGACTCGCGCGGACCTCGGCGGGAAGGTCGGCCTTGGCAATGCGCAGCGTCATCGTGTTCTCCTTGTACGTCTGCTTGCGTGACGCCATGGAGACACCGCCGGGCCCGGATTTGTGACATCGGTGATTCGCCGGCGCTCGTGGAGAGGCGTTCAAATCGCCTTCCAGAAAAGGCAGTTCGGCGGGTGCCGACGGGATCAGCGAGTGGCGCGGTACGCGGCCTCGATGTACCGGACGACGGTGTCCGGGCGGGACATCATCACGACGTGCGAGGCACCCTCGGCCTCGACGACCTCGCTGCCCGCGCGCTCGGCCATGAAGCGCTGCGCGGCGGCCGGGATGACCCGGTCGGCGGTCGCGACGACGTACCAGGACGGCACGGTCTTCCACGCCGGTACGCCACTGGTTCCGCTCAAGCCGCCTACGCTGCCCGGCCGTTGGGCCGTCGCCATGATCCGGGTCTGCGAGCGGGGCAGGTCCTGGGCGAAGACGTCGTGGAACTTGGCGGGGTCGGTGTAGCCGTCCAGGCCGGGCTCGGCGCCGGGGATCGGGTAGGGACGCCCGACGAGGGCGGCCTGCAGTCGGCTGCCGGGGAACTGGCCCGCCAGCTGGAGCGCGCTTTCCCCCTCGTCGGGCGCGAAGGCGGCGACGTAGACGAGGGCCTTGACACCGGCATGGCCGCGTCCGGCGTTGGTGATGACCTCGCCGCCGTAGGAGTGGCCGACGAGGATGACGGGCCCGGGGATCGTGTCGATCACGCTGCGGACGTACGCCGAGTCCCCGGCCAGGTCCCGCAGCGGGTTGGCCGGGGCGATCACCGGGAAGCCGGACCTGAGCAGCCGGGCGGTGACGGCGCTCCAGCCGGAGGCGTCGGCGAACACCCCGTGGACCAGGACGACGGTCGGTCGGGCGCCGGAGCCCGTGCGGGAGCCGGCCGAGGCCGGAGCGGCGGTGCCGACGGTGAGGGCACCGCCCGCGGCGAGCATTCCGCCGAGGACGCGACGGCGGGGATGACGTGCGGAAGCCATGCGGGTTTCCTTCCGGGATCAGGAGTGCGGGACGTCGAGCGAGGAGCCGCTTCCGGTGCGTGTCCCTGATGCCGTGCGGGGCGCCCGCGCGGACCTTGGCGAAGCGTTCTCGATCCGGGCTGCCGACGCCTTGAAGCGACTCCGGAAGGGAGCTTGGCACCGGCGTCCACGGCCGCCTTTCCCGTGCGTGCCAGGCCCTGGTCCCTGGGTGCACGGCCTCCGCGATGTCAGCCGATACGGTGCACCAGCTGGTCGGTCAGCTCGTACCGCGCTCCCACGACGGCGAGTTCACCGGCCGACACCTTGGCCGCGAGGTCCGGTTCCGCGGTGAGGCGGTCGCGGACCAGTCGTATGTTGGCGTCGATCGTCGCGTCGGTGCGGGCGTCGCCCTCCTTGGTGTGGTCGATGGCCGGGGCGATCTGGTCGGCCAGGTACTGGATGTGGGCGGGCAGCTTCTCGCCGCTCCCCTCGGCCTCGACCGCGGCGCGTACGGCACCGCAGGACTGGTGCCCGAGCACCAGCACCAGGGGGATGCCGAGTTCGAGCACGCCGTACGCGACGCTGCCCAGCACGGCCTCGTCCAGGACCTCACCGCCGCTGCGGACGGTGAGCAGGTCCCCGGGGCCCTGGTCGAAGACGAGTTCCGGGGGGACACGGGAGTCGATGCAGCCGAGCACCACCGCGAACGGGTGCTGTCCGGAGACCAGTTCCTGACGGATCGTGCGCGTCTCGTGCGGGTGCCTCTGCCGGAAGGCACGCCAACGCGCGTTGCCCGCCGCGAGTTCACGCAGGGCCTCCTCGGGGGTGGCCGGCCGGGGCCGGTTCGGTGCGGCGGTCGCGGGGGCCGCGGTGCCGACGGCGAGGCCGGCGCCGAGGGCGGCGGCTCCGGTGAGTGCGCCGCGCAGCAGGGAGCGGCGGGCAGGCTTGGGCTCGGCGGGGCGCGGGGCACCCGCAGGGGAATCTGAGTTCACGGACAGAACGTACGTCCGGGAGTGTGAACCGCTGCCCGCCCTACGGAATCGTGGACGGGACGTGAACCGTCCATGGGGGAGTGTTGATCGGCTCTTGGGGTGAGCCTTGGGGGAGCCGTGACGTGAGTCTTTTGACGAGCGGCGAGGCGGCAGGTGCTGGAAGGTCAGCTCAGGCAAGCGGCGGCGATGGCGCGCGCGCAGTCGAGGGACTCGGTGCGGGTGGTGTCCACCTCCAGGTCGTAGACCACGCCCTCGTGCACCAGATCCGCCTGCGACCCGGCCATCCCCGGCGTGCGATCCCCGCGCGCGATCTCCCGGCCCGCCGCGACGGCGGCATCGCAGCGAACGCCGACCCACAGCACCTCCACGCCGACCAGCGCCTTCCGCCACCGCTGCTGGGACGCCGCCCCGCCGAGGAAGACGTCGTCGACGACGATCCGGGCACCGGCGCGGGCCATCGCCGCGATGCCCTCCATCCAGGCCGCTTCGAGCGCCCTGAAGTCGGCCCCGACACTCACTCCGCCATCCGCGGCGAACGTGATGCCCTCGTCCGAGGCTCGCATCCTCGCGGGCAGGGCGTCGACGAACCCGTCGACCCCGAACGCCGGCCACGGATCGGGCAGTACGGCCTGAAGGCAGCGCACGATCCCGGACTTTCCCGAGCTGGAGCCACCGTTGAGAATGATCAGCTGTGTCGTCACCGTGCCAGAGTAGGGGCGGCCGGCGCCTCACCACCCTGGGTCATACGCGTAGCGACAGGCGGCCGTACGGGAATGATCACGGCTCCAGGATTGGTTGACCCGTCACGCATGCCCGTCCGCCGACCAAGAAGGTGCACTCCGTGGCAACGACGCCGGCCCCTCCACTCGCCGCCCCACCCCGACTGATCGCCACGGACCTCGACGGCACGCTGCTGCGCGGTGACGGCACGCTGTCCCCGCGTACCAAGGCCGCCCTGGCGGCGGTCGAACAGGCCGGAATCCGCGTCGTGCTGGTGACGGGACGTCCGTCACGATCGGTCCATGTGCTGCTGGAGACCATCGGACCGCACTACGTCATCGCCGCCAATGGTGCCGCCGTACACGCCCCCGACGGAACCCTGGAACACCTCTCGCCGATCCCGCCCCCCGCGGCGGCACAGCTCGTGGCCCGCGTGCGCGCCGCGGTCCCCGGCGTCTCCTTCTCCGTGGAGTACGACCAGGACTTCGGCCACGAGCCGGACTATCCGAGCTGGTCGTACGGCGAGGGCGCCGTCGAGCTCGTCGGTACGGCGGAGGCCCTGGTGACCCGTACCCCGGCCAGACCCCTGCTGAAGATCCTCGCCCACCACCCGGCACTCCCGCTCGACGACTTCTACGCGCGGGCACTGCACGCCGCCGGCACCAGTGCCGAGACCACCCACTCCACCGGCCTGTCGCTCGTGGAGTTCAGCGCATCCGGCGTCACGAAGGCGAGCACCCTGATCGAGTGGAGCGGCCGGCTCGGCATCGCGAGCGACGAGATCGCCGCGTTCGGCGACATGCCCAACGACCTGCCCATGCTCACCGCCGTGGGCCGCTCCTACGCGGTGGCCAACGCCCATCCGGAAGTCCTGGCCACCGCACGTCACCGCACCTCCTCCAACGACGAGGACGGCGTCGCCCGGATACTCGAAGGGTTCATCGACGCGCTCGTCCCGTGAAAGGGAACCCATGCACGCGGATGACCCCATGAACGCGGATGCCCCCACCATCACCCACGACCCCACCGCCACCCACGACCCCGGCCGCTTCCCCGCCGGCCGCCCCTTGCTCATTCGCGGCGCCACCGTCGTGACCATGGACACCGGTCAGGGAGTCCTGCCGGGCACCGACGTCCTGACAACAGGCAGCACCGTCACGGCGGTTGGCGCGAACCTGTCCGCACCGCACGACACCGCGGTCATCGAAGCGCACGGCGCGCTCCTGATCCCGGGCTTCGTCGACACCCACCGCCACATGTGGCAGTCGGCCCTGCGCGGGCTCGGCGCCGACTGGACCCTGACGAACTACATGGACGCGTTGGGGCAGTTACTGCCGCACTTCCGCCCCGAGGACGTCTACGCCGGCAACCACCTCGGCATGGTCGAGGCGGTGGCGGACGGTGTCACCACCGTCGTGGACTGGTCCCACGGCTGCTCCACCCCCGCCCATGCCGACGCGGCGGTGGACGCGCTGATGTCCGTGCCCGGCCGGGCACGATGGGCGTACGGCCGTATCGGCACCGATCTCTCCTGGGTCACCGACGGGGAGGTGGACCGGATCCGGGCGGCGCGGTTCCCCGGCGACGACCAACTGGTCACCATGCAAGTGGCGTTGGACCTGCCACCGGACCTGTCCGCCGCGGACGCCGCCCTGGCTCACGCGGCGAAGCAGGCGCTCCCCGTGACCACCCATGCGGGCGTCTTCGGCATCGTCGGCGACGCGGCCGTCACCCACCTCGCCCGCCAAGGCGCCCTGAGCCCCAGCACGACACTCGTCCACGCCGCCTCCCTGAGCGACGACTCCTACCGCCGAATCGCCGACAGCGGCGCCCACTTGTCCCTGTCGGCGGAGAGCGAGCTGAACGCGGGCCAGGGCTATCCGCCCACCGGAACCGCCCGTCGCTTCGGTATTCCGCTCTCCCTGTCCATGGACACCGTGGTGTGGTGGAGCGGTGACATGTTCTCCGCGATGAGGTCGACGCTCAGCGCCGAACGCGGCCTGGTCTTCCTCCAGGCGCACGCGCGCGGGGAGCAGGTGAGCAGCCATGACTTGCGCGCCGCCGACGTCCTGCGCTACGCGACCCTCGGCGGGGCCGAAGCCCTCGGCCTGGCCGAGCGGATCGGCTCCATCACCCCCGGCAAGTGCGCCGACCTCGTCCTGCTCCGCGCGGACACCCCGTCGATGACACCGGTGAACAACCCCGTCGGACACCTGGTCTTCCAGGCCGGACGGGGAGACATCGACACGGTCGTCGTCAACGGCCGGGTGCTCAAACACCGCGGGAAGCTGATCGGCGTCGACCTCGCCCGCGCCCGCCGACAGGCCGAGGCCTCGCGCGACCACCTGCGTGACGCGGTAGGGGAAGCGGCATGGCGCCACCTCGTCGATCCGCCCGG
Organism: Streptomyces sp. NPDC002784; assembly: GCF_053592135.1. Taxonomy (NCBI): domain Bacteria; kingdom Bacillati; phylum Actinomycetota; class Actinomycetes; order Kitasatosporales; family Streptomycetaceae; genus Streptomyces; species Streptomyces sp. NPDC002784. The sequence goes on along the minus strand of NZ_JBSFVD010000005.1, from coordinate 165,452 downwards.
CGCTAGAGGCTGACCGCCACCCGCAGCGGCGCCCGGAACGACAGCAGCCCCAGCATCGGGCCGCCCGCCACCGGCCGTGCCCCCGGCAGGCGGCGTGCCGCCGCGGCAAGGGCCACCGCCGCCTCCGTACGCGCCAGGGAAGCGCCCGGACAGCGGTGGCGGCCGACGCCGAAGGCCAGGTGGCGGCGGATGTTCCCCCGCTGTGGGCACATCCGCTCCGGACCGTCGAAGACCTCCGGGTCCGATCCGCTGCCCAGGAGCATCAGGAGCAGCTGCGCCCCCTCCGGCAGGTCCACTCCGCCCAGCTCGACCGGGCGCGCGGTGACCCTGCGCCAGGTGGTCACCGGTGGCTCACGCCGCAGTACCTCCTCCACCCAGCCCTGCGCCAGGCCCTCCTCGGACGCGACGCGGGCCCACATCCCCGGCTCGGTCAGCGCATGGCGCAGCACGGTGGCGATGAGCTGGCCCGTGGTGGACTGCCCGGCGATGAAGACGAAGAAGCACGCGGCGACGGCGGTCGGCACGTCGAGCCGTTCGCCGTCGGGCAGGCGGTGGTCGATCAGTGCCCGGACGAAGGAGCCGGGCCGGGCCGCCCCGCCCGCCACCGTCCCGGTCAGCCAGTGGTGGAACTCGCCGACCAGCTCCGCCAGTTCGAGTTGACGCTTCGGAGTGGGGCGGCCCCAGAACAGCTCCAGCGAGGCGTCACTCCAGCGGATCAGCGTCGCCGTCGGGACGCCCTCGATGCCGAGCAGCTCCATCAGCACCCGGCACGGCAGCACTTGGGCGAAGGACGTGAACAGATCGCAGCTGCCCGAGGAGGGCAGGGCGTCGAGCAGGTCGTCGGCGATGCGCTCGATCACCGGCACGGCTGCGGTCACGCGCTGCGCGTTGAAGAACCGGGTGACCACCCGGCGCAGTCCCGGATGGCTGACGGTGCCGTTGTTCGCCAGGGCGGGCGGGAGGTTGAAGCCCGCCCGGGCGAGCACCCGGAGCACGCCGAACGGCAGGGGGGTGACCGCGTGCTGGGCGTTGTCCGGCAGGAAGTCGTCCGGGGCGAGCAGGACACGGCGTACGTCCCGGTAGCGGCTGACCAGCCACAGCCCGGTACCGGCATCGAAGTGCACCGGCGCCTCGACCCGCAACGACTGAAGCCACGGGTACGGGTCGCGGGTGAAGTCGTCGCCGAACAGGTCCAGCGCATCGAGTACGGGGGCGGATGCGCCCGGAGCCGGGGAAGTCACGGCCGGGACGCTAACACGTGCCCGCCAGCCCACCGCGCCGGTGTGCGCGGCATCACTTACGGCACCCCGAGCAGCAGGCCTGGCGGAGCTTCGTGCGCCTCCAGGAGCGGCTCGGCGGCCGGCTGGCCCGGCAGCTCCAGTCGGACGCCAAGCTGTCGGCCGCCGAGCCATCGAGGCGGCCGCCCCGCTGCACGTCGAGGCGGTACGCGCACTGTTCCTCGACCACGTCACCCCGGCGGAGCTGAGGACACTGGCGCGGATCTCCGAGCGGGTCGTCGCACACCTCGACGAGGAACCGGCGTGACGGTGGCCGGCCACAAGGACCGAACAGCCGGTCACAAGGACCGAACAAGGGGGAGATGGGCCCGGTGAGCACGTACTCTCCGCCCGCGAGGTCCCGCTCGGCGGCCCGCGCGCGACGACCGTACGGCGCACCCTGCCCCAGCGCGCGCGGAGCCTGATCGGCGCCTGGTGCTTCGCCGACCACTACGGCCCCGACGACGTCGCCGCGACCGACGGCATGCGGGTCCCGCCGCATCCGCACACCGGTCTGCAGACGGTCAGCTGGCTGTTCAGCGGGGAGATGGAGCACCGCGACAGCCTCGGCTCGCACGCCTTCGTCCGGCCCGGCGAGATGAACCTCATGACGGGCGGCTACGGCATCGCCCACTCGGAGGTCTCGACGCCCCGCACCACCGTCCTGCACGGCGTGCAGCTCTGGGTCGCCCTGCCCGAGGAGCACCGCAACACCGCGCGCGCCTTCCAGCACCACGTCCCCGAACCCCTCTTCGTCGACGGCGCCGAGATCATCCTCGCGCCGCGTGCCACGGTCACCCTCGCCGTCGACCCCGGCTTCGAGCACGGCCTGCTCGTGGACTGCGGAGACGTCCGCGTGGCCGACACACCGCTCCACCGGGCGGAGCTGGGGTACGTCCACCCAGGAGTCGACGCCCTCACTCTGGTCAACGAGTCGGAGGAGCCGGCGCGGACCGTCCTGCTCGGCGGAGTGCCGTTCGAGGAGGAGATCGTCATGCGGTGGAACTTCGTCGGCCGCAGTCACGACGACATCGCCCGCGCCCGCGAGGAGTGGGAAGCCTCCTCCGACCGTTTCGGCGAGGTGGCGGGCTACCCCGGCGACCGGCTCCCCGCGCCGGAACCCCTCGCGCCACTGACCGCCGTACCCCCGGAATACGACCGCACGGGCCCACGTTGGCGCACATGGTTGATGCATCAACCTCATCGATGCGAGGACTGAGGACATGACGACCGAGCGTTTCAACGAGTACGCCGCCCACGACGGAGTCGCGCCCGACCGCTGGGCCAGCGCCCTGCACCTGTTCGACAACGGCGTCGGCGTCCCGCACGAGGAGACGGTCCTCGAGCGCTGGGAAAGGGCTCAACTCCTCTTCGAGGCCAAGGACTACATCGGCGCCGCCCGCCTCCTCGCCGATGTCGTCGAGGAGGTCCCGGAGCAGACCGGCCCCCGCCTCCTGCTGGCCCGCGCCTATTACCACTCGGCCCAACTGGGGCGGGCCGAGGAGCAGTTGCGCCGGATCATCGACCGCGACCCGGTCGAGCACTACGCCCACCTGATGCTGGGCCGCACCCTGGAGCGCCAGGGCCGTCGCGAGGAGGCGGCGCCCTGGCTGCGGATGGCGGCCGCGTTCGCGGGCGAACTGCCCGCGGAGGACTGAGCGGTACCTACTGGGCGCGCTTGTGCGGTCCGCCGGTGTGCGCGAGGGCGCTGGCGGATCGGCAGCCGACGATGGCCGGGGCCTCCTGGACCAGGCCGTCGTCGGTCAGCGCCTCGACCATGAACAGGGCAAAGTCCACCCTGCGGGTCAGGTTGCTGGCCAGCACCGGATCCCCCACATGCCGGCTCCACACGGGCAGCCCCTGGCTCTCGCCCTCCTCCAGGGAACTGCCGCGCACCACGGTCCACCGGGTGTCGCTGGCGAAGATCCGCCGGCAGGCCTCGACCTGGTCGTCGAGCTCGACGGCACGGACGAGCTTGGCCAGGACGGCGGCGATCCGTACCCCGGCCTTGAACAGCCATGAGTAGCGGTCCTTGCCGTCGCGCGTGATGTGCCAGCCGCAGGAGAACACCAGCCGCGCGCCCGGCCGGGCATGATCGAGCACCGCCTGGGCCGTGCCCGATGAGTACTGCCGCACCCCCCAGGGCACCAGCACCGTCAGCACCCCGTCGCACCCCGCGACCGCCTTCCGGATCACCTCGCGGTCGTCCGTCTGCCCGGGCACGACGGTGATCCGCCCTTCGAACTCGGCCAGCTTCGGCACACTGCCCTCACGGCAGACGCCGACCACCTCGTAGCCGCGTTCCAGCGCGTGCCGGACCATGTACCGCCCGAGCTTCCCGGAAGCTCCGACGATGCAGACCTTCCTCATCCGATCCGTGCCCATGGCGCAGCCCCTTCGACGGTCCTGCCTTACGTTGTAAGGAAGGTAGCCTTATGCCGTAAGGCAGTCAATGAAGGAGGGATGGATGCCCAAGACGGGCACGGCGGCCAAGGGCGGCGGGCGCGTCCCGCTCAGCCGGGAGCGAGTGATCCGTACGGCCGTGGCCGTGGCGGACGAGAAGGGCGCGGCCGCGCTCACCATGCGGGCCATCGCCGAACCCCTGGGCGTCGAGGCGATGTCGCTCTACCACCATGTGAAGGGCCGGGAGGACATCCTCGACGGCATGGTGGACGCGGTGTTCGCCGAGATCGACCTGCCGCCGCGCGACACGGACTGGAAGAGCGGCATGCGGCACCGCGCCCTCTCGGCCCGCGCCGCCCTCAAGCGCCACCCGTGGGCCATCGGCCTGATGGACTCCCGCTCCCGGCCCGGCCCCGCGACCCTGCGCCACCACGACGCCGTCATCGGAGCGCTGCGCGCCGGAGGACTCTCCGTCCCGATGACGGCGCACGCCGTCTCCCTGATCGACAGCTACCTGTACGGCTTCGTGCTCCAGGAGCTGAGCCTGCCGTTCACGGCCGAGGGCGACCTGGACGAGGTGGCGGGCGCCATCCTCAGCGACATGCCCGCCGACGCCCATCCCCACCTCATGGAACTCGCCACGGAGCACGTCCTCAAGCCCGGCTACGACTACGCCGACGAGTTCACTTACGGGCTCGACCTGATCCTCGACGCCCTTGGCGCACAAGGGCACCGGGGCCCGCACAGCTGACGCGGCTACACGGTGCCGAGATACGGGCCCTGCGCGATCTTCCGGTAGATACAGCCGGACCGCCTCGCGCAACTCCATGAGGTCGTCGGCCGTGTCGGAGCGCATCGCGGCATACCGGCTGAAGGGGACGTGGGAGACGAACAGGCCCCACCACAGGTTCACCGGCCACAGCGGCGCACGGTACGCCTGCCCGTCGGCCGGCAGCGGCGAGGCGGCGCCCCACATGTCGACGGCGACGCGGTACGGCACCGTCGTCGGCGTGGGGCGGGACATTCCGCGGACGTATATTTCAGGTGTCGCAGGCGCGCGGAGGCACTGATGGGCATACGGGACCGGATCGCCGACGAGCTGAAGGGGACCGTGCACGGCGGTGATCTCAAGCTGGAGCGCTATGCGGGGCCGCCCGGTGACCCCGGGCTCTTCGGTATCGCCCCGGACAGCCCCGCCTGGCGGGTGCACGGGCATCCGGCCGGGATGCTCACCGGCGGCTTCGCCGCGCTGATGCTCCAGTCACTGCACCCGCTGGCGATGGCCGGCGTCGACCAGCACTCGGACTTCCGCACCGACCCCGTCGGCCGCCTCACCCGCACCGCGCGGTTCATCACCACCACCACCTTCGGCTCGCAGCAGGCGGCGCGGCAAGTGATCGACGTCGTACGGCGGATCCACACGCAGGTGCACGGAACGGCACCCGACGGGCGGTCCTACCGCGCGGACGACCCGGCGCTGCTGACCTGGGTGCACACCGCCGAGGTGTACAGCTTCCTGACGGGCTACCAGACGTACGCCCAGCCCAGGGACCGTCTCACTCCGGCCGAACGCGACGTCTACTTCGCGCAGGTCGCCCCCGTCGCGGAGGCGCTGGGCGCGGAGCGCGTACCGCGCACGGCACGCGACGTCACGCGCTACCTGGCCGGTATGCGGCCCGAACTCCACGTCACCCCGGCCGCGTTGGAGGCCATGCGGTTCCTGCGCGGCTTCGGCCGCAATCGGCGGGAACGGCTGGTCGCGGGCGTGTTGATGAATGCCTCGCTGGGTCTGCTCCCGAGCTGGGCACGGGCCGAACTCGGCATCCGGCGGCCCGCCTTGGCGCGCGGCACCGTGGACCGGCCGCTGGCCACCGCGGTCGGCCGGGGCCTGGTGTGGGCACGCGGCCCGTCCCCGATCCAGGAGGCGGCCCGGACCCGTCTGGCAGCCATGGCGGGCAGCTGAACGGGGGCTGGAGTCCGCGCCTTCGCCGCGCCCAGCCCACAGCTCATGCAGCCGTCCGGCCGGTCTCACCCCGACGCCGGTCTCAGAAACGAGCGCGGCGTTGCGGGGACCCGCTCGGCTACTCTCGGCGCAACCGATGATCACACGGAACCGCATCACCACTCGGGGGACGCCTTCGCATGCGTACGCCAGACGAATCAGCCATCCGGATCGGCGTCCTCGCTCCGCTGACCCGGCCAGGCTGGATCGAGGCAGGCCAACACCTGCTCGCAGGAATGGAGTTGGCCGTCGGGGAGGTCAATGACGCCGGCGGCCTAGGCGGAAGAGGCGTCGAACTCCTGGTCCGGGACACCGCGGCCGATCCGCGGAGAGCCGTGGCGGCCGTGGAGGAACTGGCCGGCCTGGGAGTCGCCGCCCTGGCGGGGGAGTATCACAGCGTCGTCGCCCGAGCCGCCGCCACCACGGCCGACGCCCTCGGCCTGCCGTTCCTCTGCACGTCCTCGGTGCTCGACGCGCTCACCGAGCAGCCCACGGAGTGGGTCGCGCGCCTGTCCCCGCCGCAGTCCCGCGGCTGGCGGACCTACGCCGACTTCCTCCTCGGCGCGGGCCACCGCCGTATCGCCGTAGCGACCCAGCCGAGCCTCTACTGGGCCACCGGCACCCGCATCCTGGGGGACCACCTCGCCGCACGCGGCGGCTCCGTCACCGAGCTGGACACGAACGCACTCACGCCCGCCGCGCTCTGCGACGAACTCGCCGGGACCGGTGCGACAGCCCTCCTCCTGCTGGTCGGCCATCCGGAACCGGCAGTACCCCTCGTCCAGGCCGTCCGCCGGGACCAGCGCCTCGCCGAGGTCCTGATCGGCGCCCCTGCCGGGCAGCCGGAGTTCGCCGCATGGGCGACGCTGCTGGGCGAGGACGGCGCCGGGATCCCCTTCCTGCGCTACCTGCCCGAGCACCTCACCCCCCTCGGCGTGCGCGTCGAGACGGCCCTGCGCGAGCCGCTGGCCCCAGCGCCCTCCTTCGTCGCGTTCGAGGGCTACGACACGGTCGCCGTCCTCGCCGAGATCCTGCGGTCGCGCGGCACCGACAGGAAGCGGATCGCCGAGGCCTGGCCGAGCGTCGCGGTCGAGGGCACACGTGGGCGGATCGAGTTCTCCCGTACGGCGGACATCGGCGTGTGGCAGTGGGCCCGGCCGCCGATCCAGGTCGTCGACCGGGACCCGGCGCGACCGGATCGCTTCCGGGTCCTGCACACCGGCTGCGACACCCCGTGCCCGAAAAGCTGAACCGGTGGGCATGCGACGGGTGTTCGGACGTAGGTTGTGCGGTGAAAGATCCACGCCTTGGTTGAAGGACGGCCCCGACTCATGAATGACCCTGTGACGATGCCCGAACCGGCGGAGCACCAGAAGATCGACACGTCCGTTCCGCACTCGGCCCGGATCTGGAACTACTGGCTGGGCGGCAAGGACAACTACCCCGTCGACGAGGAGGCCGGCGACGCGTACACCGCCGTCTTCCCCGGCATCGTCAGCATCGCCCGGTCCAGCCGTGCCTTCCTGCGCCGCAACATCACGTACCTCGTCTCCGAGGCGGGCATCCGGCAGTTCCTGGACATCGGCACCGGCCTGCCGACCGCCCAGAACACCCACGAGGTGGCGCAGCAACTCGCCCCCGAGTCGCGGATCGTGTACGTCGACAACGACCCGATGGTCCTCGCGCACGCCCGCGCCCTGCTCTACTCCACCCCCGAGGGCGCGACCGCCTACATCGACGCCAATGTGACGGACCCCGACCGCATCCTCGAAGCCGCCGCCGCGACGCTGGACTTCGACCGCCCCACCGGGCTCATCCTCAGCAACATCCTGGGCCACGTCGCCGATTACGACCAGGCCCGCTCCCTGGTCACCCGGCTGATGGACGCCCTGCCCCCGGGCAGTCACCTCTCCATCAACGACGGCTCGCGCGGCATCGACCCGGCCTTCGAGCTGGCCCAGGACGCCTACAACAACAGCGGGGCCGTCCCGTACAACCTGCGCAGCGTCGAGGAGATCACTGGCTTCTTCGACGGCCTGGAGCTCATCGACCCCGGCGTCGTCCCGGTCACGCAGTGGCGCCCCGAGCCCGGCGCTCCCGCCCCGGAGGTCATCGCCGAGCACGGCGGTCTCGCCCGGAAGCCGTAACGGCGCATCGGGGCATCAGCAGGTGGCGCCAGGGTTCATCCCTGGCGCCCATGATCCCGATTCAGCCGTACGAGGGATGGGCGGGGCCGGCGCATCCCGCTTCACTGGAGGTGACAGTTTTCACCGGCCTGATCGGGAGAGACGGAACCTGTGACCCTGATGGCCCAGATCGATCCCCCTGGCCCCGCGGCAGCGGCCCGGTTGGCGTGCCTGCGACCTGTCGGGGGCAAGAACCTTCGAGGTGAACCGGTGTCCCCCCGGCATGGCGTGGGCGGGACGAACCGGCGCGCGTGGACCGGGACAGCCACCGCCCCACCGAGATCGGAGGACTGACCATGGCCGCTCCCCTCAAAGCCGACCGGCTGGTCGCGGCACTGCGTGCCGAAGGCTGCGCCGTCCGTGAAGTCGGTGGCTGGCGGACCAACAACCGTAACCACGTGGGCCCTTGGGGGCCGGTGCACGGCGTGATGATCCATCACACCGTGACCGGACCGAGCACGGACGTCGTGGGCATGATCTTCCACGGTCACAGCGCCCTGCCCGGCCCGCTCGCCACCGGCTGCATCACCAAGGACGGCACCGTCCACCTCACCGGCAACGGCCGCGCCAACCACGCCGGCGGCGGCGACCCCGACGTACTCGCCGCCGTGATGAACGAGTCGTACGGCGCCCGGCCGCCCGCCACCGACGAGCACCAGGGCAGTCCGGGCGCCGTGGACGGCAACAGCCGCTTCTACGGCTGGGAGTGCGAGAACGAGGGAAACGGCCGGGACCCGTGGCCGCGTGCCCAGTACGTCGCCATGGTCAAGGCCACCGCGGGGATCTGCCGTGCGCACGGCTGGAGCGCGAAGAGCGCGATCGGCCATCTGGAGTGGTCGGACCAGAAGCCCGACCCCCGCGGCTTCGACATGAAGGACTTCCGCAGCGACCTCGCCGTATGCCTGCGCCTGCCGGCCGGCGTATGGGAAGGAGATGACGACCCCATGCCCCAGTACGTCAACCTCGGCCTGGCGCAGCCGTACCAACTGGCGCCGGGCGCCTGGGACTCGGTCGAGCTGACCGCCGAGTGGGCCGATGAACCGGGCGGCCACGGCGAGGGCGGCAGCGTCTTCGTCCGGGGCCCGGCCCGCTTCACCGGCTCCCTGAGCCTGCGCTTCGACGGCCTGCCCGACAGGTGCGTGGTCCAGGCCCGGATGTCGGAGTTCGAGGGCGCGGAGCATCGCACGGACCACCCCATCGACGAGATCGTGGGGACCGGGGGTGACACGTTCGCCGTGGTGCCGCTGACCAAGCGCCTGGCGTCCGGCCGGAGCATGCGGGTGCGGCTCCTCAACCAGGCCGACGTGCCGATCACGGTCACCAGCGCGGTCGTCTCCGTACTCGTCTGGAAGGAAGGCTGACCCGGGCGGACCGAGCCGTCGGCGCCACGCGATGGCTCAGGCCCGGATGGGCCGTTCGGCGTGCCCGGCCGCGTCCGCCCGGACGACGCCGGGCAGCCGTCCGAGGCGAACAAGCCCCGCATCGGCATTCGGCAGACCCTCGCCCCGTCGGCGGGCTACTGTACGGACCCAGCGCGCTACGCACGGTCAGTCGAGGAGGCGTCCTGTGCCATCCCCCTGCGACCCCCAGTACGCTCCCGTCGGCGATGTGGACGCCGCGCTCATGATGGTCGACTCCCGCCTCAGAGCCATCTACAGCGCCAAGACCTCGACCGACGCCGAACAGCAGGAGCTGACCGACCAGTTCGCCGCGTCCTTGGGCCCCGGCGGGGTCGCCGACCTGCTGGACGGCGCCTGCACCCTCATCTACATGTACATGCAGTGGCTGCGGCGGGCGTACGAGGAGCACGGCAAGGACGTCATCGAGCGGGTCGTGCCCAACCTCGTCGCTTCGATGCGCATGATGCCCAGGAGCATCCGCCCCGAGGCCATCCCCACCATGGCCGGCCTGATCGTCGCCGCCGGCACAGGGCTGAGCCCCAACCTGTGGCGCAAGCGGTACGGGGAGTGGACCGAGGACGAGATGAACCCCCTCGAAGCCACCGCCTTCCTGCTCGCGGAGCACATCAACCGCCTCACCGACGACCGCGACTTCGCCACCCGCCTGATCACCGAAGCGCTCTCCCGGGCGGACGAACGCTGACGGCTCCTCGCCCGGGTGCACGGCCCGGCACCTGAACGTTCCGCCCTCGACCGGCGTCGTAGCAGCAGGAACCGTGTCGAAGGGACCGTCACCATGAAGCCCGCATGCCGCCGTGACCAAGGCGGTCGGACTCGACGACGGCGCACGACGCCTGGTCGCCCGTTCTCCCGAGCAAGTCCCCACCCTCGGCGCCCTGCTGACCGAACTGAACCAGGCCCGAGAGGAGAACGCGGACAAGGCGGAAGCCGAATACGCGGCCGACGGCCACCCGGAACGGATCACCATCGACTGGCTGGAGAACGCGATCGACGACGAGGCGCTGTACGTCATCAGCGACTACGACGAACCCGGCGCCGGCCCCACCTCCTGAAGCCGCCCCGCACGGCTATTCAAGTTTGATTAGAATGAGGGCATGGATGAGAAGACCATTCCGATCCTTCCGTGCCGAACCCTCCCACCCGTGCTCGACTTCTACACCGCTCTCGGCTTCGAGGTGACCTTCCAGCAGCGAAGCCCCAACCCCTACGCGGTCGTCGAACGGGGCGGGATCCAGCTGCAGTTCTTCGGAATGAAGCAGTACGAGCCGACCCAGTCGTTCAGTACCTGCTACGTGCAGACCGGTGACGTCGATGGGCTCCACGAAGCCTTCCGGGCCGGACTCAAGGCCGCGTACGGAAGGATCCCGACCCGCGGACTCCCCCGCCTGGGGCCGCTGAAGGACATGTCGTACGGCGTACGGCAGTTCCTCATGACGGATCCCGGCGGAAACTGCATCCGCGTCGGGCAGCCCACGAGTGACGACCCGCACCACCGGCCCGCGCCCGAGGAGACCTTCGCGCGCGCCCTGCACCACGCGTCCCTGCTCGCCGACTCCAAGGAGGACCCCGCGAGCGCCGCGAAGGTCATCGACCGGGTGCTGGGTCTGGAGGACGAACAGCCCACGCGGGTGCAGCTGTTGCAGCTCCTCGTGCTGCGGGCGGACGTCGCCGGGCGGCTCGGGGACGACGAGGCGATGGGATCCGCACTCACCCGGGCGGCGGCCCTTCGTCTCACCGCCGAGGAACAGGACGCGGCCCGGGACGCCCTTGCGCGCCTCGAAGATCTGCGATCCGGTGAGGGAGCCTGAAGCAGCCGCGCGCCAAAGTCGTTTGCTGCACCCCGCGTTGTGGGCCAGGCTCTGCGGCCATGGAGTACTTCTGCTACCACCGCGACCGGCCCCGCTCGCTGCCCTTGCGCGAGGAACTGCTGGAAGAGCACTGGTCGTACATGGACGGGTACGCGGCGCGGATGATCGCCCGCGGCCCGACCTTCGCCGCCGACGGCGATTCGCCGACCGGCAGTGTGCATATCGTCGATCTGCCCGATGCCGCAGCGGCCCGCGCGTTCGCCTTCGACGAGCCCAACTACCAGGCCGGTGTCTACCGGGACGTGCTGGTGCGCCGTTGGCGGAACCTGCTCGGGCGCACGATGTGGGACTTCCCCGGCGGCCGGGACGGCGGCAACCGGTACCTGGTGCTCGGCCTCGGCGAAGGACAGGGCGCCGACCTCACCGTGCCGACCGACCGAGGGAACGACCTCATCGCCTACGGGCCCCTGCTCTCCGACGACGGCTCCGCCTGGCTCGGAACGGCGGTGCTGCTCAGGGCTCCCGACGCGGCTGCGGCACGCACCGTCCTGACCCCGGGTCGATACGCCGACATCGAGGTGCACGACTGGCAGTTCGGCGGGCGCGAGGAGTGATCCGCGCGGCTGGGAACCCGTAGAGCGTCCTGGCTACTTACTCGATGTGGCCGGTAGCCGGATCGACCTGAGCAAGGAAGTCCCGTACGGCTTCTTCGAGTTCGGCGCGGCTGACCGGCGCCGGGGGATGGGTCTGGAAGCCGAACCCGTACTGCGGATCGGGCCCGGTCAGCCAGCTGAGGTCGTAGGACCCAGGGCTGTCGTGCGGCTGGACGACCTCGAACTCCTCGCCGTCGACCGTGATCCGTGTCCGCTCGCCGTCGGAGGTCATGGGCAAGCTCCTTTCCCCGGCGGTGAGCCTACGTCACCCTTGGCACAGCCCCGCCGGCGTCAGTCACGGGGCCGTGGACCTTCTGGCCGACCAGTTCCCCACGCAGCACGACGGGCGCTTCGGGGTCCGCCGGGCCGCGGCGGTACTTGATTCCGCCAGTGGCTGCTGCGCAGGCCCGCGGGCGCTGGAGGCCCGCGCCGGCCGGCCGCCGACGCGCTACTTCGCCTTCCGCACGGACGCCGCCACCTCGGCCTCCACGCCGCTGAGGGACGCACCCTGCTCCCTCGCGTATTCCGTGATGGCGGTATGGGCGTCCCGCTCAAGGTCCCGCCAGGCTCGCCAGGCGGTGTTGTACGTCTGCCGCTGCATCCCGGACCAGGCGTCGACCTGAGTCGCGGGCCCGTACTGCTCGAGCAGGGCCTCGACCCGGCGATGCGCCTCGTCCGCGGCGCGCTGCTTCTGGATCAGCTCCTCGAAGGTGTGTGCCACTACACGAGCGTAAGAACAGTCGCCCGTTATCGCGCGCCGAGCGCCGGGGCGCCGGGGTCCAGCGATCGCGTTAGTACTTATAACACCTGTTACGGATCGTAAGCAGGCATGCCACTACGATCACCGCCCATGGACTGGCTCGAACGCACCGCGAAGCTCAGACAGTGGGCGAGGAACGGGACGCGTGCTCCCCATAAGCCGCTGCTGCTCCTGTACGCCCTCGGCCGCTTCCAGGAAGACGCCGATGGTGAGCTCCGGTACAGCGCGGTGGAGGAAGACCTGCAACGGCTCCTGACCGAGTACGGCCCGCCCAACCGGACGACACCGGCCTACCCCTTCCACCACCTGGTCAGCGACGGCGTGTGGGAGGTGCACACCGACCGCGGGCCCGGCAGCCCAGGAACCGGACTGCGGGAGCTCCGGGAAACGCGTGCCGCCGGACGCCTCGCACCGGACCTCAGATCGGCCCTGCGACGGGACCCCCACCTCCTCGTCCGCATCGCACGAGTACTCCTCGACCTGCACTTCCCGCCCTCGCTGCACGGCGAGTTGTGCGAAGCCGTCGGACTGGAGCTGGAGCCCGCGGAGACTGAGCTGCTCACGCCCGCGCGGCGGCAACGGGACCGGCGCATGAGGGAACTGGTCCTGACCGCTTACGAGTACCGGTGTGCCTTCTGCGGCTACGACGGCAGGATCGGGATGGTCCCGGTCGGTCTGGAGGCCGCGCACGTGCGGTGGTGGGCGTTCGGCGGCCCCGACGAGATCGAGAACGGCCTCTGTCTGTGCTCGCTGCACCACAAGCTCTTCGACAAGGGAGTCCTCGGCGTCGGCGACGGCCACCGGATCCTGGTCTCGCAGGGTTTCGTCGGCCACAGCCCCGCGGCCCGCGAACACGTCATAGCCCTCGCGGGCCGCCCCCTCGTCGGCCCGCAGCCGGGCGTACGCCCCGTGGCGGACACCCATCGCGACTGGCACGCCCGCCAGGTCTTCCACGGCAGTCCGCGCCCCGCCGCTGCTCCCTGATCAGCGAGGCGCCGTACCAGCGGGTGTCGGGGAAGAATGTGCACCAGGGTCTCGACGACACCCATGGCAGCGAATCCCTCGGGATCGGCCGCGCCGAAGATGTGCTGCGCTCGGACCCGCCGGCCCGGCCTTACGGTCCGCGGAGACGGAGTTCGCGGGCCCACCCGGCCGCCGACGGGTCCAGTCGAAGGGGACGTGAGTGTCCAACGGCGGTGTCGCCGGAACCAGTCCCTCGCACGCAGAGCCCCTACGACGAGGAATTGCGGCGGACGCCTCGGCTGCCGGCGCCGCGGCTGCTGGCGGTGCCGCCGTTGCCGCTGGCGGCCGTAGCACGGCGCCCGCCGGACGCGCGGACGGCCTTCCCGGCGGCGGCGCCCTTCGCTGTGCCGCCCGTGGCCCTGGCCTCGGAGCCGCGGCCTCCCGCGGCGCCGGCGGTACCCGATCCCGTGCGGCGGGCCGTGCCGCGCCCGCCGGTCGTGGCAGCGCCACTCCCCGCAGACGCCCCGGCTCGGCGGTCCGTTCCGTTCGTGGTGCCGCCGCGGCGGCTGCGGGCGGACCGCTTGCCGGGCTCGGTGGCGGTCTTCCGGGCCGGGCGGGACGCCGCGGGCGTCGCCGGCTGGGGGATCTCGATGGTGACGGGGACGCCGGACGGCTCGCGGGCGCCGGTGATGGTGGCCAGGGCCGTGTCGCTGGAGGTGACGCGGGCCGTGCGGGGGCGGATGCCCGCGTTCGACATGAGCAGGGTGACGTCCCGCTTCTGGTCGGGGAGCACCAGCGTGACCACGCTGCCGGAACCGCCGGCGCGGGCCGTGCGGCCGCCCCGGTGGAGGTAGTCCTTGTGGTCGGTGGGGGGATCGACGTTCACGACCAGGTCGAGGTCGTCGACATGTATGCCCCGGGCGGCGACGTTCGTCGCGACCAGCGCGGTGACCTGGCCGGTCTTGAACTGTTCCAGGGTGCGGTTGCGCTGCGGCTGCGAGCGGCCGCCGTGCAGGGCCGCCGCGCGGACACCGACGGCCAGCAGCCGCTTGGTGAGCCGGTCGGCGGACCGCTTGGTGTCGAGGAAGAGGATGACCCGGCCGTCGCGGGCAGCGATGCGCGTGGTGACGGCCTTCTTGTCGGTCTCGTCCAGGACGTGGAGCACGTGGTGCTCCATGGTGGTCACCGCGCCCGCCGACGGGTCCACGGAGTGCACCACGGGGTCGGTGAGGAAGCGCTGCACCAGGCGGTCGATGTTGCGGTCCAGGGTGGCCGAGAAGAGCATGCGCTGTCCGTCCGGCCGCACCTGCTGGATCAGCTTGGTGATCTGCGGCAGGAAGCCCATGTCCGTCATCTGGTCGGCTTCGTCCAGCACCGTGATGCCGACGCTGCCGAGCACGCAGTCCCCGCGGTCCACCAGGTCGTTGAGGCGGCCCGGAGTCGCCACGAGCACCTCGGCGCCGCGCCGGAGCGCATTGGCCTGCTTGGTGATGGACAGGCCGCCGACGACGGTGGTCAGGCGGAGGTTCACCGCCGTCGCGTAGGGCGTCAGCGCGTCCGTCACCTGCTGGGCGAGTTCACGGGTGGGTACCAGCACCAGGGCGAGGGGGGCCTTGGGCTCCGCGCGCTGTCCGGCCGTACGGGCCAGCAGGGCGAGCCCGAACGCGAGGGTCTTCCCGGAGCCGGTGCGTCCCCGTCCCAGCAGGTCGCGGCCGGCGATCGAGTTCGGCAGCGTGGCGGCCTGGATGGGGAAGGGGGTGGTGACGCCTTGTGCGGTGAGGGTCTTCAGCAGCCCCGCGGGCATGTCCAGACCGGCGAAGTCCTCGACGGCGGGCAGGGCGGGTGTCGTGTTTTCCGGCAGCCGGAATTCCCCGGGCGACGACGCGGACGGCACGGGGGACGAGACGCGCCGGTTCGGCTTCTGGGGCCTACGGGACATGCAGTTCTTTGCCTTCCTGGAAACAGCACAAACCGGGGTCCGCACCAAGCGGTGCGGACCCCGGTCGAGCGGATACGCGTCCGGCCAATTAGGCGGGGACGATGTTCTCCGCCTGGGGGCCCTTCTGGCCCTGCGTGACGTCGAAGGTCACCCGCTGGCCCTCCTGGAGCTCACGGAAGCCCTGCGTCGCGATGTTCGAGTAGTGGGCGAAGACGTCGGGGCCGCCGCCGTCCTGCTCGATGAAGCCGAAACCCTTTTCGGCGTTGAACCACTTCACGGTTCCCTGTGCCATGACGTTCTCCTTCTGGGTAGGCAGAGGGCCCATCCGGAGATGCCGGTAAAACTAAATATGCGCCCGAAGGAGAAACATTCCCGTCAGGCGCACATAGGTTCATGGGTACCACAACTGCAACGAAGAAAACGGTAGCACAGCTTGGCGGCCCGTGGTGGATCTTCGCGCGATGAATGTTGATCAATGGCAGGAGCCGTGCCGGCCGAGGGTCTGGACGGGGCCGGCGCCGGGGCGGGTCCACTGCGGAACGGGGCGGCTGGTCGGGCCCCAGGTGGCGTTTCCGTCCGCGTCCGAGCGCCAGGACCAGCACGGGACGTCCCCCTCGGGCCAGCCCTCGGGCTTGTCCTCCCAGGCCTCCCCGCGGCCGTAGGGCGTCATGTCGAGCAGGCCGATGGACCCATTGGCCCGCTCGGTTCCGCGGCCCGTCGTGGAGTAGGTGAGGAAGGCGCGGTCACCGTCGCGCAGGTAGCTGGTCAGGTAGCCCATGGCGCCACCGACCGGCTCGTCCACGCCGCGCACCGAGTACCAGGGCTGGGTGTAGCCCATGAACCCGACGAAGGCGGCCACCTCCTCCCACGCGCCCGTGGTCACGAGGGCGAACGAGACACCGCGGGCGTTGAGGTAGACGGCGTCCTTGAGATGCCAGGCCGTGGTGGTACAGCCCTCGCACTGCCCCTGGGGCGGCGCGCCGTCGTACCACATGTGCTTGTAGACGACGAGTTCGTCGCGGCCCTGGAACAGGTCCAGGAACGGGACCGGGCCGTCGGGTCCGACGACCTCGGCCGTCCCGTCGAACTCCACCATCGGCAGCCGGCGCCGGGCCGCGGCGATGGCGTCGCCCTCGCGGGTGTGGGCCTTCTCGCGGACCAGCAGCTCGTCCCGGGCGGCCTGCCAGGCGGCCAGGTCCACCACGGGCGGACGGCCGGGCGTCGGGTCACTTGCTGTGCTTGTCATGGTGTCCTCCGTGGTGTCACGTTGCGGGCAGCGTCGTACGATGCCGCTACGACGGTCACGGGAACAGACTCCCGGCCCGGCCGGAACTCATCGGCCGGGCTCCCGTGCTCCTGTCACAGCAGCCCCTGGTCGCGCGCGTACAGCGCGGCCTGGGTGCGGTCGCGCAGGCCGAGGCGGGACAGGACGCGGGAGATGTGGTTCTTGACGGTGCCCTCGCTGAGGAAGAGGCGGGCGGCGATCTCGCGGTTCGTCGAGCCGTCGGCGAGGAGGCGCAGTACGTCGATCTCGCGGGCGGTCAGCCCGGTGGCGCCGGGAGGAGGGCCGGATGGGGGCCGTGGGGCCGGGGGCGGGGTCAGGTGAGCGGTCACCGCGGCGTCGAGCTGGGTGACCCCGGCGTGTGCCAGCCGCACCGCGTCGGCGAGCTGCGCCGCGGGCAGGTTCTTGAGCAGGTAGCCGCCGGCGCCCGCCCGCAGCGCCTCGACCACGTACTCCTCGTCGTCGAAGGTGGTCAGCATGACGACCTTGGACGTGCAGCCCCGTCGCCGCAGGATCGCCAGCGCTTCGACCCCGTCGATGCCCGGCATCCGCACGTCCATGAGCACCACGTCCGGCGTGAGCGCCAGCGTCTTCTCGACCGCGTCCGCGCCGTCGACGGCCGTGCCCGCCACCACGATGCCGGGCTGGATGCCCAGCAGTGAGGCGATGCCGTCCCGGACCAGCTGCTGGTCGTCGACGACGAGTACGGACACCGGCAGGGACTGCGA
This sequence comes from Streptomyces sp. NPDC002784, assembly GCF_053592135.1. Classification (NCBI taxonomy): domain Bacteria; kingdom Bacillati; phylum Actinomycetota; class Actinomycetes; order Kitasatosporales; family Streptomycetaceae; genus Streptomyces; species Streptomyces sp. NPDC002784. The sequence continues at coordinate 148,030 of NZ_JBSFVD010000005.1, read as the reverse complement.
CGTGTCGGTCATGCGTCCGGCTCCCGTCCGGTGCGGGGGACCTCGACGGTGATCCGCGTGCCCGCCCCCGGCGCGCTGTCGACCTCGACCGTGCCGCCGACCAGCCGCGTCCGCTCCTGGATGCCGAGCAGCCCGAAACCCGTGACGGCCCCGGGCCGGAACCCGCGCCCGTCGTCCGTGACGACGAGACGCGCGCTGTCCGCGCCGAACGTCAGGACCACGCGCGCGTGCCGCGCATCCGCATGCCGCCGCACATTGGTGAGCGCCTCCTGGGCGGCGCGGTAGAGGGTGGTGAGCGCCGCTCCGGCGGGGCCGTGGCCGTCGTAGGGCTCTCCGTCGATGCGCAGGGTCACCTCGACGCGGCCGTCGTCCAGCTGACGTACGAGGTCGGCCAGCGCGGACGGCAGCGGGAGGGGCGCCGAACGGTCGTCGCGCAGGGCGCGCACCGACGTCCGTACGTCCTCCAGCGCGCGGCCCGCCGAGTGCCGTGCGTCCACCACGGCCTGGTCGGCGGCGTCCGGATCGTGGCCGCGGAAGGCGGCGGCCTTCTCCAACTGGACGGCGACCGCGGTGAGATGGTGCCCGAGGCTGTCGTGGATGTCTCGGGCCAGCCGGTTGCGCTCGGCGGTGGCGGACAGTTCGGCGATCCGTGCCGCGTACTCCTCCAGCCGGGCCCGGCCCCGCTGCTCGCCGATCGCGACCGCGGCCATGGCGAGGGCGAGGACCAGGCCGATGAGGAGCATGAGCAGATCGGAGACGTAGGCGGGATCGGCGTACCAGGCGGGGTCGGACAGGGTGTAGAGAGCGAGGACCACGGCCACGCAGCCGCCGGCGAGGGCGAGCGCCGTCGTACGGCCGAAGGCGAAGCAGGCGGTGAAGGGGACCAGGACGAGCAGGGCCCGGGACAGGCCCGAGTCGTCGAGTGCGGTGACGGCGACGATGAGGCCGAGACGGGCCCCGAGCAGGGCCAGGGACCGGGGCGGGACCGGTATGCGCTCCAGCAGGAGGAGCAGCAGGAGCCCTGCGACGAAGGCGCCGGTGGGGGCGGTGGCGAGGGAGCCGTTGTGGGCCGCGGCGGTCAGGCCCGCGAGGAGGACGGCGAGGTAGAGCAGGGGCGCGACCCAGGGGACGGGCCGTGGGGACGCCCCGGGCGCGGAGCCCGTGCCAGGGCTCGTACGGCGGGCGCTCAGCCCCAGTGTCGCCATCGTTCCTCCCCGAGCCAGGCGCTCCAGGTTACGTGCCGTCGCCCCGCCACGGACCCTGCCGAAGGTCACATGACCTTCGGCCGCGCGGACTGACCGCCCGGCACTCACGGCACCCGCCCGGCCGCTCCTACCGTCGCCGTGTCCCGCCCAACCACGGGAACCGTCGTCGTCCTCATCGTCCTTGGAGTGCGCTGTGATGCTGTCGCCCCCTGCCCCCGCCCCTTCTCCCTGGCTCTTCCGCTTCGGCGCCGTCTGCGGCATCCTGTCCGGCCTCTTCATCGGCCTGCCCGGCGCCATCGAGGCGTTCACCGGCGAGACCGCCGCCACCAGCTTCGTACTGGGCCTCTCGCCCGCCCTCGCCACCCCGCTGCTCGTCGCCCTGCACCTGCGGCAGGAGCGTGCGGCGGGGCGCGCGGGCAGGGTCGCGTACGCGGTGAACCTCGTCGGCCTGGGGCTGTTCGGGGGTGCGGCGTTCACCTTGAACATGGCGCTGTTCGGCCTCGACGACGCCACCTTGGAGGAGGTGCTGACCGGCACGACCCGGGTGGCACTGCTCGGCGGCGCGGTCGTCTTCGCGGTCGGTACGGCGCTGTTCGGTCTTGCGATGGTGCGTACGGGGCTCTACCCGAAGCTGCCGTCCTGGGGGTACGCCGTGATGCTGGGCGCGCTCGCGCTGCTGGGGCCGCTGCCCGACTCGGTGTTCACCAGCCTGGTCCATGTCCTGGCGGGCGCGTCGGTGGTGTGGCTGTCGCTGGCCCTGCGCGGTACGGGGGCGGCCGGTCAGAGTGCCGCCCAGTCCAGGCCGAGGCCGGCCAGCGCCTGACGTCGGTCGGTGCTCAGCCGCGCCCGCCTGGTCTTGGTGTTCGCCAGCCATACGCCGAGCTTCACCTCGGTGCCGTCGTCAAGCCGCTCCACATGGGCCCGGGGAACCGTCAGGGAACCCGTGCGCGCCCGGTACTGCGCCAGGGCCGCGAGGCCCCGCTGGAAAGCACCGGCGCCACCCTGGCGAGGCATGGCGGGGGCCTGCGGCTCAGGCGGAAGCGGCGCGATGCCGAGCTGCTCCAGCCGCTCGCGCTGCCCGGCCGCCAGCGCCTGCCACACCGCGGGCCGACGCTGCTTGTGGAGCCACTTTCCTACGTCCATCCCGTGGCAGGTGACGCCAGGCAGCAGCTCGGGCCGGTCCTCCTCGCGCAGGAGCTCACGTACGGCGGCGTAGTGCCGTTGCCAGTCGGTGGGCCACGGGGGGTTCCAGTCGGGGTCGACGGCCCGCAACGCCTCTTCCCAGTCGGGGTGTTCGGCCAGCGCGCCGGGACGGCGGAGGTTGGACAGCCACTGCCCCAGCGGGCGGTCCAGGGCCGTCGCGGAGCGTGGCGCGCACAGGGTCCAGTGCTCGTCGTAGTACACGCGGGCCGCCGCCAGGTTCTCCTGGAAGCGCTCGTCCGCGAGGCTCCAGACCATGCCCAGCTGCTCCAGCCGCCGGGCCCGCAGGCCGCTCAGCTGCCCGGCCCCGTACGTCCGCCGCTGCTCCGCGACCCACTGGCCGAGCGGGTAGGCGCCCTCCTTGTGCTCGTACGGGACACGGGCGTGGCCGGTTCGTCCGGTGAACGCCTTCAGCCTCGCCCAGCCGCGTGCCCAGTCCTGCCGCTCGGTGTCGATCACGTTGAAGGACACCCAGGCCGCGACCGTCTCCGGGTCGCGCGGTGAAGCGAAGCGCAGCAGGAGCCGTGACTCCTCCTCACCCTCCTGGGGCGGCGGGCCGATGCGCGGCGACGGCTGCACCGCCTGCTTCTGCGGCTCCTGCGGGACGGCGAGGAGTTCCACCGCCTCTTCGTCGTGCGCGCGCAGACCTTGGAGCACCTTGACCAGCGGCCGGTAGGAGGCTGAGGTGAACATGTCCTCCGGCCGCTCCCCGGCCTGGAGGAAGACGGGCACGATGAGCGAGGCCACCTTCCCCTGCCCCGGCTTCTGCCGCAGCGCGCGGCCGATGGCCTGGACGATGTCGTGGGGCGCCCCCTTGGGGTCCAGCAGCGCGACCGAGTCCACGGCCCGGATGTCCACGCCCTCGCCCAGGACCCGGCAGTTGGACAGCACGGCCGGGCGGGCCGTCGTGGCGAAGCCGCCGAGGACCGCACGGCGGTGCTGCGGGTCGTGTTCCCCGCACAGCCAGTCGGCCCAGATCCGCTGCGGGTACTTCTCCGGCTGGTCGGCGTGGAGTTTCTCGGCGACGCGGGCCAGGCCCTCCGCGTAGGCCTGTGCTTCGATCGTGCGGTGGTGGAAGGTGATGCAGGTCTGGAGGTCGTGTTCCGCCATGGTGCGCAGCAGCGCCGCGTGGAGCGCGCCGAGCCGCTGGCCGCGTACCTCCTCGGTGCGCCGGTCCTCGCCCATCAGCCGCTCCGGGGTGACGACCGGGTCCCGCAGCTCCATGACGATGATCTGGTAGCGGGCGAGCAGACCGCGGGAGACCGCCGAGGCCAGGGACAGCTTGTAGAGCACGGGGCCGAAGACCCGCTCGTCGTCCATGGAGGCCGCCATCTCCTGCGGCAGCGGGTCCCGGACGCCGTCGACGACCTCGCCCTGCGCGGGCGGCTCCTGCCAGATCCGCGGCGTGGCGGTCAGATACAGCCGGCGCGTCGCCGGGATGACCGTCTGGTCGTGGACCGCGGCCCACGCCTTGCCCATCGACCCGCTGGTCCGGTGCGCCTCATCGACGCAGACCAGGTCCATCGGGGCCAGCTGCCTGCCGTAAGCGCCCTCGAAGGACTCCGCGAGGACGCCGAGCGAGGCGTACGTCGCGTAGACGGTGACCGGGCCGTCGCCGTGCCACAGCGCCAGCCGGATCGGGTTGGTGGTGCACCGTACGTCCAGGGTCCACAGTTCCGGGTCATCGGTGAGCGAACACACCGCCACCGCCGGGCCCTTGTGGCCGACCGCCCGCCACGCGCGCACGGTCTGGGTCAGCAGGTCCAGCGTCGGTACCAGCACCAGGACCCGCCCCCTGGGCGCGATCCGCTTCGCCGCCGCGGCGGCGATGACGGTCTTCCCGGTCCCGCACGCGGCATGCACCTGGCCCCGCAGCCCGCCCGCGGGAATCCCGGTGGGCGGCAGGTCCAGCCCTCGTACGATCGCGGCCACCGCCTCGACCTGGTGGTCCCGAAGCCGAACACCGCTCACCGACGTCCCTCTCTCGCGTGCCGTGCCCCCGGGCCTTGCGGCGTCGATCCTCTCGTACGCCAGGGGGAACACGGCTGAGGGTCCGGCGCCACGATCATCGAACAGATTGTCACATGGGTTAAATGGGAGGGTAAGACTGTTAGGGTCGCCGCGGAGGTGGGCGCGCATGGCATCCGAGGAAGAGCTGCTCCTGTCCGTGGAAGCACTGCTGGAGGAGGAGCCGCAGCTGCCGCCGCCCGCGGAGCGGGTACGGCTGCGGGAGGCCGCCGGTATCACCCAGGCGCGTACGGCGAAGGCGCTGGCCGTGACCGAACAGACCGTGAAGAACTGGGAGAACGGCCGGAGCGAGCCCCGAGGCCCCCGGCTCGCTGCCTACAAGCGGCTCCTGGACGGCTGGGCCGAGAGGCACCCCGCCCCCGCCCCCACCCTCAGTGCCACCTCTGCCGCGCCGCGCCCCGCCGCGCCGGCACTCTCCGTCCCGCCGGCGCCCTCGCTTCCGGACGCGCCCGAACCCGAACCCGAGTCCACGCCCGCCCCGCAGACGCGAGGCGCCGCGATCGTGCCGCAGCCCGGGCGCCTTGGGGGCCGAGCGGCGAGGCAGCCCACCGCGCAGTCCACCGCGCAGTCCACCGCGCTGCCCGCCGCCGACCCGCGTTTCCCGCACGGGCCGCTCGCGGTGGTGGACGGCGACGGATCCGCCTACTGCGTCGGCGGCATCGTGCTGGACTGCCCCGCGACCACCCTCCCCGAACTGGTGGAGTGGACCTTGTACGAGTCCGGCCTCGGCGCGCCGAAGCTGCACCGCCACGGCAAGGACGCCGACCCGCTGATCGCGCTCACCGCCGAGGCCGCCGTGCGGTTCGGGCTTCCGGAACGGCTGGAGGACCGCCGCAACCTGCGCCTGCCGGACGACCACCCCGTCGTGCGGCAGGTGGTGAAGGCGAAGTGGCAGTTGACGCAGCGCGGGTTCGGGCCGTGGGCGCGGGTCTACCGCAAGGCTCAGGGGAGCGCGCGGCAGTGCGTGCAGTTCGCGATCCTGCCGTGGGAGGCACTCGACGAGCGGTCCTGGCCCGGTGTGGCCGACATGGCGCCGGCCGACATCGCCCGCGTCCTGGGCGTGTACGCCCAGCGGGTCATCACCCCGCGCGGATCGACGGCCGTGTCCGGGCTGGAGCTGATGACCGCGCTGCGCCCGCCCACCCGCCCCGAGCGGGACGGGACGACCGGCAACTGGACCTCCGGCCACAACCCCGGCAGCCTCGGCACGCAGCCGATGGACCCGGCGCCGCCGGAGGCCACCCCGGAGCACCCGGTCGTCGTCAACTCCGGCTGGCGGGGCGGATTCCTGGACGAGGAGGCGTACCAGTGGGTCCGGCCCGTGGACCTGCTCACCGACGACGAGTGCACGCTGCCGCACGCGGTCGGCCTGGACCTCAACACGGCGTTCCTCGCCGCCGCGGCCCGCCTGGTCGTCGGCCTGTCCGCCCCCGACCACTTCCACGCCCCCGCCTTCAACCCGAAGATCCCGGGCTCCTGGCTGGTGGACCTGAGCCATGTCGAGCTGGACCCCCGCCTGCCCAGTCCGTTCACACCGACGGGAGAGCGCCCGCAGGGCCCGGCCTGGTACCAGACCCACACCGTCGCCTACGCCCAGGAGTTGGGTTACAACGTCCAGCCGCTGGAGGCGTACCTGCGGCGCGAGACCGGCGCCTACCTGGACCCCTGGCACGACCGGCTCAAGAACGCCTACGTCGACACCCTCGCCGACCTCGGCGTCACCAAAGACCTCTCCGACAGCGACTTCCTGGCGACGATGGAACGGCACAAGGACATCGACCCGGTGCTGACCGCCGTACTGACCGCGATCAAGGCCACGGTCAAGGGCGGGGTGGGCAAGCTGCGCGAGCGCCCCCAGGGCAGGCACTACAAGGACGGCGAGCGCTGGCCGGCCCTGGAACGCCCGACCTGGCGCCCCGACATCCGCGCCGCGGTCATCAGCAAGGCCCGCGTCAACATGCACCGCAAGCTGCTGAACATGGCGAAACTGACGGGCCTTTACCCGCTCGCGGTGCTGTCGGACTGCGTCGTCTACCCCTCACCCGGCCCGAGCCCCCTGGACTTCCTGCCGTACGCGGCCTCCGGCAAGCCCCAGCCCGGCGGCTTCCGGCTCGGGCCCACCCCGGGGCTGGCGAAACTGGAGGGCGTCCAGTCGATGCTCTGGGCGGTGGACCTGATGGAACAGGGCTTCAACCCGGCCCGCCACATCAAGGGCGGCGACGCCGTCCTCGAGGAAGGGGAGTAGCCCGGTGGGGGACATCGACGACGCCCTTGACCGCGCCGACCTCGAGCACGTCACCAAGCCGCCGCCGAAGACACCGGCCGCCCAGATGCGGCTGCTGACCCGGGCGGAGAAGGGCTCCACGAAGGCCGTGGCGCGCCGCCTTGGCATCTCCCGGCGCCAGGTGGAGCGCTACCTCGCCGGGACGGCCAAGCACCCGCGCCCCGCGCTGAAGGCGGCGCTGGAGCGAGAGGTCGCCAAGGCGTGGCAGCCGCGCGTGCGGCAGCAGGCCCGCAAGAAGGCGGCCACCAGCACCGGCCTGACGATCGAGACCCGCGCCCGGTTCGGCTACACCGCCCCCATCGGCACCACCGACGACCCCCGCATGCGTCGCCTGACCGTCCACCTGCCACCGGAATACGCCCACCGGCTCTTCAACGCCCGCCAGCAAGGCGCCGGGGACGCCACACTGCGCGGCATCGTCGCCGAAGGGCTCCAGGAGATCTACTTCAAGGACAGCGGACGCCGCGCGGACAACCTCGAAGTCGACATCACCGACATCGACTACTTCGACGTGTCCTTCTAGAAGCCCACGCCGCTGACAGGAGGCCGTCGGCTGCTGATGTATGAACCGGCCCAGTACGCCGAGCATGACCACCTCGCTGCCGAGCAGCAGGCGTTCCACCAGGCCGATGAGCTCCCGGCCGCCCGGACCGGCCGAGTAGGCCATCAGCGCGGCCCATGTATCGCGGCCCACGCCCATCCACGCAGCCATCGGGCGGTGCCGGCCGCCCGCAGAAGGGACGGCAGCCCGCGCACGGCCCTCACCCGCCCGCGCGCCACCACCAGCAGGAGCAGGGACATCCCATGCAACAACGCCATGGTCGTCTCGATCGGCCCCCGCGGTCCAGCGCGGCGAAGTCGCTGACGGTCAGCGACAGCGCATCGGAGACACCCCTGACCCAGCCCCTGGTCAGTAGACGGACAGCCCGTACGTGGCGAGGGGCTCCTGGATGGGCTGGTAGTAAGTCGTCCCGCCGGTCGTGCAGTTGCCGGAGCCGCCGGAGAGAACGCCGAGAACCTTGTCACCGGCGTAGAGAGGACCGCCGCTGTCGCCGGGCTCGGCGCAGATGTTGGTGCGGATGAGGCCGTAGACGATCTGGCCGCCGGCGTAGTTGACGGTGGCGTTCAGCGCGGTGACCACGCCGCAGCGGACGCCGGTGGTCGCGCCGCGGCGGCAGACGCTCTGGCCGACGTAGGCGGTCGCGGTGCCGGTGATGTCGACGGTTCCGATGGTGCCGGGGCGCGGCACGGACGTGTTGGCGTAGCGGACGACGCCGAAGTCGTTGCCCGGGAAGCTGGTGCCGGTGGTGGGGCCGATCGCCGTGGTGTAGGCGGAACTTGTGTACCAGGTGCCCGTGGAGCCGGTGCAGTGGCCCGCGGTGACGAAGTAGTACGTGGTGCCGCTGCGCACGTTGACCCCCGCCGAGCAGCGCACTCCGGAGGAGAAGACGGCGTCGCCGCCCGACAGCAGGGTCCGCAGCCGGCCGTCCTGCCGTTCGACGGTGATCGCACCGGCGGAACGGGCGGCGAGCCGGTGGAGGCGGGCGAGATCGGTGTCCGTCACCGTGGCGTCCGCGTGGATCCGGAGCGTTCCCCTGCGCTGGTCCTCGGCCCAGGCCGTCCCGGCGATGTCCAGGGCCGCGACGGCCGAGGCGGCGCGTGCCGGTGCGGTGGGCGCGGCCTGTGCCGTGCCGGTTCCGGACACGGTGAGGGCGGCCCCGACGAGCAGGCTCAGCGCGCAGGCGGTCGACCGGAGACGTCCCATGGCGGTACGGCGTGTTCTCATCGCCCACAACTCCCCGAGGACCGTTGGATGGTTGGCCAGGTGTGCCGGGTTCCGGTGCGGTGCTGCCGGTGTGACGCGACGTTTCCCCCGGCGTGTTGGTGCCGTCTGCGGGAAACGGGCAGCGCCCATTGTGCCGGGTGGCCGAGGGCGGGGGTAGGTCGGCTTCAGGCCGCGAGTACGGTACCGCCCCAGGCCCAACGCCCTTGCGCAGAGGAGGACTTCCATGTGGTGCGCACCCCGCTCCCCGTCCGGCTGGACCATGGCCGTGTTCGGCGCCCTGGCCGCCCTCCTGGGCGTCGTGGGACTGATCGCTCCGGACGTCCTGCTGGCCGTCATGGGCTTCACGGACCCCGAGGGCTCCGAGCGCCCGGAGGGGGACCACACCCTGGTCTTCGTGACCGCCTCCTCCATGGCGGCGGTCAACATGGGCGTGTACTACGTGCTGGCCGCCTGCTCGGACTGGAAGGCGTTCTTCCGCTGGACCGTTCCCTTCCGCCTGCTGACGTGCACGGTGTTCACGCTCGCCGTGATCGGCGGGCGGGCACCTGCCGGGTTCCTGGGCGTCGGCCTGTGGGAAGGGCTCGGCGCCCTGGCCACCGGCACGGCACTCCGCTACGAGGCCCAGCGGGCCCCGGCCGCCGAGAGGGTCGGCGCCTGACGCCCGGCGCGAGCAGCGCGGCGCCGCCCCCGTGGACGCTAGTCCGTCTTGGGCGCCGCCTGCTGGACGACCTCGAAGGACCACAGCGTGGACCCGCTGGCCGCCGGCCGGGGGCGCTCGCCCTCCGCGGCACCGCCCTGATGGGCCGCCTTCATCGGGCCCTCCATCCACGCCTGGAAGGACTCCTCGTCGCGCCAGCGCGTGTAGACGAGGTAGCTGTCGGTGCCCTCCACGGGCCGCAGGAGTTCGAACCACTCGAACCCGTCGGAGCTCTCCACGGCGTGGGCACGGGAGGCGAAGCGCTTCTCCAGCGTCTCGCGCTGCTCGGCCGGCACGGTCAGTACGTTGATCTTGACTACGCTCATGCTTCTCATCCTGCCGCACGGCAACCGGCGAACGGGCGCCGCCCCGCCCCGGACGCGCTGTCGGGCCCGCTCGGTCTCAGGGCTCTTCGTGGAGCAGGTCGCCCAGTGGCTCGCCCGCTCCCCAGCGCCGTAGCGCGGAGCCGTCGAGCAGGCAGGTGCGGCCCTCCCGTCGGGCCCATCGCCGGTCGCGGGCCGCGAAGGTGCCGCGGTGCACGACGAGGCGCAGGCCCTCCTTGCTGGGCTGTCCTCGGGGCGTGGGGGGATGCGGGGCCTCCTCGTCGGGCAGCGGCTCGGCCACCGGGCGGAAGGCCACGTCCAGGTGACGGCCGTGGCTGTTGCGCGCGCACACCCGTGGCCGGTCCGGGGCGGGTAACAGCCGTACCCGCCAACCGTCCCGGCGCAGCATGCGCGCCACGGCGAGCGCGAGGCCCTCGGTGTCGAGTTCCAGAAGGTCGTCCGGTGTGTAGTACCCGAGGCGGCGACGGGCCCCGGGGCGTTGACGGCGTACCCAGAGCGTCACCGCGCTGGCGATGATCAGGGCACCGGCGAGCGGCACGGCGATCCCCGCGGCGCGGTAACCCCAGGTGAGCAGTGCCACGAGGGCGCACACCGCGGCCACCACGAGTGCGAGCGCCGGCAGTACGTCGCGGAACCGGGGCCCGTACAGCCCTCGGGCGCGCAACAGGCGTACGGTCCGCCGTCGCCTCGCGCGACGTGACTCGACGGTGCCGGACGTCCCCCACTGGCGCGCCACAGTGTCAGCCCCCCTACGCCGCCCCGATGCCCACCGTGATGTCACTACCCACTGCGGCGCGAAGTGCCGTACGGGTGGCGGGAATTCGGCCATCGGTGCCCGCGCGCGGAAGCGCGCGGGGGGCGCACGCGAGGTGGTCGGCGGGGAGGGTGAGGCGACTGGCTACCGGAGTGAGGGTCGCAGCGTTGTTCGGGGGTGTCCTCTTGTGGGCGCAGACCGCGTACGGCGAGTGCTTCCGTACGGCTGGGGCTACTCGCCGCTCCTCCCGCCCGGCCGTGGCTCCGGGTTGAGGGCGCCGGGTCCGCCCGCCGCGCGTCAGCCCCCGCTGCTCTCCCGCACGATGACCCGGTGCCCGGCCACATGATCCTGTACCGGGCTGCCGTCCGGGTCGTCGATCCGCTCCAGCAGCAGCGAGACGGCCGCACGCGCGATCTCCTGCTTGTCCGGCGCGACGGTGGTCAGCGAGGGGACGCTGAAACGGGTGGCCTCGATGTCGTCGAAGCCGACGACGTCGAGATCGCCGGGGACCGAGTGACCCCCCTCGTGCAGGGCGCGCAGGGCGCCCAGTGCCATGTGGTCGTTGAGGCACAGCAGTGCGTCCGGGGGAGTGGCGCGCTCCATGAGAGCCGCGGCGGCGCGGGCTCCGTCCCACCCCGAACCGGCCGCCGAGGCAGGGCTGTTGACCAGCGACGGCGCCCTGGACACCGGAGCCTTCGACTCGCCCGCCAACTTCCTGGCCGCCGCGAAGGAACTCGCGAAGGCCTCCGGCAAGCAGGGCATCGCCTTCGGCTACGTCACCGACACCGCCCAGGGCTGGCGCCTGTTCTACGGCCTGTACCGGCAGACCGGCGGGGTCTTCCGGCTGCCCGAGGGCGGCCCCGCCGAGGTCGACGTGGACCGCATGGCCGAGGTGATCGCCTTCATGGCCCGGCTCGTCGACGGCACGGTCAACCCCCGCCGGCTGGACTACACGGCGGCCATCGCCGCCTTCGCCAACCGGCAGACGGCGATGATCCTTTCGGGGGAGTGGGAACTCGGCACCTTCCGCGCCGCGGACGAGAACGTCGGAGCGGCCCCCTTCCCCACGGTGTTCGGCACCCCCGCCGTGTACGCCGACTCCCACGCCTTCGTCCTCCCGCACCACCCCGACCCGGACGCCGAGCGCCGCCGCCGCACCCACCAGGCGGTCGCCGCCCTGCTCAAAGCGGGCCAGATCTGGGCCACCGCCGGGCACATCCCGTCCTACCGGCCCGTCACCCGCACCCCGCAGTACGAGGCGCTCAAACCACAGGCCCACTACGTGCAGGCGCAGAGCCATGTGGTGCTCGACCCGGCCGTCTGGTTCGCGGGCGCCGGATCCGACTTCCAGAACGCCATGTCCCAGGTCCTCCAGCAGGCCCTCCTCGACGGCCTCGCCCCCGACCGCGCGGCCCGCGCCATGGTGCGGCGCCTGAACACCTTCCTCTCCAAGCCCAGCCCGGCCTGACCCGGCTGCGAACGACCCGCGCAGGAGGCACCACGATGTCCTCGCCCCACGCCTCGCCCCGTCCCGGGGCCCCGTCGGTACGCCGGCTGCTCCCGCCCGGCCTGCTCTTCGCCCTGCCCTTCCTCAGCCTCTTCGCCGTCTTCATGCTCTGGCCGCTGGGCCAGGGACTGTGGATGAGCCTGACCGACCAGTCGCTGTCCGCCCACGATCCCTCCTTCATCGGCCTGGACAACTTCACCGAGGCCCTCAAGGACGCGGAGATGTGGCGCGCCCTCGGCCACACCCTGTGGTTCACCGCCCTGTCGACCGTGCCGCTCGTCGCCGTCGCCCTCGGCATGGCCCTGCTCGTGCACACCGGACTGCCCGGCCAGTGGGTGTGGCGGCTGGCGTTCTTCGCGCCCTACCTGCTGCCCGTCGGCGTCGTCAGCCTGCTGTGGCTCTGGCTGTACCAGCCCGACCTCGGCCTGTACAACCACCTCCTGGCCGTGCTCGGCCTGGACCAAGTGGCCTGGCTCAGCGACGAGTCGGTCGCCATGTGGGCGATCGTCCTGACCACCTTGTGGTGGACCGTCGGCTTCAACTTCCTGCTCTACCTGGCCGCGCTGCAGTCGATCCCGGACCACCTGTACGAGGCGGCCGCCATCGACGGCGCCGGGGCCTGGCGGCGCCTGTGGTCGGTCACCCTGCCCCAGCTCAGCCGCATCACCATGGTCATCACGGTCCTGCAGGTCCTGGCCTCGCTGAAGGTCTTCGACCAGGTCTACCTGCTGACCAAGGGCGGTCCCAACAACTCCACCCGCCCGGTGATCGAGTACGTGTACGACGTCGGCTTCACGGGCTACCGGCTCGGCTACGCCTCGGCGATCAGCTACATCTTCTTCGCCCTGGTCGTCCTCGCCTCCGCCGCCCAGTACGCCGCCCTCCGCCGCCGGGAGAAGTGACATGACCTCCACCCACCTGCCCGTCCGCCCGACTCCTCAAGCAAACGGCCACATAAGGGAGCTGACGGTTCGTCGGCACGCCGCACGAGGGCGTACGCATCTCAGCCTGGGCGAGGGCAGGACCTCCCGCGTGCTGGCCCTGGCCGCCCTCACCGTGACGGCCGCGGTGTGGCTGCTGCCCATGGCGTGGGCGCTGCTGACCGCGTTCAAGACCGAACAGGACGCGAGCGACCCCGACCACTGGTTCTGGCCCCGGCACGGACTGACCCTCGACGGCTTCAGCGCCGTCTGGCAGCGCGGCGACCTGCCGCTGTGGATGCTCAACAGCTTCCTCATCGCGGCCGCCGTCACCGTGATCACGGTCCTGGTCTCGGCGATGGCCGGATACGCCTTCTCCCGCACCCGCTTCGCCGGCCGGCGCAAGCTCTTCGCGCTCACCGTCGCCGCCGTCCTCGTCCCGCCCCAGCTGCTCATCGTGCCGTGGTTCCAGCAGATGCTCAGCCTGAACCTGCTCGACACCTACGCCGCGGTGATCCTGCCGCAGACCGTGGCACCGGTGATGGTGTTCATCCTGAAGAAGCACTTCGACTCGCTGCCCCGGGAGTTGGAGGAAGCGGCACGCATCGACGGCGCCGGACACTGGCGCATCTTCTGGTCGGTACTGCTCCCGCTGTCCCGCCCGATGCTCGCCGCCGTCGCGATCTTCGTGTTCATCGGCGCCTGGAACAACTTCCTGTGGCCGTTCGTGTCCACGTCCGACCCGGCCCTGATGACCCTGCCGGTCGGCATCACCTCGGTGAAGGACGCCTACGGCATCCAGTACGCCCAGTCCATGGCCTCCGCCGTACTGGCCGCCCTGCCCCTGGTCGTGGTGTTCCTGTTCTTCCAGCGGCACATCGTGAAGTCCGTGGCGACGACCGGCCTGGGCGGCCAGTGAGGCGGAGGTGTGCACGAACCGAGGCAGGCGCTCGGAGCGGGCGGAGCCGCGACTTTCCTGTACCACAAGTAACATGATCCACTTCTGTCGCGTAACCCTCCGCAAGCAATTTCGAGGACTGCGATGCCCACTGAAGGCGATGCCCTCCAGCAAGCCCGTACCGACTACGAACAGCACCTGCGCACGTGCCGGCAGTGTCATGCGGACTCGGTGCCGTGCCCGGTCGCCAAGCATCTGCTGCGCGTGTACAACAACGCCCGGCGCAACGGCACCGGCCGGCGGGGCTGACCCCCGCCGGCTCTGCCGCTCAGGAGAACGGGTCGAGGGTGACGTACGCCTGCCGGGGGCTGCCGTCGTGGACCAGGGACTCGTGGTGGCCGACGTCGTCGAACGCGAAGCCGTAGGCCTTACCGTCCACCATCCGCTCATGGATGATCCGGGAGTAGTGGTTGGTCACCGCGTCCTTGTAGAAGTTGGCCGCCGAGGTGTCGGGCTGGTTGGGGTTGGTCAGCAGGGTGGACCGGTTGAAGCCCGCGCACAGGGTGCGTGAAATCGGCCCGCGCACCAGGTCGTTGGGGGCGTTCAGGAGGCGGTGGCAGCCGAAGACACTGGGTGCGTCGGGCTTCTGGAAGCTGGTGACGACGGCCCCGGAGGAGTTGGTGAAGTTCATGACGCCGCCCGAGACCCGGCCGTAGTACTTGGTGTTCGGCTGGTCGGCGAACGGGGTGACCGTGAGTGTGGTCGTGGCGTACTTCTGCCAGACGCGATTGATGTAGTCGTCCAGTACGTTCGCCGGGAGCGCCCCGGTCTCCATGCCGTAGGTGGGGGACAGGGCCCGGAGCACGGTGCCGTCGGAGCGGGTCTGGATCAGCCCGCCCCAGCCTCCGGGCTGGGCGCGCAGGGCCGCGAACACCCCGTTGTAGCCACCGGACTTGAGACGGCCGGTGCTGGCGACGCTGCCGTCGGCGCGCTGGACGCCGACCGAGTAGGGGGCCGAGAACATGTCGACCTGGGTGCTGTTGATCCACAGGCCGTCGTTGTTGAGGGTGAACTCCGACCAGTTGAAGAGGATGTTGCGGTTGGGGTCGGACGGGTTCTGCACGGCGGGTTGCACCAGACCGCCGGTGGCCAGCTTGAACACGAGTTTCTGGCCGTAGGAGAAGTAGATGCGGCCGCCCGCGAGCTTGGGGATGCTGATCGTCCTGGACTGTCCGGCGGCGGGCCCCGGGATGGACGCGTCGGGTGCCGGGACGGGCGGATTGCCGCCGGCCGGCCACGCGTGGAAGATGCCGCTCGCGTCGGCCCAGCCCAGCTGACCGGTCGTCAGGGAGGTGCCGAGGACGTAGACATGGACGGCGTCCCCGCGGCCGGAGTTGTTGGTGATCTTCAGCGGGATGGTCGCGGGCACCGCGGCGGCGGCCGTCGAGGGGCTCGCGGCTGTCAGGATGCCACCGAGCAGGGCGGCCGCCGCGGCGAGCGCGGGCAGGCGGCGTTTGAGGCCTCTGAACATGCGTGTCTCCTGGAGGTGATCGGCTGTGGGGGTTGGTCCGGACCACTGTGAGAGCGCTCTCAATGTCTTGCGGGGGGCGGGTGCATGTCAATGGGGGCGGCGAGGGGAATGCGTGCGCCATTCTTCGCGCCGCGGAGCTGATCAGCTCTCCTGCCGAGTCCCGTAACAGGCGGCCAGGGCTGTTGCGCGGTGGTGCAGGGAAGTGCGCAGCGACTGGGGGGTCAAGGCTTCCGCGTCGGTGCCGAGTTGCCACAGGGCCCATTCGGCGTGGCGGAGGTCCTGGAAGGTGACCTCCAGGCGGAGCCAGCCGTCCGTGTCGGGTTCCGTGGCGCGGACGGCCACCGCGTGGCTCAGCAGGTCCTCGCGTCGCTCCGGTTTCACCCGTACCCGTACGGCGAGGTGGTCGCTGGAGAGGAACTGCGCGCAGCGCTCGCGCCAGGCCCGGTCCAGGTCGACGCGGTCGGTTCGCTGGGCCGGTTCGGGGAGTTCCTCGGCGGCGCGTACGCGGGACAGCCGGTAGGTGCGGTCCGCGCCGGAGCGGGTGGCCAGCAGGTAGCGCCGGTCGCGCACGGTGACCAGGCCGATCGGGTCGACCGTGCGCCACCGGGGTGCCTGGTCGGTGGCCTCGTAGTGGATGCGCAGTTTGTGTCCGGCGAGCACCGCCCGCCGGATTTCGATCATTGTGCTGTCGGGCACCTCGTCGGTGGCCGGCCGCCGGGAGAGCAGATCGGTCTCCGGTTCGACGAGGAAGCGCTGGGCCGCGTCGCTCGCGGTGGCCCGATGGTCCTCGGGCAGGGCGTCCACCACCTTGCGCATGGCAGAGGCGAGTGCCGAGCCGAGGCCGAACAGCTGCTCGGCGCGCCCTGATCCGGCGGTCAGCAGGGCAAGGGCCTCGTCGTGGTTCAGTCCGGTGAGTTCGGTCCGGAAGCCGGGCAGCAGCGCGAACCCGCCGTGCCGGCCGCGCTCGGCGTAGACCGGGACGCCGGCCGCGGACAGTGCCTCGATGTCGCGCAGCACGGTACGGGTGGACACCTCCAGCTCGCGGGCGAGCGTGTCCGCGGTCGTCCGGCCGCGCTGACGCAGCAACAGAACCAGCGAGACCAGCCGATCGGCGCGCATACCAGGACCCTACCGAATACATGACCGAGGGTGTCATGTTTTGTCGGCAGGCTCCTGAGCACGGACTTCACCCGTGGCGGCTGCCGCGCCGGTGGACGTTCGGACGTACTTCCCATGAGTCGAATGGAGCTGATGTCGCAGTGGAACGAACCGCGGTCAACCCGGTGACGTGGTCGGTGGAGATGGGCTTCAACCAAGGTGAGCTCGTCTCCGGGCACACCCGGACCCTGTACTGCTCGGGGCAGACCGCGATGAGCGGCGACGGCAAGCCCCAGCACGAAGGGGACATGGCCGCGCAGTTGGCGCTGAGCGTCGACAACCTGGAGGCCGTGCTCGGCGAGGCCGGCATGTCCCTCGCGAACCTCGTCCGGCTCAACGTGTACACCACCGACGTCGACCTGCTGTTCCCGCACTACGGCGTGCTGGCCGCGCGGTTGGGCGCCGCCGGGGTGGCGCCGGCCACCACGATGCTCGGGGTGACACGGCTGGCGGTCCCGGGCCAGCTGGTCGAGCTGGAGGGGACCGCGGTCGCGTGAGGACGGGTGCCGGGCGGAAGCGGTCCGCCCGGCACCCACGGTGCTTCACTTCAAGTAGGGGCCGGCGGTGCCGATCTGCCCGGGCCCGTTGAGGACATAGGCGCGCAGGTTGCCCTTGCCGGGCGCGGCGACGGGGAGGGTGCCGGTGGTGGCCTGGCGGACGTCACCGGTGACCGCGTCCACGTAACGGCCGTCGGGGATGCCGGTGAAGGTGGCCCCGCCGGTGACGGTGACCAGCGCGAAGCTGTCCGTCGAGCTGCTGGTGAAGCGGCGCTTGAACGCCATGCCGCCCGAGATGCCCTCGGTGGAGTACTGGCCCATCTGGGCGGGGATCGCCCGGCGGATCTGGTTGAGCCGCTGCACATGCTTGACCAGGGGCTTGTCCAGGGTGGCGGCGACGGCCAGTGCGGCGGTCACGGTCCCCGGAGCCGCGGTGGTGGCGATCTCGTACCGGGTGGGCTGCATCAGCGGCGCGAAGCCCAGCGCGAACAGCACGATGCCGATCAGTTTCAGCCATCACGGGTACGGCGGTGGCGCTGCTTCGATCCGGGCCGGCCGCCGCTGCGCCTCCGCGATGGCGAGCCGGCCCTCCCGCACGCCGGCGAGCAGGGTCTTCAGCGCGGCGGCCCGGTCCAGCCGGAAGACCTCGGGGAAGCCGCGCACGGTAACGGTCCGGGTCCGGCCGTCGGTGGCGGTCACGTTAGCGCGGCGGCCTCCGGGACCAGGAGGAGGCAGGCGTCGCCGCCGTACGCGCGGGCGGCGCCCGCGACGGCATCCGCGATGAGATGGGCGCCCTCGCCCGAGGAGCGCAGGGTCAGGGCGGTCAGCCGGGACAGGAACGCGGTCAGCTCGTCGAGACCGGCGGAGGTCTGTGCGGGTCGCGCCACGCCCGGCTCCCCGGCGGCTGGGTCACGGGAGCGTCCAGCGTGCAACGGTGCCCCGGCTCCGGCATCTTCGAGGGGCACGGGCCCCGCGTCGCGGCGGACCGGCAGTCACCCGAACGGAGCCCTCCGTCCTGCGCTTCCCCCGGCCTTCCATGACGGTTGCAGCAACACCCAGCAGGCCCAGGGAGGGCTCATGGCGTCGATGGACATCCCTGCTGACCAGCCGAGACAACTGGCTCGTACGGAAGCCGGAGGCGCCGCACCACCCGTGCTGACATGGGTGACGCTCGCTCTCATGACGACGGCGTCGGTGGCCAGTCTGCGGGCGGCGCCGACGATGGCCGTGTACGGCCTGGCCTGTGTCTTCCTCTACCTCCTCCCGGCGGTCGTGTTCCTGCTGCCGACCGCGCTGGTGTCGGCGGAACTCGCGTCCGGATGGCCGGGCGGTGTCTACCGGTGGGTGAGCGAGGGACTGTCGAAACCCCTCGGCTTCCTCGCCGTGTGGTGCCAGTTCGCGATGACGATCTTCTACTACCCCAGCCTGCTGGCATTCGTCGCCAGCACCATCGCGTACGTCATCGATCCCTCCCTCGCCGCCAACGGCCTCTACACCGCCCTCGTCATCATGGTCCTGTACTGGACCGGGGTATGGGTCTCCTCCCGAGGCACCAAGGCCCTCGCGGGGCTGTCCAGTTGGGGCCTGATCATCGGCACCCTGGTGCCGGGCACCATCCTCGTGCTGCTGGGCCTGGTCTTCCTGGGACAGGGCAATGAGTCGGCGGCGCCGATGACGACCAGCCATCTGATGCCCCAGTGGGCGGGCCTGGCCAGCCTGGTGCTGATCGTCAACAACTTCCTCTCCTACTCCGGCATGGAGATGAACGCGGTCCACGTCTCGTCGCTGAAGAACCCGGCGAAGGAGTACCCGAAGTCGATGTTCATGGCGATGGGCCTGGTGCTGCTGATCTTCATCCTTCCCGCGCTCGCCATCAGCTGGGTGGTGCCGGCCGACCAGACCAGCCTGACCGCCGGTGTGATGCAGGCGTTCCACGCGTTCTTCTCCTACTTCCACATCGGCTGGATGACCCCGATCGCCGCCGTGATGCTGGTGGCCGCCGCCCTGGGCGGCATGCTCACCTGGCTCGCCGGACCGTCGAAGGGCCTGCTGGAGATCTCCCGCAGCGAGGGCTACCTGCCGCCCTTCCTGCAGAAGCTCAACAAGCGCGGCATCCAGCAGAACATCCTGGTCACCCAGGGCGTCGTCACCACGGTCATCGCCCTGATGTACGCCCTGATCCCCAATGTCTCCAACGTCTACTGGATCTTCTCGACGATCACCACGCAGGTGTACCTCATCGTCTACCTGCTGATGTTCGTCGCGGCCATGCGCCTGCGCAGGAACCAGCCCGACCACCCGCGCGGCTACCGTGTCCCCGCCCTCGGCCTGGTGTGCGTCGTGGGCCTGCTCGCCTCCGTCGCGGCCCTCGCGATCGGCTTCGTTCCGCCCTCGCAGTTCAGCGGCGGCAGCGTCGGGGTGTACGTCGCGATCATCGGCGGCGGTCTCGTCGTCCTCGGCCTGCTGATCCCCTGGGCCTTCCTCAAGTTCCGCAAACCCGGCTGGCGCACGGAGGGGAGCGCGTCATGAGCCCCACCCGGTTCGCCTCCGAGCACAAGTGGATCTACATCGGCGCGATCGTCGTACTGGTCGCCCTCGCCGTCGTCGGAATCATCCAGTACGAGAGCGTCAAGTCCACCAACGAGAGCGCCCGGAAGGCGAACGAGCTGGCCGACGCCGCCGAGCGGGCCGGCTATCCCCGGCCGGACACCGGGACGATCGAGCGCGCGCTGGGCACCGACGGCGGGCTGGTCTGCGAGGACCCCGCCAGTGCCCTGCACTCCGCCCTGTGGAAGATCAACGTCTCCAACGGGGCCGCGTTCGTCGGCCAGCGCCCCGTCATCGGCGACGCCCAGGCGCTGCGGGCCGAGGCGAAGATCCTGGAGATCTACTGCCCGGACAAGCTCGACCGGTTCAAGGACAAGCTCGAGGACCTCGACACCGACGACACGGTGAGGCGATGATCATGAGTGAACTCGCCTCCAGGATCGCCGAGTTGATGCCGCGCGCGAAAACCGATCTCGCCGAGCTGGTCGCCGTCCCCTCCGTCGCCGACCCCCGCCAGTACCCGCCGGAGGAGTGCCACCGGGCCGCCCGGTGGGTCGCCGACGCCTTCACCGAGGCCGGCCTGCGCGATGTCCACCTGGCCGAGACCCCGGACGGCAGCAACGCCGTCATCGGCCACCGGCCGCCCCCGCCCGGGGCACCGACGGTCCTGCTGTACTGCCACTACGACGTCCAGCCCCCGCTCGGCGACGCCGCCTGGACCACTCCGCCCTTCACGCTCACCGAGCGCGACGGCCGCTGGTACGGCCGCGGCACCGCCGACTGCAAGGGCAACATCGTCATGCACCTCACGGCGCTGCGGGCGCTCGGCGACGACATCCCGGTGGGGCTGAAGTTCGTCGCCGAGGGATCGGAGGAGCAGGGCACCGGCGGCCTGGAGGCGTACGTCGCCCAGCACCCCGAGCAGTTCCGCGCCGACGCCCTGCTGGTGTGCGACACCGGCAACGCCGAGGTCGGCACCGGCACGGCGACCGTCACTTTGCGCGGCCTCGCCAACCTCGTCGTCACCGTCGACACCCTCCAGGGCGAGGTCCACTCCGGCATGTTCGGCGGACCCGCCCCCGACGCCCTTGCCGCGCTGATCCAGATGCTGTCCACGCTCCGGGACCCGGAGACCGGGGCGACCACCATCAACGGCCTGGACTGTGAAGGCACTTGGGAGGGCGTCGGCTACGACGAGACCCAGTTCCGCAAGGACGCCGGCGTCCTGGACGAGGTGCGCCTCATGGGCACCGGCACCGTCGCCGACCGCCTCTGGACCCGCCCCGCCGTCACCGTGCTCGGCATCGACTGCCCGCCGGTCGTCGGCTCGGCCGCCGCGGTGCCCGCCACCGCCCGCGCGCGCGTCAGCCTGCGGGTGCCGCCCGGCACCGACGCGGAGGCCGCCCGCGCGGCGCTCACCGACCACCTGACGCAGGCGGCCCCTTGGGGCGCACGGGTCACCGTCGAGACGGAAGGCACCGGCTCGGCGTTCCGTGCCGCCACCGACGGCCCTGCCTACACCGCCCTCGGCGTGGCCATGCGGCAGGTCTACGGCAGACCGCTCGCCTTCCTCGGCCAGGGCGGCTCCATCCCCCTGTGCAACGTTCTCGCCGCGACCTACCCGCGCGCCGAGATCATCCTCATGGGGGTGGAGGAGCCCCGCTGCCTCATCCACGCGCCCAACGAGAGCGTCGACCCGTCGGAGATCGAGCACATGGCGCACGTGGAAGCGCTGTTCCTCCGGGAGTTCGCCGCATCGGTCCGCCGCTGACGGACCCGCCGGCGCGTCCACCGCACGGGACCAGCGGCCTCCAATCCGATTGCCGCGCGGCGGGCCGGTCGGATAGGAAGCTCGCATGCTGCGGGGTAACAAGGTCGGGCTCAGGGCCCGCCACGAGGAAGACATCCCGGTCCTGCGGACCGAGCTCCACGACGACGTGGCCGGCGCGTCTCGGGCCGAGGCCGGGCCGTGGCGGCCGCTCTCGCCCGGCACCAAGGACCCGCTGCTCGGGGTGGACGACAAGGAGCAGGGGCGCGTCCCGTTCTCCGTGGTGGAGCTGGACGGCGGCACGCTGGCCGGCCTCGCGACGCTCTGGGGCCTCGACACCCACAACCGGTCGGCGCACATAGGGCTCGGGCTGCTGCCCTCCTGCCGCGGCAAGGGCTACGGCACCGATGTGGTCGCGGTGCTGTGCCACTACGGCTTCGTCGTGCGCGGCCTGCACCGGCTGCAGATCGACACGCTGTCGGACAACATCCCGATGCTGCGCGCCGCCGAACGCAACGGCTTCGTCCGCGAGGGCGTACTGCGCTCCTCGGCCTGGGTGATGGGGGAGTTCCTGGACGAGGTGCCGCTCGGTCTGCTCGCCGAGGAATGGAAGCCGGGCTCGGCGGGCTGACGGCACCGGCGCCGGGGGCCTGTATCGCGGGCGTATCGAAAAGCGCATACGCCACCGCAACGGCCCTCACCCTGCAATGGAGGGCATGGACTACAACACATCGGTGTCAGCGCCCGCCCGACGCACACGCGGGATCGTGAGCGCCGCCCTCGCCGTGCTCGGCCTGGCGGGCGTCTTGTTCGTCCTGCGGCGGCCGCTCATGATGGCCGCTCCGACGTGCATGGCCGGGCGGTGGCACGGCTGCTTCGACACGTTCAACGGCGTGGTGCTCATGACGCTGGTCACCGTGCCGGTGGCCTTGCTGGCGGCGTGGGTGCTGGCACGGTGTCGGCGTGCCGCCGGTGCCGGGTCGGCGTGGCGCAGGTCGGTGGCCGAGGTGGGCATGGTCCACGGGACGGTGCCGTTCCTGTGGTTGACCATGATGCCGGGCGGCGAGGCCGGGACCGCGCCCGCCCGGGTGAGCCTGGTGCCCCTGCGGGACCTGGTCACGATGGGGCCGCTCGGGATCATCGGCAACCTGCTGGTGTTCGCGGCACTGGGGTTCTTCGCGCCGATGCGGTTCGCGGCGCTGGCGTCCGTGCCGCGGGTCCTGGCGCTGGGGTCGGGCTGCTCGGTCCTGGTGGAAACCGCACAGTACGTCTTGAGCCTCGACCGGGTGTCCTCCGTGGACGACGTCCTCGTCAACGCCGCGGGCGCCGTACTGGCCGGCCTGGCGTCGCGCCGCTGGTGGCACACCGAGAGGGAAGCGGCACGGGACGAGCGTCGCCCGGGGCTGGTTGGGGCGGGCTGAGTGGGGGGCCGGGGCTGGCTGGGGTGAGGTGAGCTGTGCTCGGGGGTGGTTGGGGTGGGCTGGGCTGTGTTCGGGGGTGGCTGGGGTGGGTTGAGCTGTGTCCGGCGGTGGTTGGGGTGGGCTGGGCCGTGTCCGGCGGTGGCTCGGGGGGACCTGGGCCGCGTCCGGGGCTGGCCGGGGCGACACGGGCCGCGCCCGGGGCTGGCCGGGACGACCCGCCCCCGGCCCCGCGCTGGCAGCGGTGAGTTGTGCGTCACTGGGCTGGCAGTGGTGAGCTGAGCCGTGCCCGGCGCTGGCCGGGGCGACCTGGGCCGTGCCCGGGGCTGGCCGGGGGAACCTGAGCCGCGTCCGACGCAGGCCGGAGCGACCTGGGCCGCGTCTGGGGCGACACGGGCCGCGCCCTGCGCTGGCCGGGTGACCTGCCCCCCGGCGCCGCGCTGGCAGCGGTGAGTTGTGCGTCACTGGGCTGGCCGGGGCGACCTGGGCCGTGCCCGGGGCTGGCCGGGGGAACCTGAGCCGCGTCCGACGCAGGCCGGAGCGACCTGTGCCGCGTCCGGGGTTGGCCGGGGCGACACGGGCCGCGCCTGGGGCTGGCCGGGACGACCCGCCCCCCCGGCCCCGCGCTGGCAGCGGTGAGCTGTGCGTCACCCTGGGCTGGCAGTGGTGAGCTGAGCCGTGCCCGACGCTGGCAGCGGCGACCTGAGCGTCACCCCGCGCCGGCAGCGGCGGGCTGAGCCGCGCCCGACGCAGGCCGGGGCGAGCCGAGCCGCACCCCCACGCCGGAAGCGGCAAGCTGAGCCGCGCGCGTCGCGGCCTGCGCGGCCGTCGCGGACTACGGCGCTCCGGACGAGGCGGGCCCCGCCGCGGCAGCGCTCCGCGGCGTGCCCCGCTCCCGCATACGCCCCCGATATGCCCCGCTGCCTAGGCTGCCGACATGCGCGTACTGATCGTGGAGGACGAGCCGTACCTCGCCGAAGCCGTCCGGGACGGTCTGCGGCTGGAGGCGATCGCCGCCGATATCGCCGGCGACGGTGACTCCGCCCTGGAACTGCTCAGCGTCAATTCCTACGACCTCGCGGTCCTGGACCGCGACATCCCCGGCCCCTCCGGCGACGAGGTCGCCCGGCGCATCGTCGCCTCCGGCAGCGGCATCCCGATCCTCATGCTCACCGCCGCCGACCGCATCGACGACAAGGCGTCCGGGTTCGAGCTAGGCGCCGACGACTACCTCACCAAGCCGTTCGAGCTGAGGGAACTCGTCCTGCGGCTGAGGGCGCTCGACCGCAGGCGCGCGTACGCCCGGCCCCCGGTCCGCGAGATCGCGGGCCTGCGTCTGGACCCCTTCCGCCGGGAGGTCTTCCGCGACGGACGCTACGTGGCGCTCACCCGCAAGCAGTTCGCCGTACTGGAAGTCCTCGTCGCCGCCGAAGGAGGCGTCGTCAGCTCCGAGGAACTGCTGGAGCGGGCCTGGGACGAGAACGCCGACCCCCTCACCAACGCCGTCCGCATCACCGTCTCCGCACTGCGCAAACGCCTCGGCGAGCCGTGGATCATCGCCACGGTGCCGGGGGTCGGCTACCGCATCGACACCGACCGCCCCGGCCGTACGGATGACTAGGAGCCCAGGGCTCAGCGTCCGGCTGAAACTCACCCTCAGCTACGCGGGCTTCCTCGCCGTCGCCGGTGCCCTGCTGCTGGCCGTGGTGTGGTGGTTCCTGCTGCGCTACGTCCCCGACAACTCCCAGGGCCTGCTCGGGATCTCGCCCAACCGCTACCTCCTGGTGCGCACCTTCGCCCCCGCCGCCGCCTGGGCGATGGCCTTCCTGCTCGCGTTCGGCCTCGTCGGGGGCTGGCTCCTCGCCGGGCGGATGCTCGCACCGCTGACCCACATCACGGCCGCGACCCGGCTGGCCGGAAACGGATCACTGTCCCACCGCATCCGCATGACGGGCCGCCAGGACGAATTCCGTGAACTCGCCGACGCCTTCGACACCATGCTCGAACAGCTCGAGTCGCACGTCGCCGAGCAGCGGAGGTTCGCCGCGAACGCCTCGCACGAACTGCGCACCCCGCTGGCCATCTCGCAGACCCTGCTCGACGTCGCCCGCCGGGACCCCGCCCGGGACCGGGGCGAACTCATCGAACGCCTCCAGGCCGTCAACGCCCGCGCGATCGACCTCACCGAGGCCCTGCTGCTGCTCAGCCGCAGCGACCGCGGGAACATCGTCCGGGAGAGCGTCGACCTCTCCCTGGTGGCCGAAGAGGCCGCCGAGACGCTGCTGCCCCTCGCCGAACAGCGCGGCATCACGCTCGACGTCACCGGCACGGCGGCCCGGACCAGCGGCTCCGCGGAACTCCTGCTGCGGATGGCGACGAACCTCGTCCAGAACGCCGTCGTCCACAACCTCCCCACCGGCGGCACCGTGACCGTCCACACCGCGGCGCAGGGCGGCGCGAGCGTGCTGCGGGTCGAGAACACGGGCCACCCGATTCCCCCGGCACTGGTGCCGACCCTCACCGAACCCTTCCAGCGCGGCACGGAACGCGTCCGCACCGACGAGCATGCCGGGGTCGGGCTCGGCCTCGCCATCGTGCACAGCATCGTCCGCGCCCACGACGGCACCCTCGATCTGGCCGCCCGCCCCACCGGGGGCCTTGTCGTGACGGTCCGGCTGCCCGGCATGCCGTAGGCGCCGGGCCGTTGGCGGGGCGCCGTCGATCCTTTACCTTGTCAGCCTGGCGAACACGCCTGTATAACGTTGTAAAAGTCACGTACGGGAACTCGGCGCACGGCCCACGGTGACGACCCCGTACCCGCACCGGCCACACCGGCCGGGACGCTGTGAAGGGATTGCCGTGCGGGTCAGCCTCAAGGACGTTGCCGCGCACGCTGGGGTCTCCATCAAGACCGTCTCCAACGTGGTGAACAACTACCAGCACGTCACACCGGCCATGCGCGAGCGCGTCCAGCGGTCCATCGACGCGCTCGGCTACCGGCCCAACCTCGCCGCCCGGCACTTGCGCAAGGGACGCACGGGCATCATCGCGCTCGCCCTGCCCGAACTCGGCAACCCCTACTTCGCCGAACTCGCCGCCGCCGTCATCGACGCCGCCGCCGCCCACGACTACATCGTCCTGCTCGACCACACCGGCGGCCTGCGGGAACAGGAAGTCCTGGTCAGCCAGGGCTTCCGGGCGAGGGTGATCGACGGGCTCATCCTCAGCCCCATCGAGCTGGAGGCCGAGGACCTGCGCGACCAGTCCGAGCACGTCCCGCTGGTGCTGCTCGGCGAGCGGGACTACGACCTGCCCTACGACCACATCGCCATCGACAACGTGGCCGCCGCCCGCGCCGCGGTGCGCCACCTGCTCGACCTGGGACGGCGGGAGGTGGCGTTCATCGGCGCCCGGCGCGGTCGCAGCGAACCGGCCCAACTGCGCGTGCGGGGCTGGCGCGAGGAACTCACCGCCGCCGGACTGCCCGCCGACGACGCGCTGGTGGCCGCCACCGACGGCTGGGGCCATGCGGACGGGGCGGCGGCCATGGCGCGCCTGCTGGACTCCGGGCGGTGCCCGGACGCGGTCTTCGCCTACAACGACCCGATGGCCATCGGCGCGATGCGGGTCCTGCACGAACGCGGGCTGCGGGTGCCCGAGGACATCGCGCTCGTCGGCTTCGACGACGTGGTCGAGGGGCGGTTCGGCGCGGTGACGCTCACCTCGGTGTCACCGGACAAGGAGGCCATCGGCCGGCTGGCGGTGGAGTCGGTGCTGGCCCGGCTCGGCGACGGGGCACCGCCCGAGCCGCGCCGGGTGTGGGCGGACTACCGCCTGGTGCAGCGGGAGAGCACGCTGGGGCGCGCCCAGGGCTGAGTCCTGCGCCCGCTCCCCGCCGGCCTTCCGTCCCGGCGCCCCGTGTGAAGGCGTGTGCACAGGGGGTTTACAGCGTCCTTCCAACGATGTAAAAACCTCTGTGCGGCGGGCCGAACAACCTTTCCCGCCGGGGGAGAAGCACCACTGTGCTCGGCATCCGCTCGGTCTTCGTCCGTTCACCACCTCCCCCATTCCCTTCCAGCGTCGCCCGGATCGGGGTCACCATGCAGCGCACCACTCACCGCCGTCGCCTCCTCGCCCGTCCCGTGGTCGTCTCCCTCGCCGCCGCGGTCGCCCTGACCGCCACCTCCTGCGCGAAGTCGGAGGACGACGCGGCAGGCGCCGACACCTCCTCCGCGTCCGCGGCGGACGCCGAACAGAAGGTCGCCTCGCCCGCGCCGGGCGGCAAGACCTGCACCATCGACGCCTACGGTGCCGAGAAGCTCGACCTCAAGGACGCCACCGTCGGCTTCTCCCAGTCCGAGAAGGAAGCCAACCCGTTCCGTATCGCCGAGACGCGGTCCATCAAGGACGAGGCGAAGAAGCGGGGCGTGAAACTGCTGACGGCCAACGCCCAGTCGCAGTTCTCCAAGCAGATCAGCGACGTACAGGATCTGCTGGCCAAGGGCGCCGACCTGCTGGTCATCGCCCCGCTCAACTCCGACGGCTGGGACCCGGTCCTCCAGGCCGCCGCCGCCAAGAAGGTCCCCATCGTCACCATCGACCGCAAGATCAACGCCACGGCCTGCAAGGACTACGTCTCCTTCATCGCCTCCGACTTCGTCGAGCAGGGCCGGCGCGCCGCCGACCAGATGATCGAGGCGACCGGCGGCAAGGGCGAGGTGGCGATCCTGCTCGGCTCGGCGGGCAACAACGTCACCACCGAGCGCACCAGGGGCTTCAAGGACCGCATCGCGGAGAAGGCGCCCGAGCTGAAGGTCGTCTTCGAGCAGACCGGCGACTTCGCCCGCGAGAAGGGCCAGCAGGTCACCGAGCAGCTCATCCAGTCCAAGCCCGGGATCAAGGGCATCTACGCCGAGAACGACGAGATGGGCCTCGGCGCGGTCGCCGCGCTGAAGGGCGCGGGAAAGAAGGCCGGCGAGGTCAAGATCGTCACGGTGGACGGCACCCGCAACGCCGTCCAGGGCATCGTGGACGGCTGGATCAGCGGGGTCATCGAGTCCAACCCGCGCTTCGGTCCGTTGGCCTTCCAGACGCTGGAGACCTTCACCCAGGGTGAGGAAGTCGCCCAGGACATCGTTATCGAGGACGGTGCCTACGACGAGGCCAACGCGCAGAGCGACATCGGCAAGGCGTACTGACGTGCCCCGGGGGCCCGTCGAGCCGGGCCCCCTTCCGCCCCCGCAACCCTTCCCCACATCCTGGAGGCACAGGTGGCACCCCCCGCCGAAGTCCTTGCCGTCCGCGGACTGAGCAAGACCTTCCCCGGCGTCCGGGCCCTGGACGACGTGGACCTCACCCTGCGCGCCGGCGAGGTGCACGCCCTGATCGGCGAGAACGGCGCCGGCAAGTCGACCCTGATCAAACTCCTCACCGGTGTGTACCGGCCCGACGCGGGCGAGATCGTCTTCCAGGGCCGCACGGTCTCCTTCGGCACCCCCCTGGAGGCGCAGAAGGCGGGCATCTCCACCATCTACCAGGAGGTCAACCTCATCCCGCTGCTCAGCGTCGCCCGCAACCTCTTCCTGGGCCGCGAGCCGCGCAACCGCCTCGGCGTGCTGGACCTGTCCCGGATGAACCGCGAGGCCGAGGAGACCCTGCGCGGCTACGGCGTGCGGGTGGACGTCCGCCGCCCGTTGCGCACCCTCGGCGTCGGCGCCCAGCAGATGGTCGCCCTGGCGCGGGCCGTCGCCACCGAGGCGCGGATCGTCATCATGGACGAACCGACCTCCTCCCTGGAACCGCGCGAGGTGGAGACCCTGTTCGCGGTGATACGGCGCCTGCGCGACGCGGGCATCGCGGTCGTGTACGTCAGCCACCGGCTGGACGAGCTGTACGCGGTGTGCGGCACCGTCACCGTGCTGCGCGACGGCCGCCGCGTCCACCACGGCGAACTGGCCCGGCTCGACCGGCTCCAGCTGGTGTCGACGATGCTCGGCCGGGATCTGGGCGAGGTCCGCACGGAGGGCCTGACCAAGTTCACCGGCGAGCACGGCGCGAGCGACGCCGAACCGGTGCTTCAGGCGCGGGAGTTGACGGTTTCGCACAAGCTGCACGGTGTCTCGGTGAGCATCCGCCCCGGCGAGGTCGTCGGCCTGGGCGGTCTGCTCGGCTCCGGCCGTACCGAGACGGCGAAGACCATCGCCGGTGCCCTGCAACCGCGTTCGGGCACGGTCACGGTGGCCGGGGTGCCGCTGCGCGCGGGCTCCACGCCGGCCGCCATCCGGGCCGGCGTCAGCCTGCTGCCCGAGGACCGCAAGAGCGAGGGCATCGTGCCGGGCCTGTCGGTACGGGAGAACATCGCCCTCGCCGTACTGCCGCGCATGTCCCGCTTCGGCCTGGTCTCCGAGGCGCGGGTGGACGCGGTCGTGGACACCTTCATCAAGCGGCTGCGCATCAAGGCGTCCTCACCGCATCAGAAGGCGGGGGAACTCTCCGGCGGGAACCAGCAGAAGGTGCTGCTGGCCCGCTGGCTCGCGATGAACCCCAAGGTGCTCCTGCTCGACGAACCCACCCGGGGCATCGACGTCGGCGCCAAGGCCGAGGTGCAGAAACTCGTCGACGAACTGGCCGCCGACGGCCTGGGCGTCCTGCTCATCTCCTCCGACCTGGAGGAACTGATCGAAGGGTCCGACCGCGTGGTCGTACTGAAGGACGGCGCCGTCGTCGGCGAGTTGAGCGGCGACGACGTCACCGAGGAGAAGCTGATGCGGACGATCGCCGGGCACGACCCCGCCGGGGACGCCGACGAGGAGGCGGCCGCCGATGGCTGAAGCCACCCTGCGCACCGTCCCGTTGGACAAGGACCGCCTGCCGCACTGGCTGCAGACCTACGGCGCCTACGCCGGTGTGACGGTGCTGCTCGTCGTCAACGTCCTCATCACCCCGCACTTCCTGTCCGCGGAGAACTTCCGCACCCAGGCCGTCCAGGTCGCCCCCGTCATCATCGTCGCGCTCGGCATGGCCCTGGTCATCGGCACCGAGGGTGTCGACCTGTCCGTCGGCGCCGTGATGGCGCTGGCGGCCTCCGTCACCGCCCTCTACCTCGGCTACGGCCTCCTGCCGACCCTGCTCATGGTCGCCCTGTTCGCGGCCGGCGTCGGACTGGCCAACGGAGCGCTGGTGGCGTTCATCGGCGTCCAGCCCATCGTCGCCACCCTGGCGCTGATGGTCGGCGGCCGGGGCCTGGCCCTGGTGCTCCTCCCGCAGCTGGAGGATCTGCGCAACCCCGCCCTGGCCTCCCTGGGCTCCGGTGACGTCCTGGGCGTGCCGTACCTGTTCCTGATCGCCTCGGCCCTGGCGCTGCTCGTCGCGTTCGTGGTGCGCCGCACCACCTTCGGACGCCAGCTGCTGGCCATCGGCGACAGCCGCCCCGCGGCGCAGCTCGCCGGTCTGCCGGTGCGCCGCGTGCTGATCGTCGTGTACGTCGTGTGCGCGCTGCTCGCGGCGGTCGCGGGCGTCCTGGCCACCGCGCGGCTGCAGGCCAGCGACCCGACCTCGCTGGGCAATCTGATGGAACTGTCCGCGATCACGGCGGTGGTGGTCGGCGGCACCCCGCTGACCGGCGGCCGCGTGAACATCGCGGGAACCGTGGCCGGAGCCGTCCTCATCCAGCTCCTGACGGCCACGCTCATCAAGCACGACCTGCCGCCGTCCTGGACGCAGATCGCGCAGGCCATGGTGATCGTCGCCGCGGTCTACGCGGCGCGGGGACGGGGGAAGCGATGACCGCCACCGGGACGGACACGCCCGTGACCACCGTGAGCATCGAACAGAAGGAGGGCGCCGAGCCGGTCGGCTCCGCCCGGGCCGAACGCCTCAGCGCCCTGGTCCAGCAGCACGGCGCGCTGGCCGTGCTGGCGCTCGTCTCCCTGGTGGCGTCGTTCTCCTTCGACTCCTTCGCCACCGGCGACAACCTCTCCAACATGGCGACCAGTTCGGCCTTCCTGGCGATCGTCGCCCTGGGCATGACCTTCGTCATCATCACCGGCGGGATCGACCTGTCCGTCGGTTCCCTCTTCGCCCTCGGCGGCGTCCTGGCCGCCTGGGGATCACGCCACGGCACCCTGGTGGCGCTGCTGCTGCCCCTCGCGGCCTGCGGGCTGATCGGCGTGGTCAACGGCCTGCTGGTGGCCCGGTCCCGGCTCGCCCCCTTCATCGTCACCCTCGCCGCCATGCTGGGCGCGCGCGGCCTGATGCTCGCGATGACCGACGAGGGCGCCGACACCTACCTCATCGGCAAGGGCTCCTTCCTCGCCGAACTGGGCCAGGGCAGCACCCTCGGCCTCGGCAACCCGGTGTGGATCACGCTGGCGCTGTTCGTCGCGGGCGCCGTCGTCCTGCGCCGGACCCGCTTCGGGCAGCATGTGTACGCCGTCGGCGGCAACGAGGACGCGGCGGCCCTGATGGGCGCCCCGGTGGCCCGTACGAAAATCCTGGTCTACGCCCTGTCCGGACTGCTCGCCGGCCTGGCCGGCGCCCTCAACGCGGCCTGGCTGGCGTCCGGCGTCACCATCGTCGGCAACGGCATGGAGCTGGAGGCCATCGCCGCCGTCGTCATCGGCGGCACCCTGCTCACCGGCGGCCTCGGCTACGTCAGCGGCTCCCTGGTCGGCGTCCTGCTCCTCAAGGTGATCCAGAACGTCATCAACCAGATCGGTTCGCTCGACTCCTCCTACCAGCAAGTCGTCAGCGGCGTCTGTCGTCATCGCCCAGACCTGGCTGGGCCGCAGACGCCGACTGATGTGACGAGCCCCGGACGCGGCGGCCGTGCCTCCCCCCGGCCCCCCGGCCGCCGCGTCCGGTTCCCCCCGGCCGGCCGCGCGCAGTACGCGGCGGCCAAGCCGTCCCCCCCCCCACTCCTCGGAGGTCCAGCCATGACCGCACGATCGACCGGGATCCTCGGCAAGTCCTGTGCCGCGCTGCTCGTCGGCGGGCTCGTTGCCATGCTCTCGCCCTCCGCCGCCGTCGCCGCCCCGGTGTACGGCACGTCCGAGGCGGGCAACCCCTTCGTCGACGGCTGGTACGCCGATCCCGACACCGAGATCTACGACGGGCGTTACTGGGTCTACCCCACCACCTCCAAGCCCTACTCCGAGCAGACGTACCTCGACGCGTTCTCCTCCACCGACCTGGTCAACTGGACCAAGCACCCGAACGTGCTGTCGACGGCGAACATCCCCTGGGCCAAGTACGCCCTGTGGGCCCCGGCGCCGGTGAAACGCAACGGCAAGTACTACCTGTACTTCGCCGCCAACGACATCCAGAACAACTCCCAGCTCGGCGGCATCGGCGTCGCCGTCGCGGACAAGCCCGAGGGCCCCTACAAGGACGCGGTAGGCCGGCCGCTGATCTCGCAGTTCCACAACGGCGCCCAGCCCATCGACCAGGACGTCTTCATCGACGACGACGGTCAGGCGTACATGTACTACGGAGGCTGGCACCACGCCAACGTGGTCAAGCTCAACCCGGACATGACGAGCCTCGGCACCTTCGCCGACGGGACGGCCTACAAGGAGATCACCCCGGAGAACTACACCGAGGGCTCCTTCATGTTCAAGCGGAACGGCAGGTACTACCTGATGTGGTCCGAGGGCGGCTGGACCGGCCCGGACTACTCGGTGTCGTACGCCATGTCCGACTCGCCCACCGGCCCGTTCAGGAAGATCGACAAGGTGCTCGCCCAGGACCCGGCCGTCGCCAGGGGGTCCGGCCACCACTCCGTCGTCAACGTGCCCGGCACCGACGTCTGGTACATCGTCTACCACCGCCGCCCGCTCAGCGAGACCGACGGCAACCATCGCCAACTCGCCTACGACCGGCTCCACTTCAACGCCGACGGAACCATCCGCCGGGTGCAGATGCAGGTGAAGGACAACTTCGCCGACGGCAACGCGCTGGGCTGGAAGACCTACGGCGGGTCCTGGTCCGCCGGTGACGGGCGCTACCGGGTGAACCAGTCGCTGGGCAGCAAGGCCCTGCTCGACACGAACTTCGCCGACTTCACCCAGGACGCCGAGGTCACGGTCACG
The DNA here is from genome assembly GCF_053592135.1 of Streptomyces sp. NPDC002784. Classification (NCBI taxonomy): domain Bacteria; kingdom Bacillati; phylum Actinomycetota; class Actinomycetes; order Kitasatosporales; family Streptomycetaceae; genus Streptomyces; species Streptomyces sp. NPDC002784. The sequence goes on along the minus strand of NZ_JBSFVD010000005.1, from coordinate 115,400 downwards.
TCGGGCGGCGGTGACGCCGGGCTGGCCTTCCGGGTGACCCGGCCGTCGGTCGGCTGGGACAGCTACTCCGGCTACTACGCCGGACTCAGCCCCAGCAGCAAGGTGGTCCTGGGCCGGGCGAACGACAGCTGGACCGAGCTGGGCACCGCCCGGATGCCGATCGCGCCCGGCTCGACCCACCGGCTGCGCGTCACGGCCGTCGGTTCCTCGATCAAGGTGTACGTCGACGACATGACGACACCGAGGATCTCCGTCACCGACGGCACCTACCGCAGCGGCGCGAACGGCGTCCGCGTCTTCGACGCCGCCGCGTCCTTCGACAACGTGGCGGTGAGCCCGGCGCAGTGACCGAGCGCTCCCCGAGAGGCCCGGTGCCTCCCGGGGAGTCACGGGTGGATCAGGGAGCCCACGGGGCCGCGAGGTCCCAGCTGCTGTCGGCGGTGAGGGTCCCCGGACGGTCGAAGACGTCACCGCTGCCGTTGCCGGAGGCGATGTACACCTGCGAGGCGTGATGCCGCAGGAACGAGCCGGGAATGTTGATCGACTCGAAGGTGACACCCGTCCCGCCGATCCCCGGGCGGGCGCAGAAGGTGGCGTCCTGGCGGAACAGCGCCGAGCCGTCGTCGGGCGAGTTGCGCACCCGGCTGTCGGCGTGCCGCAGGAACTGGCCCGGGTAGTTCACCGACTCGAAGGAGTAGCAGGAGGCGTCGGCGAGCCCGCGCCGCACGGTGTACGTCGCGTCCTGCTTGAGCAGCGCGCTGCTGCCCGCGTCGACGATGTCGGTGCGGGCGAGGCTGTCGGCGTGCCTCAGGTAGCGGTTGGTGTGCCCCCAGGTGGTCACCCGCAGCGACCGCCGCACATCGGTGGGCAGCAGTGCGGAGCTGCGCCACAGGGCCGGGTCGCCGGTGTTCCAGGTGGCGTCGGCGGCGAAGGAGGCAGGGGTGTCCCAGGCGTTGGGGCCGCCGCTGCGGGCGAGGTAGACGCTGTCCGCGTAGTGCCTCAGGTAGTGGCCGGGGTGGTTGAGCGACTCGAAGGACGTGCCGCCCGCGGCGAGACCGGCCCGGCTGCACCAGGTGGCGTCCGCGGCGAACGGGCCGCCGGTGTCCGCGTCGACGCGGACCCGGCTGTCGGCGTGGCGCAGATAGCGGCCGGGCTGGTTGACCGACTCGAAGGAGTAGCAGCGCGGATCGGCCAGTCCGGCGACCGTGCGGAAGGAGGCGTCCTGGCGGGCGCCGTCACCGGAGGCGCTGCTCAGCACGTCGGTGCGGACAGTGGAGTTGGCGTGCCGCAGATAGCGGTCGGTGAAGCCCGGCGTGGTCACCTTGAAGGAGCGGACGTGCCCGAGGGTGAGGGCGACCGGGGCGTTGAGGTTGCGTGAGGCGCGGACGAGCGCGCCGTGGGCCGTGCGCAGTTGCCCGGTGTCGACCTTCTGCACGCGCCGGTCGTAGGTGAAGAGTCCGTTGTACTCGCCCTCGACGTCGGTGATCTCGGTGTAGACGTAGGCGGACAGGCCCTTGGTGGTCATCAGCTGCTGTGCGTCACGGACCATGCCGGTATAGCGGTCGTTCAGCTGCTCGCGGCTGGAGACCTGCTCGTAGGCGAAGAACTGGCCGTTCGGGCTGTACTCGTGACCGGGTGTACGCAGCCCGATGCCGCCGAACTCGCCGAGCACGGAGATCCGGGTGGCCGACGGGCGCGGGGCGTCCGGGCCGGTGTAGACGTGCCAGTCGATGATGTCACCGGTGCCGGGGTCGCCTCTGGAGGCACAGCAGTTGAAGCCGCTGTGCGGGTTCATCAGCCGGGTCGGGTCGTAGTTCTCCAGGTCGGTGGTGACGCGCCGGGTGGCGGCGAGGTCCCACTCGCCCCAGCCCTCGTTGAACGGGACGTAGGTGACCACGGCGGGGGAGAAGCGGTGCTCGTCGATGATCTCGCGGGCCTCGGTCTCGAACTGCGCGATCTGTGCCGGGGTGCGGCTTTGGTCGGACGCGGGCGTGGAGGGGACGTCCTGCCACACCAGCAGCCCGAGCCGGTCGGCGTGGTAGTACCAGCGTGGGGGCTCGACCTTGATGTGCTTGCGCACCATGTTGAAGCCCAGGTCCTTGTGCTTCTGCACGTCGAAGGCGAGGGCCGCGTCGGTGGGGGCGGTGTAGAGGCCGTCCGGCCAGAACCCCTGGTCCAGGGTGCCGATCTGGAAGACGAACTCACCGTTCAGGGTGGGGCGCATGATCCCGTTGAGCATCTTCTTGCCGACCTCGCGCATGCCGAAGTAACTGGTGACCCGGTCGACCGGATTGCCGGCGGCATCGCGCAGGGTGACGCGCAGGTCGTACAGGAAGGGGTCGTCGGGCGACCAGCGGCGAGCGTCGGGCACGGGGACGGAGAACTCGGTGAAGCCGCCGGTCGAACTGCCCACCACCTGGGAGCCCGACATCGCCTCGGCCAGGACGGTGTGGCCGCCCACGTTGCCGCGGGTGAAGACGCGGACCCGCGCGGTGTTGTCCGAGAGGTTCGGCACGATGTCGACGGAGTAGATCGAGGAGGCGGGGGTGGGCTCCATCCACACCGTCTGCCAGATGCCGGAGGAGGGGGTGTAGAAGATGCCACCGGGGTTGTTCACCTGCTTGCCGACCGGCTGCTTCTCGCCTCGTCCGTCGGTCGGGTCGTAGACGCGGACGATCAGTTCGTTCGTGCCGCCGCTCAGCTGCGGGGTGATGTCGGCCTCGAAGCGGTCGTAGCCGCCCTTGTGGGTGGTGACCTGGGTGCCGTTGACCCAGACCGTGGCCTCGTAGTCGACGGCCCCGAAGTGCAGTTGCACCCGCTGGCCGGCCCAGCTCTGCGGGACGGTGAAGGTGCGCTTGTAGAACATCAGGTCCCGGTTGTCGTTGCGCATGATGCCGGACAGCGCCGACTCCACCGGATAGGGCACCAGGATGCGTTCGGGCAAGGTCTGGCCGACCGGGGGAGCGGCGTTGCGGTTGACGTTGCCCGAGCTGTCGGTGGGTGGGTTGAGGAACTGCCACTCCCCGTTGAGGGACTGCCAGTCCGGTCTGGTCATCTGTGGCCGGGGATAGTCCGGCAGGGGACTGGTGGTGGACACCTGACCGGTCCACGGGGTGCTCAGCGGCGGTGTCTTGGGGGTGACGGCGGCGGTGGCGGTGGTGGTGCCGGAGACGAGTAAGCCTCCGGTCATCGCCAACAGGGCCGCCAGGCAGGCGATGATGCGGCGCATCGAACTCCTCCAGGGCAGACGGGCACGGGGAGTCCCGCTGCCGCGCGGCCGACGGCACAAGCAGCGTGCGGGAGTCCGTGCGGGGTGAGCGAAGGCGGGGGTGAGGGGCCCCGCGCCGGGGTTCCGGTGGGCGGGAGGTGGCCTCCTGCCACCGGAACCGTTTCCGGTGCGCTGTCGGTCAGGGCTTCTCGTCGGCGTGGAGGCCGCCCACCTCCTCCGCTGTCAGGGCCTTGTCGAAGGCGTGGACCTCGTCGACCGCGCCGTTCCAGAAGTCGACCTGGGAGCCGTCCCAGTGGGCCCGGCCCACGGTCAGCGGGCCGGTGCTCGGGTGCGCGGCGCCGCCGGTGGCGGTCGCCGCGAGCGCGCCGTCGACGTACAGCCGGATCTCGTTGTCGGCGGCGTCGCGGACGCCGACGAGGTGGTACCAGCGGCCCGTCTCCACGGCGGTGGGCACCTGGGCGCGGCGCTCGCCGGGCGTGCTGAAGGCGAAGGTGCCGTGCCCGTACTGGAGGTAGAAGGAGTTGGCCGTGGCGCGGGAGTCCTGGCTGACCGCGGTGGCGTAGTTGCCGGGGAGCTGGTCGAGCCGGACCCAGGCGGCCACGGAGTAGCTGCCGGTGGTGTCGAGCACCGGTCCGGCGGTCGCCGCGTACTGCTTCTGGCCGTCGAACTTCAGCGCGCTGCCGCTGACGCCGGGCGTCCAGGAGGCTCCCTCGCGCAGGGTGAGCGGCCGGTCGGCGGGGCCCTGGTCCTGGGCGGTGGTGCCTGCGTTCTCGTCCAGGCTCCAGTGTCCGCCGCCCGTCAGGGGCTTCTGCGAGCCCGCGGCGGCTCCGGCGGCGATCACCTCGCGGTTGATGTCCCGCACCTGGGCCGGGTCCACCTTGATCTCGCGACGGTCGTAGGTGTAGAGGCCGTTGAGTTCGTTCTCCAGGTCGGTGATCTGGGTGTACACCGATCCGGACAGCTCCGCGCGGGCCTGCGCGAGATAGAACCGCTCGGTGTTCTCCACGTACTTGCGGGTCAGCTCCTCCCTGGTGGTGACGCCGCTGTAGATCACGGTCGGGGCGCCGGGCCACATGTGTCCCGGGGTGCGCAGGGTGAAGCCGCCGTGCTCGCCGTCCATGGCGGCCCGGGTCTCGTCGGGGAAGGCGGGATCGGTGTTGTTGTAGTCGTGGTGGTCGATGATGTCGCCCTTGCCCGAATCGCCCTTGGAGTTGCAGCAGTTGACCCCGCTGTGGGCGTTCACGACACGGGACGGGTCGGCGGCCCGCACGGACTCGGCGATGCGGCCGGTCTCCTCGCGGCTCCACTCGCCCCAGCCCTCGTTGAAGACGATCCAGCCGATGACGGACGGTGCGTCGTGGTGCTGCCGCATCATCTCCCGGCCCTGGTCGACGAAGGCCCTCTGGCCCGTCTCGTCGGTGATGTTGCCGGAGACGAAGTCCTGCCAGACCAGCAGCCCGAGCTTGTCGGCGTGGTAGAACCAGCGGTCCGGTTCCACCTTGATGTGTTTGCGGACGGCGTTGAAGCCGAGCTTCTTGTGCGCCTTGAGGTCGAAGGCGAGGGCCTCGTCGCTGGGCGCGGTGTACAGACCGTCGGGCCAGAAGCCCTGGTCCAGGGTGGCGAGGGAGAAGACCGGCTTGCCGTTGAGGACGAGCTTGTTGAAGCCGCCGACCTTCTCGATGCCGACCTCGCGCATGCCGAAGTAGCTGTCGACCCGGTCGGTGGACCTGCCGTCGGTGAGCCTGACGTCGAGGTCGTAGAGGTAGGGGTCGTCCGGGCTCCACAGACGTGGCTCGGCCACGGGCAGGGTGAGTTGCTCGTCGGCCGGTCCGCTGACCCGGCCGACGACCGTGCCGCGGGCGTCGCGGGCCACGGCCTCCACGCGGGCGGCGGGGGAGGCGCCGTCGGAGTCGACCGTCACGGCGAGGGTGCCCGTGTCGATGTCGGGGGTGGTGACGATGTCGTCGATGGACGCGGGCGCGACGGGCTCCATCCAGACGGTCTGCCAGATGCCGGACGTCTGGGTGTAGAAGATGCCGCTGGGGTGCGTGGACTGCTTGCCCATGGGCTGGTTCGCGCCGCCCGTGTCGGTGACGGCGACGACGATCTCCTGGGGGCCGGTGCCCTTGAGCGCGTCGGTGATGTCGGCGCTGAAGGCGGTGTAGCCGCCGGTGTGTTCGGCGACCTCGGTGCCGTTGACGTACACGCGGGCGCGGTAGTCCACGGCGCCGAAGTGGAGCTTGAGCCGGTTGGCGCGGCTGTCGGTGCCCACCTTCCAGTCCCTGGGGACGTCGACGAGCCTGCGGTAGAACATGTGGTCCTCGTGCCGCTCCAGGCCCGACAGCTGGGACTCGACGGGGAACGGCACGATGATCTTCTCGTCGAGGCTCTTGCCGAAGACCGGCTCCTCGCCCTCCTCGGCGGCGCTGAACTGCCAGGGCCCGTTGAGGTTCTTCCACGCGGACCGCACCTGCTGCGGGCGCGGGTACTCGGGCAGCGGGTGCTGCTTGTCGAGCTTGTCGCCCCACGGTGTGGTGAGCCGGTGGGCGGAGGCGTTCTCGGCGTAGCGGATGACCTTCGGCACGCGCTCGCCGCCGACCGTCAGGCCGCCCTGGCCGTCGTAGGAGACCCGCACCAGCTGGTTCTTCTGGATCGGCTTGGTGAGCGTGACCAGCAGGGAGGAGTCGTCGCCCGGGTAGGGCGCGACCGACCCGATGGGCATGGCGGTGGTGTCCGCCTCGATCCTGAGGTGCTCCCCGGCCGCCTGGAGCCCGCCCACGCGGCCGTCGAAGCGCAGACGCAGCCGCTTGCCGTCCGCGGCGACGGAGGGCTCCACCGGGTAGACCTCGAAGCCGGCCGGCGGGGTGAACGCCGACATCGGCACGAGCTGTCTGGGCAGGGCCGGGGTCGACCAGCGCAGATACATGCTGGCTCCGCCGGTGTCCTGGAACATCTCCAGGCGGAAGTCGTGCGGCTCACCGGCGGTCAGCCGTACGGGGGCGCTGGTCTGTTCGCGGTCCCAGTCGCCCACCCAGTGGTCGATGACGGGCTCGTCGTCGATGTAGAGGCGGAAGCCGTTGTCGCCGATGGCGTGGAAGGTGTAGTCGCCGGTGGCGGGCGCGGTGATGTGTCCCGTCCAGCGCGCGGTGGTGTGTTCCGTCTGCCCGGTCAACTCCTCGAAGGTGCTGGTCAGTCCGGAGAAGTTGATCTGGGGGTCGAGGAGGGTGCCGCCCAGTTCGGCGAAGTCGCGGGCGCCGGGCGCCGACATGCTGAAGTACTCGCCCTTCAGGCCGTGCGTCTGGACGGCGGCCCGTGCGGCCGGGGGCGCCGACACACTGCTCGGCTGCTCCGCGGCCGTCGCGGTGGGCAGCAGGCCCACCGGCGTCAGGGTCAGGGCGGCCGCCGCGAGCAGCGCCCACCATCTGGCTCGGGTACGGGTGCGGTGTGGTGTCATCGAACCTTTCCTCGTGCGGAGGCCGTGACCGGGCGGGGGCGCCGGAGCGGGACTTTTCAACGTTGGAAATCGGGTGACAGCGGTATGACAGCACGGCCTCTCACAGCTGTCCAGACCTCTCGCACCCCTGGGTTGACTTACCGTCACAGGACCCGGCGCCAGGCGCGGCGCCGGGTCGTCACCCCGTGACCCGGTTGATGTCGTCGGCGCGGGAGACGAAGCGGGCGGTGCGGTCCGTCACCCGGTAGAGGAAGGCGCCGGCGTCGTCGTGCGCCTGGAAGAACTCGTTGTCGGCGTCGTAGCTGAACGTGCGGGTGACGCCCTGCCAGGGGCGGCGCAGGATTTCGGAACGGAGGGCGGTACGGGGCTCGGGGCCGGCCGCGGTCAGGCCGTGGGCGGCGAAGCGGACGGTGTCGTACGCCTCGGCGGCCCAGGGTGCCGGGGCGGCGCCGAAGCGGGCCCGGTGGGCCGCGGTGAACGCCTTGAGGCGCGGGTCGGCGACGGGGTCCGCGTACCCCGTGCCGATCAGCCAGCCCTCCGCCTGCACGAGGAAACGGGCGCCGAGCACATGCTCGTCCGCCACGCACACGCCGCGATATCCCGCTTCCCGCAGGGCACGGGCGCAGGACGCGGCCCGGTCGGGACGGGCGCTCGCGAGCAGGACGGCGTCGTCCCCGCGGCCGGTGATCCGCCGGGCCGCGGCGGTGAAGTCGCGGTCCGCGGCGACTTCCTCCAGCGTGACGTCGCCGTCGAGTTTGCCGTGCACGGTGACGATGCGGACCGTCGGGACGGTCTCGGCGGCGTCGGTCAGATCGTGGACGACCGCGGTCCGCGCGGGTTTCACCACCCGGTTCAGATAGCGCAGGATCGCCGGCGGCCCGGCTGTCCTCGTCGAGCGCGTCAGCAGTGTGGTGGTGAGGTTGGCGGTGTCGAGTTCGCTCGTGTCGGCCCGGGTGACGAGATGCGGCATGCCGGCCAGGGCGCAGGCCTCCATCGCGGCGGGCACGGTCACGTTGGTGCCGCTGCTGATCAGCAGGGAGACCTCCGGGTCGGCGGCCAGGGCGGTGGCTGCCGCGGCGGTCCCCTTCGCGGTGCCGCCGCCGTCGGCGGTGCGCAGCGCGAGATCGAAGGCGCGTCGCGAGGCGGTGTTGTGCTCGCTCACCGCCAGCCGGGCGCCACGCTCATGAGCGAGGAACGCGGGGTCGGACCGGTCGCCGAGCAGACCGATCACCCGCTGCGGCACGTTTCCGGCGCGGGTCGGGCCGGAGCGTCCCCAGAGCCACCAACTGCCGCCACCCGCCGCGCCGATGCCCAGGACCGCGCCGCCCATGGCCAGCACCCGGCGGCGGGACGTCCCCGGTGCCGCGAGCGGCTCGGCGGCCCGGGTCCGGGCATCCGCCGCCGAGCCCACCGGGGGCCCGTCGACGACCGTGCCCTGCGGCACCGGCAGGTCGAGCACCCGCGCCGCGCGGGCCGCCACCAGCGCCGACAGCCCTTCCGGCAGCCAGCTCCGCTCGTCGAACAGACCGAAGTGCTCCCGCAGTTCACCGACCGTCGGGCGCTGTTCCGGCTCCTTGGACAGACGCCGCCCCACGATCCCGGTGAGCGCGTCGGGCAGCCCTTCCAGGTCGGGTTCCTCGTGCACGGTCCGGTACAGCACGCCGGCCGCGCCGCCGGTGCCGAAGACGGGACGGCCGGTGGCCGCGTGGGCCAGGACGCAGCCCAGCGAGAAGACATCGCTCGGCGGACCCACCGTGCGGCCGCGTGCCTGTTCGGGAGAGAGATAGCCCGGGGACCCGATGACCGACCCGTCCGCGGTGAGCGCGGTCACGCCGACCGCGCGGGCGATGTCGAAGTCGATCAGCCGGGGGCCGTCCGCGGCGAGCAGGATGTTGGCGGGCTTCACATCCCGGTGGACGAGCCCGCTGTCGTGGACCGCGTCGAGCACCTCGGCCAGCGCGGCGCCCAGGCAGCGCAGAGCCGCCGCCGGCCAGGGACCGTGCCGGGCGACGGCCTCGGCGAGCGAGGGCCCCGGCACATAGGCGGTGGCCAGCCACGGGGAACGGGCCTCGGCGTCGGCGGCGATGACGGGCACGGTCCAGCGGCCCCTGAGCCGTACCGCCAGTTCCGTCTCGCGCCGGAAGCGGGCACGGAACCCCGGATCGTCCGCGTGCTCGGAGCGGATCGACTTCAGGGCGCACCACGTGCCGTGCGGGGAACGGGCGAGGTACACCACGCCCATCCCGCCCGCGCCGAGCCGCGCCGCCAGTCGGTACGCGCCGATCATGGCCGGGTCGGACGGCAGCAGCCGGTCCATGGCACAACCCCCCTCTCCGCCCGCCCGCTCGCCGACGCGCAGCTCCGGCGCCGGGCGCGGGCGTCTCAGCCCTGAGCGGTCTCCGTGCCCTGAAGGTCGGCCAGCGACCCCAGCTGGCGGAAGCGCCCGTCGCGCACCTCATGCGCATACGTGCTGTTCATCCAGTCGTCCCCCTCGGCGGCGAAGTGGTGGTATTCGCCGAAGGTGTACGTCCGGTCGATGCCCTGGTACTCGGCCGAGGCCAGCCGCTCCCCGAGGGCGGCCCGCGCCGGCCGGGCACCGCGCCGCGAGGGCACCGTCCGGGCGAACGCGCCGAGCAGCATGCGCACGGAGTCGTACGCCTCCGCTGCGTACGGTTCGGGCGCCGCGCCGTAGCGGGTGCGCCAGGCGGCGGTGAACTCCCGTGCCGCCTTGCTGGTCAGGGCGGCCGGTTCCGCGGCGGCGTTGACCACGTACCAGCCTTCGCCCGCGGCTCCCGCGCGGCGCGGGAAGTCCGAGGCGTACAGCAGGTGCTGCATCCGGCGCGGGCCGTCGAAACCGGCCGCGGCCAGCTGGTTCGCCGCGGCGACCGTGGCGTCCAGGGGGCCGAGGTAGGCGAACGCGGTGACCTTGTCGGCGAGCAGCGCGCGGACCGCGTCCGGGCCGTCGCCGGTCTCCTCGGCCACCACCCGGGGCACGACCTCAGCCCCGAGCGAGTCCCGCCACTGCTTGAGAGGAGGCCGGCCTGGTCCTGGACGGCCGTGCCGCCGGAGCGGTCCAGGACGACTCCGAGGCGTCCGAGCTGACCGGTGAGCATGGCGTGCAGCGCGATCCATCCGCCGAGCGCGATGTGCGCCATGCCGGTCTGGAACGACGCCTTGGGCGAGGTCAGGAAGTAGTCCTGCTGTCCCGTGGTGCTCGACACATGCGTCAACCCGGCCTGGCCGTAGACCTTCGCCGCCGTCCGCATGGGCAGCTCGGTGACGGGCCCGAGGACGGCGATCACGTCCCGGTCCGCGGTGAAGCGGCCCGCCACGTCCTGGGCGCTGGGTGCGCTGCCCTCGTCCCGCAGGACGCGGACCTTCAGGTCGTAGGCGCGGCCGGGGGTGGTGTTGTGCTGGGCGACGGCGAGGCGGGCGGAGCGTTCGCTGACCCGGCTGACCAGCGGCGCGCACGTGCTGGCGTGCACACCGAGGACGTACACCGGCCGGGCCGTGCCGGGCTTCTCGTCGTTGTCGCGGGTCGCGAGCACGGCGGCGCCCGCACCTCCCGCGGTGAGCAGCAACGCCCCGCCGGCCAGCAGCAGCCGGCGCCGGTTCGGGCGCCGGCCGGCCGCGTCCTGGGGGTCGCCGCCGGGGCCGGTCGGTGCCGCGGATTCGTCCACTGCGGTCGGCTCGATCTCGGGCAGGGCGAGCCCTTCGGCGGACCGGGCGGCGATCATACGGGCGACCGCGTCGGGCAGTTCGGCGGTGCCGTCCGGGTCGTCCTCGGCCAGCAGGCGCCGCAGCTCCTCGGCGGTGGGCCGGTCTCCCGGGTCCTTGGAGAGACAGCGGGCGACCAGGGCCCGGAAGTCCTCCTCGATGCCGTCCAGCTCGGGTTCGTCGTGGACCGTGCGGTACAGCAGGGCCTCGGGCGCCCCGCTGCCGAAGGGCGGGCGGCCGGTCAGGGCGTAGGCCAGTACGCCGCCGAGGGAGAAGACGTCGCTCGCCGCAGTGGCCGGTTCGCCGCGGGCCTGTTCGGGGGAGAGGAAGCCGGGGCTGCCGACGACCATCCCGGAAGCCGTCAGCGCCGTGTCGTCCTCGGGCCGCGCGACCCCGAAGTCGATCAGCCGGGGTCCGTCCAGGGCCAGCAGCACATTGCCGGGCTTCACGTCCCGGTGGACCAGCCCGGCCGCGTGCAGCCGCGCCAGCGCCTCGGCCAGCAGCCTGCCGAGCGAGCGGGCCGTCGCGGAGGGCAGCGGGCCGTGCTCGGCGACCGCCTCGACCAGCGAGGGGCCCGGGACGAACGCGGTCGCCAGCCATGGCTCCGCCGCCTCCGCGTCCGCGCCTAGCACCGGCACCACCCAGCGGCTGGTGACCCGCCGCGCCAGCTCCGCCTCGCGCGTGAACCGGTCCCGGAACGCGGGGTCGCCCGCGCTCTCGCCCCGGATCACCTTGACCGCCGCGAGCGTGCCGTCGTCGGCCCGTCCCAGATAGACCACGCCCATACCGCCCGCGCCGAGCCGCCGCAGCAGCCGGAACCCGGCGATCCGGGAGGGGTCGGCGGGCCTGAGCGGCTCACTCATCGCGAACCCTCCGCATCGTCCTCGCCGTCGGTGCCGCCCTTGCCGTCGGCGCCGCCCCCGGCCCGGTTGCCGCCGATGCCGTCGATCTCGGCGGCCGTGTAGCCCACGCCCTGCGCCACCTGCGAGGCGATCCGGGACGCCGCCTCCTCGTCATGGCCCGCTCCGATACGGTCCGTCGCGGCGACCGTGACCGGACCGAGCCGGTACTTGAACCAGTCGAAGGGCAGCTCGCCCTTCGTGCCGTCCACCAGGTACGTGCCGCTCTCCACGAGGTCGTCGTCGGTGATCCCGTTGCGCATCTCGGAGAACGGATCGGCCCGTGAGTACAGTCCGCTCACCCGCTCAGTGGCGTTGAGCCGCTGGTCGGGGCAGCGCATCGCTTCCTCCAGGGACGCGGCCATGTCCCGGCGCGCGGCCGTGGTGGAGGTGTGGACGGTGACCGTCAGGGAGACCTGCACGGCCCCCTTGCCCCCGCTCTCCGGCAGCACGAACCTCCGGGTGAGACTGGCCAGCACCGTGCCGGGCAGCGGCTGCCGCCGCCAGACGCAGTCCTCGTCGAGTACGGCCCACTCGGCCGGATCACTCTCGTACGGCTGTGCCTTGCGGAACTCGGCGCCGAAGTGATCCGGCCGCGTGTTGAGCCCCCGCACGAACGCGACCGCCTCGGACCGGGTTTGTGGTGCCGACTCCTCGGCCATCGTGTACGGCTCGTCCTCGGCCGCGCTCGCCGAGGCACTGGCCCCGCCCGCGCCGCCGCTGCTCCGCGCCGGACCGGTCGTCGTACGCCCGCCAGGATCCCCGTCCGCACCACTGGTGCATCCGGCCAGCAGCAGTGCCCCCACCACCGCCGCCCCGACCGGTCTCCACTCGGTCATCCCAGCCCCCCAGCCCCGTACGGACGCTCTCCCGCCCCGCGGCGGTGCGTACGGAGGAAAGCTTGGCGCATCGAACGTCGTCCGAACACCAACTCGACTGGTCCGGAACGGACTTGGCACATTGACACCGCTTGGCCACGACGGTGTGGCGGAGACCGGGTGGTCCGGCTCAGCGTCGCTTGCCGACGTCCTTCACCGACGTCGGCCCCAACTGCCTGGCGCTCGCGTACTCCGGCATCGTCATGGGCTTGTCGAACAGGAAGAAGGACTGGTTCGTGCCGATGGTGAACTCCATGTACGCACCCGTCGTGGCGTCGAAGCCGTAGTAGGCGTTGCACGTGGAGCCCGAGGAGTACGTGCCGTCCATGCCGGGCTGCGACAGGACCGCGATGCCGTCGGAGGAGGACTCCACGCGCTCGGTGGGGGTGAGCATCTTGCAGCGCGGCACCGGGAGGCCCTTCATAATGAAGTACCCGTACTCGCCCTTGGCGTTCTGAATGTAGACGTACGAGAGTTTGCCCCGCTTGCCCCACGTCTTGATCCACTGGTTGATCGCTTCGCGGGTGGGGGAGTACTCCATGCGGCCCGCCGGCTGCTGGGCCACGAGGTGGTCGTAGTTCTCCTGCTTGGCCTTGTTCTCCTTGTCCTGGCTGGAGTCGCCGGTGCAGGAGGCGAGGGCGAGGCCCACCACGAGCGCGACGACGCCGACCAGGACCGTGTGCACGAACTTCTTCATCCCTTGCTGTCCTCTTCCCGGAGTGGTGGGGATCAGTGGGCGCATGTCGTACGCTCCGCGTCGGCGTCCAGCCGGTACGGCAGGTCCTGGTCGCGGAAGGGCCCGCGGTGCTCCTGAGCGGCCTTGGCGTTGTAGTCGTTGACGGACTCGATCCGAGTGGCCTTGAGCGCGGTGATCGACTGATCGATCTGCGTCGCCCGTGCCTCCGAGGCGGTCTCCCGCTCCTCGAGGAGCGCCTGAATCGTTCCTTCGGCGTTCTGTACGGCCGCGCACAGATCGAAGAACGTCTCGTAGGTGGTCTGGCGGAACTCCCCGGACGCCACCGTGTTCCCGCGCTTGTCCACCTCCCCCCGGAAGGGTGCGGTGATCCACGCCGCGCCGCCGAAGGCGAACGCCCCGATCACGTACAGCACGGCGAGGCCGACGACCCCGCTGACGGCCCATGCGCCGACACGTGCCCCCTCGCGTAACTGCCCCATGGCTCCCCCTTCACCGGTGGCCCCGTGGCGTGGAACCACCACTTGCGAAGGAGGACACGGCGGTCGGCGGATCGGTTCCGCGGGCGGCTGCGGCAGGAATTCCCGCTAGGTCCGAGGCCGCGCCCCGGGTCCCGGCTTCGCGGAGACCTCGCGGGGCGACAGCGCGGCATGCTCCTCGGCGCACTCGACGACGACGCGGACCGGGGCTCCGCAGTCGGCGTGGCGCAGGTCGAGGACGGGTCCCTGGGGATCCGGGGCGTAGGTCTCGCCCCACTGGCGCAGCGCGACGAGCACGGGCCACAGGTCCCATCCCTTGCGGGTCAGCCGGTACTCGTTGCGGGAGCGGCTGCCCGGCTCGCGGTAGGGGACGGTCGTCAGGATGCCGGCCGCGGTCAGCTTGCGCAGCCGGTCGCTCAAGACCGCCTCGGACAGGCCGATATGGCGCCGGAAGTCGTCGAACCGGCGGACGCCGTTGGCGGCATCCCGCAGGATCAGCAGCGTCCACTTCTCGCCGACCAGGTCGAGGGTGCACTGGACGGGACAGTTCTCCGTACTGACGTCGAGCCACTCCATGCCCCCATGCTAGCGCTGGCTTCACCTTTGACAGCCAGGTGACCACCCGGCTAGCTTCAGTTGACGAAGTCAGCGGAGAGGATGCCGGGGCATGGGACGCACACGCACGTACGAGTGGGAGGACCCCTCGATCACCGCCGCCGCCGTGGGGCACGCCTCCGGGCTGGACCTGCTGCGGGAGATGCTCGCGGGCCGACTGCCCGCGCCGCCCGTCGCGGGGACCCTCGACTTCACCCTCGACGAGGTGGACGAGGGCCGGGCGGTGTTCTCGATGACACCGGGCGAGGAGCACTACAACCCGATCGGCAGCGTGCACGGCGGTGTCTACGCCACCCTGCTCGACTCGGCGGCGGGCTGCGCCGTGCAGTCCACGCTGCCGCCGGGCATGGGGTACACCTCGCTCGATCTGACCGTGAAGTTCCTGAAGCGGATCACGGTGGACACGGGGCGGGTCCGGGCCATCGGCGCGATCGTCAGCCGCGGCCGGCAGACCGCGCTCGCGGAGGCCAGGCTCATCGACGCGAAGGACCGCCTGCTGGCCCACGCCACGAGCAGCTGCATGCTCTTCCCGGTGCCTCCACCGGCGGCCTGAAGGCCACTCGCGGAAACCGGGATGCCGCGCGAGGCGGTGCTCCGGTAGCGTGCGGGACATGTCGAGTCCTGAGTCAGACGAGTCGGGGGCTTTCGGTCACGCCGTCAGCCCCCTGAACCACTGAACTCATAACCGTCCCACCGCCGTTGCGCGGCGGGACGAGTGTGCTCCGGGGGCCGACCGCGGTGACGAGACGACCCTCTTCTCTCCTCACCTCGGAGCCACTCGATGCCTCTCCCGCTGTATCTGCTCGCCCTGGCCGTCTTCGCCATGGGCACCTCGGAGTTCATGCTCGCCGGTCTCGTACCGGACATCGCCGCGAATCTCGACGTCACCGTCGCAACGGCGGGCACACTCACCTCCGCCTACGCGATCGGCATGATCGTCGGCGCCCCCCTCGTGGCCGCGTTCGCCCGCAACTGGCCCCGGCGCTCCAGCCTTCTCGGGTTCGTCCTCGTGTTCGCGGCGGCGCACGCCGTGGGCGCCTGCACCACCAGCTTCCCGCTCCTGTTCGCCGCCCGGGTCGTCGCCGCGATCGCCAACGCGGGGTTCCTCGCCGTCGCCCTGACGGCCGCCGCCGCGCTGGTCCCGCCGGACAGGAAGGGGCGCGCGCTGGCTGTGCTGCTGTCCGGCACGACGGTGGCCACGATCGCCGGGGTCCCC
This sequence comes from Streptomyces sp. NPDC002784, assembly GCF_053592135.1. NCBI lineage: Bacteria > Bacillati > Actinomycetota > Actinomycetes > Kitasatosporales > Streptomycetaceae > Streptomyces > Streptomyces sp. NPDC002784. Next base: position 100,219 of record NZ_JBSFVD010000005.1, on the reverse strand, counting down.
GGCGGGTCGGTCCTCGGCACGCTGCTCGACTGGCGGGCCACCTTCTGGGCGGTTGCCGTGCTGTGCCTGCCCGCGGCACTCGGCGTGTACCGGGGCATCCCGGCGGGGCGGCCGGAGGAAGCGTCGACGGACGCGACAGCCCTGCGAGCCGAACTCGCCCAACTCGCCGGCCCGCGGCTGCTCTTGGCGATGCTGCTCGGCGCACTGGTGAACGCGGCCACGTTCGCCGGCTTCACCTTCCTCGCGCCGGTGGTGACCGACACCGCCGGGCTGAGCGAGCTGTGGATCTCCGTCGTGCTGGTCCTGTTCGGTGCCGGTTCCTTCGTCGGGGTCTCCGTCGCCGGCCGCCTCTCCGACCGGCGTCCCGGCCTGGTGATCACCGCCGGCGGCCCGCTGCTGCTGATCGGCTGGTCCGCCCTGGCCCTGCTGGCCCATGAACCGGTGGCCCTGTGCACCCTCGTCCTCGTCCAGGGCGCGCTCTCCTTCGCCCTGGGCAGCACGCTGATCACGCGGGTCCTCTACGAGGCCGCCGCGGCCCCCACCATGGCAGGCGCGTACGCCACGGCAGCGCTCAACGTCGGCGCCGCCGCGGGCCCTCTCATCGCCGCGACCACCCTGGGCGCCACGGCCGGAAACCTCGGGCCGCTGTGGGCGAGCGGCGTCCTCGTCGCGGTCACCCTGCTCATCGCGTTGCCCTTGCGCGGCATGGTCACGACGGACCGAGGCGCTGACATGGCCCGGTGACACCCGCCCTTCACGCCGCAGGGGGAGGTGGCGGCGGTGGTGGGTGGAGAGGACGGGGCGGAAGCCGTGGCCGGGGAGGTGGGGCGGTGGCGGGCCAGAGGGGGTGCACGGCGACCAGTCGGCAGCCGAGCACGTGGGCGATCTCCTCGATCCGGCGCCGCCGCGCGGCCGAGACCCGGCCCGGCACCACGTCGACGCGGCTACGGCCGTCGAAGCGCGCCCGGATGCCGTCGTCGTACATGTGTCCCCCTCTCCGCCAGGGCCGCCAACTGCCGGGTGCCCACGGGATCTACGGCCGATCTTGGCACGTTCCGCGTCCGTCACCCCCGGCGCGGTCACGTTCGGCGGGGCCTGCCGGTGGGCACCTGCGGGCAGTCGCGGAAGGAATGCCCGAACCCGGCCGTCAGTGGCCGTCAGTTGCCGTCGTGTCCACGCGGGCGAGGCGTGGCCGACACAGTCGTGGAAGTAGTACGACTCGGGGTACTGCACCGAAGTTGACCAGCCCCGCCGCGCGCACCGTCCTGCTGTTCACCGGACTGGTTTCCCTCGCCGTCAGTCAGGTACCGCCCATGGTGCGGCCGACACGGACGTGGCGGTCAGCTCGCCGAGCGTCGGCCCAGGACGTGGGCGACCAGGAGGCCGGCCAGCAGCCCCCAGGCCAGTGCGCTGCGGCCCATATGGGTCCAGCCCAGCCCGCCCACGACCACAGCGGTCAGCGAGCCGCCCGCCCAGGCCGCCTTGTCCGTGACCCAGGCCCACTCCCGTCGCGCGCTGCCGGGCTGCCGTATCTCCAGCACCGCGGCTCGGACGACCAGGGCGGCGACGATGATCGCCACGGTCGTCACCGAAGCCGAAGGATCCACAAGCCGCCTCTTCCCGCTTCAGCGTTCCGTGGATGAACTGTATTGGTAGATGTCGGGGATGCCGTCGTGGTTGTCGTCACGGGTCTCATCCTCGTACAGCCGGCGGTAGATCCGGTTGCGCCGCTTGACCAGCATCGCGGCGAGCACCGCGGCGGTCAGCGAGCCGACGAGGACGGCGGCCTTGGCGGCTTCCGCGGTCGCCGGGTCGGAGAAGGCGAGGTCGCCGATCAGGAGGGCGACGGTGAAGCCGATCCCGGCCAGCGCCGACAGTGCGAAGACATCGGCCCAGGCCAGGTCCGGGTTGAGCCGGGCGCGGGTGAACCGTGCGGCGAGGTAGGTACCGACGAAGATGCCGACGGTCTTGCCGACGACGAGCCCCAGGACGACGCCGAGCGGTTCCGGCTCGGTGAACACCTCACCCAGTGAGGCCACGGAGACGCTGACACCGGCGGCGAAGAGCGCGAAGAGGGGGACGGCCACCCCCGCCGAGACAGGGTGCAGGAGGTGGGAGGTGCGTTCGCCGGGGGAGAGGTCCTCGTCCTTGTCGCGGGTGGTGCGCAGGATGAGGCCCATGGCCACGCCGGCGACGGTGGCGTGGATGCCGCCGTTGTACATCAGCGCCCAGATCGCGATCCCGAGCGGGGCGTACCACCACCATCCGCGGACGCGGAAGCGCTGGAGCAGATAGAAGACGAGGAGGCCCGCGAACGCTCCGCCCAGAGCCAGGAAGTTGAGATCGCTGGTGAAGAAGACGGCGATGACGAGGATGCCACCGAGATCGTCGACGACGGCCAGGGTCAGCAGGAAGGCGCGGAGCGCGGCGGGCAGATGGGTGCTGAGCACCGCGAGTACGGCCAGGGCGAAGGCGATGTCGGTGGCCATGGGCACCGCCCAGCCGTCCGCACTGCCGCCTCCCGCCGAGGCGGTGGCGGCGTACACCGCGGCGGGGACGACCATGCCGGAGACGGCGGCGATGACCGGCAGGGCGGCGGTGGCGGGGGTCCGCAGCTCACCGACGACCAGTTCCCGCTTGAGTTCTATACCGGCGATGAGGAAGAACAGGGTGAGCAGACCGTCCGCGGTCCAGTGCCCGATCGAGAGGTCCAGGCCGAGGGCCGGTATCCCGAAGTGGACGTCGTCGCGGAGGTATTCGTAGGCGTCGGACCAGGGGCTGTTCGCCCACACCAGCGCCACCACGGCCGACACCAGCAGCACCAGCCCGCCGACGGTCTCCGTCCTCAGGGCCCGGGTGATGGCCATGCTCTCGGGCAGCGGCAGAAGACCGAGGAAGGGGGAACGCTCGCGCGGCGCGGCAGCCATGAAGAAGCCTCCGGGGATCGGCATGAGGGCATACGAGCCCCTGACGCCGACCAGACTTCCCGGCACACCGCGCGTCGGCGGTACGCCCTCACGGAGGGCAGTCGCTGACGCGTTCCTTACACCCTAACCGGCGACCTCCTCTGCCGCCAGAACCCTTTCATCTGCGTAAATGCCTCGCTGCGCATGACGAGCGGGCCCGTCCACACCAAGTTTCGCGAGGTGTGTACGGGCCCGCTCGGGAGCCGGACCGCGGAGGCGGTCAGACGATGGTCTTCGCCGACTCCTGCTCTTCGCCCTCATCGCCCGCGCCGGCATTGCGGGCACGGACGAACTCCAGGAAGGAGCTGAACTCGCGCTTGACGACCGGGGCGAGCAGGTACAGGCCGATGATGTTGATGACGGCGAGCATGAAGAGCACGGCGTCGGCCAGGTCGATCAGCGTCTGCAGGGTGAGCAGCGAGCCCGCCACCGCGAAGAGGGTGTAGAGCGACTTGTACGTCACCTCGCTGGCCTTGCTGCGGCCGAAGAGGTACGTCCACGCCTTGAGGCCGTAGTAGCCCCAGGTGAGCACCGTGGAGATGGCGAACAGCAGGACGGCCACGGTGAGGACGTACGGGAACCAGGGCAGCACGGTCTCGAAGGCGTCGGAGGTGATGGTGACGCCGCCGATGCCCTCCTCGCCGCTGCGGTAGCTGGCGGGGTTCGCGATGATGATGGTCAGCGCGGTCATGGTGCAGATGACGACCGTGTCGATGAACGGCTCGAGCAGGGCGACCAGGCCCTCGCTGGCGGGGTGCTTGGTCTTCACCGCGGCGTGGGCGATCGGGGCGGAGCCGAGACCGGCCTCGTTGGAGAACGCGGCGCGCTTGAATCCGACGATCAGGGCGCCGATGATGCCGCCCGCGACGCCCTCGGGGTTGAACGCGCCCTCGATGATGGCGGAGAAGGCGGAGGGCAGCTCGGTCACGTGGACGACGATGACGACGAGGCAGGCCGTGATGTAGATGATCGCCATGGCCGGGACCAGACGGCTGGTGACGGAGGCGATGGAGCGGATGCCGCCGAGCAGCACGATGCCGACCAGGGCGGCGACCAGGATGCCGAAGAAGAGCGCGCCGGCCGAGGAGCCGAGGGCGCCGTCCTCGCCGCCGGCGACGGAGACGAGGAGGGTGTAGCTCTGGTTGACCTGGAAGAGGTTGCCGCCGAAGAGGCCGAAGAAGAGGATCATGACGGAGGCGAGGATCGCCAGCACCTTGCCGAGCTTGGCGCCGTTGCTGCCGAAGCGCTCGGTCAGGCCCTTGGGCAGGTAGTGCATCGGGCCACCGGAGACGGTGCCGTCCTCGTGCACCTCGCGGTACTTCACACCGAGGGTGACCTCGACGAACTTGGTGGCCATGCCGAGCAGGCCGCACACGATCATCCAGAAGGTGGCGCCCGGGCCGCCGATGGTGACGGCGACGGCGACACCGGCGATGTTGCCGAGGCCGACGGTGCCGGAGACGGCGGCAGTCAGCGCCTGGAAGTGGTTGACCTCACCCGCGGACCCCTTCTCGTCGTACTTGCCGCGCACGGTCTGCACGGCGAGCTTGAAGTGCTTCAGCTGGATGAAGCCGAACCAGGTGGTGAAGACGAGACCCGCGACCACGAGCCAGGCCACGATCAGGGGAAGGTCGGTGCCTCCTACGGGGACCGCGTAGAAGACGACCTCTCCGAGCCAAGTGGCTATGGGTTCGAAGAATCCGCTGACTGCCTCGTCGACGGACGTGGTGATGGAATCGAGTGACACGATGGCTACCTCGGTGGCGCGGACCGGCCCAGCGGACTGGGCCGGAAGGAAGAGCGGTCTTTGAGCGAACGCCGTTGTCCGGTCGGCGGCCGGGGTGACGTGTTCGGGGACTCGCACGTCATGGCCCTGGCCTGGGGAGTTGCGTCGTTCTATCACAGCTTTTGCGGGTTCTTTAGTGACGCAGGTCACTCCGGCTGCGATTGCGACCCAAAACACCAGCGAGTGAGGCCAGACCGTTATACGGGACGCGATGTCCGTTCATCGGACACTTATCTCTGCCGGCACCGGTCGGGGCGGGCACGGACTCTCGGTCCGTGCCCGCCCCGGGCGCGTGTTTGTCCGGTCGCTGTCAGCCGCCTACGTACCAGCTGAACCCACCGTTGTTGGCTGCGACGATCAGGAGCACGATCCAGAGGACCACGTCGACTATGCCGAGGATGATGCCGGCCTTCGCCATCCCCGCGCCGTTCTTGACCGCTGCCTGACGCCGGGCCACGGCACCGAAGATGATGGCCAAGGGGCCCAGGATGATGTTCAGGATGAACAGCCCGACGACGCCGCAGCACAGGCTCGCGATCGCCAGACCATTGGTGCGCGAACCAGCAGACGCGGCCGAGGAACTGCCGTAACTCGCCATTAGACACTCCCGGTTGTCGGTTGCACGGACCGATCGGGCCGCACACTCCCTACTGTTTGGCTGCTTTCCCGAATGCCCCTTCGAAGCGTTGTCATGTCTGAAACCTCGTGCCTCAGCCGAAGCGGGACAACGGCCGCGGGGCCTCCGGCAGCTGCCGGAGGCCCCGCCTCGTGCGATCGCTTGCCCGCGCTAGGCGGCCTGGGTGAGTTCCGCGCGGCCGAACAACAGGGCGTACCCGGCGGGGAGTTGGTCCAGGATGCGGGTGAGCAGGTCGTTGCCGGCCAGGGCCGCGACGGCGGTGAGGACGGAGCCCGTGTCCCAGCGGGTGGTGGCCAGGCCGGCGCCGTTACGGGCGGCGAGGTCCTTCACGAAGGCCCAGCCGGTCAGTGGCTGGGTGTCGGGGATCTGAGCGGTGAGTACGCGCGCGGCTTCGACGGGGAGGCAGGCGGCCAGTTCCACGCGTTCGTCACCCGTCAGCTGACGTCCCAGCCCCGCGAGGACCAGACGGACGGCCTCCTCGGCACGCTCGCGGGTGGGATAGGCGCCTTCGTAGCGGACCTTCTCCAGCATCTGCTCGTATGCCGTCCCGAAATGCTGCTGAAGCGGTGCGCGCCGGTCGGACATCTGCGGTCGTTGCCTTTCTGTCTACGGGGTGGTGGTGCCGGTCCCTGGCCGGGGCCGGGGGTGTGGGTGCTGGGGTCACGTGGGCTCAGGGCGGCCGAAGAGCAGGTCGTAGCCCGCGGGGAGCTGGAGCAGTATCTGCTTGAGCAGGTCGTCGCCGGCCGCGTCGGCGACCGTGCTGAGGACGGCGCCGACGTCCCAGGCGGCGGTCTGGGCGGTGGCTCCCTCGATCCAGGCCGCCGTCGCCCGTACGAACCGTTCCGGTGACAGGGGCTCGGCGCTCTGGAGCGGGTTGAGCAGGATCAGCGCGAAGTCCTCCGGCAGCCGTGCCGCCAGCTGGGATCGCACCTCGCCCACCAGGTGTGCGCCCAGCAGGGCGAGGATCACCCTGGCCGCACGCTGGGCCTCCTGCCGGTTCTCGTACTCGCCGCGTTCCTTGACCCGGTCGAGGAACGCATCCATGTGCAGGGTCACGTCAGCCGCCGCCCTTCTTCGAGCCCGAGGGGTGCGGAGGACGGGTGGAGGGGGAGATCGGGTACCCGTCCTCCGCGCGCTGATCGGCGTGGGTCGCCGCGTTCAGCCGGAGATCTCCTTGCGGGAGGATTCCCCGCTGATGGTGATCTTGCGGGGCTTGGCGCGCTCGGCGATCGGGATGCGAAGGGTGAGCACCCCGGCGTCGTAGTCGGCCGCGATGCGCTCGGTGTCCAGCGTGTCGGCCAGCACGATCTGGCGGGAGAAGGCACCCAGCGGTCGCTCGGAGAGCTCCACCTGCACGTCGTCGCCCTTGGCGACGGGCCGCCGCTCGGCCCGGACGGTCAGCATGTTCCGCTCGACGTCGATGTCGATCGCGTCCGGGCTGACGCCGGGGAGGTCGAAGGCCACGACGTACTCGTCACCGTCGCGGTACGCGTCCATCGGCATCGCGGACGGCCGCGACCAGGTGCCCGGCCCCATCAGCTGCTGGGCCAGCCGGTCGAGCTCACGGAAGGGGTCAGTGCGCATCAACATCGCGAAACACCTCCAGGAAGGTCAGGGGCAGTACCTGCCAATGCGCTTCACTGAAACCGTTGTAACATGTCATCCGATGGATGACAAACCCGATGTCGTCAAAAGGATGACAGCCCGGAAGGAGGTGCCCATGACCACAGCCGACCACTCGGCCGTCTCCCGCACCGACGCCCAGAGCCCGGCGTCGTTTCTCGCCGCCGCGGCGGCGCTGGAAGCCATCGACAGGGCCCTTGCCGACGCCCGGCACGAGGAGCCCGGCGCGGCCGCCGCCGAGGGCGCGGACTCCGAGCAGGCCCTGGCCTCTCTCCTGCTGCTGCGGCAGGTGCGCGAGCAGCTCGCCGGATGGGAGACCGGTCTGATCGAAACCGCCCGGCAGGCAGGTGCCAGCTGGGCCGACCTCGCCCACCCCCTCGGTGTCGCGAGCCGCCAGGCAGCCGAGCGCCGCTATCTGCGCAACCGGCCCGGCCCCGCCGGAACCACCGGCGAACAGCGCGTCCAGGCCACCCGCGAACGCCGCGCCGCCGACCGCACCCTCGCCGCGTGGGCTCGCCACAACGCCGCCGACCTGCGGCGCGTCGCCGGTCAGATCAGCGCCCTCACCGACCTGCCCAGGGCCGCCCGCCGTCCGCTCAGCCAACTCGACGCGGCCCTCGCCCAGGACGATCCCGCGGCTCTCCTCCGCCCCCTGAACGCCGCCCGCCCGCATCTGACCGACGCCCACCCCGACCTCGCGGCCCGAGTGGACACCCTCACCGACTCCGCCACGGCCGCGGCCGACGGCTCCCGGTAGTGCGGGTCCGGTGTGCGCTCCTTGCCGCGAGAAGGGACCTCAGTAGGTGAGCGCGTCCTCGGCCGTGCCGAAGAGGCTGGTCACCTGGCCGTCGTTGACCGTGACGGGGCCGCCGTCGATCACCACGGTCGACGGGCTCTCGGCCGCACTGAGAGCGACCTCCACCTCGTCCGCGCTCTTGCCGCCCGCGGTGTCGGCGCGCGCGAACATGATCCCGGCGTAGGCGCTCTCGCCGGCCTTCAGCATCCAGTCCTTGACCTCCGGCCCCGCGTGCTCGGCTGCCCCGTCCAATTCCGGAATCGTGATCACCAGCTCGTTGGCCGACAGCAGGCACGGGTCGCCGCTCGTGTTGGTCGCGGTCAGCAGCGCGTGGTTCACCGGACTGGACGCGACGGTGACCTTGTAGCTGAAGTCCTTGGTCTCGCACATGCCCACCCCTCCGTCCTGGTCGTCCTCGGCACCGGGCTCCGAGGGCGGGGTGCTGGCGTCGCTGCCGGCGGAGGCGCCGCTGTCGCCCTCACTCGGGCCGCCCGTCGAGGGGGTGTCGGCGCCCTGGCTCGTGCCCGAAGGGGACGGGCTCGTCGCGGTGCTCGGGGCAGCCGTGTCCTTGTCCCCGTCGCCGTTGCAGGCGGTCAGGGCCAGGACGCCGAGGGAGAGAGCGGCGAGTGCGGCGACGGTACGGCGTGAACGAGCGGTGTGAGCCATGAGAAGTCCCCCGGGGAGTCGCGATGTTCCGGTGATCGTGCCTCATGGCGGCGAGGTTGCCGCCCCCGTGAACCGACAAAGGTCCGACTGCGGACACGTTCGTGACACTGTGACAGCGGCCATGGGTACAGCAGATCCATGAACTCCAGACTCATGTGACCCACATCACATCCAGTTCCTGTCAGCAATCGAGGCCCTGTCCCGCTCAACCCTCGAAGGCAAGCCATCCGACAGGAGCTACTCATGAAGCACCGCATCGTCGTCCTCGGCGCCGGTTACGCCGGGGCCTTCGTGGCCGGGAACCTGGCCCGTCGGCTGTCCCCGGCGGACACCGAGATCACCGTGGTCAGCGCCGAGCCGGACTTCGTCCAACGGCTGCGGATGCACCAGCTCGCGGCCGGCCACGAAGTCGAGGCCCCGAAGCTCGCCGACATCTTCGCGGGCACGGGAATCGAGCTGCGCCTGGCCCGGGTCACGTCCGTCGACCCCGAGCACCAGGCCGTCACCGTGGCCGACGCCACCGGAGGCGGCGAACTCGGCTACGACACCTTGGTCTACACGCTCGGCAGCCACGTCGCCGACCAAGGTGTTCCCGGCGTGACCGAGCACGCCTTCAACGTCGCCGCCCGGCCCTCGGCACTGCGCCTGCGCGAGCGTCTGGACCGCCTGGACCAGCGAGGCGAAGGCGGAAGCGTGCTGGTCGTCGGCGAGGGACTGACCGGCATCGAGACCGCCACCGAGATCGCCGAAGCCCGGCCGCGCCTGTCGGTGACGCTCATCGCCCGCGGCGCACTGGGCGCCCCGCTCTCCACCGGAGCCCGCAGCCACCTGCGCCGGGCCTGCGACCGGCTGGGCATCACCGTCCTGGAGCACACCAGCGTCGAAGCCGTCGAAGCGACACGGGTGCTGTGCGCCGACGGCACCGTCCTGGCGTCCGACGCGACCGTGTGGACGGCCGGGTTCGCGGTCCATCCCATCGCCGCCGCCGGCGGTCTCGAGGTCACCGAAGAAGGCCGGATCGTCGTCGACGGCACCATGCGCTCGGTCTCGCACCCGAACGTCTACGCCGCCGGTGACAGCGTCCACGCCATCGGCGACAACGGCCGGCCGCTGCCGATGTCCTGCGCCTCGGCCGGCTACACCGGCAAGCAGGTCATCGAGGCGATCATGGGCAACCTGACCGGCCGCAAGATCGGGCACGTCAAGCTGGCCTACGTGGGCAACCACATCAGCCTCGGGCGGCGCGACGGCATCCTCCAGATGGTCGACGGCGAGGGCCGGGCGAAACCGACGTACATGGGCGGCCGGAAGGCCGCGCGCATCAAGTCCGCCGTCCTCAACGGCTCGTTGTGGGCCACCGCGCACCCGACCTTCCACCTGCCCAAGCGCAAGCGCCGCCTGGTCGCAACGCCGGACGCGGCCGCCGCGAAGGCCACCGCCCAATAAGGTGATCAGCGTGGACAGCGCCGCCACCGATCGCTTCGACACCAGTCGCTTCGAGGCCAGCCGCAACCGGCTGGCCTCCCTGGCCTACCGTCTCCTCGGCTCGGCCACCGACGCCGAGGACGCCGTGCAGGACGCGTTCCTGCACTGGCAGGCCGCCGACCGGCACCGCATCAAGGTGCCGGAAGCCTGGCTGACCAAGGTCGTCACGAACCTGTGCCTCGACCGGCTCCGCTCGGCGCAGGTCCGCCGCGAACGCACCGTCGGCGCCTGGCTTCCTGAACCGCTCCTCGACGGCGACCCGATGCTCGGACCGGCCGCCACCTTCGAGCAGCGCGAGTCGGTCTCCCTGGCCGTGCTGACCGTCATGGAGCGCCTGTCGCCCGTGGAGCGGGCCGTGTACGTCCTGCGCGAGGCGTTCTCCTACGGCCACGCCGAGATCGCCGAGATCCTCGACATCACCGAGTCCGCGAGCCAGCAGCACCTGCACCGGGCCCGGCGCCGTATCACCGCCGCCCGCCGCGGCGGCGAGGTCGACGCGGCAGCCGCCCGCCGGATCGTCGAGGAGTTCCTCGCCGCTGCCTCCTCGGGCCGCACCGAGCGGCTGGTGGCGCTGCTCACGGACGACGCCATCGCGGTCTCCGACGGCGCCGGCGGCACGGCCGCGAAACTGCTGCGGTTCGACACTCCGCAGCGCATCGCCGCCGTCGTACGGGCCGGCCTCAAGCCCACACCCGCCAAGCGGCGACTGCTCGGCGGCACGCCCGCCCTTCACTACGCGGTCGTCAACGGCGCCCCCGCCATCCTCTTCGTGCTCGGCGACCGGGTCATCGGCTCCGCGATGTTCGACATCGCCGACGGCAAGATCGCGACCGTACGCGGGATCGCCGCCCCCGCCCGCCTCGTCCGTCTCACCGAAGCCTGGCGTCAGCGCGAACCGGACGCGCCCCTCATCGCCCAGTGGTGACCGGAAAGGCGCATTCACCGTAAAGGGTGAGGAAGTTGGACGCATACGAAGGCGAACGGCAGCATGGCCCGGCGGCGGCCAACCGGACGCCACGTCTTCGGTGCTCAACGCACCCCATTTCAGGAGTACTTGGTGTTCAACGGATTTCGCTCGTTCCTCCTGCGCGGCAACGTGGTCGACCTGGCGGTCGGCATCGTGATCGGTGCGGCGTTCACCGCCGTCGTCACCGGTTTCGTCACCGCGTTCCTCACGCCGCTGATCGGCGTGGCGACCGGAGCGGTGGGCGACTTCAGCAAGCAGACGTTCACCGTCGGCGAGACCACCTTCCCCTACGGCGCCTTCCTGAACGCCCTGATCAGCTTCGTACTGGTCGCCGCCGTCATCTACTTCGCGGTCGTGGTGCCCGTGGGCCGCCTCCAGGCGCGCTTCAACCCGGTCAAGGACCAGCCCGTGGCCAAGGCCGACTGCCCGGACTGCCTCAGCACCGTGCCCGCGGCGGCGACCCGGTGCGCCTTCTGCACCTCCGACCTGGCCGGCCGCCCCGGATTCCCCGCCCAGGCGACGGCGTCCCTGCACTGACCGGATCCCGGCGAAGCGATTCCTCCCAGTTCAGGTCAGCTGCCGCTGCTCACACGCAGAGCGAGGCCGCAGGTCTCGGAGCTCGTCGCGCCGTCCTGTCCCGTCAGCTCCACGACGGCCTGGCCCTCGGCGTCCTGGCTGTAGGCGATCGTGCAGGTCAGCTGAGCCAGAGCGGTGCTGTCGAGGTCGTCCAGGGCCAGCGGCACGCGGGCCGTGACCCGGTTCTGGGGGAGGGCCTCGATCTCGACGCTCCCGCCACGGGCGGTCGCGGGCAGGGCGGTTCCCAGGCCGGCGGCCCGGTCCTCCTTCCGCGGCCCGCTGAGCAGCGCGGCGACGACCTTCTCCGCCGACACCGGTCCGGCCGGGTCACCGGAGCCTTCTCCCCCGTACTGGCCCCCGGCTCCCTCTCCCACGTATGGGCCGCTGAACTCGCCCGAGGGCCCGGTCGTACGGATCACCGGGCGCAGTCCTCCGTCGGCGGAGCGGAAGAAGAGCACCATGTCGTAGTCGCGGTCCAGGAACGCCTGGAAGCTGGCGGGACCGCCCGCCTCGATGACGTCGGTCTCCTGGATGCCGCAGGCCCCGAGCAGCGGCAGGGCCACCGCGAGTACGACGGCCGCCGCACGTCGGCGCCTGTGCGCACCCCTCATGTCCCGGTCTCCTCGGCGTGCAGCGGCAGTTCGACGGTGAAGACGGCACCGCCTCCCGGAAGGTTCCCCGCGCGGATCGTTCCGCCGTGCAGCTTCACGTTCTCCAGGGTGATCGCCAGTCCCAGACCGCTGCCGGCCGAGCGGGTGCGGGCCGCGTCGGCCTTGTAGAAGCGGTCGAAGATGTGGGGGAGCACCTCGGGCCGGATGCCGGGGCCGTTGTCGGCGACCTCGGTGATCAGCACGGGCGGCCCCTCGGGGCGGGCCGCGGTGCGCAGGCCCACCGTGACGGGTGCGGCGCCGTGCCGCAGGGCGTTGCCGACGAGGTTGGCGATCACCAGGTCGAAACGGCGCGGGTCGAGCCGGGCCCGGACGCCGCCGGGCAGGTCGGCGCGGATCCGGTCGTCGGTCCAGTGCCTGCTCTGCAGGGTCTTGCGGATGGCCTCGGCGACGTCGACCTCGTCGGTGTTCAGTTCGGCGGCGCGTGCGTCGAAGCGGGAGATCTCCATCAGGTCCTCGACGAGCACGGCGAGCTTTCCGGTCTCCGCGCTGACCAGCCGGACCGCCCGGGCGGTGTCGGCGTCGAGGCGGTCCGCCTCCTCGTCGAGCACCTCGGTGACGGCGAGCATGCCGGCGAGGGGGGTGCGCAGTTCGTGCGAGACGTCGGAGGCGAAGCGGCGGGCGCGTTCCCCCGCCTCGCGCAGTTCCCGCACCGAGCGCTCCAGTTGGGCCGCCGACTCGTTGAAGGTGTGTGCCAGGTCCGCCAGTTCGTCGCTGCCGCGCACCCGGATCCGGGTGTCGAGTCTGCCGCTTCCCATGTTCCGGGCCGCGTGGCGCAGTTCCCGCACCGGGCGCAGCACGCTGCGGGAGGCGATCAGGCCCGGTATCAGCGCGATGGCGAGGCCCGGCAGGGCGCCGTCGCGAGCGGCCATGAGGAGGGCGTCGACGTTGATCTGCTCCCCGTTCATCGGCATGACGGCGTACAGGACGAGTCCGCTGGGCAGCAGGCTGTCCGGGCTCGTCTTGAAGACCATGGGCATGGCGATGGTCAGGTAGGGGACGCCGTCCTTGACGACCCGCTCGAAGCTGCCGTGGGGGTTGGCCAGTGCGGTGCGGCGCAGTTCGGGGGTGATGACGGTGGATTCGGGGTTCTCGCCCGAGGAGGCGCGGAGCGACCCGTACTCGGCGAACACCACCCAGGGGTGCGGCTTGCCCTTGCGCGCGATGTCCCGCAGGACCTCCTCCAGGCTGTCCCCTCCCCGCAGGGGCAGGGCGAAGCTCGTCTGCTGCACCTGGTCCCGGAACGACGTGACCGCCGTGTCCTGGGCGGTCTCCAGCAGCGCGTTGCGGGCCTCGCGGTAGGTCAGCGCGGCGGTGGTGCCCGCGCTGACGGCGGCGACCAGCAGGAAGGCGAGCAGCAGCCGCGTCCGCAGCCCGAACGCCCGGATGCGGCGAGGGTCCTTGATCACAGCGGCCCGAAGCGGTAGCCGAAGCCGCGCAGGGTCTGGACGTAGCGCGGGCTGCCGACCTCGTCCTCGATCTTGCCGCGCAGGCGGGCGACGCAGGCGTCGACCAGCCGGGCGTCGGCGGAGAAGCTGTGCTCCCAGACGTGTTCCAGGAGTTGCTGCCTGCTGAACACCTGCTCGGGGGCGGCCGACAGGTACAGCAGGAGCTTGAGCTCCGAGGGAGCGAGCGCGAGCCGCCGGCCCGCTTTGGTGACGGTCAGTCCGGCCCGGTCGATGGTGAGTTCGCCGTACACCTCGACGGCCGGGCGGCCGGGGCTGTCGTCCAGGCGGCGCAGCACGGCACGGATCCGGGCCTCGATCACCTCGGGGCGGGCGGGCTTGACGATGTAGTCGTCGGCACCGGCTTCCAGGCCGATGACCACGTCGAAGTCGTCGCCGCGCGCGGTCAGCATGATGATCGGCAGTTGGCTGTGCTCGCGGACCTGCCGGCAGACCTGTACGCCGTTCATGCCGGGCAGCATCAGGTCCAGCAGCAGCAGGTCCGGGCGGAACTCGGCCAGCGCGACGAGACCGGACTCACCGGTCGCGGCGGCCCGTACCTCGTGGCCGCGGCGGCGCAGACCGATCTCGACCCCCTCGCGCACGGAAGGGTCGTCCTCGATGAGGAGCACGCGGGACATGAGTGGTTCTCCCTCGGTGGTGGTCAGGTCCGGGTTACTGCGCGGCGTACGCGGTGGAGCAGCGCGTCGAGTTCGGTGAGGCGCAGCGGACGGGCGAGCAGGGCGAAGACGAGCACGACGACGGCCGCGCCGGCACCCGTGGAGACCACCGCTCCCGCCGGTGCGGTTCCCGTTGCGGCGAGATGACCCAGCATGGTGGCGGGGACGGCGGCCAGCAGCAGCCGGGCGTGAGCGCCGACGGGGGTCGAGCGCAGGGGCCGCTCGACGGCGAGCCGGCGGCTCAGCACGCGGGCGGTCAGCGCCCAGCCCGCGCACAGGGCCAGGGAGTACGCCGCCGCCATGCCGGTCACGGCCCAGCGCGCCGGCAGCAGGTGGGCGGCGGTCAGGGAGAGGCCCGCGTTGAGGGTGACGACGACCAGGTTGAGCAGGAACGGCGTACGGGTGTCGGAGAGCGCGTAGAAGGCGCGGGACAGGACGTACTGGCCCGACAGCGCGACCAGTCCCGGCGCGAACGCCATCAGGATCCCGGCCATGGCGGCCGTGTCGGCGGCGCTGGTCCTGCCGTAGCCGAAGACCAGGGCCATCACCGGCTGGGCGAGGGCGAGCAGGGCGCAGGCGGCGGGTACGACGGCGGCGGCAACCACGCGCAGGGCGTGGGAGACGTCGCGTCGTACGGCGGCGAGGTCCCCGTCGGTGGCGGCCGCGCTCATCCGGGGCATCAGCGCGGTCACCACGGAGACGGTGATGATGCCGTGCGGGACGACCCACAGCGCATACGCGTTGTTGTACGCGCCGTACCCGGGACCGCCGTCCTGGCCCGCGGACGTGGCCAGCCGGGTGGTGACCCAGTAGGCGGCCTGGTTGGCCAGGACGAGCAGCACCAGCCAGCCGGCCGCGCGCAGGGCGGGCACCAGGGCGAGGGCCTGGACGGCGATACCGGCGGTCGTGCCCCAGCCGAGTACGGCCGTCTCGGTCGCGGTGAGGGTGTCCCCGACGCCCATGGCCAGGGCGAGGTACAGCCCGAAGACGGTCATGACGACGACGTTGTTCAGCACCGGCGCCCACATCATGGCGCCGAACCGGCCCCGCGCGTTGAGCACCTGCCCGAGCAGTGTGAACAGACCGAGGAAGAAGATCTGCGGCAGGCAGTAGCGGGCGAGCGCGGTGGTCATGGCCGCCTGCTCACCGGTGTAGTCGGTGTACACGTCGATGATGGCGGGGGCCGCCCACACCGCGGTCGCGGTGATCGCGAGCAGGGCGGCCACGCACACCGTGACGAGCCGGTCGGTGTACGCGGCACCCCCGTCGGCGTGTTCCTTCGCCGCCTTGACCAGCTCCGGCACGAAGACGGCGTTCAACGCGCCGCCGAGGAGCAGCATGTAGACGATGGTGGGCAGCGCGTTGCCGACCGCGTAACCGTCGGCGACCGGCCCGATGGTGCCCAGCGCCGCGGCGACCACGGCGGACCGGGCGAAACCGGTGGCCCGCGAGACGACGGATCCGGCGGCCATGACGGCGCTGCCGCGCGCGGCGGAGGCAGCCTTGGAAGCCGGTACGTCCGCGGCCCGCGTACCGGTCGGCGTGGTCTGCCTCATCGGCGGTTCAGGTATGCCTGGAAGGCGCGGTAGAGCGTGTGGTTGGCGCTGCCGCTCAAGGGTGTCTCCCATTCCCCCGACGTCTCGACGACCCGTCCTCCGGTGCCGAGCTTCCACCGCAGCAGTCCGTACGCACGTTCCCCAGGATCGAGAGTGGAGGGTACCCCGCGCATGTCGTAGACGTCGGCGCCGAGGGCGAGGGCGTCCCGCAGCATCCGCCATTGCAGGGCGTTGGAGGGCCGGACCTCGCGCCGGTGGTCGGCGGAGGCGCCGGTCTGGTACCAGGCCCGTCGGCCCACCGTGATCAGCGTGTGCGCGGCGAGGATCTCGCCCCGGTGCCGGGCGAGGTACAGCTTCATCCGGCCCGGCTCCTCGGCGTTGAGCGCCGCGTACTGGCGCTCGTAGTAGGCGAGCGAGCGGCCGAGCCGGAATCCGTCGCGGCGCTCGGTGATGCCCAGCAGCCGGTAGAACTCGGGGAGTTCCGCCGCACTGCCCACCACCACCTCCACGCCCTCCTTCTGCGCTCGGCGGACATTGCGCCGCCACTCCTGGTTGAGCCCGGACCACAGGTCCTCGGGGGTGCGTCCGGCGAGCGGCACATGGAAGACGTGCCGCGGCTGGGCATCCCCGTCCTGCCCGGTGTCACCACCGCAGCGCCGCCAGCCGCGGGCCCGCAGCCGTTCGGCCACGGCGGTACCGAGCGGGTCGACCTCACTGGCGAGGACGTCACCGAGGCGTCGGCCCGGCCCGGTCAGCGGCTTGAGCAGGGCGGCGTCCCAGCGCCGGTAGGCGGGCGACGGCCCGATGCGTACGGCGAAGGCGCCCGCGCGGCGCAGGTGTTCCAGCAGCGGACCGAGCCAGCCGTCGATGTCGGGGTCGCTCCAGTCGGCGACGGGCCCCTCGGGGAGGTAGGCGAAGTACTTGCGGGTGCCGGGGAACTGCCGCAGCAGCACCAGGGCCACGCCCGTCAGCTGCCCCGCCTCCGGATCCGGTCCCCAGCCGAGCAGTTGGGCGCGCCAGCCCTCCTTGACCTCGGCCCAGGACGGGCATTGCAGAAAACCGGCGCCGAGGGCCGCGCCGTCGGGGGACGCGAGGAAGGCGCGGTAGGTCTGCGCGGTGATGGGACGCAGGGCGAAACCCTGGGGGTGTGCCCGGGACGAGCGGCTGGGCGGAACGAGCAGCGCTGACACGGTGTGAGCCTCTCCTTCTCCCCGGCCCTGTCGCGGGGACACACAGGAGGCTCACAGCGGCCCATGACCGCTCCGTCCGGCGAATGTGACCGGACCATGACCGTTCCGCACCAGTCGCCGTCACCTTGCTCCACCGCCGCTGAGCTCGGGTTTCACGGCTCTACAGTCACGACATCGCCGCATCTCCCACCCATGAACGTCCTTCTTCGGAGGTCCCGTTGTCGCGCACCCGTGCCCGCACCCACGCCCGCGTCCGAGCCGCCACCGTGGCCGCCCTGCTGGCAGCCCTCACCGCCTGCTCGTCGAGCGGCGCTGGCGACTCCCAGAACGGCGAGGCACCACCGGCCGCCGACGACCGCCCGGTCAAGGTCGCCGTCACGCCCAAGGGAAAGCAGGCCCCGGCGGGCGAGCCGGTACGCGTCACCGCCACCGGCGGCGAACTCACCTCGGTGAGTGTCACCGACGACGAGGGCCACCGGCTCACCGGCAAGGTCGCCGCCGACGGCCGGTCGTGGGTCTCCGACCGCAAGGCCGTACCCGGCGCGGCGTACACGGTGACGACAGCGACCCGCACCGCCACCGGAACCGCCGAGAGCACCAAGGCCGCCTTCACCACAGCACCGGCGGACGAGGTCAACAAGGTCGACTGGCGGCCGGGCACCGGCGCCACGGTAGGCGTCGCCCAACCGATCTCGCTGGTCTTCGACCATCCGGTCGAGAACCGCGCCGAGGTCGAGAAGCACCTGCGGATCGCCACCTCGAACAACACCGAGGGGTCCTGGGGCTGGATACGCGACCGGTCGGGCCGGGACCGGGTGGACTGGCGGCCCAGGACGTACTGGAAGCCCGGCACCGAGGTCACACTCAAGGCCGAGCTGAACGGCACCGACTCGGGCACGGACGGGGGCTGGTTCGTACGCGACTACACGACCACGTTCACCATCGGCGCCCAGCAGATCGTCAAGGTCGACCTCGACCGCCACCAGCTCACCCTCGTGCGCGACGCCGAGACGGTGCGACGCATCCCGGTCTCCGGCGGCACACCCGGAGGCGACAAGCGTTCCTGGCGCGGAACCGCCGTGCTCATGGCCAAGGAGGGCACGATCAACATGAACTCCGAGACCGTGGGCCTGGGCGACGCCTACGACAAGATGGTCGACTACTCGATGCGCCTCACCTGGTCGGGCATGTACGCACACGCCGCCCCGTGGAACGCCCGCTACTTCGGCAACTCCAACCGGAGTTCCGGCTGCATAGGCATGAGCGACGCGAACGCGGCCTGGTTCTACGGTCAGGTGCGCCCGGGTGACCCCTTCGAGATCACCGGCGAGGACACCAAGGGCGTGATCGACCCCGGGAACGGGTTCGGCGCGTGGAACCTGTCGTGGACCCAGTGGCAGCAGAAGAGCGCGCTGCGCTGAATCCGGCCACAGCGTCACCGCGCGGGACACATCCCTGCTCCAGGTCGCTGCCCGGAGCCCCGCGCTCGCACCGCATCCCGGGCCGCTGCCTGACCAGCGCCCGGTGCCTGCGGCACAACCGCTCAGGACGACTGGGGCGCAGTCTCCTCGTCGGCCGCGGGGGAGTCCGCCGCCTCGGGGGTGGTGTAGAAGACGGAACTGCCCTGCTTGGTGCGCTGCGCGCGGTTCTTGGCCACGAGGCCCTCGAGCGTGGTGCGCACGACGGTCGTCTTGATGCCCCGATCCGGGTACTGCTGGGCCAGTGCGGTGCTGATTTCCGCGGCTGAACGGGGTTCGCGCTGGTCGGCGAGGTGGCCGTGGACGAGGTCGACGAGCGTGGGGGACGCGGAGGCAGCGGCCGGCGTCTTCTCGGCGGTCTTCTTGACGGTGCGCTTGCGGCTCGCCGCAGGCTTCTTGCCCTTTGCCTGCTTGGTCGTCTGCTTGGTCGCCGTGGATGCGGCGGCCGGCTTCTTGCGGGCGGCGGGTACCTTCGCGACGGCCTCCGGAGCGGGTTCCGCGGTGACACCGAGGGCCTGCTGGATGCTGACGAGGACCGCCTGGTCGTGCCGCAGGGCGGCCAACTGCGCCTGGAGCACGGCGATTTCGTCGTTGAGACGCTCCTGCTCCTTGAGGTTCCGCTCGAGGTCGCCGACTACTTGGGCGTTGTACTGCGAGGTCAACTCGGTGTTCGGAGCAGTGGTTTCGGACATGTTGCTCACGCCCTTCCTGGTTGCCGCCGTCAACAGTCATCCGTCGGCGGCGTATGCGATGCCTAATGTGGGTGCTGTTCGGGCTGGTACTGCGCGCTCGGTGAAAGTTACTGCCGCACAGTCGTGTCGTAGTGATACTACGGAAAAGGGCCGCGATGTTCTCTGCTGTGTGGCTGAGATACAGCAGGGAGAACAGACTTACGGTGTTGTGTCCCTGCTTCACCTCCCGGCGGGGACGGTTGGCGAGGGCAGTGTCCGGCCCAGGCGGGCCAGGGGGGACAGGGCCATCAGCACTGGTGACAACAGCATGCCCGAGGCTGTCACCAGCAGGCTCGTGCGTGTCCCCCATGCCTCCGCGAGAAAGCCGCCGAGCAGTGAGCCCAGTGGAGTCAGTCCCATGCCGACGAAGGTGATGGTCGCGGCCACGCGGCCTTGCATGCCATCAGGAGTGACTGTCTGCCGGACGGCCATGACCGTGACATTCACCAGCTGGCTGAAGGTCCCGAAGACGAAGTTGACGGCAAGGAGCGCGGGAACTGTCACCGCGGGGGAGCCACCCAGCGCGGGCACGAGCAGAAACACGCCGTCGCCGATCGCCGCCGCGGACACCAGCACGGTGCCGTATCCGATGCGGCTCGGCAGGCGGGCCGCCAGCAGCGAACCCAGCAGCGCACCCGGCCCGGTCGCCGCCAGTGCCAGCCCGACGGCGGTGCCCGACAGGTGCAGGTCCCGCGGCAGGAACAGCAGATATACGGTCATCACCGCCGCGAAGGAGAACTGGAAGGCGGCTGATGCGAGGCACACCGTCCGCAGCGAGGTGTCACCGGTGACGAAGCGCAGGCCCTCATGGATGCGCCGCCAGACCCGAGGAGGACGTGCCGCGCTCTCCGGGACGGATTCACGGCGAGCGATCCGCCTGATCGACAGGAACGACAGCGCGAAGAACACCGCGCTGGAGGCGGCGGCGACCGGCGCCGACAGCGCGGACACCAACGTACCGCCGAGTGCGGGACCGCCGATCTGTGCGGCGGACCGGCTGCCCTCCAGTGCGCTGTTGCCCCGTACCAACTGATCCCGTTCCACCAGCCGTACCAGCGAAGCCTGGTAGGCCACGTCGAAGAACACGGACAGTGCCCCGACGGTGAAGGCGACCACCAACAGCGCCGGCAGCCCGAGACAGCCCAGGAGGCCGGCGACGGCCGCGGCGCCGAGTGCCAGGGCCCGACCGGCGTCCGTCAGCACCATCAGCGTGCGGGTGCGCCACCTGTCCACCCACGCACCGGCGAACAGCGACAGCAGCAGGATCGGCGCCTGCCCCACCGCGCGCAGGGCGCCCAACTGGCCGGGATCGGCATGGAGCGTCAGGACGGCGAAGAGCGGCAGCACCACCAGAGTGGTGTGTTCGCCCAGCTGGGAGGCCGTCTGACCCAGCCACAGCCTGCGGAAGTCGCTGTCCCGCCACAGGCTTGGACGACCATGCGGACCGGAATCGGATCCAGCGGAGGAAGAGGACGGCACAGGGACACCTCGGACAACCGAAGACGCGAGCAGCCACCACGTTCAGGCAGCGGGAAGGGAAGGCTCGCTGTGCCACGCCACATCAAGGGCAGCACGCGATGACCGGCCACTCATGGCCGCAAACGTCAACGCGTGCGCGAACGGCCGACCATGTCCTCGCTCCTCGTGAATCACTCGCCGCAGGCACACTAACTCCGCCGCACAGGACACGAAAGGCGATTACGGTCGGGCAGCCCCTGCCCCTGCCCCTGCCCCTGCCCCTGCCTCCGCCTTGCGGGCGAGCAGGTGCACTTCCTTGAACTGCCGCCGGTCAGTGGGCTGCGGCTCACGAACCATCCGCGCCACCTCGGCCAGACCTGCCGTGCGCAGCATCGCGGCGAGGTGATCCGGCCACCACCGATAGGCCGGCGCGACCGCGTGGTCGAAGACCTGCGACGGCTGAGCGGGACCGTCGCTGGCCGAGAAGCCGACCAGCAGGTGGCCGCCAGGTGCCAGCACCCGGCCGAACTCCGCCAGGATCGCGGGGAGCTCCGGCGGCGGCGTATGGATGAGTGACCACCGTGACAGTACGCCCGCCAGCGCGCCGTCAGCGATGTCCAACGCGGCCATCGAACCCACGTCGAACCGCAGCCCCGGGTACGCCTGCCGAGCCGACGCGATCATCGCAGGCGAGGCATCGACACCGGACACCGCCAGCCCCAGCTGATCCAGATGAGCGGTGACATGGCCGGGCCCACACCCCAGGTCCCCGACCCGACCACCACCACCCGCCCGCACGGCCTCGGCGAAAGCACTCAACATCGCGCGGTCCAAGGGCCGGTCCCGCAACTCGTCCCGGAACATCTGCGCGTACACGGCGGCAGCGGCGTCGTAGGCATCACGGGTGACATCGAGGGCGTCATGTTCACTCACCCGCCCGACGGTATCCCTGCCTGCGAGCGACGAGGATCGCGGGGGCGGGAGGACGGCCGGCCTCCATGGCCAGGGACGGGCCCTGGCGCCAGGAGAGGTCATACCGCCCGACACATTCCAGCGGCGCCTGCGGGATCAGCCGGTGTCGGGTGCGGAGCTGTCGGGTGCCGCGTGGCCTGCGCGGCGGCGGTACTCGGCGTTGATGCGCTGTGCCTCCTCGAGCTGGTCCTCGAGGATGACGATGCGGCAGGCCGCCTCGATCGGGGTGCCCCGGTCGACGAGCTCGCGGGCGCGCGCCGCGACCCGTAGTTGGTAGCGGGAGTACCGGCGGTGCCCGCCCTCCGAGCGGAGCGGCGTGATCAGACGAGCCTCGCCGATGGCTCGGAGGAAGGCCGGGGTGGTGCCGAGCATCTCGGCGGCCCGTCCCATCGTGTAGGCGGGGTAGTCGTCGTCGTCCAGACGACCACTGAGGGGGGTATCCGCTGTCATGTCACCTCGTTGAGCAGCAATGCGTCGAGGGGCCCTGGTGCCGTACGGCACCAGGGCCCCGAAGGAAATTCAACACCATCTGTCGGCCCTCATGCTCTGCCGACCTTCTGTTTCCGCTACCAGCCCTGCTCAGAGGGGTGCGGGGATCGCGACTGCGTGACCGGGGACCACCTTCCAATCCGGGGTCTTGCGGTACCCGGCCCAGTACTGCTCCGGCCGGGCGATCCTGATGGCGTCTACTCCTCCGTCCTTCTCTCGAGCTTCGCTTGACCGTTTCTATGAGACAGAGCCTAACCATGTCGAAGCTCAATGTCTACTCTCGCAAAAGTAGATTTTGGTTCCTCGAAGGTGCAGATAGCCTGCGGCCCGCTTCGGTGCCCCCCGAGGGGGCCGGGACAGCGGTGAGGGCCCCGCCGACATATGTCGGCGGGGCCCTCACCGGGTCCGGTCAGGTCACGCGGTCGCCGGGTGATACGCCCCCGGAGCGACGTCCCTCAGACGGATCCGGTCCGTGTACGTGGAGCTGCCACGGTGGACGGCGAGTTCGGCCCGGGTGATCGAGCCCGTCAACTGGTCGTCCCCGTCGCACAGCAGGAGGTACTCGACCCCGGCCCCGGTCAGGAGGGACAGGGCGACCTCGACGGTCATGTCGTCCCGGACCCGCGGTCCGGACGCGTCCAGACCGTCGACCATGGTCGGAAGAGTGGGGTCGTGCACCGCTGTCAAAGCTGTCTCCTCGCAGATGGGTGAGCCCAAGATCAATGCCGTCAGACCGTGCAGACCGTGCAGACCCTCAGGCCGTCGCGTCGAAGGCGGACCGCTGCGGCCTGCGCCGTGCCGGTCGTCCGGTGGCGTGCCCCTGGGCGGGGCGCTCGTAGCGGCCGCGGGACGAGGGAGCCCCGGAGGACCCGGCACGGCGGGGCCGGGAAACGGCCGGCGCGGCGATGACCACAGGGACACCGGAAGGGGCTTGGGCGCCGGTGATGCGGCTCAGCTCCTCTTCACCCGAACGCACCGCGGTGACCCGGGGCGCGATGCCCGCCGAGGCCATCAGCCGGGTCATGCCGCGGCGCTGGCCGGGGGTGACGAGGGTGACGACGCTGCCGGACGCGCCGGCGCGGGCGGTACGGCCGCCGCGGTGCAGGTAGTCCTTGTGGTCGGCCGGCGGGTCCACGTTGACGACCAGGTCGAGGTTGTCGACGTGGATGCCGCGGGCCGCGACGTTGGTCGCCACCAGCACCGTCACCTGGCCGGTCTTGAACTGGGCGAGGGTCCGGGTGCGCTGGGGCTGCGACTTGCCGCCGTGCAGGGCCGCGGCGCGGACACCGCTGGTCAGCAGGTGCTGGGTGAGCCGGTCCACGGCGTGCTTGGTGTCCAGGAACATGATCACCCGGCCGTCCCGTGCCGCGATCTCGGTGGTGGTCCGGTGCTTGTCCGCCTCGTGCACATGGAGCACGTGGTGCTCCATCGTGGTGACCGCACCCGCCGACGGGTCGACGGAGTGGACCACCGGGTCCGTCAGGTAGCGGCGGACGAGCAGGTCGACGTTGCGGTCCAGGGTGGCGGAGAACAGCATCCGCTGCCCTTCGGGGCGCACCTGGTCGAGCAGAGCGGTGACCTGGGGCATGAAGCCCATGTCGGCCATCTGGTCGGCCTCGTCGAGGACGGTGATGTCGACGTCGTCCAGTCGGCAGTGGCCCCGGTCGATGAGGTCCTTGAGCCGCCCCGGTGTCGCGACGACCACCTCGGCCCCGGCGCGCAGCGCACCGGCCTGTCGGCCGATCGACATGCCGCCGACCACGGTGGCCATGCGCAGCTTCACGGAGCGGGCGTACGGCGTGAGCGCGTCGGTGACCTGCTGGGCGAGCTCGCGGGTGGGTACGAGAATCAGGACCAGCGGCTGCCGCGGCGCGGCACTCCGGCCCGCCGTACGAGCCAGCACCGCCAGGCCGAAGGCGAGGGTCTTGCCCGAACCGGTGCGGCCACGGCCCAGTACGTCACGGCCGGCCAGCGAGTTCGGCAGGGTCGCCGCCTGGATCGGGAACGGCTCGGTCACGCCTTGACGGCCGAGCGTGGCCACCAGCGGCGAGGGAAGGGCGAGCTCGGTGAACTGCTCGACGGCGGGCAGCGGGGGCGTCGTCGTCACCGGCAGCGCGAACTCGCCCTGCGGGGCGGTCGGCCGACGGCTGGAGCCCTGGTAGCGCCGCGGAGCTCCCGAGCGCTGGGCCGGGGCACCCCCGGAGCGGTCGTAGGTGCGGGGCGTGCGGGTAGTGCGTGCGCGGTTCAAGCGGAACCTTCCTCGATGTGGGTGCGTAGGCACGTAGCAAGGAATTTTCCGCAGCAAAATGAACGGCGCAGAGAATCGCGAGAACGGGCCGGTGATGGGGGCGCCGAGTCGGATCGACGGGGAATGCGTCACCGAAAGGTGAAGCGGTGGGGTCTCCCGTCACGCGCCCTGAAATGCAGCGAGCTGGGGCCCGCACCCCAAGGTGCGGGCCCCAGCTGCGAAGTATGCGTTGCTGCCGTGTCAGGCGGGAACGATGTTCTCGGCCGTCGGGCCCTTCTGGCCCTGGGCGATGTCGAAGGACACCTTCTGGCCTTCGAGCAGCTCACGGAATCCCTGGGCGGCGATGTTCGAGTAGTGGGCGAAGACGTCGGCGCCGCCGCCGTCCTGCTCGATGAAGCCGAAGCCCTTTTCCGCGTTGAACCACTTCACGGTGCCAGTAGCCATGTCAATTCTCCTTCGGAGACGATGTTCGAAATTCACCCTGTGTGAATTTCGTGTCGCCCGTGCTGATTACCCCGTAGGAAAATGAACCTTCTGGCAACCACACCTGCAACTGACGACGACATTAGCACGCGGTGATCGTCCCCGCACGGCCCTCGATATCGTCCCGGTGGGGAGGTCAGGGAATACTCGCGGTGCGCCGCAGTTATTTCTTATGTCGCGACGACAGATATTGATTCACGCCGACGCAGTGTTCCCGCCGGTTTCCCCGGCCGCAACGCGATGACCTCCTGCGATGCGCCGCGGGCCGCCGTTTTCGTCCGTACCGGGCGCGTCAACCGCGGGCGCCCAGAATGCCCCCGTGGGGACGAAGATCACATCCGTTCCTGGTCGGCGTGGCCAGGGGTCCACGTGATGTGCGGGGGTTCGAGGCGGGCGCACAGGGGCCCGCCTTGAGCGTCGGTCAAACCTAGCCGTCCGACCAGCAGCCCGTCGTGCGCGGCGGCGGCGAGTACGTCGGCGGGTATGACGTCGAGCATGAGCTTGGCGCGGCGGAACATCGAGAGGGTGCCCGACTCGTCGGCCGCGCACCACGACAGATAGATGAACCGTCGGCCCAGCCGGTTCTGCACATAGGGGCCCGCGATCTCGGTGCCGGTCGGCGAGGCGCTGGTGGTGCACTCCAGGGTCCACGTGGCGGACGGGGCGTCGCCGGGCTGGGGGTCGAGGAGTTCGGCGGGACGGTCACGGCGTTGCACCGCGACGTGGAGGCCGGCGTAGGCGGGCACTTTGCCGTCAGGACGGGCGGGGCGGGTGAGACCGGGCAGGTCGACGGCGTCGATGCGGATGCGCATGGCGGCCATCATCCACCCATGCCGATCCAGCGGTGATAGGCGTCCAGGTCGACGTTGCTGCCGCACACGACGGTGACGACGTGGCGGCCGGCGTAGCGGTCGCGGTCTTCGAGGACCGCCGCGATGCCGAGCGCCGCCGAGGGTTCGACGACGAGGCCGGCATGGGTGAGGAGCATCCGCATACCGGCGATGATCGATGCCTCCCGGACCAGTACGGCGTCGTCGGCGACCAGGAGGAGGTCGTCCAGGACGGCCGGGATGGGACAGCGGCCCGCGACGCCGTCGGCGATGGTGTCGGCCGAGTCGGTGGTGACGACCCGGCGCTGGTGCCATGAGCGGGTCAGCGCCGGTGCGCCGAGCGGCTGGACGCAGATCACCTCGACGCCGGGTGCCAGGGACTTCATGACGTGACCGATGCCGGTGGCCAGCGCTCCGCCGCCGAGGGCGATCAGGACGGTGTCGAAGGACGACGTGCTGTCCACCAGTTCCAGGCCGATGGTCGCCGCGCCCTCGCAGGTCTCCAGGTCCAGACTGTCCTCGAGCAGCCGGATGCCGTCGTACCGCGCGATGGCCGCCGCCCGCTCGCGGGCCACCTCGTGATCGCCGTCCACCAGCTCCAGCCGGGCGCCCAGCGCACGGATGCGGTCGAGCTTGGCCGCGGTCGCGAAGCGGGAGGCCACCACGGTCACGTCGAGCCCCCGGCCGCGACCGGACCAGGCGAGGGCCTGGCCGAGGTTGCCCGCGCTGGCGCACACCACGGCCGTCGGGCCGTGCTCGGCGAGCAGGTCCGCGACCAGCTCGGTGCCGCGGGCCTTGAAGCTGCGGACCGGGTTCGCCGTTTCGAGCTTGATGCTCACCGCGCACCCGAGGCCGGGCTCCAGCGCCTCGCAGCGGTACAGCGGAGTGTCGAGGAACTGCGGGTCGATCACTCGGCGGGCCGCTCGGATTCGGGTGGTGTCGAGGCGCGTCTGCGGCACGGACGCAAGCGTAACGGCGCCGGCTCCGACCCCACGCAGGTGTCGCGGTCACACCGTCCGTTCGGTGCGGTCGGTGACGTCGTCCCAGTGGAGGGTGCGGTCGCACCAGCGGTCCAGGAGCACCTGGTCGTGTCCGACGGCGAGCAGACCGGCGCCCGTGGTGGCGCGGTACTCCTCGACGGCTGCCACGAGCGCGGCGGTGGTGGACGCGTCGAGCATCGCGGTCATCTCGTCGCAGATCAGCCAGCGGGGGCGGAGGACCAGGGCGCGCGCCAGACAGGCGCGTTGGAGCTGGCCGTCGCTGACCTCGTGGGGGCGGCGGCGCAGGAGGTCGGGGGTGAGGCCGACGGTCGACGCCAACTCGGCCACCCGGTCCGGGACTTCGTGGCGGGAGCCGCCTGCGCGCAAGGGTTCGGCGATGAGGTCGGTGAGCGGCAGCCGGGGATCGGCGGACAGGCGGGGCTGCTGGAACACGACGCCGATGGCGGTGCGCTGGGCGCGCGGGGCGCGGTGGCGCCAGCGTCGTACGGGTTCGCCGTCGAGCGTCACGGTGCCCGCGTCCGGGCGGTGCAGCAGCGCCGCGACCCGGGCGAGGGTGGACTTGCCGCAGCCGCTGGGGCCGAGCAGACCGACCGCCTCGCCAGGGGCGACGGACACGGCGGCACCGCGGACGGCGGGGGCCTTCCTGTCGTAGCCGGCGGTGATGTCGTGCAGGTCAAGCACGGAGGTCCTCCCGTACGTGCGGGTGGTGGCAGGCGATGCCGTCGGTGGTCCGGGGGATCGCGGCGCAGGCGTCCGTGGCCCGCTCGCAGCGGGGGGCGAAGGCGCAGCCGTCGGGGAGGTCGCCGAGTTCGGGCGGCATGCCCGGGACCGGGGTGAAGGCGCGGTCGGGGAGGGCGTCGAGGAGGCCGCGACTGTAGGGGTGGCGAGGACCCGGCGCCCCGAAGAACGCCTTCGCGTCGGTGAGTTCGACGATCCGGCCCGCGTACATCACGGCCACCCGGTCGGCGATGCGCTCGGCGGCGGCCAGGTCGTGGGTGATCACGAGCAGGGCGTGCCGGCCGGTGTCGACGTGACGGCGCAGTTCGGTCACGGTGTGGTCGACCAGGTCGCGGTCGAGGCCGGTGGTGGGTTCGTCGGCGAGGAGCAGGCGTGCGTCGCCGACGAGGGCGAGGGCGGTGGCGGCGCGCTGGGCGAGCCCGCCGGAGAGTTCGTGCGGGTGGCGGTCGAGGTGGTCGGCGGGGAAGGCGGCGCGTTCGGCGGCTGCCTCGGCCGCGTGCCGCAGCGCGGTCCGCCCTCGGACGTCGGTCAGCGCGCCGACCGTCTCCTCCAGCTGGGACCGGACGGTGCGGACGGGGGTGAGGTGGGCGGCGGGGCTCTGCGGCACGAGCCCGATCAGGCGGCCCCGTACGGTGCGGGCGAGGGTGCGTTCGTCGGCGGCGAGGACGTCCAGGTCACCGAGGCGGGCCTCGCCGGCGGCCTGCGCGTTGGCGGGCAGCAGCCCCAACAGGGCCGAGGCGAGGACCGACTTGCCGCAGCCGCTCTCCCCGATCAGGGCCAGGCACTCGCCGGCGGCCACCTCGAAGTGGACGTCGGTGACGGCCGCGATCCGGCGGGCGCCGGGCATCAGGAAGCGTACGGACAGTCCGCGTACGGAGAGCACGGGAGGGCCGGCTGGGGGAGTCACAGCATCAGCTCCGATCGGCGCCGGGGGTTGATCCGCTCCCGCCAGGCTCCGGTGAGACCGGCGATGGCGAGGGTGGGCACGATGATGAACAGGCCGGGGAAGAGGGTGGGCCACCACTGCCCGGCGAGCAGCGAACCCTGGGCGCCCTGGATGAGGGTGCCGAGGCTGGCGGTATGGGTGGGCAGGCCCAGGCCGAGGAAGGACAGCGCCGACTCGTGCCACATGGCGTGCGGCACCATGAGCACGGCGGCCAGCGCGGCCTGGGGCAGTACGCCGGGCAGCAGATGCCGTACCGCCACGCGTCGGCGGGAGGCGCCCCCGGAGACGGCGGCGTCGACGTACGGCCGCGAGCGCAGGGACAGCGTCTCCGCGCGCACGATCCGTGCGGTGGACAGCCAGTGGGTGAGTGCCACGGAGACCACCACCGGCCACACCCCGGGCCGGAACATGGCCACGATGAAGATGCCCAGCAGCAGGTGGGGTACGGCGGAGACCGTGTCGACGATCCGCATGAGCCCTCGGTCGACCCAGCCGCCCAGCGCTCCGGCGGTCGCTCCGACGGCCGTGCCGAGCACGGTCGCCGCGAGCGCCGCCACGACCCCGACCAGCAGGGAGACGCGCAGTCCGTAGACGCAGCGCACCAGCAGGTCCCGGCCGAGGTCGTCGGTGCCGAAGGGGTGGGACCAGCTCGGCGGGAGCAGTTTCGCGGACAGATCGACGGCCTGCTGGTCGAGTTGGACCAGCGGCGGTACGAGGAGCACGGCGAGGACGGTCACGGCCACCACTGCGGCCGAGACACGTACGCGCACCGACCGGGTGGAACGGCGGTCGGTGCCGTAGGACCGCCAGGCCGTCGCTGGAGGCGATTCACATGTCACTGAACTTCACCCTCGGGTCGAACAGGCCGTAGAGCAGGTCGGAGAGGAGATTGCCGAGGAGTACGGCGGCGGTGGCCAGCGTGGTGAGCGCGGCGAGGAGCGGGAAGTCGACGGCGGTGGCCGCCTCGACGGTCGCCGCCGCGATGCCGGGCCAGCTGAAGACGCTCTCCACCAGCAGGGCGCCGGTGATGAGTTCGGGGACCCTGGAGCCGACCAGGGTGAGGACCGGCAGCAGCCCGGAGCGCAGGGCGTGGCCGAGGAGCACGGTGCGTTCGCTCAACCCGCGTGCGCGGGCGCCCCGTACGGGATCCTCGGCGAGCGCGTCGCCGACGCCCTGGCGGACGTACAGGGTGAACCAGGGGAGTTGGGAGACGGCGAGGACGCCGGCCGGGAGCACGAGGTGGCTCGCGACCTGGCCCGGGGTGACGTGCTCGCTCGCGGTGTCGGTCAAGCCGCCCGCCGGGAGCACACCGAGTTGGAGGGCGAACAGCCAGACGGCGAGCAGGGCGAGCCAGAAGACGGGGGCCGCCTCCAGGGAGTACGCGACGGAGGTGATCGTCCGGTCCAGCAGCGAGCCGGGACGACGGGCCGCCAGGACGCCCAGCAGCGTGCCCGTCAGCACCGCCACCACGAACGCGACCGCGCACAACAGCGAGGACCAGACGAGGCGTTCGCCGATCACCTGGGCCACCGGCTGCCGCAGCACGCTGGACTGGCCGAGGTCGCCACCGAGCGCCGCGGTCAGCCAGTTCCACCAGCGGCTGGTGAACGGCTCGTCCACGCCCAGGTTCTGGCGCAGCCGCTCCAGCGTCTCCGTGTCGGCGCCGAGCGCCGCCGTGCCGGCGTACGCCTTGACCGGGTCGAAGGGGGAGGCGGCGGCGATCGCGAAGACACCGAAGGTGACCACGAGCAGGATCGGGGCGATGAACAGCAGCCGTCGCCCCGCCAGGCGTGCCATCGCTCCCCAGGGGAGTGCGGTCACTTCTTCGGCTGCCAGGCTTCGAGGTTCCACCAGGGGCCGCTGGCGAAGCCGTGCTCGTGCGGCTCGGTCTGCGTGGTCAGGCCCGCCCAGCGGTCGGCGAGGACGTAGACGTGGTCGATGTGGGTGAGGAAGGTGTAGCCGGGGTTCTTCACCAGCTCGCGCTGGAGGTCGGCGTAGGCGGCCTTCCGGGTCGACTCGTCCGAGCTGCGGCGGCCGGTGTCGAGCGCCTCGTCCACGACCGGGTCGTCGTAGCGGCCCATGTTGTTGAAGCCGTCGCCGGCCAGGGAGGAGTGCAGCAGCGTGTAGAGGCCGAAGTCGGGGTCGCCGTTGCTGCCGAAGCCGGCCAGCACCGCGTCGTTCTTCATGCGCGGCTCGATGACCTCCCAGGTGGCGCTCTCCACCTTCACCTCGATGCCGGCCTTCTTGGCGTCCGAGGCGTAGGCGAGGGCGTGGTCCTGGCGGACCTTGTCGCCGGAGGGATACAGCAGGGTGAAGGAGGCCCGCCGGCCGTCCTTGGCGCGGACACCGCCCTCACCGGTCTTCCAGCCGGCCTCGTCGAGGATGCGTTGCGCCTTGGCGAGGTCGTGCTCGCGCTCGATGCCGGGGGCGAACCAGGGGTCGTCGACGGGCAGCGGCCCGTACGCGGGGTGGCCGGCGCCGTCCAGGATCGTGTCGACCATGGCCCGGCGGTCCACGGCCGCGTCCAGGGCCTGCCGGATCGCCCGGTCGCCGGTGACCTCGTTCTCCTGGGGGAGGGTGACCGCGCGGAAGTCGTAGGTCTTCGCCTCGTACGTCCTTCTGCCGCTGTCGTTCGCGAAGGTGGCGGCGAGGTTGGGAGGCAGGACGGCGCCGTCGAGGTCGCCGGAGCGCAGCCGGGTGGCGCGCACGTTGTCGTCCTCGATGATCGCCATGGTCACCTTCGTCACCTTCGGCGCACCGCCCCAGTAGTCGGGGTTGGCCTTGAAGGTGAGCTTCTCGCCCTTGCTCCAGGAGGCGAGCACGTAGGGGCCGGTGCCGACCGGCTTGCTGTTGAACGAGCCGGTGTTGGGGTCCTGCTCGGCGGCGATGTGCTCCGGGACGATGGGCAGCACGGTGCGCCCGGCGAAGGGGGCGTAGGGGTACTTGAGGTCGAAGACCACCTTGTCGTCGCCGTCCGCGCGGACCCGCTCGATGGCGTCCAGTTCGCTGCGGCTGGTGTTGTTGGTCTTCGCGTCGAGGATCGTCTCGTACGTGTAGACCACGTCGGCGGAGGTCAGGGGCTCGCCGTCGCTGAACTTCACGCCGTCGCGCAGGGTGTACGTGTAGGTGAGGCCGTCGTCGGCGACCTTGGGCAGCGCCTTGGCGAGGGCGGGCTTCAGTTTCAGGTCGGCGTCCCGGGCGAGCAGTCCGTCGAAGATCTTCGAGTTGCCGTCCTTGCCGTAGCCGAGCAGCGGGCTGAGCGTGTCCGGCTCGGAGGCCACGCCGATCACGACGGAGTCGGCCGTGTCGCCACCCGTGCTGCTGCCGGGGGCCGAGCAGGCGGCGACACCCGTGAGTACCGCCGCCGTGGCGGCGGCTGTCCGTATCCGTCGGACCGTCATGCGACCTCACACCCTTATCGAAGATCCAAAGCTGTTGCATATTAATTGCAATAAGGGGTGCGGTGTCACGCGGGGTGGGGGTGCCGGAGTGGGGTCGTCTGGATAGGGAGTGGAAGGCGCGGGGTTACGGCATGCTCAGCGCAGGTCGAGCAGCATGACGTCGTGGAGGTCCGGGGCGGTGTGTCCGAAGGTGCGGTTTGCGTCCTCGCGCCGCAGGTCGTCGGGCACGGGCTCGGTCAGTTCGTCCCACCCCCGCCGGGCTGTCGCCGCCCCGTCCTCAGAGGCCGCTGACCTTTCCGCTCGCGGAGACCTCGTACACGAGGGTGATCGTGCGCCGGGCGCCGGGCGGCAGGGTGATGTGCCAGCGGACGATGCCCTCGTCGTCGACCGCGTCCGGCACGGGGGAGCAGCCCTCCTTGCGCAGCCGTACGTCCACTGCCGAGACCTCGGAGACCGGCATCCGCTCGCGCAGCACGACGGTCCGATCGCCCTGCGCTCCGGGAGCGGAGAAGCGGGACAGGTGCAGGCGTACCGTGTGGGTGACCGTGGTCCGCTGGGTCATGGTGGCGGTGTCGCGGGACTCCTCCGCGTACCGCACCACCCGGTAGTCGTCGTGGCTGCCGAACGCGAGCTCGACGGGCCCGCCGGGAGCGGTGAAGCCGAGTGTGCCGCGCCCGCTGAACCCGCTGCCGCGCACCAGGTCCACGGGCCCGGCGAGCAGCGCGTGCCCGGAGGAGTTGTCGAACCGCACCACCTGGGTCACCAGCGGGGACAGTTCGGGGGCGCAGGCGTACTCGCTGCGCGCGGGCGCCGCGACGGAGGAGAGCGGCACGCGGTGGGCGCGTCCGTCGGCCGGGACGCAGACGGGTGCGGGGGAGCGCAGCACCCGGGTCTCACCGCCGTCGTCCACGCCGGGCAGGCCGAGCACGGGGGCCGGGCCGAGGTCGGCGATCTCCTGCTCGCGCACCTCCACCTCGACGGTGCGCCGCTCGGCGGGGGAGCGGTCGGTCAGCGTCAGCCGGTCCTCCACCAGGGTCGGCGGCTCGTTCGCCGCAGCGGAGCGGGCCGTCGACAGCGTGAGGGCCACGTCGGACCAGTCCTCGCCGGTGCATTGCCACACCATGGCGTCCGTCTCCAGCGTCACGGTGTCCGCGTCGAGCACGGCCCGGTAGGCGGGGCGCCACAGCGCGCAGGGCACGAGGTGGGTCAGCCGCAGCCGCGCCGGCCCCGCCGCCGCGGACCGTACGGTCAGTTCGACATGACCGAGCAGTTCGGCGGGCCTCTGCTCGGACAGACGGATGGCGTGCCCGGTCTCCTGGAGTTCGGTGGCGAGCACCGCCAGCCGGGCCTGCGCGGTGCGCAACTCCTCGCTGCGGGCGTCGCGTTCGTCGTCCACGCGGTCGAGTTCCCGGCTCCAGCGCGTGGGGTCCGTCTCGCCCGTACCGGCTCCCTCGCCTATCTCGCGCAGGAGGTCGGCGGCGAGGCGGGCCAGCAGGTCGAGGCGGGTGCGCAGCCGGTCGGTGCGCTGCTCCAGCGTGCGGCGCTCCTCCTGCAGAGCGTGGACGCGCAGGCGCAGCGCCGAGTCGTCGGCGGCGGGCAGCGGCCCGCGCGGCGTCCAGGCGCGGACGATGCGGGCGTCGAGGACGCTTGTCTGATGGTCGGCGCTCAGCTCGGCGTGCAGGGTGCGGTCGACCGCGAGCGCGGTGACCGGCCCGAGCCGCAGCCGCCGCACGCCCGCTCCCAGGTCGAGGGCGAGGCTGCGTTCGACCTGGGCGCGGTCCTCCAGGCAGGTGACGGCGGTGACGGGGGCGGGGATCAGGTCCGGATCCGTGGACATGGTGTGTGTCAGCTCCTGCGGTTGCCGCCGACGAGGGCCTTCGCGGCCGGGATACGGATTTCGTAGCCGCCGTGCAGCGCGACGGTGCCGCCGGGCGGCAGGTCGACACGCCACACGCGGGTGCCCGGGGCGTGGTGATCGGGCCCCGCGCCCTCGTTGGGCACCGTCCAGTCGGCCCGTTCGTCGATCCGCACATCCGGATCGGAGGTGACCGGCACCTGCTCGCGGACCTCGACGGAGACGGGCCGGGCGAGGCGGTTGGCCAGGTCCACCTGGACGCGGTGGTCGAGCACGGTGACGTTGTTGCGCAGGCCCGCCGTGGACTCGTCGAGGTGGGTGCGCCGGGTGACCTGGACGCCCTCCGCGGGGCCGAGCCCCATCCGGCGGACGCCGCCGGGGGCGAGCGTGGGCAGCGCGGCGGTCAGCAGGAAGTCGTCGTCTACGGTGACCTCCACCGGGCCGGCCAGCAGCGCCTGGCCGGTGGCGTTGGAGAGGACGAGCGTCCCGTACACCCGCTGTTCCGCGGACGGCACGCACAGGTACTCGGTGCGCAGACCGACCGGGATCTCGCTGATGGTGACGGTGTGCCAGGTGCCGTCCGAGGGGATGTCCGCGCGGGCGACGGCGTCGTAGCGATGGTCGAAGGAACCCGCCGACTCACGGGGCCGCACGGCGTGCCCGGGCAGCGGCAGCGAGGCCACCGCTTCGGCCCGGCGGCGGTGTTCGGCGGCCACCGGGTCGAACGGCGTGCCGGGGAACAGCCGGCCCCTGCGCGCGGCGGGCTCGTCGGGGCCGCTGAGGTGGAGCGCGGCGTAGTCCAGTTCGTCGCCGCTCGGGCGCGGCGGACCGGTCACCGGCGTGGGGGGCGGCGGGGCGATCGGGCCGGAGGGGGCTGGTGGCGGCGGGGGCCCTCCGGCGGCCGGTGCCATGGCGGCGAGAGCGGGGGCCGGTGCGCCGCCTGCTTTGCCTCGGGGGCGGGCGAGTGGCTGCGGTGGGGCCTGCCCGTAGGCAGTGGAGCGGTCGGGCGCGTCGGCCTGTGGCATGCGGGCGCTGCCCGGTTCGCCGGGCCGTGCGGGTGCTCCGCTGTATGCCGGGGGCGCGGGGAGAGGAGGCGGAACGGGGCCGCCGACGGCGATCGGGGGCGCAGTCGTACGCGGTTGAGGGCGCGGGCCCGCCGAGTCGTACCCGGTGAACAGGTCGGCCAGGCCCGCCGGGGGCTCGCGCCAGCCGGACGGCGCGGGGACGGGCTGGCGGCGGCCGATGCGCAGCGAGCGCAGCTTGGGCAGGTCGGTGCGGCGCCGCAGATCGGCGGTGGCCAGGGCGATGCGCACCCCCGTCCAGTCCTCTCCGGTGCGCTGCGCGACCGAGGCACGCAGCACCAGGCTGCCGCTGTCGGCGCTCTGCCGGTAGGCCAGCCGGTACGCCGGGACCCAGACGGCGCCCGGCACGCCGTACTCCAGCTCCAGTTCGACCTCACCCGCGACCTCACCCGGTCCGTCGAGGGTCAGGACGGCGCAGACCGTGGTCCGGACGTGGGCGGAGGGGGCGTCGGTGGAGGCCCGGGCCAAGCGGTCGGCGGCGACGGTGAGTTCGTGTCCGAGGCGGTCCAGCTCCGCCTCCAGTTCGGTGAGGCGGTGGTGCAGGGCCGTCAGCCGCTCGTCCACGAAGTCGGCGAGGGTCAGCCACGCCTCGGCGGGGGTGCGGCGATGCGGGTCGTCGCGCTTGCGCGGCGGCGGAACCGGGCACAGGTCCGTGACCTCCGTGATGCGCGCGAGCACCCGGTCGCGGCGCCCCTGCACCGCGCCGTGGGCGTCGCGCAGCCGCTCCACTTCCTGCCGCACCTCAGGGGAGGAGCCGGTGACGGACGGCTCGGCGTCCACCTCCATGCGCACCTCGGTGACCCGCACTCCGCTGTCGCCGAGCACCCGGGCGCGCAGGGACCCCGGGTCCATCGAGCGAGGCAGTCCCGTGACCCGCACACGCCCGTCCGGCGGCACGGAACCCCGCGCCCGCCGGCTGCACATCGCGCCCTGCGCATACACCACGACCGCGTCGAGGGCCGACGCCCACCGCGGTGTCTCCTCGGACTTCATACGTGCCGCCCCCGTCGTATCCGTGCCGCGCGAAGCCTAGCGCCCACGGCACTTCAGGTGCCGAGCGGTGGTCCGAACCGGCGTCACGCCCGCGGGCTCGCGGGAGACCGGACGGTCCCGTAGGGTCCCGCTAGGGCAGACGGGCGGTCCGCGGAGTTCGTTCGAACCGAGTCACGGACACCGTGGGGTTGAAGTGATCGAGGAGCGCTCATGTCAGGAACGTTCGAAGCGACCGTCGAGATCGACCGACCCGTCGAGGCAGTGTTCGCGTACCTCGCCGACGGCCGCAACGATCCGCGGTTCAGCCCCCGCGTCCTGAAGATCGAGCGCGTTCCCGACGCGCCGACGGCTGTGGGGACGGTCTTCCGCAGCACCGTCAAGGACGCCGGGATGAAGACGGCACGGGAGTTCCGCATCACCGCGCTCGAAGCCCCGGGACTGATCCGGTGGGCCGAGGTGTCGAAGAACAGCGTCACCGCCAGTGAGGGCGGCTACGACCTGGAGCCCCTGCCCGGTGACCGGACCCGGCTCCGCATCTTCAACGTCCTGGAAGGCCATGGCCTGGGCAAGCTCCTCGTCGGTCTGGCGCTCGCCGCTGCCCGCAAGGACGCCCCCGCGTTCGGTGCCCGCATCAAAGCGGCGGCCGAGTCGGCGATCGCCCCGAGCTGAGCTGTTGCCGAACCGTCAGGGACAGGCGTACGTGAACTGAGCGGTGGCCGTAACACCGGTCGGCGAGAGGATCTCGAGTTCGGCCCGCGCGATGCGGTGGCCCTCGCCCTGGAAGGTCCACCTCAGGTGCAGGCGTGCCTGCTCCTGGCCCCTCACCAGCACCTCGCGCAGGACGCCGGAGGTGGTGCCGTCGCTTCTGGTCCAGCGGTAGGAGAGCGTGCCGGGGCTGCCGTTCGTCGTCACCACGCCCACGATGTCCGCCGTGCCGTCGCACCCGAGAACCGTCGGCCGGGCCGTGACAGCCACCGCGCTCACCTCGACGGACGGCCCCACGCGCTGCCAGGCGAGGAATCCGAGGACACAGACCAGCACCAGGGCCGGCAGCGCGTGTCTGCGCCACCGCCGACGAGGGGGCGCCGGGGGCGCGGTCATCGTCGGGAGTGTCACGTGCGTGCGGTGCGCGACGGCGGCGGTGACGCCCGGGCCGAAGCGCAGCACGGTGCCGTCGACGCGGTCGGGCGGGGGCGCGGACGGGGTCGCCTCGACGAGGGTGTCGCTGGAGGTCGGTCCCTGGACCCAGTGGCTGGCCAGCACGGTGGCGCTGTACTCGGCCGATGCGGGGATCCGCGTCGGTTCGCGGTCCTCGGTCCGTGCGGGAGCGCGGTCGTCGTGAGCGGTCATCGGATGTCGCACCGCCTGGTCAGGAGCTGCTGGGAGGCGGCACCGCCGGCGGCGCCGGGGTCCGTGGTGGCCTGGACCGTCCAGTAGCAGCCGGTGTTCTGGAACGTGTGGTCGACGGTGACCGCGTACGTGGTGGCCCCGCTGCGCGTGAAGGTCTGCGGCGCACCGTCGGCGGCGCCGGGCTGTCCGCTGGTGTCGCTCGTGGACCAGGAGACGGTGAGGGAGATCGGCCCGGTGCCGTCGGTGGTGACATTCAGGGTGGCGGTGGCGGTCGTGGGGCCGGTCTGGCTGAAGCCCGACACCGAGACGGCCTTGACGGCGGGGGCGGCCGGGGAAGGGGGAGCGGCGGTCGTCGGGGCCGCCGTGGTCTCGGTGCCCGCGGGCGGTGGCGTCGTGCCCTCCCCTCCGACGACAGGGGGTGCTTCGCTCTCGGTGGCCGCCGGGTCCGAGGGCGACTGGTCCGCTGAGGGCGACGGGCTCTCCGACGTGGTGGTGGTCGAGGTGGGGGAGGCGGACGCCGTGGGCACGGCGGTTCCCGCGGGTTCCGCGCCGGGCTGGGCGCTGGTCGTGGCCAGGGCTTGTGCCGCCTGCTGAGCGGCGGGCCCGGGGTCGAAGGGGGTGCCGAAGGCCAGGAGCGCTCCGAGGACGACGGCGGCGACCGACACCAGCATGCCGGGCCGGCCGGGCAGCCATGACCGTGCGGGGACGGGGCCGGGCCCCTGCCGGGGCAGGATCGTGCGGGCGGTGTCCGTGGTGGTGCGCGGGGTGCCCCGGCCCGAGGGCAGCAGCAGGGGCAGCAGCGCCACCAGGGCCGCGAGCCGTCCCCGGCCCCGTTCCTCCCAGTCGGGCCCGTAGGCGGTGCCGGCGACGGCCTCCAGTTCCGTGACGAACTCCGCTGCCTGCGCGGGCCGTTGCTCCGGGTCCTTGGCCAGACCGCGGCGGACGAGCTCCCGTACGGCCTCGGGAGCCTCCTCGGCGGGGACGGGCGCCTCGACGTGCTGCAAGGCCAGCTCGGCGACGTTGCCGCCCGAGAAGGGCCTGCGGCCCGTCAGACACTCGAAGAAGGTGGCCGTGGCGGCGTAGACGTCGGCGGCGGGCGAGGCGGGCGCGCCGGTCCACTGCTCGGGGGACATGTACGACGGGGTGCCCGCCACGCCGGCGCTGGTGCCCGAGTCCACCGCGATCCCGAAGTCGACGAGCTTGGACGATCCGTCCGGCACGACCAGGACGTTCTCCGGCTTGTAGTCGCGGTGGACGACACCGACACGGTGGGCGTCGGCCAGGCCGAGCAGCGATCCCTTCAGGACGACGAGCGCGGCTTCCGGGGCGAGCGGGCCGTGCCGGGTGAGCAGGGTCCGCAGGGAGACGCCGTCCACCAGCTCCATCACGATGGCGGCGCCGTGCGGGCTCTCCACGTACTCGTACAGACCGGTGACGTACGGGCTCTCCAGGCCGCCGAGCAGGCGGGCCTCGGCCCGGAAGCCGTAGACGAAGCCGGGCCGGGTGAGCAGTGCTTCGCTGAGGTACTTCACGGCGACCGCGACGCCGGTCTCCTCGTGGACGGCCAGCACGACCCGCCCGCTCGCTCCCGAGCCCAGTTCCAGCGAGTCGGTGTAGCCGGGCACTTCCCATGTGCTCATGCGCTCAGAGACACCTTTTCGGCCACCGCGGTTGCGGGACCCGACGCAAAGGTGGGACGTACCCGGACCGTGACACACCCCGGAACCATGATCGAAAAGAGAACAAAGCGGTAACGGCGGGCAACGAAAAGGGGATTGGAGAGGTCTGGTCCGCCATGAAGATCTCTTTCCTGATCCACAACGTGTACGGCATCGGAGGCACGATCGCCACCACCCTCAACCTGGCTCAGGCACTGGCCGCGCGCCACGACGTGGAGATCGTCTCGGTGTTACGCCATCGGGAACGCCCGAACTTCACCGTGGATCCGAGGGTCTCCCTGCGACCGCTGGTGGACCTGCGGACGGAAAAGGACGATCCGCTCCACGGGAGACCCGCGCGCGTGTTCCCCGCCGCCGAGTACCGCTACCGGCAGTACAGCGAGCTGACCGACCGGCGCATCGCCGAGTGGCTGGAAGGGACCGACGCCGACGTGGTGATCGGCACCCGCCCCGGGCTCAATGTGCACCTGGCGTCCCAGGCCCCGCCCCATGTCGTCCGCGTCGGGCAGGAGCACCTCACCCTCGACAACCACCCGCCGGCGCTGCGCACCGCGCTGCGCCGGGCCTACCGGGGGCTCGACGTGCTCACCACCGTCACGGAGGCGGACGCCGCCGCCTACCGGCGCAAGACGCGGTTGCCCGGGGTCAGGGTGCAGGCGCTGCCCAACAGCGTCCCCGACCCTCTGCTGCCTGCCGCGGACGGCCGCGCGAAGGTGGTGGTCGCGGCCGGGCGGCTGGTTCCGGTGAAACGTTACGACCTGCTGGTGGAGGCGTTCGCCCGGGTGGCCGCCGAGCACCCGGACTGGCAGCTGCGGATCTACGGCAAGGGGGAGGAGCGGGACCGGCTGCGTCAGCTCATCCAGCGCCTGGGCCTGTACGACAACGTCTTCCTGATGGGTGCGGCCGCCCCGATGGAAGCGGAGTGGGTCAAGGGCTCGATCGGCGCGGCCGCGTCCGACTTCGAGCCGTTCGGCATGACCCTCGTCGAGGCGATGCGCTGCGGACTGCCCGTGGTGAGCACCGACTGCCCCTACGGCCCCGGCGAGATCATCAAGGACGGACAGGACGGCCGACTGGTGCCGGTCGGGGACAGCGCGGCGCTGGGGGAGGCTCTGCTCGAACTCGTCGGCGACGACGAGCGACGCCGGCGCATGGGCCGTACGGCCCTGGAGAACGCCCGCCGCTTCGCCCCGGGTCCCGTCGTCGAGCAGGCCGAACGCCTGATAGAGGAGGCGATGTCGGCGAGAAGGGCCGGCCGGCCGGTCGCCCCGGAACGCCACGGGATCCAGCGCGCCCTGGTCAGCCGGGGCTTCGCCGCGCGCGACGCCGCCCATGCCGCGGCCGGCGGTGCGCTGCGCGCCGTACGGAAAGGACAGCGATGAACCGGGAACCGGGCACGACCCAGGACACCCAGCTCCGGGTCCACTGCACGGCCGACGCGGACGGCCGCATCACCTTCCGCCTTCCCGCCCTCGACGCGCCACAGCCCCAGGTGCTGCTGCGGCTGCGTCCGAAGAAGGGACAGACCGGGGAGACCGTTCGCGTCCTCGCGGCCGAAGCGGTGCACGACGGCACCCGGCGCGCCGTCCTGGAGCCGTGGCCCGCTCTCGCCGAGGGACGGTGGGACGTGCACCTGCTGCCCGAACCGGGAGCGCCGCGACAGCGCCTGCGGCCCGCCCTGCGGGACGTGCGGGCCCTGGTCGACGGGCACACCCGTGACTGGCCCTCGCCGGTGGCGGTGCGGGTCCCGTACACCACCAAGGACGGCTATCTCGCGGTACGGACATGGCTGCGCACCGCGCACGCCGAGGTCGAGGGCATTGCCGTGACGGACGGGTCGATGACGGTCACGGCGCGGTCGCACGGCGCCCCGCTGGCGGCCGGAGCCGTGGTACGACTGCGTGCCAGGGGCACCAAGGGCGCTGAGCTGACCCGGGAGCCGCAGGTCGACAGCGGTGGCCGGCGGTCACCGTGGACTTCGCCGAGTTGGTCGCCGCCCGAGCCGTGGGCGACCGCGTCTGGGACCTCAGCGTGCAGCCTCGATCCGCCGCCGGAGCCACCGCCCGTATCGGCCGTCTCCTCGACGACCTGGCGGAGCGCAAGGAAGTCTTCGTGTACCCCTCGGCCACCCTCGCCGGTGCCGTGGTGCGCCCGTACTACACGGTCGACAACGACCTCTCCGTGGAGGTGACAGCTGTTCGGCCACAGTGAGCCCCAGCGGCCGTCTTTCGGCGGCTACCGGACGGGCGGCCTGTGGGCCGCGGCAGCGATCTCCTTCGGAGCCCTGGTCGTCGGCTCGGCAGTCGCTCTCTTCGGCATGATCGAGTTCGACGAGTGCATGCACGGGCTGCCCACAGGGCCGGGCGAACTCCTGCGGACGCGGGAGCAGGCGTTTCCGCCCGCGACGGTCTGCGAGTTCCAGCACGGGGACGTCGCCTCGATCGGTGGCCGCGGAGTGCTCGGTGTGCCGCTCTGGGGCAGCCTGCTGGTCCTGGTCGGGCCCGGCGGCGGTGCCGCCTGGGGAGTGACACCGGAGCCCTCCGCCCCGTACAGGTGATCGTCAGCTCCCCGAAGGGAGTACTGCCAGGGCCCGGTGGCCTGTTTCGCTTCTATCGTGGAACGTCTCACCCACGCTCGGCGCCGAGGCAGGGCAGTACATGCGGGAACCGCAGATCGACTACGCGGCGGTCTTCCATGCCCTGCCCGGCATGGTGGCGCTGCTCACCCCCGACCTGGTCTACGTCGACGCCAACGAGGACTTCCTCCGGCTGGCCGGGCGCACCCGCGAGCAGGTGCTGGGCCGGTACATCTTCGACGTCTTCCCCGAGAACCCCCACGAGCCGGCCGCGGCCGGCATGCGCGAGACCCGGGAGTCGATGCAGCGGGTCGTGGCCAC
The DNA here is from genome assembly GCF_053592135.1 of Streptomyces sp. NPDC002784. Taxonomy (NCBI): domain Bacteria; kingdom Bacillati; phylum Actinomycetota; class Actinomycetes; order Kitasatosporales; family Streptomycetaceae; genus Streptomyces; species Streptomyces sp. NPDC002784. The sequence goes on along the minus strand of NZ_JBSFVD010000005.1, from coordinate 58,548 downwards.
CGGCGAGCGCGACCCCATGGCGCTGCTCCGCTACGACATCGAGGACCCCCAGCGGCCCGGTCACTGGCAGGAGCACTACTGGAGTCCGGTCAACGCGCCCGTCCTCGACGCCGACGGACAGGTGGTGCTGCTGGTGCACCGGGTGGAGGAGGTCACCGACCTCATCCGCGCCTTCGGCCGCCGGGGCGGCGACAGCCGCGACCGCGTCCTGGAGGCCGAGCTGTACACCCGGGCCCGCGAGCTCCAGCAAGTCAACGAAAGGCTGCGCAAGGCGCACGCCCGCGAACGTGAGGTCGCGCTGGCGCTGCAGGCGGCGCTGCTGCCGCCGCCCGGCCCGAGCGGCCCGCATCCCGCGGCCGTGCGCTACCAGCCCGCCATCGGCGCCCTGAACGTGTGCGGTGACTGGTACGACCTGGTCGACCTGCCCGACGGGGACCTCGCGGTCGCCGTGGGCGATGTGGTCGGCCACGGTCTGGCGGCCGCCTGCGCCATGGGCCAGCTGCGCAGTGCCCTGAGCGCGGCGTGCCGGGTCGCGGACGGCCCGGCCCAGGCCCTGGACGCCCTCGGCCTGTACGCCCGCTCGGTCGAGGGTGCCGAGTCGAGCACCGCGGCCACCGCCTTCGTCGACCGGGGCGCCCGCTCCGTCTTCTACAGCTGCGCCGGGCACCCGCCGCCCGCGCTGCTCCGCCCCGACGGTGCCGTGACCTTCCTCGACCAGGCCACCGACCCGCCGCTCGGCGCCCGGCCGGAGCACGTTCCCCGCGTCCAGGCCAGTACGCCGTTCACCGAGGGCAGCGTCCTGGTCCTGTACACGGACGGTCTGATCGAGCGCCGCGACGAGGACATCGACGTCGGCCTGGGCCGCCTGGCCGACTCGCTCACCCGGCATCGGCACGCCGAGCCCGATGCCCTCGCCGACGCACTGCTGTCCGACCTCCTCCCGCCCACCGGAAACACCGACGACACGGCCCTGGTCGTCATCCGACTCTGATCCGGCGCACCGGCATCCCCGTCACCGCCGGCGGGTCCGGCTCCCCCAGCCGCTGCCGATTCCGGCGACGTGCAGGGCCAGCAGGGCCAGCCCGATCAGCATCACGTTGGTCGAGGTGAACACGTCGTTGGTCCCGATCTCCGCCGCATTGATGAGCCAGGCGATGAAAAAAAGGACCGCCGCAATGATCGCAAGCACGTTTGCCTCCCGAGTTCGTCCGGTTGTCGTATGCCGTATGCCCCCGGCGAGGCGATGGACACGGCCACGCCCGTTGTGAACGGGCCCGCCCGGTGTGAAGCCGGCGGGGCGCCCGCCGTCATCGCCCGGCCGTAGAGTGGAAGGTCCGGATCCGCCCCTTGCGGCACTCCCGCACCACCCCACCGGAGCCCGCATGCACCACCCGTCCACCGGCCCGGACGACGGCTCCGGCACGCTGTTCGGGCTGGACGCCCTCGACCCCGGACCGGCCCCCGCCCCCTCGCGCGCCCCTCTCTTCCGGGACTCCGCGGCGGCACGCCGGCTGCTGCCGGTGCGGGAGATCCACGCGGAACCCGCCGCGGCGGCGTCCCCGCGAGGCAGGCAGGTCCTGAGCCGCTTCCCCGAGGCGCGGCTGATCACCGTGGACTCCCACTGGCGCATTCCCGGACTGCACGGCAACGAGGGCAACGTCGACCGCTGGGTCCGGATCAAGGGCGAGACGGTCGTCCTCGGCGAGAAGAAGACGCTCACCACCCGCCCCAACGGCAGATCCGCCGACTGGATCGCCCCGGGCACCTCCAACGGCTGCGCCATGGCCTGCGCGTACTGCTACGTGCCGCGCCGCAAGGGGTACGCCAACCCGATCACCGTCTTCACCAACATCGACCGGATCATCGCCCACCTCGCCCGGCACATCGCACGCCAGGGTCCCAAGCCGGAGCCGAACCAGTGCGACGCCCGCTCCTGGGTGTACGACATCGGGGAGAACGGCGACTGCTCGGTGGACGCCCTGATCTGCGACAACACCGCGGACCTCGTCCATGCCTTCCGGCGGTGGCCCACCGCCAAGGCGTCGTTCGCCACCAAGTTCGTCAACCCCGACCTGCTCGCCCTGCACCCCGGCGGCCGCACCCGCATCCGCTTCTCGCTGATGCCGCCCGACGACTCCCGTCTGCTGGACGTACGGACCTCACCCGTCGCCGAGCGCATCGCCGCCGCAGCGGACTTCCTCGACGCCGGTTACGAGGTGCACTTCAACCTCTCGCCGGTGGTCGTCCGGCCCGGCTGGCAGGACGCCTGGGCGGAGCTGCTGAGGCAGCTCGACGACGTCCTGCCCGAGCGGGTGAAACGGCAGGCCGCCGCCGAGGTGATCATGCTGACGCACAACCGGGAACTGCACGAGGTCAACCTCGGCTGGCACCCCCGCGCCGAGGACCTGTTGTGGCGGCCGGAAATCCAGCAGGCCAAGCGGTCCGAGAACGGCGCCCTCAACGTCCGCTACCGAAACGGCGTCAAGGCCGAGGCGGTCGCTTCCCTGCGCTCCTTGATCCACCTCCACGCCCCCTGGCTGGACGTCCGCTACGCCTTCTGACCGGTCGCCCTCCGGGGGAGCCGGGGGCCGGGAGAGCGCTCCCCGAAGGCGCCGTCCAGCGGGTAGGGTGCGGGGATGATCAGGCGGCTGCCGACCCTGGAGGACGTGGCGCGGGAGGCGGGGGTCTCACGGGCGACCGTCTCCCGGGTCATCAACGGGGTGCGCAACGTCGATCCCGCCATCCAGAGCGTGGTGCGCGACGCCGTCGCGCGTACCGGGTACTCACCGAACCGGGCCGCGCGCTCCCTGGTCACCCGCCGGACCGAGACCATCGCGCTCGTCGTCTCCGGAGCGGGCGAACCTCAGGACGGGAAGGGCTCGTTCGCCGCGCGGATGCTGGCGGACCCCTTCTTCGGCCGGGTGGCCGGCGGAGTGATCGACTTCCTGCGCCCGCGGTCGATGCACCCCGTGCTGATGTTCGCCGACTCCGAGGCGACCCGTGCCGAGGTGGTGGCCCATGTGCGGCAGGGCAGCGCGGACGGCGCACTGGTGGTCTCCACGCACGCGGAGGACCCGCTGCCCGAGCAGCTGGCCGAGGCGGCCCTGCCCTGCGTGCTGTTCGCGCGCCCGGCACGGCCGGTCCCGGTCAGCTACGTGGACCTCGCCCACGCCGACGGTGGCCGACTGGCCGCCGAGCATCTCCTGGCCCGCGGTCGCCGACGGCTCGCGACGGTCACGGGACCGCTCGACGTGCCCGCCGGACAGGACCGGCTGGCCGGGTTCCGGGACGCGCTGGCGCGGCGCGGTCACCCGTACATCCCGATCGTCGAGGGCGGCTTCACCTACGACAGCGGTGCCACGGCGATGGCTCGGCTGCTGACCGAGCACCCGCACATCGACGGGGTGTTCGTGGCCAACGACCTGATGGCGCAGGGAGCCTGCGACGTGCTGCGGGAACACGGCAGACGGGTGCCGGACGATGTCGCGGTGATCGGGTTCGACGACTCCAGCGCGGCCCTCGCCTGCCGGCCCGCGCTGACCACCGTCCGGCAGCCGATGGAGGAGATGGCGGGCACGATGGCGCAGCTCCTCCAGGAGCACATCGAGGGGGGCCGCACCGAGCCCACCTCGGTCATCTTCGAACCGGAGCTGGTGGTGCGCGCGTCGGCGTAGGAACGGGATCAGGGCCGTACGCCGACGTCGCCTAGATGCCGGCGCGCAGCGGCTCTCCCACCTCGTGCATGTGCCGCAACGCCTGACGGTAGGAGTCGACGAGGCCGGTCTCCGCGTAGGGGATGCCGAGGTCGCGGCAGTGGGCCTTCACCATGGACTGGGCGAGCCTCAAGTGAGGGCGGGGCATGCTCGGGAACAGGTGGTGCTCGATCTGGTAGTTGAGGCCGCCGAGGAACCAGTCGGTGGCGACACCGCCCTTGATGTTGCGGGATGTCAGGACCTGGCGTCGCAGGTGCCCCCACTTCTCGCCGTCGGGGTCGGGCATGTCCATCCCCTTGTGGTTCGGTGCGAAGGCCAGGCCCAGGTGCAGCCCGAACAGGGCCTGATGGAGCGCGGCGAAGACGAGTGCGTGCGCGAGGGGCATGGTCGTCAGCAGCAGGGTGGCGTACCCGGCGACGTGGGCGATGAGAAGCGCGCCCTCCACCAGGCGCTCGCGGCCGCGCCGGCGGCGCACGTCCTGGAAGCCGGAGAGCTTCAGGGCGAGGCCCTCCAGGAGGGTGAGAGGGAAGAAGAGCCACGCCTGATGGCGGGTGAGCCAGCCGCGGAAGCCCGTGCGGCCGGCGGCCTGCTCGCTGGTGAACACGAGGACATCGGCGGCGACGTCCGGGTCCTTGTCGATGTGGTTGGGGTTGGCGTGATGGCGGTTGTGCTTGTCGTTCCACCACCCGTAGCTCATACCGAGCAGCAGATTGCCGTGGATGAGCCCGATGGTGCGGTTCGTGGCGCGGTTGCCGCTGATCTGGGCATGGCCCGCGTCGTGCCCGATGAACGCCGCGCGGGCGCACAGGATCGCGAGGACGGGGGCGAGGGCGAGGACCCACCACGAAGCGCCGAGGAATGCCATGCCGGTGCCGACGGCGGCCAGGCCCAGGGCGTTGGTGACGATGGTTCGCGCGTACCAGCCGGTGCGCCGTTCGAGGAGCCGTTGCCCCTTGACGGCCCGCAGCAGGGGCGTGAACTCGCTGCTCGTGTCAGGTGACGCTTGCCTCGCGGTGGCCTGCTCGGGGTGCGGCAGAGTGGTTTCGCCGGCCAAGGGCATGGGTGTACTCCGGTGTGGGGTGCGGTGGATGGGGTGCTGCGTCGTGTGGCTCGTCAGCCCGTGCGAATGAACCTACGGAGCCGAGGGGCCGGCGGCCATGGAGCCATCACCCGGCCGATCCGGGGGAGCGCCCGCGTGCTCATGGGGGGTTGTCCGCAGGTCGCGCGGCGGATGGCGGTAGCCCGCCGCCAGGGTCGATGCCCCCTGGTCGCGCCCGGCCGCCGCCGACTCGGAAATTTCTTTTTCGTGAATCGGTGTGTGGGGGATTCTTCGGGGTAGACGCGCCTCTGCCGGTCACTGGACCGGTGATGATCGGCAGAGTTCTACAGGGAGGGGTGTGTGATGGTCGCGACGACCGTGCAGGCTGCTGAGCGGACCACGGACGTCTTGGAGGGGGTTGAGGCGCGACGCGTGGCCCCCCGGGACGCGCGAGAGCTGTCGCGGCACTTCTTCGACCAGCTGGCGGTGCTGGAAGAAGGCACTGAGGAGTTCCAGTACGTCCGCAACACCCTGATCGAGATGAACATGTCCTTGGTCCGGTACGCGGCGGGCCGGTTCCGCAGCCGTGGGCCGCAGGAGATGGAAGACATCGTCCAGGTCGGCATGATCGGTCTGATCAAGGCGATCGACCGGTTCGAGATTTCCCGCGAGGTCGAGTTCACCTCCTTCGCGGTCCCCTACATCGTGGGTGAGATCAAGCGGTTCTTCCGTGACACCTCGTGGGCGGTGCATGTGCCGCGGCGTCTTCAGGAGGCGCGCGTGCAGCTGGCCCGCGCGACCGAGGAACTGCGCAGCCGCCTCGGCCGTACGCCCACGACCAAGGAACTCTCCGAGCTGATGTGCCTGCCGGAGGAGGAGATCGTCGAGGCCAGGCTCGCGTCCAACGCCTACACCTCCGCCTCCCTGGACGCCGCGATCAACAGCAGCGAGGACGGGGAGACGGCACTCCAGGACTTCATCGGTACCGAGGACGCCGCCCTCGACCTGGTCGAGGACCTGCACTGCCTCGCGCCGATGATCGCCGAGCTGGACGAGCGCGACCGCAAGATCATTCACTGGCGCTTCGTCGAGGAACTGACTCAGGCCCAGATCGCCGAGCACCTGGGGATCTCGCAGATGCACGTCTCACGGCTGCTCTCACGCCTGCTGGCCCGCCTGCGCGAAGGCATGCTGACCACACGCTGACCCTCCCCGAGGCGGGAGGCGGTCGGGCTACCAGCCCCTTGGAGGTGACGTACTCCAAGGGGCTGCGGCGCTGTCAGGCGAACGCGGCCGACGGCAGCTCTGCCTCCGTTTCCTCCCAGGAGAGGTAGATACCGAGTTCGACTCCGAGGAACTCCAGGAACGCGACGTCTCCGAGCCCGTCGCCCTGGTGGACGAAGCCGAGCGCCTCCTCCGGTGGGGCGCCGCTCGTCAGATGCGGCAGGCCGGGCTCGAAGAACGTCACCACCTGGCCGTCAAGGGCGTACCCCACCTGGCTGAAGCCCTTGGCGTTGCGATGTACGCAGAACGCCCGCCCTCGCTCGGACAGCGCCGCGAGGCAGGTGCCCGTATGGCAGCTGTGCTCCTCCAGCGCATACGCCCACCCGGCCACCGAGCCCGCTCGGACGATGGTGGTCGGCGGAGTGGGCAGAAAGCCGCCGCTCGTCAGCCTGGCGACCGCCGCTTCGTCTTCCCAGTCCAAGAAGTCGAGGTCACTGATGTGGTCCTCCTCCTGCCTGAGCAGCAGCAACTCCGCCGCTGACCGGGTGAGCGGGACAATCCGGGCGTCCCGGGCGCCGACAGCGCGCAGCAGCTCGTACGGGGAGAGCCCTTCGCTGAGGGTGAGCGTGAATCCGATGTCGTAGGCGTCTGCTATCCACCGCAGCCTGTTCTCCCCGAGTCTCTGATCCACCGGTTCCCCCTCCGCACGATGTCTGCCGCGCGCGGGCGGCCTTCGCGGAGAGACGTCAGCGCCCGGCACTGACACCGCCCCCGGCCGAGAAGGTGCCGTGATGTGGGTACTCATGAGGAGTCTGGGAGGAGACCTGGGGCTGTGGACATCGATGCATGGCTGTTGACCGCGGCGGAGCGTGGCAACCGCGCGACGCGGCTGGACCGTCGTCGGCCGGATGGCGCGGCTTGGTCGTGCGGAAACGAGGTGCGCCCTCTGGTTCATGGGGCGACGTACTTCGCGGAGTTGCTCCGTGCGATCCGGGCGCAGCGCGCCGGTGATCTGCTGCTGTTCACCGACTGGCGCGGCGACCCCGACGAGCGACTCGACGGTCCCGGGAGCGAGATCGGGGCCGTCCTGGCAGCGGCGGCCGAGCGCGGTGTGATCGTCAAGGGGCTGGTGTGGCGCTCGCACCTGGACCGCTTCCAGTTCAGCGAGGCGGAGAACCGCCACCTCGGCGAGCAGGTCGCCGCGGCGGGCGGCGAGTTCCTGCTGGACATGCGGGTGCGCCCGGGCGGATCGCACCACCAGAAGTTCATCGTGCTCCGGCACGCCGACCGCCCCGAGCTGGACGTCGCCTTCGTCGGGGGCATCGACCTGTGCCACAGCCGCAACGACGACGCGAGCCACCGCGGCGACCCCCAGCCCTTGCCGCTCGCCGCCGCGTACGGCCCCAATCCGCCCTGGCACGACCTCCAGCTCGCGATCCGCGGACCGGCCGTCGGCGACCTGGAGGCCTGCTTCCGTGAACGCTGGGAGGATCCGGCGCCCCTCACCCGCAGCCCGCTCGTCCGCCTGCGCGAGCTCGTGCACCACGAGGACGTCCACGCCGACCCGCTCCCGCCCCAGCGACCCGACCCTTCCCCCCGCGGCACGGCCATGGTCCAGATCCTGCGCACCTACCCCAACCGCCTCCTGCGCGGCTACGACTTCGCGCCCGACGGCGAACGCAGCATCGCGCGCGGTTACCGCAAGGCATTGCGCCGGGCCCGGGCCCTGATCTATCTGGAGGACCAGTACCTGTGGTCCCCGCGCGTGGTGGAGTGCTTCGCCGAGGCCCTGAGCAGCAACCCCCGCCTGCGCCTGATCGCGGTCGTCCCTTCCTTCCCGGATCAGGACGGCTCCGTCAGCCTGCCGATGAACCTCGTCGGCCGCGTTGCCGCCCTGAACAGGCTGCGGCAGGCCGGGGGCGACCGCGTCGGGGTGTACGGCCTGGAGAACCATGCCGGAACCCCGGTGTACGTACACGCCAAGGTCTGCGTGATCGACGACGTCTGGGCCTCGGTCGGCTCCGACAACGTCAACCTGCGCTCCTGGACCCACGACTCAGAGCTGTCCTGCGCCGTCCTGGACGAGTCCAGGGACCCGCGCGAGCCGCACGACCCCGGCGGCCTCGGCGACGGCGCCCGCGGCTTCGCCCGCAACCTGCGCCTGGAGTTGTCGCGCGAGCACTTGGACCACGAGGACATGGAAGGGCGGGAAGCCGACGAACTCTGCGATCCGGTGAGCGCATTCGACGCCTTCGCGAGGAGTGCCGCCGCGCTGGACTCCTGGCACCGCAACGGCCGCCGCGGCCCTCGACCGCCGGGCAGGCTGCGTCCCTACCGCTCACCGAGGATGTCCCGTACGGCGCTGACGCTCGCGAAGCCGCTGCACCGGGTCCTCGTCGACCCGGACGGCAGGCCCTTCATGCTGCGGCGCCGCAATGAGTTCTGACGCAGGGCGGCGGATCAGCACCGCCGTATCCCTGGTGGGCGGTTCACCGGCGCTACAAGGGCGCACCCGATCGATCCCCAGGGACCCGGCACCTCTCAGCCGCTGATGTCGAGCGCCGTTCCGTACAACCGGTCGACCTTCAGCCGGATGACCACGCGGCGCTCGGCGACCAGCTGCTCCAGGAACGCGTCCTCGTCCTCCGGCTTCGCGGCGGCGGGGATCATCCCGAGCAACTCCCGCCCGACCGCGTCCCCGGGCGCCGTCGTGGTCTCGGAGACCTCGGCGTCGCCCTCGGCGACAGCGAAGGACCACACGTCGCCGCCCTGCACATGCACCGAGGCACGGGGATTGCGGCGCAGATGCCCGATCTTGATCCGGTCGGCCGTGGTCGAGAACCGCACGATGCGCGCCTCGGGGTCCCAGCTGTACAGCATGGTGGTCAGGTGGGGGTGGCCGCTGCGCCTGACGGTGGCGAGCGTTCCGAACTGCTGCCGGCCGAGCAGGGCGGAGAGCGCTTCGTCGGACAGGGCGCGAGGTGCTGGTCCTTGAGTCATGACGTGATCAACCCCCGTGACTGCTCGGCTATTTCATGGTCCTCTCGGGCCCCTTTCGTCACCCCTGGACTGCCAGCGCCCGCTCTGCGGCTCGCAGGTGCCGGGCGACCGGTCCGAAGGAGATCAGTCCGCTCGTCGCTCCGGCCAACTCTCCCTGCGCGGGGCTGAGTTCCTGTACCGCCCGCCGCAGGATCCGCGGGTGCCCGACGGCTTGGGCGCTGCGGGCGAGCACGCACCACAGGGCCTCCTGGAGCAAGTCGTGCGGGGGCCTCGGTACCCGGTCGAGTGCCTGCCGGGCCAGGTCGGCCGCGCCGGAGCCGGCCAGCAACAGGGGCTCCAGCCAGGGCTGGTAGGGGCCGGCGTCGAGGCCGGCGAAGTCGTCGGGACGCGGCAGGGCGTCCTCGGTGCGCAGCACCGGCACGAGCGCGACCAGCGCGTCGGCTCCGCGGGCGAGGCCGGGCATGCCGCAGTCGGCGGTCGCCGCCAGGGCGTCGGAGTAGAGCGGGCGGGCGGCGGCCCAGCCGTCGGTCTCGCAGGTGCGCAGCGCACGGAACCAGGAGGTGAACACACCCGCCAGAGGCCGTTCGTGATGGGCGGCCAGCCGGTCGGTGGCCTCCGCCTCCGCTCCCGCGCCGGTGAAGTCCCCCAGTCCGGCGAGGGCTTGGAGGCGTACGAGGCGTCCGAGGACTTCGTGGCTGGGCAGTTGGTGGTCCTCGGCGAGGCGGATCAGTTCCCGCCCGGTGGCGTCCCGGTAGGCGCTGTTGCCGCAGTGGCCGAACGACTGCATGAAGGCGCCGTTGAGGGCGAACGCGAGCAGCGTCGGGTCACCGAGCCGCCGCGCGAGAAGGACGGCTTCCTCGGCGGCCCGCTCGGCGCGCGCCCGCCATCCTTCGCGGACCGGCGGGGCGGCGGCCGGGGCGGGCGGGGTGTCGGCTGCCGCGTCCCCGCGGGACTCCACCGCGATGACCGACAGCAGCCGGGCGCGCAGGGCCAAGGTGTCACCGGGGGCCAGCGCCGAGGCGGCGCGGGCCGCGGCGCGGGCGAGCTGTCCGGCGCTTTCGGGGTCGTCGGCACGGGTCCAGACCGCGGGGACGTCGTAGGACCCGATGACGCGGGCCGTCAGCTCGGCGTCTCCGGTGGCCTCGGCCGCAGCGACCACGTCCCGGCGGTATTCACGGGCTTCGGCCAGGCCGTCGGCGCCGGTGACGGCGAGATCGCGCAACAGGCCCGCGGCGGCGTACAGCCGGGCCCTGGAGCGGGCCGGCACCGAACGCTCCCAGGCGGCCGCCGCCCGGCCCCACACCCCGTCGGCGATACCGGCGTCCGCGGCGGGCTCGCCGGTGGCGGAACCCTTGAGGATCTGCGCCTCGACGCGGGCCAGCGCCGGTCCCGGCCCGGTGCCCGGCTCCCCGGCCAGCGCGCCACGGGCGCGCCGCAACGTCTCCTGGGCGTCCGCGCGCCGACCGGAGCGGGCCAGCGCGGTGGCCAGCAGCACCCAGCCGTCCTCCCGTGCCGGATGCGCGGCGACATGGGCCTCCAGGTCGACGGCCGCTTCCCGGGCGGCGCCGGTGGCCAGCAGGGCGTCGGCCCGGCGCTCCACCGCGTGCAGGCGCAGGGCCTCAAGCCGGGCACGGTCGGCGGCGGCCCATCGGGCGGAGGGGAAGTCGGCGAGGACCGGTCCGCGCCACAGGGCGAGCGCCGCGTCCCACAGCGCTACGGCCGCCTGCGGGGCCGCCGTACCGGCCTGCTGTACCGCATCCTCGAAGCGCCACGCGTCGACCGCGTCACGGCTCGCTCGGAGCGCGTAACCGGGGCCCTGGGTCACCAGCAGCCGGGACGCCTCGCGGGGCGGCCGTCCGGGTTCCAGGGAGCGGCGCAGCGCGGCGACGAAGGTGCGCACCGCCCCCACCGCCGCGGCGGGCGCCTCGTCCTCCCACAGATCCGCCACCAGCCGGTCCACCGTCACCACCCGGCCCCGTGCGACCAGCAACCGGCCCAGCACCTCCCGGTGCCGCGGAGCCCCGAGGGCCAGCGGCTCGCCCTCCGCGCTCCAGGCGGCCACCGGCCCCAGCAGTCCGAATGCGACGCCCACGGCACGGTCCCTTCGCGGACGGCCCCGTTGCCGGCGCGCCGATCCCGTTCACTCATCGATCACTGATCCGGCGCCCGCAGCCTGGATCACGTCCCCGGACGAGCCCGGCCCCAGTCGCCCGGAGCGTCCACTCTGCCACGAGCACCAGGAGTATCCGCGTGTCCCCTCTGAGCATCCCCGGCTTCACCGAACAGCGAGTGACCGTCGACGACGGTGTCGCCCTGCACGCCGCCGTCGGCGGCAGCGGCAGCCCGGTCGTGCTGCTGCACGGCTTCCCGCAGACCCACCTGATGTGGCGGCACGTCGCGGCCGACCTGGCCGCCGACCACACCGTCATCTGCCCCGACCTGCGCGGCTACGGCGCCAGCGACAAGCCCGCCGAGACCGGTCCAGACGTCTACTCCAAGCGCACCATGGGCCGGGACGTCGTCCGCCTCGCCGAAGAACTGGGTCACCCCCGCTTCACCCTCGCCGGCCACGACCGGGGCGCCCTCGTCGCCTTCCGTACCGCCATGGACCACCCGCAGGCCGTCTCCCGCGCACTGTTCCTCGACGTGCTGCCGACCCTGGACATGTGGGACGCCCTGCGCGGCGTGTCCGGTGCGGTGGGATTCCACCTGTACCTGATGGCCCAGGCCCCCGGTCTGCCGGAGGAGATGATCCGGGGAGCCGCCGACAGCTTCTTCTCGTACTTCCTCGACGCCTGGACCAACGACCCCGCCGCCCTGCCCGCCGACGTCCGCCGCCACTACCTCGACGCCTCCGCGGCGGCGGTGGACTCCATCGTGGCGGACTACCGCGCCTCGGCCGGTATCGACGTCGAGCACGACACCGTCGACCGCGAGAACGGCGACCGGCTCGCCATGCCGGTCACCGTCCTGCAGCAGGACTGGGGCGCCGCCCTCGGCTATCACGCCGAGGGACTGTGGAGCGCCTGGGCGCCCGACCTCCGCCACCGCACCGTCTCGTGCGGCCACTTCATGGCGGAGGAGGACCCGAAGCTGATCGCGGCGGAGATCCGCGCGCTCGCCGATCGCTGAACCGGGGCGCTCGGAGGGGGACGGCACTCGGGGAGGCACCGCCATCCCCCTCGTCTCCCAGCGTCACTGTCCGGGGCTCATCTACCCGGAAACAGCACGCAAACCAGCCTTACTGCTCGCCCAGGGCGCTGGCGCGTTGGTCGAACTCGGTGCCCGAGGGCTGGGCGCCGATGAAGCGGGTGGGCCGGAAGGGCCGTAGGAGGTCCTGCTCCTGGTCGGTGGTGATCTCGCTCGCGGCCAGCCGTCCCAGGATCGGTGCCAGGGTGATGCCGCTGTGGGAGACGAGGCAGTAGATGCGGGACCGGCTGGATGCGTAGCCGGCGACGCTGTGGCCGTCCGCGGGTAAGGACCGGATGCCGATGCGCAGGTCTATCTCCGGTGCGGCGCCGCTCGCATCGGGGAGGAGCGCTGAGAAGCGTCGAGCGAGGGTGCGTGCGAGGGCCCCGTCGGCGGTGGGCGGGTTTGCCGGGTCGACGTCCTGATTGAGGTCCAGAGCCTGTAGGACCGTCTGGCCGCCGGTGGCGGGGCGGAGGTTGAGTCCAGGGGTGTGGAGCACACAGCGGAGGTCGAGTTGCGGGCTCCTGACGTATCCGAGCACGCCGACCGTCTGCGATCCGCGGCTGGTGTCCGTCACCATGGGGATGTCGATGTCGGCCCGTGCGGCCAGTTGTTGCGTCCAGCGGCCGGCCGCCAGCACGGCCCGGTCGCCCTTGAGGGTTTCTCCTCCGGCCAGGGTGACGGACACTCCGTCAGCTCTGTCATGGATGGCCACCACCGCGCCGAACGCCAGCCTGGCTCCGTGCCGTTCGGCGTCGGCGAGAAGGTTCGTCATGAAGAGTTCGGGCAGTACGTATCCCTCGCTGGGGAAGTGGGCGCAGGACGTGATGGTCTCCGGGACGCGGAGGGCGCCTGCGATGCGCGTTGCCTCGGCGGGCGTTACCCAGCGCGCGGGGTAGCCGAGGGACTGCAGGCGTTCCACGTTGTCGGCGAGCCACTGCTCGTTTGCGGAGTCCGCCCACTGCAGCGCTCCGCTGGGGAAGTAGGCCTGCGCTCCGGGCAGTTGTTCGGCGAGCCTGGCGTGCTCCTGCATCCCGGCGAGGTTGAGCCGGTGGTAGTCGGGGTCCGGCTTCCGGCTCGAGTTGGTCCAGGCGAATGTGGTCGCGGTGGTCCCGGTGCCGGCTCCCGATCGGTCGATCAGGAGAACTTCCTCGCCGCCGACGGCAAGCTGCCTCGCGGCACTCACTCCCAGCACGCCGGCACCGATGACGATGACCTTCATGGTCTGCGCATCCTTTCCGCGAGGGCACGCTGCGGACCGTTGCCCGAGGGTACGCCCCGGCAATTCAGTTAGAGCCTGTAACTGGAGTTCTTGACTGTCGCCATGCCATTACGTTATAACTTCTAACTAACGGCAAGGGCTCTAGCTCAAGCTCGCCAGGAGGGCAATCCCATGAGCGCGATATCCATGTCACCCACCCGTCAGCACCGCCGACCTCCCCGGGCGGTGTCCGTCTCCGCGTGGGCGGTGCCCGTCATGGTGGTCGGGCAGTTCGTCCTGATTGCGGTCGTACCAGTCGTGGTCGCCCTGGTCGCTGCCACGCTCCGGGTCCAGGACCGGGCGGTGCGTTTCGGGGCCGGGCTGGTCGCGGCCGTATGCGCCATCCCGCTCGTCATCTGGCTGGTGCGACCCGACGGCGCGCCGAGTCCGTCCAAGGACATGCACCCCGTGTTCCTGGGCCTCATCCCCGCCGCTTCCGCCGTACTCATCCTGGCCGTTCACCGGGCCGGCCGCCGCTGACCGCATCGCCTTACGGCCATCTCTCGCCACCGACCGCCGTACGCACCTCCTCCGATCGCACCCACACAAGGGGAACGCCATGCTGAACACCCACACCGCGACGCCGTCGAGCCGACGGGCCGCCGCGCTCGCGATCTCACTCGCCGTCACCGGTCTTCTCGGGGCCGCTGCCCTGCCGGCGCAGGCCCACCCCGGGCCGGCCAACGACCACTCTCCGACCTGTCGCGGGAAGGGAGTCGATCCCACCGCGCAGATCCGCTACTCCACCGACATCGTGATCGACGCGTCGATCGAGACGATCTGGAAGCTCCAGACCGACGTCGAGCGCTGGCCCGCCTGGCAGCAGCCCGTCCTCAGCGCCGAACGCCTCGACCCGGGACGGCTTGGCGAGGGTTCGGCGTTCCGCTGGACGACGCCCGCGCCCGCCACGCCCACCACTCCCGAGACCACCCTGGAGATCACGTCCACCGTCCAGCAGGTGAAGCAGCACATGTGTCTGCGGTGGACGGGGCCCGCTGAAGGTGAGGGGTTGCGGATCGACGAGTGTGTCCACGTGTGGACGTTCAAGAAGGTCAAGGGCGGCGTGCGCGTCCACACGGAGGAGACCTGGACCGGTGAGCAGGTCGAGGCGGACGCCCCGCTCGCGACCGAGATGCTCGGGTGGGGCCTTGAGGGGTGGCTGGCCGACCTCAAGGCCGCGGCGGAGGCACGGGGTTAAGCGGCACCGCGGCGAAAGTGCCGCGTGGGCTGGTCGCGCGTCGGGCCCCGAGGGGACGGGTTCGACCCGGCGCCGCGCGTTCCTACGACCTCGCCGACGCGGCCGTGAAGAAGGCCGGCCTCGCTTCCGCGCGCCACATCGTCGACGCCGACGGCAGCAAGCTCGGCCGCACCGTCTACGGCCTACGTCGGCCCGTCCACCCTCCTGCACACCCTGGTCACCGACAGGTCGGGCCCACGCCGACGAGGTCGCCGCACTCGAAGACACCGGCGCCCTAGTGAGGACCGTCTGACAGAACCGCGGCAGACCCACCAGCCGGCCCGCCCCGCTTCCGCCGAGCGGGCCCCGAAGCCGCCCCTCAAAACCCGGCAGCCGGTCCGCCCGGCTCCCACCGAGCGCCCCCGAGGCGGCACCCTAGAAACCCGGCAGCCGGGGGTCCGCCCCGCTGCCCCCGAGCACCCCCGAAGCCGCACCCTGGAACCCCGGCAGCCGGTCTGCCCCGCTTCCGCCGAGCGGGCCCCGAAGCCGCCCCTTAGAACCCCGCCAGCCGGTCCACCCCGCTCCCACCGAGCGCCCCCGAAGCCGCCCCCTAGGACGACTCCCGCACCACCAGCTCCGTAGGCAGCGTCAACTGCCGTTCAGCGGACGCGACCTCGCTGATCTCGTCGAGCAGGATCGCCGCCATCGTCCGCCCCAGTTCCTCGACCGGCTGCCGGATCGTGGTCAGCGGCGGGTTGGTGTGGCGGGCGAGGACGGAGTCCTCGAAGCCGACGACGGCCACGTCACCCGGCACCTGCCGTCCCTGGCGGCGCAGTTCGCTCAGGGCGCTGACGGCCATCAGGTCGGACGCGGCGAAGACGGCGTCCAGATCCGGCGCACGTTCAAGAAGCGAACGCATCGCCCGGCGGCCGCCCTCTTCGGTGAAGTCGCCCACCTCGACCAGGAGTTCGTCGGCCGGAACCCCCGCCTCCGCGTGGGCGGCGCGCCAGCCATCGAGGCGGCTGCGGCCGACGTCCATGTCGAGCGCGCCGGTGATGGTGGCGATGCGGCGCCGGCCGCCGTCCAGCAGATGCCGCACGGCCGCGGCGGCGCCCCCGGCGTTGTCGGCGGTGACGTAGCTCAGCGGCTCGTTCTCGTCGCGGCGGCCCGCCAGCACCGTGGGCAGGCCCATCTCCTCCAGCATGCCGGGCAGTTGGTCGTGGGCGTGGACCGAGACCAGCAGGACGCCGTCGACCCGGCGGGTGGCCACCGACGCGGCCAGCTGGTCCCGTTCGGACTGGTCGCGGACGAGCATCAGCTGGAGCTGGGTGCGGGTCTCGGAGAGCGCGCCGCTCACGCCGCGGATCAGGGCGGCGAAGTAGGGCTCCGAGCCGAGCCGGCTCTCCGACTCGGGGATCACCAGGGCCACCGCGTTCGTGCGGTTGGTGACCAGTCCGCGGGCGACCGAGTTGGGGACGTAGTCCAGCTCCTTGATCGCGGCCAGCACCCGGGCCCGCGCGTCGGCGCTGACGAGTTCCGAGCCGTTGATGACGCGGGACACCGTGGTCCGACCCACCCCGGCACGGGCGGCGACCGTCTTGATCGTGGGACGGCGGTTCCCTGTCATGTGCTCCTCCCGGCAGCAGCCGCGGCGGCACCGGCCGCGGACGTGACCAGCGGCAATTGTGGCAGACGCGGGACGGCGGGCAGCACCCCCGCCAAAGTCACGAACCGAACACCGAACCAGGGCTTCGGTCACGAATTGTTTTCAAGTTATTGACATAGCCGATCCCTGCCACGAGTCTTCCATCCACTGGTGGGCACGTTCCCACCGCTTGATGGGAACGTGCCCACCGACAAAACGCCCCACCCCGTAGATCGCGGAACCCGCTGCTCCGGTGCGTCAGCGCCGTCGCTTGGAGGAAGAAACATGGCAACTGTTCGAAGGTCATCACGGACCAGGGCGCTCGCGGCCGTCGCGGCCACCGGCGCGCTCGCGCTCGTCGTCGGCTGCGGCGGCAACGACGACTCCGTCACCGGCGGCGGCAAGAAGGACGGCAAGGTCGTCATCACCGTGGGCCTGTACGGGGTGATGGGCTTCAAGGAGACGGGCCTGCTGGAGCAGTACGAGAAGGAGAACCCGGGCGTCGAGATCAAGGCCGAGATAGCCGGCGACGAGCAGACGTACTACACCGCGCTGCAGACCCGGCTCGCGGCCGGCAAGGGCCTGAAGGACATCCAGGGCATCGAGATCGGCCGCGCCAAGGAGATCGTCGACACCCAGGCCGACAAGTTCGCGGACTTCTCCGACGTGGCGGGCACCGACCACTTCCTGCCGTGGAAGCAGTCCCAGATCACCACCGAGGACGGCAAGGTCCTGGGCCTGGGCACCGACATCGGCCCGATGGCGGTCTGCTACCGCAAGGACTACTTCGAGCAGGCCGGCCTGCCCACCGACCGCGACGAGGTCGCCAAGCTGTGGGAGGGCGACTGGAACAAGTACGTCGATGTCGGCCGCACCTTCAAGAAGGACTTCAAGGACGGCGAGGTGGCGTTCATGGACGCCGCCAGCGGCCTGTTCAACGCCATGGTCTACGGCTACCCCGAGCAGTACTACGACGCCCAGGGCGAGCTGATCTACGACAAGAACCCGGCCGTCAAGGAGGCCTGGAACCTCGCCGCGGACGCCGCCGAGGACGGGCTGACCGCCAAGCTCCGCCAGTTCCAGCCCGGTTGGGACCCCGGCCTGGCCAACGGCACATTCGCCACGGCCGTCTGCCCGGCCTGGATGCTCGGCCACATCGGTGAGAAGGCCGGCGAGGCGAACAAGGGCAAGTGGGACGTCGCCAAGGCCCCCAAGGGCGCCAACTGGGGCGGCTCCTTCCTCGGCGTGGTCGAGCAGAGCCCGGTGAAGGAGGAGGCGAAGAAGCTCGCCGCCTGGCTGACCGCGCCGGAGCAGCAGGCGCACATCTTCGAGAAGCAGGGCAGCGTCCCGTCCTCGCAGAAGGCGCTGGAGAGCGCCGAGGTCAAGAACATCACCTCGGAGTACTTCGACAACGCCCCGATCGGTGAGATCTTCGGCGCCGCCGCCCAGGAGATCCCGGACAAGCAGGTCCTCGGCCGCAAGGACGGCACGATCAAGGACACCTTCTCCCAGGGCCTGACCCTGATCGAGCAGCAGGGCACCTCACGTGACAAGGCGTGGGAGACCACCGCGGAGCGCATCGAGAAGGCGGTCGGCTGACCCGTCGACCGCTCCGGCCACCCGGGCCCGCCCGTCCGCGACGGCGGGCGGGCCCGGGCCCGGCCCACTCATCCGCTCTCAGGAAGGAAGTCCGGTGGCCACCTCCACCACCAAGGCCCAGGTCGGCGAGGGCCGTCGGGGTCCGTCCCCGCACCCCGGCGGCGAAGGCGCCGGCCGGCGCCGCGGCGCGCTGCTGCACCGCCTCGACGTCAAGGGCGCGCCCTACGCCTTCGTCGCTCCGTTCTTCGTCGTGTTCGCCGCGTTCAGCTTCTACCCCCTCGTCTACACCTCCTGGATCTCCCTGCACCGGGTGGAGCTCGCCACCCTGGACCTCATGGAGTGGGTGGCGTTCGACAACTACGTCGAGCTGTGGAACGACGACCGCTTCTGGAACGCGCTGGCCAACACCATCACCATCGGCATCATCTCCACGGTGCCGCAGCTGCTGATGGCGCTCGGGCTGGCGCACCTGCTCAACTACCGCATGCGCGGCTCGCTCTTCTTCCGGGTCGCCTCGCTCGTGCCCTACGCCACCTCGGTCGGTGCCGCCGCCCTGGTGTTCACCATGCTCTTCGAGCGTGACTTCGGCATGATCAACTGGGCGTTCGGCACGGTCGGCCTGGACCCGGTGGACTGGGAGGCCGACAAGTGGCCCGCCCAGATCGCCATCTCCACCATCGTCATCTGGCGCTGGACCGGCTACAACGCGCTGCTCTACCTCGCCGCCATGCAGGCCATCCCCGCCGACCGGTACGAGGCCGCCGCCCTTGACGGCGCCTCCCGCTGGAAGCAGTTCACCCACGTCACCGTGCCCGGGATCCGCTCCACGATCGTCTTCACCATCGTGCTCTCCACGATCGGCGCGACCCAGCTCTTCGGTGAGCCGCTGATCTTCGGCCAGGGCCCCAACGGCATCTCCGGCGGAGCGGACAACCAGTACCAGACGCTGGGCCTGCTGCTGTACGAGGAGGGCTGGAAGAACTACCAGATGGGCCGCTCGGCGACCGTCGCCTGGGCGATGTTCCTGCTGCTCGTCGTCGTCTTCGTGGCGCAGCGCCTCATCACGCGCCTGCGTGCCCGTACGTCCTGACCAGGAGTCGTCATGACCACCGAAAGCCTCCCGGTCCGGACGGACGCCCCCGCCCGGATCCCCGTCACCAAGCCCGCCGCCCGCCGCAGCCTCCGGGTGTTCCGGCCGGGCGCCGGCCGCCAGCACCACGCGGGCCCGCTCTCCTACGTCCTGCTCGGGATCGTCGCGATCGTGTCGATCTTCCCGCTGTACTGGACGATGGTGGCGGCCTCGACCGACAACACTCGCGTCAGCCAGACGCCGCCGCCGTTCCTGCCCGGACCCAACCTGTTCAGCAACCTCGCCCGCGCCTGGGACGAGGCGGCCATGGGCAAGGCCATGATCAACAGCACGATCGTGGCCGGGGTGATCGCCCTGTCCACGGTGATGTTCGCGACCCTCGCCGGCTTCGCCTTCGCCAAGCTCCGCTTCAAGGGCCGCAACGTCCTGCTCATGCTGGTGATCGGCACGATGATGGTGCCGCCCCAACTGGGCGTCGTACCGCTGTTCATGATGATGTCCGAGCTGGGCTGGTCGCAGCAGCTGCCCGCCGTCATCTTCCCCACCCTGGTCAGCGCCGTCGGAGTCTTCTTCATGCGGCAGTACCTCACCGAGGCGCTGCCGGACGAGCTGGTCGAGGCGGGCCGGGTGGACGGCGCGCACTCCCTGCGGATCTTCTGGAGCATCGTGCTGCCCATCGCGCGGCCCGCGATGGCGGTCCTCTTCATGATCACCTTCGTGCACGCCTGGAACGACTTCTTCTGGCCGTTCGTGGTGCTCGACATGAGCAACCCGACCGTCCCCGTCGCCCTCACCCAGCTCAGCGCCGGCTACGTCCGCGACCAGTCCCTGATCATGGCGGGCGCGCTCCTCGGCACGCTCCCGCTGCTGGCGATGTTCATCGTCTTCGGCCGCCAGATCGTCAGCGGCATCATGGCCGGCGCCGTCAAGGGCTGACCCCCCGCCCCACTCCCACCGATCCACCCCATTTCCGAAAGGACCTCCGTGGTCACCGCAGCACGACAGCAGCCCGCGTCCGCCCCGGACGCCTCCCGCACCTTCCCGAAGGGCTTCCTGTGGGGCACCGCGACCGCCTCCTACCAGATCGAGGGGGCCGCCGGCGAGGACGGCCGCACCCCGTCCATCTGGGACACCTATGCCCGCACCCCGGGCCGGGTCCGCAACGGCGACACCGGTGACATCGCCACCGACCACTACCACCGCTGGCGCGAGGACGTCGCCCTCATGGCCGAACTCGGCGTCGGCGCCTACCGCTTCTCCCTCGCCTGGCCCCGCATCCAGCCCACCGGCCGCGGCCCCGCCGTGCAGAAGGGCCTGGACTTCTACCGGCGTCTCGTCGACGACCTGCTCGACAAGGGCATCCAGCCCGTCGCCACCCTCTACCACTGGGACCTGCCCCAGGAGTTGGAGGACGCCGGCGGCTGGCCCGAACGCGCCACCGCCGAGCGGTTCGCCGAGTACGCCGCACTGGCCGCCGAAGCCCTCGGCGACCGGGTGCGCACCTGGACCACCCTGAACGAGCCCTGGTGCAGCGCCTTCCTCGGCTACGGCTCAGGAGTGCACGCCCCCGGCCGCACCGACCCGGTCGCCGCCCTGCGCGCCGCCCACCACCTCAACCTCGGCCACGGCATGGCCGTACAGGCGCTGCGCGACCGCCTGCGTGCCGACGCCCAGGTCTCGGTGACCCTCAACATCCACCACGTACGCCCGCTCACCGCGACCGAGGCCGACACCGACGCCGCGCGCCGCATCGACGCCCTGGCCAACCGCGTCTTCACCGGCCCGATGCTGCGCGGCGCCTACCCGGAGGACCTGTTCAAGGACACCGCCACGCTGACCGACTGGTCCTTCGTGCGCGACGGTGACCTGGAGACGGCACACCAGCCGCTGGACTTCCTCGGCGTCAACTACTACTCGCCCACGCTCGTCTCGCAGGCCGACGGCAGCGGCACCCACACCTCCGACGGGCATGGCAAGAGCGCGTTCAGCCCGTGGCCGGCCGCCGACGAGGTCGCCTTCCACCAGTCGCCGGGCGAGACCACCGCCATGGGCTGGGCCATCGACCCGAGCGGTCTGTACGAGCTGCTGCGCCGGCTGTCGTCGGACTTCCCTCAGCTGCCGCTGGTCATCACCGAGAACGGCGCGGCGTTCGACGACTACGCCGACCCCGAGGGCAACGTCAACGACCCGGGCCGGATCGCCTATGTGCGCGACCACCTGGCCGCGGTGCACGACGCCCTGCGCGACGGCTCGGACGTGCGCGGGTACTTCCTGTGGTCGCTGCTGGACAACTTCGAGTGGGCGCACGGCTACAGCAAGCGCTTCGGCGCGGTCTACGTGGACTATCCGACCGGGCGGCGCATCCCCAAGGCCAGCGCCCGCTGGTACTCCCAGGTGGCGCGCACCGGCGTCCTGCCCGGCGCCTGACCCATACCTGGCGCGGCGCCTTCCAGCCCGCCCCGCACGGGTGCCGCGTCCCGCAGCCCGTCCTCCGGCCCGGACCACCGGGTCGGAGGACGGGCTCGCGTGCGTCACTCCCCGGGGTAGCGCACCCCGGTCCGTTCGCGCACCTGGTCCAGGGTGTCCATCACGGCGAGGGTGTGGGCCGGCGGCAGCAGCGGTGACGCCGTCAGGCCCGCCCGCAGGCAGCGCATCACCTCTCGGGCCTGGTGCCCGTAGCCGTGTCCTTCCTGCGGCGCTGCGGTCACGGTCCGGGGCTCGTGGCCGTCTCGGTGCAGCACGAAGGAGCGGGGGTTGTAGAAGTCGGCCGGTATCTCGATGCGGCCGGTGGTGCCGTACACCGTCGCCCGGTGCTCGTCCTGCGCGAGCAGCGAGCACGTCAGGACGGCCATCGCGCCGTCCCGGTAGCCGAGCAGGATGCCTGTCTGCTCGTCGACCCCGCGCGGCGACAGCCGGGCGTGGGCGGTGACCGTCTCGGGAGCACCGAGGATCAGGTGGGCGAAGGAGACGGGGTAGGTGCCCAGGTCCAGCAGGGCGCCGCCGCCGGCCGCGGGGTCCCACAGGCGGTGGTCCTGGGGCGCGTCCACGCGGGCGCCGAAGTCGGCGTGCAGGGCGCGGACCTCGCCGATGGCCCCCTCGGCCACCAGCTCCGCGACGCGCAGGACGGCCGGGTTGAGGCAGGTCCACATCGCCTCCATCACGAACAGGCCCTGCTTCTCGGCCAGTCCGGTCAGCCGGCGGGCCTGCCGGCCGCTGAGGGCGAACGGCTTCTCGCACAGCACCGGCTTGCCGGCCTCCAGGCAGGCCGTCGCGGCGGCGACATGCTGGGCGTGGGGGGTGGCGACGTAGACGACGTCGACCTCCGGGTCGGCGGCCAGCTCCCGCCAGCTGCCGTGGGCGCGGGGGATGCCGAAGCGGGCCGCGAACGCCTGCGCGGACTCGGCCGACCGGGACCCGACCGCGGTGACCCGCGCGTCCGGCAGCCGCAGCAGATCCTCGGTGAAGGCGGCGGCCATGCCCCCGGTCGCCAGGACACCCCAACGGACGGGCTGTTCGCTCACGTGCTTCTCCTGTTCAGCGGTGCTCGCGTACACCCCGCACTCTATGGGCACGTTCCCACCAGGCGCGTGGCGTGGTCGTACCGCGGACATTTCGCGCGAGAAGTGTGCCTATGTGTTCGGTACTGCCCAGAAAAGTGCGTACGAGCCCGGCGCCGTCAATTCGCTGAGCTGACGCTTCATCACATTGCGGGAGGCGAGTTGTGGCCGTACGGGGGTACTCGCGCTGTCGGGAGCGTCGAGCGCTGATGAAGAATGAACGGGCGGAGGGTGTATGAACGGCAAGCATTTCGAACCGGGCGGGAAGAACCGCGCGACCAGCGGGCTGGAACCGTTGTCCTTGACGGTGCACCAGGTGCTGGGGGAGACCAGGGCCCCGCTGCAGGCTGAATTCTCCTACGATCCGGCCGACCCGCTGTTCGTGACCCTGGTCTTCAGGCCGGCGGGGGAGCCCGCGGTGACCTGGCAGATCAGCCGTGACCTGCTGGTGGACGGACTGTCCCAGCCCAGCGGCATCGGCGATGTGCGGATCCGGCCGACGCGGTACGGCGCCCTGGTGCGGGTGCGCCTGCAGGAGCACGGCGCCACGGCCCAGTTCGACGTCGGCCTGCTCGAGCTCCAGGAGTGGCTGACGCGGACGTGCGCGGTGGTGCCGATCGGTACGGAACTGCGTGACGTCGACTGGGACGCCGTCACCCGGGAGCTGCTCGGCGGCTCGTGACGGGCCCTCCTGGAAGCCCGCGGGGGACGGCTTCATGGAGGGCTTGGCCCGTCTCCGGCTGTCCGTGCGGCATGAACGGATCGCGGTCGGGCGCCGTGCTTCCGGTCGATGCGGCGCGCGGTGATGCGGGCATTCGTCCTCGCCAACGTGGTGGTCGTCGAGGCGCTGTTCCTCAGCGCGGGCGAGGGCAAGAACGACGTGCTCGTCGGTTTCACTCTGCTGTGGACGGTCCTCACCCACGAGCGGGGTCCCCGCCTCCCTGCTGGGCATGCTCGCCGCGGCCGTCGTCGTCGTGATCGGCGCGCTCTCCACCCGGCCCCTGCGGCACCGGCTCCGGTACGAGGTGTGGCACGGTCTGCACCTGCTGCCTTACGTGGCCCTGGGGCTGGCGTTCGTGCACCAGGAGACGACGACGCAGCGGCAGGACGACCCGCCCGGTCAGCAGCGCGCCGAACGCGAGCGGGGCGTTCACGGCGCTGCACCGGTCCCGGCGTGGCGCCCTGCTCATCGCCGGCGGGGTGGGGATCACGCCCGTGCGGGCCATGCTCAAGGGTCGCCCAGCAGGGCGGACGGTTGTACCTGCTGGCCGGCCGGACCGGTGAGCAGGGCGTTCCGCCGTTCGGCCCGAGCGCCCTGCGCCAGCTGGTCCCCGACATCACCGACCGGGACGTGTACGTCTGCGGCCCGCCCTCCATGACCACGGCCGTGCTCGCCGCGCTGCGGGACCTGCGGGTCCCCGCGCGCCAGGTGCACGCCGACCGGTTCGCCATGGCCTGACCCGGGAGCGGCCCGGCGCCCCCGTCACCTCTGCGTCGGCTGCTTCGCGCGCAGCGGCGCGTCGGTGTGCGCGGCGATCTCCTCCACCGTGACCCCGGGGGCGGTCTCGACCAGGGCGATGCCGTCCGGGGTGATGTCGAGGACCCCGAGGTCGGTGATGACGCGGTGCACGCACTGTTCCCCGGTGAGGGGGAGGGTGCATTCCTTGAGGAGCTTGGGGCTGCCGTCCTTGGCGGTGTGCTCCATCAGGACGATGACCCGGCGTGCGCCGTGCACGAGGTCCATCGCCCCGCCCATGCCCTTGACCATCTTGCCGGGGATCATCCAGTTGGCCAGGTCTCCTCGCTGCGAGACCTGCATGGCGCCCAGCACGGCGGTGTCGATGTGCCCGCCGCGGATCATGCCGAAGGAGAGCGCGGAGTCGAAGAAGCTCGCTCCGGGCAGGACGGTGACGGTCTCCTTGCCCGCGTTGATGAGGTCGGGGTCGACCTCCGACTCGGTGGGGTAGGGGCCGGTGCCGAGGATGCCGTTCTCGGAGTGCAGGACGACGTGCACGCCGGGCGGGAGGTGGCCGGGGATGAGGGTGGGCAGGCCGATGCCCAGGTTGACGTAGGAGCCGTCGGTGAGTTCGGCGGCGGCGCGGGCGGCCATCTGGTCGCGGGTCCAGGCCATCGGGAACGTACCGTCCTCTTCTCGATCTGCTTGTCGGCGGCTTCCTCGGCGGTCAGCACCGTGACCCGCTGGACGTAGATGCCGGGCACATGGACCTCGTTCGGGTTGAGGTCGCCCGGTTCGACGAGTTCCTCCACCTCGGCGATCGTGACGCGGCCGGCCATCGCGGCCAGGGGATTGAAGTTGGCGGCGGCCCGGCGGCAGCAGAGGTTGCCGTGGCAGTCGCCGCGCCAGGCGCGGACGAGTGCGAAGTCGGTGGTGATGCCGTGCTCCAGTACGTGCGGGCGGCCGGCGAACTCGCGGGTCTCCTTGGGCGGGGAGGCCACGGTGACCGAGCCGTCGGGGGCGTAGCGCCAGGGCAGACCGCCGTGCGCGACCGGCGGTGCCGACACCGGCGGGGGTGTAGAAGGCCGGGATGCCGGCGCCGCCCGCGCGCAGCCGCTCGGCCAGCGTGCCCTGCGGGACCAGTTCGACCTCGAGTTCTCCGGAGAGGTACTGGCGGGCGAACTCCCGGTTCTCGCCGACGTAGGAGCCGGTCACCCGCGCGATGCGGCCGGCGGCGAGCAGGACGCCGAGGCCGCGGCCGTCCACGCCGCAGTTGTTGGAGATGATCTCCAGGCGGCCGGCGCCCTGGGCGTGCAGGGCGCGGATGAGGGTCTCGGGCACGCCGCTGAGGCCGAAGCCGCCGACGGCCAGCGAGGCGCCGTCCGGGATGTCGGCGACCGCCTCGGTGGCGCTCGGGCGGACCTTGTTCATACGGGGGAGTCCTTTCGGGGAGTCGCGCCGGGCAGTACGGCGGACCAGCCGCCGTCGACGACGAGCTGGGCGCCCGTGGTGCACGCGGCCTCGTAGGGGCGGCCGAGGCGGCCGAGCGGGATGTGGCGGGCGACGGCGCGCATCGGAGGCTCGTCGGCGAAGAGAGCGGCGAAGAGATCGGTGAAGAGATCGGCGCGGGACCCGGGGGTGCCGAGCATGCCGGGGCTGACGCAATGGGCGCGGATGCCGTGCGGGACTCCTTCGGCGGCGAGTTGCCGGGGCAGCGCAGCTGGTCGGCGAGCGAGCCGGTGAGTCCCGTCGTGGAGCCGACGGTGCGGATGCAACCGCGGCTGCGGGCCAGGTGCGGCCGGGCGGTCAGCCGCACCGAGTCCGGTTCCACGTGCGGCGCCGCGGCCCCCTGGCCCCGGGCGGTCCCGGAGATCATGGCAACCTTCCCGTTGAGCCGCGTCATGCCCGGTTCTCCGCGAGGAGGGCGTCCGAGACGGACTTCACGCCGCCGTGTGCGGTCAGGCCGCCGTCCACGGCGATCTCGGCGCCGGTGATGAAGGACGACTGGTCCGACAGCAGGAAGACGACGAGCGGGGCGATCTCGTGGACGGTGCCGGTGCGGCCCAGGGGTGTCTCGCGGATGTTGGCCTCGCGGAAGGCCGGGGCGGCGGAGGCGGTCATCTCGGTCTCGATGTAGCCGGGGTGGATGGTGTTGACGCGGATGCCGCGCGGTCCGAGGTCGAGGGCCGCGGTTCTCGACAGCCCGCGCAGGGCCCACTTGCTGGTCGTGTAGGCGACCGGGTAGTGCGCCGTGAGGGCCGCCGAGGAGCCGACGTTGACGATGGAGGAGCCGGGCGGCATGAGCGGGCTCAGGTGCTGGATGCCGAGCAGCGGGCCGGTGACGTTGACGGCGTGGACGCGTGCCATGTCCTCGGCACGGACGTCGGCGATGCGGGCACGCCAGGTGACGCCGGCGTTGTTGACGAGGCCGTGGACCCGCCCGTACGCCTCCTTGAGCTCGGCGGCGAGGGCGGCCCACTCCGTCTCGCTGGTGACGTCGAGGCGGCGGCAGCCGTCGCCGGGCTCCACGTCGGTGGCGATGACGCGGGCCCCCTCCCGGACCAGCGCCTCGGCCTCGGAGGCGCCCTGTCCGCGGGCCGCGCCGGTGAGCACGACGACCTTGCCGGCCAGCCGCTTGGGGTGCAGGTCGTTCACGGCCGCTCCCGGGGCCGGCGCCTGCCGGTGGGCAGGGGTACGGGTCCGGCGCCGGGGACGACGGTGTTGGAGACCGTGCCGATGCCCTCGACGGTGAGCGTGACGGTGTCGCCGGGCTTGAGCGGCGGCGGCGTCTGCTCGCCGTGTACGCCCCACAGTTCGGCGAGACAGCCGCCGTTGCCGCAGGTGCCGGAGCCCAGGACGTCGCCGGGCATGACCCGGGTGCCTCGGGAGGCGTAGGCCACCATCTCCTCGAACGTCCAGCTCATGTTGGACAGCAGGTCCTCGCCCACGATCTCGCCGTTGACCTCGGCGGTGAGCGCGAGCCGCAGGAAGCCCTCGTCGTCCCGGTACCGGTCCAGCTCGTCGGCGGTGACCAGGAAGGGGCCGAGGGTGGTGGCGGTGTCCTTGCCCTTGCAGGGGCCGAGGCCCACCTTCATCTCGGCGGACTGGAGGTCGCGGGCGGACCAGTCGTTGAAGACGGTGTAGCCGATGATGTGCTCGCGTGCCTGTTCGGGGGTGAGGTCGCGGCCTTCGCGGCCGATGACGGCGGCGACTTCCAGCTCGAAGTCGAGGACCGCGGAGCCGGGCGGCACGGGGATGTCCTCGCCCGACGCGTAGATCGCGTGCGGGTTGGTGAAGTAGAAGGTGGGCGCGGCATACCACTGCTCGGGCACTCCGCCGGTGCCCTCCACCGAGCGGCGTACGCCCTCGACGTGTTCCTCGAAGGTGACGAAGTCGCGTACGGAGGCGGGTTGCAGCGGCGGCAGCAGACGCACCTGGGAGATGTGCGGGCCGGGCGGGACGTCGAGGGTGGCGGCGCCGAGGTCGAGCAGCGCGCCGGTTCCGTCCCCGGCGGCGATGACTTCGGTGAGCGAGCGCACGCCGGGTACGGGGTACAGCACCCCTTGGTCGTCGACGACCGCCAGGCGGCGCCGGTCGTGGTGTTCGTAGGCGGCGAAGCGCATGGGCAGCTCCTGGCTCGGGCTGGTCCCGGGGCGCGGCGCGAGAGTGACAGGGCTGCGGCCGCACCCCGGGGCATGGGGGTGGGGTCAGACCGGCGGGGCGATGAAGCAGCCGCGGTCGGGGTCGTTGAAGGACTCCTTGGCGACGAGTTCGTTCATCGGGTTGGCGGTGCCCCACTGGTCGGTGACCTCGGGCTGGGAGAAGTCGTAGACGTGCGGGTGCCAGGTGTCCTCGTCCAGGCACTCCAGCTCGGTCGTGTACTCGACCGTGTTGCCGTGCGGGTCGAGGAAGTAGGTGAAGGTGTTGTCGCCGGCCATGTGGCGGCCGGGACCCCAGATCTTCTTGAACCCGGCGCGCATGACACGGCCCGAGCCGCGCATGTACTCGTCGATGCCGCGCATCTCGAAGGAGACGTGGTGCAGGGCGGTGTGCGGGCCCTTCGCCAGCGCCATCGAGTGGTGCTGGCTGGAGATCCGCATGAAGTGCATGACCTCGCCCATGTGCGGGGAGCTGAGCGTGTCGGAGAGGCGGAAGCCGAGGTGCCGCTCGTACCAGTCCTTGGTGCGGTCCAGGTCGGGGGAGTTGAGGACGACGTGGGACAGCTTGACCGGGATGGACTCCTTCTCCTCGACCTTGCGGTGCCGGCGCACCTCCACGTCGGCGGAGACCTCGATGGTGCGGCCGTCCACGTCGAAGAAGCGGAAGCCGTAACCGCCGCCGGGAGTGTCGACCTTGCCCGGCTGCGTGATCAACTGGACGCCGCCCGCGAGGAGTTGCTCGGCGAGGGTGTCGACGTCGGCCGGCGTGGCGGCGCCGTAGGAGACGAGGTCGAGGCGCTTCTCGTCGGCCTTGCGCAGCCGGATGACGTACTGCTCGGGGGATCCCTCGGCGGCGAGGAAGGAGATGCCGGAGTCCTCGGCGACCTTGGTCAGGCCCCAGACGCCGGCGTAGAAGTCGAGCTGCTTGTCGTAGTCGGGCACGGCCAGGTCGACGTGGCGCAGATGGGTGAGCAGGCGCATGGTGGTCAGTCCTTCCGGAGGAGGGCGATGGCGTTGCCGCCGCGTACGGCCTCGAAGTCGGCCTCGGGCAGCCGGGCGGCGCGCAGCGCGCCGAGGGGGTCCCGCGTGCCCATGTCGAAGGGGAAGTCGGAGCCGAGCAGGACCTGGCCGGGGCCCGCGGCCCGGACCAGCTCGCGCAGTACGGCCGGGTCGTGGACGAGGGAGTCGAAGTACAGGCGCTTGAGGTAGCTGCTGGGCGGGTGCGCGCAGCCGGCGCCCGCGTCGGAGCGGGCGGACCAGGCGTGGTCGGAGCGGCCGATGTGGGTGGGCAGATAGCCGCCGCCGTGAGCGGCGAGCACCTTCAGCCCGGGGTGGCGGTCGAGCACTCCCGAGAAGATCAGATGGGACAGGGCGACGGCGTTCTCGGTGGGCTGGCCGACCGTGTTGGACAGGTACCACCGGTCCAGGCGTTCGTCGAGCGTGCAGCCGAAGGGGTGCAGGAAGACGATCGTGCCCGTCTCCTCGGCGCGCGACCACAGCGGCTCGTACGCCGGGTCGGACAGTTCCCGGCCCGGGGCGTGGCTGGAGATCTCCACCCCGGCCAGGCCCTGCTCCAGGGCGTGGTCGAGCGCGCGGACCGTGTGCCGCGGGTGCTGCAGCGGCACCAGGCCGAGGCCGCGCAGCCGCTCGGGGGCGGCCGAACAGTGCGCGGCGGTCGCCTCGTTGGCGAGCCGGTACAGCTTCTCGGCGGTCCCCTCGTCCGTCCAGTAGTGGTAGTGGGAGGGGGAGGGGCTGACGAGCTGGATGTCCACGCCCTGGGCGTCCATCGCGGCCAGCCGTGCGGTCACGTCGGTGAGCAGGGGGATGCGCTCGCCCACCATGGGGCCGCTGACCGCGAGGGCGGCGGGGCCGTTGCGGCGGGCGTCGAGCGCCTTCGCCTCCGCGAGTCCCGGCAGGTCGGCCACCAGGGCCTCGACCTCGGGCAGCAGCACGTGGGCGTGGACGTCGACGGTGGGACAGGTGCGGGCGCCGGGTGACTGGGGGGCGGTCACGGCAGCTCCCTGAGCATGGTCATCGTACGGCCCATCAGGCCGGGTACGTCCGCGTCGCGCACTCCGTCGAGCTGCCACTGCCCGATCTGCACGGACGCCTCGACGACCGGCCGCACCCGGGCGATCCGCCGCTCGTAGTACGTCTGGAACAGCGCGTCGTCCCAGGATTCGCCGCTGGTCAGCAGCTGGGCGAGGACCCAGGCGTCCTCCAGGGACAGCGCCGCGCCCTGGGCCAGGGTCGGCGGGCAGCAGTGGGCGGCGTCACCGACGAGGACGACCCGGCCGCGGTGCCAGGAACCCTCGACCAACAGGCGGTCGAACCAGGTGTAGTTGACCCGCGCCGGGTCGGTGATGTGCGCGGTGATCTCCGGCCAGCAGCCGCCGTAGGCCGAGGCCAGGCTTCGCATCTCCTCGGCGTAGGTCTCCGGCGGGATCGAGGCCCGGTCGCGGTTGGCCTCGACGACATAGGCGTAGAGCGTCGTGTCGCTGGTCGGGCAGTAGCCGGCGATGTAGGCGGGGCCGCCGTAGGCGAGGTCGGTGCGGGTCACGCCGGCCGGGCGGGGAGCGGCGACGCGCCAGATGGCCATGCCGGTGGGTTCGGGCTTGGCGGTGATGCCGACGGCCGCGCGGGTGGCGGAGCCGAGGCCGTCCGCGCCGATCACCAGGTCGTAGCGGCCCTCGCTGCCGTCGGTGAAGCGTACGGTCACGCCGTCCTCGTCCGTTTCCAGGGACTCGGCGCGCACCCCGAGGCGCACACCGGCTCCCGTGGCACGGACGGCGTCGATGAGGATGCGCTGCAGTTGGGGGCGCTGCATGCCGACGGTGGCGGGCAGGTCGTCGCCGCCGGTGCGGATGTCGCGGGCGACGTGCAGGACCGCGCCGTCGGGGGCCGTGATGCCGACCGAGCCGAAACCGAAGCCGGATGCCTTGACCTGGTCCCACACGCCCAGTTCGCGCAGCACGCGAAGGGCGTTGCCCTGGAGGGTGATGCCGGATCCGGCGGTGGCGTTCCAGTCGTCCTTGGCCTCGATCAGGTCCACGGCGAGACCGGCACGCCGCAGCAGGATCGTCACGGCGTTGCCGGCGGCACCACCACCGATCACCAGGACCGTGCGGGCTGTGCTCATGGGGGAACTCCCTTGTTCCGCTGGTTACTTGACGGCGATGGGGTTGATGGGTGAGCCGACGGCGCCGGTGATGGGCAGGGGAGCGGCGGTGAGCCAGAAGTCGTAGGTGCCGTCGGCCGCGCAGTCCTCGGCGAGGGCTTCCAGGTCCCACATCTCGCCGATGAGGAGGCCGATGTTGGGGATGGCGACCTGGTGCAGCGGCTGGAAGGCGTCGTCGAATTCGTTGGGCCGTACCTCGAAGCCCCAGGTGTCGGTGGCGATCGCGGCGATCTCGGTGCCGTGCAGCCAGCCCGCGGTGGTGAAGGACAGGCCGGGCGCGGGCCCGCCCGCGTACTCGCCCCAGCCCTCGCGCCGTACGCGCGCCAGCTGGCCGGTGCGCACCAGCACGATGTCCCCGCGGCCGACGCTCACCCCGTGCGCCTCGGCGGCCGCCGTCAGATGCTCCTCGGTGATGGCGAACCCGTCGGGCAGTTCACCGCCGGTGCCGACGACCCGGCCCACGTCCAGCAGCACCCCGCGCCCGGCGACGTGCGGGGCCATGTGCTCGATACCGGTGACGAGGTCGCCGTCGGAGGTGACGACCCGCTCGGCCGGGCGGCCGTTCCAGGCCTTGCCGTGGTCGAAGATGTGCCCGAGGCCGTCCCACTGGGTGGAGCACTGCAGCGGCATGGCGATCACGTCGTCGGCGCCGCCGATGCCGTGCGGGAAGCCCTGGTGGCCGAGGGCGGCGTCGGTGCCGGTGTCCAGCATGGTGTGGACCGGGTTGGTGCGCCGGCGCC
This sequence comes from Streptomyces sp. NPDC002784, assembly GCF_053592135.1. Lineage (NCBI taxonomy): Bacteria > Bacillati > Actinomycetota > Actinomycetes > Kitasatosporales > Streptomycetaceae > Streptomyces > Streptomyces sp. NPDC002784. Next base: position 27,021 of record NZ_JBSFVD010000005.1, on the reverse strand, counting down.
AGCCCTTTTGCGGGCCGTTCATGTCGAAGCGCTGGGACAGCGAGAAGCTGACGCCGCGCCGGACGAGGGCCGCGCCCTCGCGGCGTTTGCCCTCGTCGAGGAAGTTCAGGGTGCCGAGGACGTCGTCCTCGCCCCAACGGCCCCAGTTGGAGTACGACTTGGCGGCCTCGGCGATGGCGCCCTCGGGGTCGTGCCGGTTCATGCCGTCTCCCCGACGCAGCGGGTGCGCTGGACGCCGAGTCCCGTGACGGAACCCTCCATGACGTCGCCGTCGCGCAGCAGCCGGCCCCAGTGCATGCCGTTGCCGGCGGGGCTGCCGGTGAGGACGAGGTCCCCCGGCAGCAGACGGGCGGTCCGGGAGGCGTAGGACACCATCCGGGCGACCTTGAAGATCATGTCCTTGGTCGACTCGTCCTGCATGGTCTCGCCGTTGAGCTTGAGCGTCAGGCGCAGGTCGTCCGGGTCGGCGATCGACTCCGCCGGCACGATCCACGGCCCGAGCGGGGTGAAGCCGGGCGCGTTCTTGCTGCGCAGCCAGTCGGTGCCGATCTGCGGCATGTCCCGGCGGAAGACGGTCGCCCGGTCGGTCAGGTCGTTGGCGATGGTGTAGCCCGCGATGTGCGCCGCCGCCTCCGCCACGGACACCTGGTGGGCGGGCCGGCCGATCACGACCGCCACCTCCAGTTCCCAGTCCGGCTGCTCGGCCCAGGCGGGCAGGACGACGTCGTCGTAGGGGCCGGTGATCGCGCTGGGCAGGCCGATGAACACGTACGGCAGGTCCTCGGCGGCCCGCCGGTCCATGATCTCCGCGGCTTCCGCCCGCCGTTCGGCCTCGGGCCGCTCGTCGCCGGGGGCGCGGTGGGCGACGTGCAGGTCGATGACGTGCTGACGGTAGTTGGCGCCGGACTGGAAGACCTGGCGCGGTGCGACCGGGGCGTGCACGCGCAGGTCCGTGACCGGGGTGCGGTCGGGGCCGGGGTCGGCGGCCAGGGCGCGCAGCCTCGGCAGCAGGTCCGCCCAGTCGTCCAGTACGTCGAGCATGGTGAGCCGTTCATCGCCCAGGGCGGACCGGAGGTCGAGAGCGGACCCGTCGGGGGTGACGAGGGCGGGAAAGCGGGGCCCGTCGGGGGCCGAGAGGGTGGCGAGGGCGAAGGGTCCGGCGAAGAGCGCGGACGCGGTGTCAGGTTTCACGGACATGTCCTCCTGATGGCGATGCGACTAATCTGGACCTCCCACCCGCGATCAGGGAAATAGATTCTGTGGATGAACGGCATCCGCTGCATGGATTCCTGCCTGGTCGACGCCGTACCGCACAGGACCGCAGAGGAAAACCGATGAACCTGGCCCGGCTGGATCTCAATCTCGTCGTCGCCCTGCGCGCCCTGCTGGAGGAGCGCAACGTCACCCGTGCCGGGCAGCGCGTCGGCCTCAGCCAGCCCGCCATGAGCGCCGCCCTCGCACGGCTGCGCCGGCACTTCGACGACGACCTGCTCGCCCGCGTCGGCGGACACTACGAGCTGACCGCGCTCGGCCAGGTGCTCCTGGACCGCACCTCCACCGCCTACGACGTGCTGGAACGGCTCTTCGCCAGCCAGGCGGACTTCGACCCGGCGAAGGAGAACCGCGAGTTCAGGCTGGTCGCCTCCGACTACGCCGTGGCGGTCTTCGGCACCGAACTGGCCCGCGTCATCCACGAGGAGGCGCCCGGGATCCGGCTGCGCTTCTCCCAGACCCCGACGACCGTGGTCGACGACACCGCCACCCTGCTGAGCGCCACCGACGGCCTGTTCATGCCGCACGGCGTCATCAGCGACTTCCCCGCCACCGACCTCTACGACGACCGCTGGGTCTTCCTCGTGGCACGGGACCACCCGAGCGTGGACGACCGGCTCACCCGCAAGGACCTGGCCCGGCTGCCCTGGGTGACGTACCAGCGGACCTACGACGCCCCCGCGGTGCGCCAGCTCGGCATGCTCGGGATCGAACCGCGCGTCGAGGTCTCCGTCGACAGCTTCCAGCTGCTGCCGCTGCTGGTCGCCGGGACCCGGCGGATCGCCCTGGTGCAGGCGCGGATGGCCCGCATGATGGAACCCGTCGCGGCGGTGCGGGTGGTGGAGCCGCCCTACGAGGCGGTGCCGCTGCGCGAGGCGCTGTGGTGGCACCCGGTCCACACGCATGACGCGGCGCACATCTGGCTGCGCGAGACCGCCGCCCGCGTCGGCGCGCGCCTGAGGCCCGAGGGCTGAGCCGGCGGCGGCTCAAGGGAGGGCGGCTCGTGAAGGCGCACCGCCATCCATCCGCTGGATCGATCCCATCGGCAACTTGGATGGCGCGAGGGCTGGGCAGAGCGACACCCAAAACGCATAGTCGTGGGACACCGCCGCGCCGAACGCCACTTGCCGGAGCCGTCACACCTCCGGCCCGTCCCCGCCGCGGTGCCTCCTTCCCCGCGTCCCCCGGAGTGCCGCCATGCCCGCTTCCGCCGCCCTGCCCGCCCACGCACGCCCAGGGAGTCCGGGCCTCCTGGGCAAGCTGCCCGTCGTGCTGCTGATGGCCGGGAGCTGCCTGCCGATCCTCGGCGCCGTGCTGATCGCGCCCGTCCTGCCGCGCATCGAGGACCACTTCGCGCACGTCGCCGGCAGCGCCGCCCTGGTCCCGCTCGTCCTGACCGTCCCGGCCCTCTCCCTGGCCGTGCTCGCGCCGTTCGCGGGGGTGCTCGTCGACCGGCTCGGCCGCAAGCGGCTGCTGGTCGCCGCCACCGCGCTGTACGCCGTGTTCGGCACCGCGCCGCTGTGGCTGGACTCGCTGCACGCCATCCTGGTCAGCCGCGTCCTGGTGGGGATCGTCGAAGCGGCCATCATGACCTGCTGCACGACACTGATCGGTGACTACTACGAAGGCCGGGTGCGCGACCGCTACCTCGCGCTCCAGACGATGTGCGCGTCGGCGTCCGCCACCGTCTTCTTCGCCGTCGGCGGCGCCTTGGGCTCGGCCGGCTGGCGGGCGCCCTTCTGGCTGTACGCGGTCGGCCTGCTGCTCGCCCCGGTGATGGCCCGGGCGCTGCCCGCCCCGGCCCCCGCCGCGGCCGTGGAGCCGAAACCGGCGGAGGAGCGGCGCCCCTTCCCCGTCCGGCGCATGGCGGGCATCTGCCTGCTGACCGTCTTCGGTGCCGCCGTCTTCTACACCGTGCCCGTGGAGATGTCCTTCCTCATGGACGACCTGGGCGTGCAATCCACCGCAATGGTGGGCGCGGTCACCGCGCTCGCCAGTGCGGCGACCGTCCTCGGGTCGGTCATCTTCACCAAGCTCGGCGACCACACGCGCCGCCGGCTTCCGGCCCTGTTCCTGCTGTGCGCGGTGGGCTTCCTGCTGATGGGGGCGACCGACCACCTCGCGCTGCTCATCATCGGCGCCGTCGTCAACTGCGTGGGCACCGGGCTGCTGCTGCCGTCGCTGCTGACGCTGGCGCTGTCCCGGCTCGACTTCGCCGATCGCGGCCGGGGGACCGGACTGTGGACGGCGGCCTTCTTCCTCGGCGAGTTCCTCTGCCCGCTCGCGCTCCTCGCCGCCCAGGGCGTCCTGGGCACCCTGGCCTCGGCGGTCCTGCTGCTCGGCCTGCTGACCCTGCTGATGTCGGCCGCGCTGATGCTGCTGACCCCGCGCACACCGAAGTCACCTCCGCAGCATGCCGGCGTACAGGCCTGACCGGGCCGGCTCACCGGGTGGTCGTCCGCATGGTGGACCTGCGGACGACCAGTTCCGGTTGCAGGACGACATGGGCGTGTTCGTGACCGGAGCCCTCCGCCGTGTCCTGCAGCAGCAGGCGGCCGGCCTCGCGGCCCAGCGCGACGGCCGGCCGCCGCACGGAGGTGAGCGGGACGACCGCGGACGCGGCGAACTCGATGTCGTCGTAGCCCATCACCGCGATGTCGTCCGGCACCCTCAGGCCCGCTTCGTAGAGCGCCTGCAGCACCCCGAGGGCGAGCAGGTCGTTGGCGCAGAACACGGCGGTGGGCCGCTGCGCGAGCCCGAGGATGCGGTGACCGGCGTCCTTCCCGGCGCTGACGGTGAGCGCCGGGCAGGGGAGGTCCCGCAGGACCGTGGCGGGAAGACCGGCCAGGCTGACGGCGATGGCCGCGCCCCGGCGCCGGTCGCGTACCTGCTGGAGACGGTCGGGTCCGCTGACGTAGCCGATCGAGCGGTGTCCTTGCCGGAGCAGGTGGTGCACGGCGGCCCGGCCGCCCGCCACGTCGTCGATGCCGACCGAACACGCGCCCGGCTGGGGGGCGTTCTGGTCCGCGACGACGAAGGGCACGTCGTTGCGGCGGAAGGCGGCGACGGTGCGACCGGCGCCGTCGCCCGCGGCCAGGACGGCGCCGCGGATCTGGTGCGAGGTGATCAGCGACAGATGGCGTGCCTCGTCGGCGGGTCCCCGGCCGGCGGTGCCCACCATGATGCCGAGGTCCGCCTCGCCCGCGGCCTGTTCCACACCGGCGGCCAGCGCGGTGAAGAAGGGATTGGCCAGGTCCAGCACCAGCACCGCCACCAGCCGGGACGTGAACCCGCGCAGCTGACGGGCGCCTTCGGAGCGTACGTAGCCGAGGGCGTCGATGACGTCCAGGACGCGTCGCCGGGTCGGCTCGGCGACGATCTCGGGGCGGTTGAGGACGTTGGAGACCGTGCCGAGGGAGACGTCGGCCTGCCGCGCCACGTCCTTGATGCCCACTCTGCGCCGCGCCCCGTCCCCGCGGGCGGCCGAGGTGCGGTGGTGGCTCGCGCGCCGGGCCGCGGGAACGGCGGGCATTCCCCGCTCCACGGTCTACCGGCCTTGTGCCTCGGCCGTGCTGGCCCGCACGACGAGGCGTGGCGTCATGGTGGTGCGGATGGCCCGGTCGCGTTTGCCCTCGACCCGTTCGATGAGCATCCGCGCGGCTGCCGAGCCCATCGTGTGCCCTGCCTGGTCGACGCTGGTCAACTGCACCGGCGCCAGGGCGGCGAGGGCGGTGTTGTTGTAGCCGACGAGGGAGAGGTCGCCGGGGATGCGCAGGCCGAGTTCGTGGGCCGCGCGGTAGATGCCCAGGGCCGCGACGTCGGCGCCGGTCATGATGGCCGTGGGGGCGCGTTCCGCGGTGAGCAGGGTGAGGCCGGCCTTGAAACCGCCGTCGTCGGAGTAGGCGGCGTGGTGCACCTGGGCGTGGTCCGCGAGGCCGTGCCGCTCCATCGCCTCCAGGTATCCGGCGGCGAGCACGATCTCCGGGGTGCGCTTCCACTGGCCGGCCTTGGCGCCCGGGGCCGAGACCAGGGCGATGTCCCGGTGGCCGAGGGCGACCAGGTGGTCCACCACCAGGCCGGCGCCCACGTCGTCGGCATCGACGACGGAATCGTGACCGGCGTCGGCGTCGTGATGGCCGATCACGACCGTGGGCGTGGACGCGGCGGTGGCGAGGACCTCCGGCCGGGGGGTGCCGGGCGCGATGAGGATCAGCCCGTCCATCTGGCGGTCCACCATGGACCGGATGGTGCGGGCCTGGTCCTGCGGGTCGAACCCGGCCGCCCCGATCAGCACCGTGTAGTCGGTGCTGCTGAGTTCGTCGCGGATGCCGTCCAGGATGTCGGCGAAGAAGGCGTTGCGGACGTTGTCCAGCAGCACCCCGATCGTGTACGTCCGGCCGCGCATGCCGCGTGCGGCGGCGTGCGGGCGGTACCCGAGTGCGGAGATGGACGCCTGCACCTTCTCGTGCATCGCGGGGCTCACGCCGTAGGCGTTGTTGAGCACCTTGGACACCGCCGCGGTGGAGACTCCCGCGTGCCGGGCGACATCGGTGATGGTCACCCGCTTGTTCTGCCTGGGTCCCGCAGCCCCGTCCATCGTCAGCACTCCGGATCTCGTAGTCGTTGGTGTAACGGTTTACAGGATGTCATAGGTGTGACGTCAAGTCTCCTGCCGACGAATCCGGTGTTACAGCTCCGTGTCTTGACGAAGTCGGACGGCGAGTGCAGGGTGTTGCCCACTCGCTTCGGAGAACGTTTTACGAACTCTCGCACGGCGCGGCTCTCAGTTGCCCCCGGCGCCGTTCCTCCGTTCCTCGCCTGACGTCTCGCTTCCCTCTCCAACCCACTGGGAGTCACCCGTGTCGATTCGCATGTCCTCCGCTCGGCGTACGCGGCTGAGCCTGCTCACGGCCGGCGCCGCGTCGATGGCGCTGCTGGCCACCGCCTGCGGCGGCGAGGGTGGTACCGCGTCCGCGCCGAGCAACTTCAGCTACCTCAGCGTCACCGAGAACACCACGGTCAAGTCGGCCCTGACGACCATGTCCGAGGGAGCGTGCAAGGCGGCGAACGACGCGCTGCCCCTGAAGGTGGAGACCGTTCCGCAGAGCAGCCTGGACCAGCGGCTGCAACTGCTGGCCGGGCAGAACGCCCTGCCGGTCCAGTTCGCCGCGGGCAACGCCCCCGCGCTCACCCAGAAGCTCGCCAAGTCGGGGCACGTGGCGGACCTGGAGGCCGAGCTGAAGAAGCTGGGCGTCCTCGACCAGCTGGAGCCGGCCGCCGTCTCCACGATCAAGGCGCTGTACGGCGGAAAGCTCCAGGTGCTGCCGTACGAGTACAACATCGAGGGGATCTTCTACAACAAGGAGCTCTTCGACCAGCACGGCCTGAAGGTGCCCGGCACCTGGGAGGAACTGACCGCCGCCGCCGCGAAGCTGGAGGCCGAGGGCGTCCAGCCGTTCTCCGCCTCCGGTCAGCAGGGCTGGCCCCTGACCCGGCTGATCAGCGGCTACCTCTACCGCAGCCTCGGCCCGGACGCCCTGCAGAAGGTGGCCGACGGCACCGCGAAGCTGACCGACCCCGAGTACGTCGAGGCCGCCGAGGAGATCGCCGAGCTGGGCAAGAAGGGGTACTTCGGCAAGGGCGTCGGCTCCATCGACTACGACACCGCGATGAACCAGTTCCTGACCGGCGAGGCCGCCATGTTCTACATGGGCAGCTGGGCGCTGGCGAACATCGCCGACGACCAGCAGAACGAGGTCGGTGCCGAGAACGTCGGCTTCATGCCCTTCCCCGCCGTCGCCGGAGGCAAGGGCTCGGTCGACCAGTATCCCTCCAACGTCGGCCTCGGCATCGCCCTGGGCGCCAAGTCCTTCGACAAGAAGACCGGCGACTGGGTCACCTGCATCACCGAGAACTACGGCAGCACCGCGCTGAAGGACCACGGCGCCATCTCCGGCTTCAAGGTGAACACCCCGGTGAAGGACGCCAACGAGGTCACCACCCAGGTCCGCGACACGATCAGCGCCTCCCAGCAGAACGTGCTGTGGTTCGAGGCCCTGTTCAGCACCAAGGCCACCACGGTCAGCCAGACCAACGCCGCCGGCCTCATCGGCGGCGGCATGAGCGCGGAGCAGTTCATGCAGACCGTCCAGGACGCTCTCGCCGCCCAGTGATCCGGCCGGGGCGGCGCGCACCCGGCCGCGCCGCCCCGTTTCCCGACCCGGCACATCCCCCGCACCGCCATCGAAGTGGATACCACCCATGCACCGCGTACTCGGTGACCGCAGGGCCATCGCGATCCTGCTCGGTCCCGCACTCGTCGTCTACTCACTGATCATGCTGGTCCCCATGGTGTGGTCGCTGGGCTACTCCTTCACCAAGGGCAACTCCATCGACGGCTTCACCGGCAACGGCGTCGCCAACTTCTCCCGCCTCTTCTCGGACCCGGCCGTCCACGACGCCCTGTGGTTCACCCTCAAGTACGCCGCCGTCGTCACCGTCGGCCAGGTCGTCGCCGGCTACCTGCTGGCGCTGCTGTACGTCTTCTTCCTCAAGCGGGCCTCGGCGCTCATCCGCACCCTGGTGTTCTTCCCGGTGGTGCTGCCCACGGTCGCGGTCGGCCTGCTCTTCCAGAAGTTCTTCCAGGTCGCCCCGCAGACCGGACCGGTCAACTCGCTGCTCAACGCGGTCGGTGTCGACTCGATCGACTTCTTCGGCAGCGCGGGACACGCCTTCTGGGTGCTGATCGTCATGGACATCTGGCGCTCGATGGGCTTCTACGCCGTGCTCCTCTTCGCCGGCCTGGTCGACATCCCCGACGAGATCCTGGAATCGGCCCGCCTCGACGGAGCGTCGGGGCTGCGGCTGATCCGGCACATCGTGCTGCCCCTGTCCCTGCCCGTGCTGATGTCGTCGCTGATCTTCAGCATCAACGGCACGCTCAAGGTCTTCGACTCCGTCGTGGCGCTGACCAACGGCGGGCCGGGCACCGGCACCACCCCGCTGACCCTGTACATGTTCCAGACGTCGTTCACCTACAGCGACTACGGCTACGGCAGCACGATCGCCCTGCTGCTGACCGTGGTGTGCCTGCTGGTGAGCCTGGTCGTCTACCGCGTCTCGCGGCGCGACCTCACGGAGGGCTGAACCCATGGCCGTCGAAACACCGCTGAAGACCTCCGCCCGCCGGGCCGGCCGCGGACCGTCCGCCACCACCGGACGCCCCCGCAGGCGCCCGCGGGTGAGCAAGGCGTGGGTGAAGGGCGTCGTCGCACTGCTGCTGGTCGTCGAGATCTACCCGCTCGTGTGGATGTTCCTCACCTCGCTGAAGTCCAACAGCGACTACCTGAACAACTCCACCTGGAGCCTGCCGACCACCTGGGAGTGGGCCAACTACTCCGAGGCCTGGACCACCGGCAACATCGGCCTGTACGTCCGCAACAGCCTGCTCGCCGTCGGCCCGGCGCTCGCGCTGATCCTGCTGCTGGGCACGGCCGCCGGCTTCGCCCTCCAGATCATGGTGTGGAAGGGCCGCAGCCTGACTCTGGTGATCTTCCTCGCGGGCATGATGGTGCCGCCGCAGATGATTTTGCTGCCCCTGTTCACCGTGTACTTCCAGACCGGCCTGTCCGGCACCCTGTGGCCGCTGATCCTCACCTACACCGGCACCGGTCTGCCGCTCACCGTCTTCATGATGGCCACGTACTACCGGGCCGTCCCGCGGGAGATGTTCGAGGCCGCCACCCTCGACGGCGCGGGAATCCTGCGCTCCTTCTGGACCATCAGCGTCCCCATGGTCCGCAACGCCCTGCTGACGGTCGGGCTGGTCGAGTTCTTCTTCATCTGGAACGACCTGCTGATCGCCCTCACCTTCACCAACAACCAGGATCTGCGCACCGTCCAGGTCGGCCTGCTCAACTTCACCGGCGACTTCGGCGCCACCCAGTACGGCCCGCTGTTCGCCGCGATCTGCATCAACGTCTTCGGCACCCTCCTGATCTACCTCTTCCTCAACCAGAAGGTCATGAAGGGCCTCACCTCCGGAGCGCTCAAGGGCTGACGCCCGGCCCCCTTCAGCTCCCGCGCACGTGACGAAAGGTTCCTCTTGCTGTCCCCTCAGCCCTCGCCGGTGTCCTTCGAACACCTCCCGGACGGCCTCGGCATCGGTACCGCCACCCCACGGCTGACCTGGACCCTGCCCCCCGGCTCCGGCAGCCAGCAGGCGTACGACGTCAGGCTCCTCCGCGCCGGCCGTGCCCACGGCAGCGGCCGGGTCGACGGCCCCGACCAGGTCCTGGTGCCCTGGCCCGGCGCACCGCTGGCCTCCCGGGAGCGCGTGACCGTACAGGTCCGGGTCTGGACGGCCAAAGCCGCACAGCCCTCCGCGTGGAGCGAGCCCAGCGTGGTCGAGGCCGGGCTGCTCGACCCGGCGGACTGGCGGGCGGTTCCCGTCGGCGCCGGATGGGCCGAGGACCCGGACGCCGAACGCCGCCCCGCCCGGGTGCGCAAGGACTTCCACCTGGAACGCCCGGTGGCCCGGGCCCGGTTGTACGTCAGCGCGCACGGCCTGTACGAGGTGGAGATCAACGGCCGCCGGGTCGGCGAGGAGATCCTCGCCCCCGGCTGGACGGTCTACCCGCACCGGCTGCGCTACCGCACCCATGACGTCACCGAGCACCTGGCCGCGGGCGCCAACACCATCGGCGCCTGGCTCGGCGACGGCTGGTACCGCGGCAAGTACGGCTTCGACGGCGGCACCCGCAACATCTACGGCACCGACCAGGCCCTCATCGCCCAGCTCGAAGTGACCTACGACGACGGCACCACCGCGGTCATCGCCACCGACGGGACCTGGACCGCGGCCCCGGGGCCCATCATGCGCAGCGGCCTGTACGAGGGCGAGGTCTTCGACGCACGCCTGGACGACCCAGGTTGGGCGACCCCTGCCGCGGCCGACCACGCGGAGTGGAGCCCGGTACGGCCCGGAAGCCGTGACCCGCGCACCCTCGTCGCCCCGCAAGGGCCTCCCGTGCGCTGCACCCAGGAGATCGCCCCCACCGGCATCACCCGCACCGCCGACGGCCGTCATCTGCTCGACTTCGGCCAGAACCTGGTGGGCCGCCTCCGCGTCACGGTCGACGGCCCGGCCGGTACGACCCTGCTGCTCCGGCACGCCGAAGTGCTGCAGGACGGCGAGCTGGCCACCCGCCCCCTGCGCGAGGCGTACGCCACCGACACCCTGATCCTCTCCGGACGCGGTCCGTACACCTGGGAGCCGCGCTTCACGCTGCACGGCTTCCGCTACGCCGAAATCACCGGCTGGCCGGGGGAGTTGACCGAGGACGCGGTGACCGCCCGGGTGTACCACACCGACATGCGCCGCACCGGCTGGTTCGAGTGCAGCGACCCGCTGATCAACCGGCTCCACGAGAACGTCGTCTGGAGCATGGGCGGCAACTTCGTCGACATCCCCACCGACTGCCCGCAGCGCGACGAACGCCTCGGCTGGACCGGCGACCTCCAGGTGTTCGCCCCCACCGCCGGGTTCCTCTACGACTGCGCCGGCATGCTCGAATCCTGGCTCACCGATGTCGCCCTGGAGCAGCTGCCCGACGGCACCGTCCCCTGGTACGTCCCGGTCATCCCCGGCGAGCCGATGTGGACGCCGATCCAGCCCGGCGCCGCCTGGGGCGATGTCGCCACCCTGACGCCCTGGACCCTGTACCGGCGCTTCGGTGACCTGCGGATCCTGCGCCGCACCTACCCGATGGCCCAGGGCTGGGTGGACCTCGTCGCACGGCTGGCCGGCCCCAGCCGCCTGTGGGACACCGGCTTCCAGCTGGGCGACTGGCTCGACCCCGCCGCTCCACCCGACGACCCGGCGGCCGGCTGCACCGACCGCTACCTGGTGGCCACGGCCTACTTCGCGCACTCGGCCCGTCATCTCGCCCTGTCCGCTGCCGAGTTGGGCGCTGAACGCGACGCCGAGAAGTACGCGGCACTGGCCGACGAGGTCACGGCCGCCTTCCGCGGGCGGTACGTGCTGCCCGGCGGCCGGATGGCCAGCGACAGTCCGACGGCCTACGCGCTGGGCATCGCCTTCGGACTGCTCGCCGAGGAGCAGCGCGAGGCGGCCGGTGACCGGCTCGCCGAGCTGGTCCTCGCCGACGGGGCCCGCATCGCGACCGGATTCGTCGGCACCCCGCTGATCTGCGACGCGCTCACCGACACCGGACACCTGGAGGTGGCCTACCGCCTGCTGACCCAGACCGAGTGTCCCTCCTGGCTGTATCCGATCACCCAAGGAGCCACCACCATCTGGGAGCGCTGGGACAGCCTCCGCCCGGACGGCACCCTGAACCCGGGCGGCATGACCTCCTTCAACCACTACGCCCTCGGCGCTGTCGCCGACTGGCTGCACCGCGTGGTCGGAGGCATCGCCGAGTCCGCGCCGGGCTACCGCCGTATCGTCTTCCACCCCCGCCCCGGCGGCGGCATCACCTGGGCCCGCACCCGCCACGAGACGCCCTACGGGACGGCTCGGATGTCGTGGGAGACGACGTCCGGCGGCCGGATACGAGCCCATGTCGTCGTACCGGACGGCTGCACCGGCGTCGTACGACTCGCCGCATGCCCTCCCCAGGAGGTGGGTCCGGGAGAACATGAATTCGACTCCTGGGAGCTGGAGAAGAAGTCCGCCTGACGTATTGATTTCTCTCGTGGATGGCCATCATCGATACGGTTGATGGCGCGGCTGAAGTCCGTCCGTTTTCATTTGAAATTTCATCTCCCCATTTCAATGAGACGGGCGGATTGCCTGGTCAGAAGCATTTTTCTCGCGCGGTTGCCACAAGGGTTGACCGCTCTGGGTGTGGCCCTTAGTTTTGCCGCTCAATAAGTGGAAGGCGCAACGGAAAGCGATTCCCCTCCCCGCGGGAATGCGTGGGAATGCATGGGAACTGCGCTCCTCTCTGAGCTGGGGCCGGCCGCCACCTGACCCAGCGGCCGGCCCCTTTCCCATGCGTCCGTTGCGCACCGCCCCCATTTCCCCGGAGAGCCGCTGTGAAAAGAAGAACGTTTCTGTCCGCCGCCACCCTCACCGCCCTGAGCGCGAGCATGGCTCCCGTGCTGACCGGAGCGGCAGCCGCCGCGACCTCCCGGGACCGCGCCGCCGCGATGCTCGCCCGGATGACGGCCGCCGAGAAGGAGGCGCTCGTCAGGTGCGACTTCGCGGCCCTGTCCCATCTGGGCATACCGGCCCTGACGATGGTGGACGCCTCCGCCGGCCTGCGCGGCGAGCAGGGCGTCACCGCCTTCCCGGTGCCGATCGCCCAGGCGGCCACGTTCGATGCCTCCTTGATGGGCCGGGTCGGCAGCGCCATCGGAGCCGAGGGCCGGGCCAAGGGGTACAACAACCTCCTCGGTCCCACCATCGACCTCGTAAGGACCTGGCACACCGGCCGGCTGGCCGAGGGCATGGGCGAGGACCCCCTGCTCGCCGGTGAACTGGGCGCTGCCCTCACCGTCGGCATGCAGAGCCGCAACGTCGTCGCCACGGTCAAGCACTTCGCCGCCTACACGCAGGAGACCAACCGCTTCTTCACCGACACCGCGGTCTCCGGCCGCGCCCTGCACGAGATCTACGAAGCGCCGTTCCGCCGCGTGGTCACCGCCGCCCCGACCACGTCCGTCATGATGGCCTACCCGAAGATCAACGGCACCTTCGCGACGCAGAACGCCGCCCTCTTCGACGACTTGAAGAAACAGATCGGCCTCCAGGGCTACACCGTGCCGGACTTCTGGGCGGGTGACGACCAAGTCGCCGCCGCCCGGGCGGGCATGGACCTCGCCGGGCTCGGCCCCGCCGGCGTCAGGATTCCCGCCGGGTCCCTCACCGGCGGCGCGATCCCGGGCACCCGGCTGGACGACGCGGCCCGCCGCATCCTGGTCTCGATGTACGCGAACGGCCTCTTCGACCACCCGGTGCCCCCCGCCTCGGCCGACGTCAGCACCCAGGCACACCAGGCCCTCGCCCACGAGACCGCCGTCGCCTCCCTCGTCCTGCTGGCCAACCGCTCCGCCGCGCTGCCCCTGCCGGCCACCCTGAAGTCCCTGGCCGTCATCGGACCCGCGGGGACGGACGCCTTCACCGGGGTGGCCGGCTCCAGCCACGTCGACCCGGGCACCTGGACGACGCCCCTGGACGCCCTCCGCACCCGGGCCGGCAGCGGGGTCAAGGTCACGCACGCCCAAGGCACCAAGGGAGACCTGCCCTTGACCACCGTGCCGTCCTCCGTGCTGCGCACCGGCACCGGAGCGCCCGGCCTGACCGGCACCTACTGGGCGGGCGCCGAAGCCTCCGGCACGCCCCTCACCTCCCGCACCGACGCCACCGTCGACTTCACCTCCAACCCGGTGGACGGGCTGCCCGCCATCTGGTCGGCGAAGTGGACCGGCACGCTCGTCCCCACCACCACGGGTCTGCACCGCTTCTCCCTGCTGCCCGCCGGAACCGCCACCCTCAAGATCAACGGCGCCACGGTCGTCACCGGCACCCGGCACAGCCGCCGCTTCTTCCTCGGCCCCTACGACTACCCCCTCCAGGGAACCGCCCGGCTGACCGCGGGCAAGGCCGTCACCGTCGAGCTGACCTACACCAACGCCACCACCGACCCCGGCACCTGCGGCCTCACCCTGGGCTGGCAGCCGGGCTCCCTGATCCCCGCGGCCGTCGAGGCGGCCCGCGCCGCCGACGCCGCCGTCGTCTTCGTCAACCGGGTCGCCGGCGAGGACATGGACCACCACGGGCTCGGCCTGCCCGGCGACCAGGACCACCTCATCAGCGCCGTGGCCGCGGTGAACCCGCGCACCATCGTCGTCCTGAACACCGACGGCCCCGTGGCCATGCCCTGGCTCGGCGACGTCGAGGCCGTGCTCCAAGCCTGGTACGGGGGCCGGGCCATGGGCACGGCGCTGGCGGCGGTCCTCTTCGGCGACAGCGACCCCTCGGGCCGCCTGCCCGTCACCTTCCCCGTCGATGCCACCCAGGGCCCCGGCACCACACCGGCGACGTACCCCGGCACCAACGGAACCGTCTCCCACGACGAGGGCATCCTCGTCGGCTACCGCTACTACGACAGCAAGGGCCAGCAGCCCCGTTTCCCCTTCGGCCACGGCCTGTCGTACGCCTCCTTCGCCCACGGCTCCCTCCAAGCCACGTACGACACCACCACCAGGAGCGTGACGCTTCAGGTCACCGTCACCAACACCGGCTCACGCCGGGGCACGGACGTCGTGCAGATCTACGCGACCCTGCCGGGCGCCGCGGCCGCCGAGCCGCGCCGGCTCGTCGCCTTCCGCAAGGTCACCCTCGGCCCCGCGGCCGGCAAGCGGCTCACGCTCACGATCCCCGCCCAGGACCTGACGGTGTGGAACGCCGGTACCTGGAAGCTCGTGCCCGGCACCTACACCTTCGCCACGGCACGCAGTTCACGGGACCTGACCGCACAGCGAGCCGTTCCCATCGGCTGACAGCCGCCCCTGACGGCGCGCCACGCCTGCCGACTCCCCGGCACGGCATGGCGCGCCCCACCTCCACGTCCCTCTACCGCACGGAGCCCTCTCGTGCCCTCCAGACCGAGACGCATCCCTCTCGCCGCGCGGCTCGCCACGGCCATGGCGCTGCTGACGGGCTGCTCCGCCGTCGGCGGGATCGGCGGCGACACCGCGGACACCGAGCTGTCCGTCATGGCCAACACCACCGACAAGACGTCCATGCAGGCCGTCGTCGAGGCCTTCCACCGAGCACATCCCGGCATACGGGTCACCGTCCGCTACGCCGATACGAACACCCTGCAGAAGGAGCTCCCGCGACGGCTGCGCACGGGCGACGCGCCGGACGTCTTCACCGTCTGGCCGGGCAACGGCAATCCCGCATCGGTCGTCGCCCTGGAACGGGAGGACTTCCCCCGTACCTACAGCGGCCTGCTGGAGCTGTGCGACACCGCCCGCCGCCACGGCAAGGTCCTGTTCGCGCTGGGCAACGCGACCCCCTGGGTGACCCAGCTCGTCGACTACGCCCTCGTCGCCACCACGGTGTACGCCGACGATCCCGACTTCGACGCGCAGATGGAGTACGGCCGAAGGACGTTCGCCCGCTCCGGCTGGCGCCAGGCCATGGCGAAGTACCTGGAGATGCGGGAGCACGGCTGCTTCAGCTCCGACCCCCTCCACACCACCTACGAGGAAGCCGTCGAGCAAGTGGCCGACGGACGAGCGGTGGGCGTGGTCCAGGTGGCCGGTACCCTCCCCGATCTGCGTGCCGCCGCACCGGGCACGCACTTCCGGATGACGGCGCTGCCCGCCACCGACGACCCCGAGGCGACCCGCATGCCCGGCGCGGTCTCCGCCGCCTACGGACTCGACGCGGACACCCCGCACCGCCGGGCAGCCCTGGCCTTCATCGACTTCCTGGGCTCCGAACGGGGGCAGAACCTGTACAACAAGTCCGGCGCCACACTGCCGGCGCTCCCCAACGACTCCTCCTCCGTCGACCCGGCCGTGGCGGAGGTGGCACGGCGCCAGAAGGAGGGGACGACGGTACCTTTCATGGACCAGCGGTGGCCCAACTCAGAGGTGCAGCAGGCCCACTTCGCCCAGGTGCGCGCCCTCTTCGAGGGCACCACAGACATCGACCGGGCCCTGGCCGCGATGGACTCCGCCTACCGGTAGGGACGCGCGGACGGCCATTCCCCGCGGCCAGGGGATCATCGGAGCGGCAGACCATGCACACACCACGCCAGGAGTCGGTGCTCTCCCGAGCGGCGCGCATCCTCGAGGCGTTCAGCCAGGACGAACCGGCCCTGACGGTCTCCGAGATCGCACGCCGGACGGGACTGCACGTGGCCACGGCGTCCCGGCTGGTGGCCGAGCTCGTCGCCCATGGCTTCCTGAGCCGGGACGCCGATCGCAAGGTACGGATCGGTGTCCGGCTCTGGGAACTGGTGACCCGCGCCTCACCGACGCTGTCGCTGCGCGATCACGCCATGCCGTTCATGGAGGGCGTGCACGACGTCGTGGGCCACCATGTGCAGCTCGGTGTGCTCGAAGGGGACGAGGTGCTGTTCCTCGAACGTCTCACGGCCCCCCACGCGGTGGTCAACTACACCCGGATCGCCGGTCGTCTGCCCCTGCACGCCTCGTCCAGCGGGCTGGTCCTCCTGGCCCACGGCCCGGCCGACCTCCAGCAGCGGATCTGCGACGGCCCGCTGACCGCCTACACCCCGGCCACCCCCGCCACCTCCGCGGGACTGCGGGCGACGCTGGCCGAGATCCGCCGCCAGGGCTACGCCTCCTGCCCCGGGTTCGTCCACGCCGACGCCCTCGGCGTCGCCGCCCCCGTGCGGGGTGCGGACGGCACGGTGGTGGCGGCGCTGTCGGTCATCGTGCCCCAGGACGCTCGGGCGCAGACGGTCGTCCCCGTCGTACGCACCGCCGCCCGAGGCATCTCCCGCGCGCTGTCCGGCAGCGCGGCGTCTCCCCGAAGCCGGTCTCTCACTGACTGAGGATGCCGACCTGCGGCGTACGCAGCAGCAAGCAGCAAGGCACCTCGCCGCACCGGTCACGGCCCCCTCTCTCCACGCCCAGGGCCGCGCGACACACCGGGGGCGTCATTCCTTCGGGTGGCTCTGTTGCTCCGGACGCGGAGAATGTGCTGGTAGCTGACACGATGGGTGTTCTGGCGAAGGCCGGCCGTGATCAGGGGGCGCCGGCACCACAGGAGGTAGCTCGTTGTCCCGTCCTCAGCTTCCCGTTCAGTACGTCGGTGCCCATTCGCAAACTCCGGAACACAGACCCGACACATCTGCCGAGATCCTTCCGGTGACGGCGGGGCAGCGCGAGGTGTGGCTCGCCGAGCAGCATTCCCCGCACCTGGGCTCGGCCCTGCGCCTGGGTGAGTACCTGGACATCCGCGGGCCCGTCGACCCGGATCTGTTCGAGACGGCCCTGCGCCAAGTCGTCGCGGAGACCGACGCGTTACGGGTGCGCCTGGTGCCCGGTGCGGACGGACCCGTCCAGATCCTGGAGCGCGAACTGCCCTGGCCGCTCGCCTTCGTCGACGTGAGCGACGAGCCCGCGCCGGAGACGGCCGCCCGAGCCTGGATCTCCGAGGACATGGCCCGGCCCATGGACCTGGCCGCCGGCCCCCTGTTCAGCTACGCGCTGTTCCGGCTCGGACCGGACCGGTTCTGGTGGTACCACACCTACCACCACGCCGCCGTGGACGCCTATGGCTACGCCTTGGTGGCCCGCCGGGTCGCCGAGGTGTACACCGCCCTGGTCCAGGGCCACGAGCCCGGCCCGTGCCCCTTCGGCCCGCTGTCCGCACTGGTTCGGGCCGACCGGGACTACCACGCGTCCCGGGAGCACGCCGCGGACCGGGAGTACTGGACAGGGGAGTTGTCCGGATGGACGCGCCCGCACGCACCGCCCGCGGCCGGCACCGATGCCCAAGGGCCCGTTCCGCGCACGGAGTTGCTGCCCCTCCTGCGCCCCGAGGCCCTCAAGGAGGCGGCCACCCGTGCGGGCGTCTCCCGCTTCCGTTTCGTGTTCGCCGCTGTCGCCCTCCACACGCACCGGCTGACCGGCGCCCGGGACATCGTGCTCGGGCTGACCGTCGCGGGCCGGGTGGGTGAGGCCGCCCGCGAGACACCGGGCATGCTGGCCAACAGCGTCCCCGTACGTCTGACGGTCCGGCCCGACATGCCGTTGCGGGAACTGCTGGCCCAAGTCGACCGGCAGATGCGGGCAGCGGTGAAGCACCAGCGCTACCGCACCGAGGACCTGCACCGCGACATCCACCTGTCCCGCGGCCCCGGCAGCGTGTTCTCACCGGTCGTCAACCTCATCGGCTTCGACTACAACGTCACCTTCGCCGGGCACCGTTGTGTCGCGCACAACCTCTCGTTCCCGCTGGGCGCCGACCTGCTGATCATGGTGTGGGACCGTCGGGACGGATCCGGGCCGCACATGCGGCTGCACGCCGCACCCGGCGCGCACGCCCAGGCGGACCTGCTCGACACCCAGCAGCGTCTGCTGCGCCTCCTCGCGGACATGTCCGACCTGGACCCCGACCAGCCGATCGGCTCGCTCGACGTCCTGACGCAGGACGAACGGCAGCACCTCCTCGACCTGGGCGATGCCACCGCGGCGGGCAGTCCGGCCGTGCCGTTCCCGACCCTGTTCGAGGACCAGGTGCGCCGCGCCCCGGACGCGGCGGCCCTGCTGGCCGACGGGACGTCTCTGACGTACGCGGAGCTGAACGCGCGCGCCAACAGGTTCGCGCACGCACTCGTCGCCAGGGGCATCGGGCCCGAGGACGTGGTCGCCCTCGCGCTGCCCCGGTCGGCCGAACTGGTCGTGGCGCACCTCGGCGTGCTCAAGGCCGGGGCCGCCTTCATGCCGGTCGATCCGGCGTACCCGGCGGCGCGCAAGCAGTACATGCTGGCCGACGCCCGCCCGGCCCTGGTGATCGAGGACCGGGCGCTCGTGGCCGAACTGTCGCAGGGGCAGCCGGAGACCGATGTGTGCCGGGCCGTGGATCCACGGCATCCGGCGTACGTGATCTACACCTCCGGTTCCACCGGGAAACCCAAGGGCGTGGTGGTGACGCACACCGGTATCGCCTCAGTGGCGAGATTCCAGGGAGAAGGCGCAGCGATGACCTCCGGCAGCAGGGTGCTGCAATTCGCCTCGCCCAGCTTCGACGCCTCCGTACTGGAGACGTATGGCGCCCTGCTGAACGGGGCCGCGCTGGTGGTCGCCCCCGCGGCCGACCCCGTCTCCGCCCTCCTCGACGGCACCTCCCTCACGCATGCGGTCGTACCGCCCTCGGTGCTGGCGGCGCTGCCCGAGACGCAGGTGCGTGTCCCGACCGTGCAGGCGGCCGGTGAGGCGTGTCCGCCGGGGTTGGTGGCGCGCTGGGCGCCGGGCCGGTGCATGCTGAACGCCTACGGGCCGACCGAAGCCACGGTCATGGCGACCCTGAGCACGCCACTGGTGCCCTCGGCCGCGGCGCCGCCGATCGGCCACCCGACCTCCGGCAGCCGCCTCTACGTGCTCAGCGGCACCCTGCACCCGGTGCCGGTGGGTGCCGCGGGGGAGCTGTACATCGCCGGGCTGTCCCTGGCGCGCGGCTATCTGCACCGGCCGGCGCTGACGGCCGCCCGCTTCGTGGCCGACCCGTACGGACCCCCGGGCAGCCGGATGTACCGGACGGGCGACGTGGTGCGGTGGCGGTCCGACGGGCAGCTGGAGTACATCGGGCGCGCCGATCAGCAGGTCAAGGTGCGCGGGTTCCGCATCGAACCGGGGGAGGTCGAGGCCGCGCTGACGGCCTGCCCCGGGGTGCGGCAGGCCGCCGTGCTGGCCCGGTCCGGCCGGCAGCACAGTGATGTCAGGCTCGTCGCCTACGTCGTAGGGGAGGAGGACGCCACCCGGCCGGGGCTGCTGCGGGAGCGCCTGCGGCAGAGCCTGCCCGAGCACATGGTGCCCTCGGTGTTCGTGCGGCTGGACGAGCTGCCGCGCACGCCGAACGACAAGCTTGACCGCGACGCCCTGCCCGCCCCGGACGAAGACCAGCTGGAGGTGCCGCCTTCGCGTGCGCCCCGCAGCCCGCGCGAACAACTGCTGTGCGAACTGTTCGCCGAGGCCCTGGGCCGGTCCCTGGTCGGCCCGGACACCCACTTCTTCGAAGCGGGCGGGCATTCCCTGCTGGCGATCCGCCTGGTCTCCCGCGTCCGCGCCGTCCTCGGCGTGGATCTCACCCTCAGCACGCTGTTCGACGCACCCACGCCCGCCCTGCTGGCGTCGAGGCTCGACCTCGCGGACTCGGCCCGTCCGCCCTTGACCGTCCAGGAACGATCCGACCGCACTCCGCTGTCGTTCGCGCAGCGGCGCCTGTGGTACCTGCACCAGGTCGAAGGACCCGGCGCCACCTACAACATCCCCCTGGTGCAACGGCTGTCCGGCCCCCTCGACCGGGCCGCACTGGAGCGGGCCCTCGGTGACGTGGTGGGCCGCCACGAAAGCCTGCGCACGGTCTACGGCGACATCGACGGCGAGCCCTTCCAGCGGATCCTCGACGCCGACGCCGTGCGTACCGCGCTGCCGGTGACGGATGTGGACGACGAGGAGGCGCTGCACGCCCGGCTGCTCGACGCCGTCCGCTACCCCTTCGACGTGGCGACCGAACCGCCCCTGCGCGCCGAGCTGTTCGCGCTGGGCCCCGCCGAGCACGTCCTCGTGATCGCGATTCACCACATCGCCGCCGACGGCTGGTCCCTGGCGCCCCTCGCCCGTGACCTGGCCACCGCCTACACCGCCCGCAGCCAGGGCCGCAGCCCCGACTGGGCGCCGCTGCCCGCCCGGTACACCGACTACGCCCTGTGGCAGCGCCGGCTCCTGAGCGAGCCCGACGCAGTGCTCGACCGCCAACTCGACCACTGGCGCGAGACCTTGGCGGGCCTGCCCGAAGAACTCGGCCTCCCCTACGACCGGCCCCGCCCGGCCGTCGCGTCCCACAGTGGTGCCCGGGTCCGCCTGACGATCGATCCGGAGCTGCACACGGCACTGACCGAGCTGGCCCGCCGGTCCGGCGCGAGCCTGTTCATGGTGCTGCACGCCGGGCTGGCCGCGCTGCTCACGAAGCTGGGCGCGGGCACCGACGTGCCCGTCGGCAGCGTGATCGCCGGGCGCAACGACCAGGCCCTGGACGACCTGGTGGGCTTCTTCGTCAACACCCTGGTGCTGCGCACCGACACGTCCGGAGATCCCGCGTTCACCGGGCTGCTGGAGCGTGTCCGCCGGAGCGCGCTGGCCGCCTACGCGCACCAGGACGCGCCCTTCGAGCAGGTCGTCGAGGCGCTCGCCCCGCCCCGGTCGCCCGCCCGCCATCCGCTGTTCCAGGTCGCGCTCTCCCTCGACGCCGACGAGGGCGCGGCGCTCCGGCTTCCGGGCGTGGAGGTCTCCCCGATCGCGGTCCCGACCGAGACCGCCAAGTTCGACCTGGACATCGGCGTCTACGAGAAGCGCTCCGCGCAGGGCGCGTGCCTCGGCCTGCACGCGACCCTCGACTACGCGACCGACCTGTTCGACCACGGCACGGTCGAGGACCTGGCCGCGCGCTGGGTACGGCTGCTGGAGGAGGTCGTACGCGACCCCGACCGGCCGCTCAGCCGCCTCGACGTCCTGTCCGCCGACGAACGCCGTCACCTGCTGGTCGACACCGGCCGGCCCGCGGCGGCCACGGGCACGCTCCCGGAGCTCTTCCACGCGCGCGTGCGTGCCGCGCCCGACGCGGTCGCCGTGGTGGCGGGCGGCGTCACATCGACGTACGGAGAGCTGAACGCCCGGGCGAACCGGCTCGCCCACGCGCTGGCCGCGCGAGGGGTGGGTCCCGAGGACGTGGTCGCGGTCGCCCTGCCGCGTTCGCACGACCTCGTCGTGGCCCTGCTCGCCGTGCTCAAGGCGGGGGCCGCCTACCTGCCGCTCGACCCGGAGTACCCGCGGCCACGTCTTGCCGCCATGGTCGACGACGCCAGGCCGGTGCTGCTGCTGACCCACACGGCCACCGCCGTCGGACCGGGGACGCCCACCCTTCTGCTGGACACCCCGGAGACCGAGCAGGCGCTCCAAGAGCTGCCCGACTGCGACCCGATGACAAGGTTGTCGCCCGACCATCCCGCCTACGTGATCTACACCTCGGGGTCCACCGGGGCGCCCAAGGGGGTCGTCGCCCGCCACGCGAGCGTGGCCAACATCGCCGCGCAGTACCGGGAACGGGTCTTCGGTCCGGCGGCCGAGCGCCTCGGGGGCCGGCCGCTGCGGGTCGCGCTGACCGCCTCCGTGTCGTTCGACGCCTCGTGGGGCCAGCTCGCGGCCCTGACGGCCGGTCATGAACTGCACGTTCCCGACAGCGGCACCTGGGCGGACGCGGACCGGTTCGCGGCCTGGGCCGTCCGGCACCGCATCGACACCGTCGACGCGACCCCCTCGTACCTGCGCATCCTGTACGACCGCGGGTTGTTCACCGACGAGCGGTGGCGGCCGGGCCTGGCCGTGGTCGGCGGTGAGGAGCTGCCGGAGCGGCTGTGGAGCGAACTGCGGGCGGTGGACGGGCTGGTGGCCCACAACATGTACGGACCGACCGAGTGCACCGTGGACGCGCTCCAGGTGCGCCTCGACGCGGCCACGAGTCCCGTCCTCGGGCAGCCGGTCCCAGGAGGCCGTGCCTACGTCCTGGACGCCGCGTTGCGGCCGGTGCCGCTCGGGGTGACCGGCGAGCTGTACGTCGCGGGCGCCGGACTGGCACGCGGCTATCTGCGCCGCCCGGGTGCGACGGCCCACCGGTTCGTGGCCGATCCGTACGGCCCGCCCGGGAGCCGGATGTACCGCACCGGCGACCTCGTACGGCGGCGCGGTGACGGCCTCCTCGTCTTCGCCGGCCGGGCGGACGAGCAGGTCAAGGTCCGCGGCCACCGCGTCGAACCCGGCGACGTCGAAGCCGTCCTCGCCACCCACCCCCACGTCGCCCACGCCGTCGTGACCGCCCGCGCCGACCACCGGGGAGACACCCGCCTGGCCGCCTACGCGGTGCCCGTCGGCGGGGTCGGGATCGACCCCGACGAGCTGCGGGCCTTCCTCCGGGAGCGCGTGCCCGCCCACATGGTGCCGTCGGCGTTCACCACCCTGGACGCTCTGCCCCTGACCCCGAACGAGAAGCTCGACCGCCGCGCCCTGCCCGCACCGGACTTCGCCGCGGGCGCCGGCGGCGGCCGGGCCCCCGACACCCCCGAGGAACGGACCCTGTGCGACCTGTTCGCCGAGGTGCTGGACCTGCCCGCGGTCGGCGTCGACGACGACTTCTTCGCCCTGGGCGGCCACTCCCTGCTCGCCACCCGTCTGGCCAGCCGGATCGGCGACGCCCTGGCCGTGCCCTTCGGTCTGTCGGCCCTCCTGGAGGCACCGACCCCGGCGGGACTGGCCCGGCACCTGCGGACCGGCGGCGCGCCCACCCCCTCGTACGTCCCGGACACGGAGGCGAGACTCAGCCCCGCCCTGCGCTTCGCCTCCGACCCCCGGCGCGGCGGTGACCCACGGGAGATCCTGCTCACCGGAGCCACCGGCTTCGTCGGCGCCTTCCTCCTGGCCGAACTCCTGGACAGGACAACGGCCCAGGTGCACTGCCTGGTCCGCGCACGGACCGACGCCGAGGCACGCGAACGGCTGGCCGAGGCGTTGCGGACGTACGGCATCACCGCGACGGTGGACGATCCACGCCTGCACATCGTGCGCGGAGACCTCACCGCCGTGGACCTCGGCGTGGGCTCGGCGCACTGGGCGCGGCTGCGGGAGACGGTCGACACCATCGTCCACAGCGGCGCCCGCGTCCATCACCTGTCCCCCTACGCCCGGTTGAAGCCGGCCAACGTGGACGGCACCCGAACCCTGCTGCACCTGGCGGGCGAGGGCCGCCCCAAGGCGTTCCACCATCTGTCGACGCTCGGGGTGTTCCGGTCCGGCCCGGAGGCACCCCGGCCGGTCACGGAGGACTCGGCGATCGACCGCGCACGGCACCCCTACGGCAGGGGATACGCGGCGAGCAAGTGGGTCGCCGACCGATTGGTGGAGCGTGCCTTCGCACGGGGAGCGAGCGGCGGCATCCATCGCCTCGGCCGCGTCTGGGCCCACTCCGCGTCCGGCGCCATCAGCCCGGACGACATGTTCTCCCGCCTGCTCACCAGTTGTGCGGCGCTGGGCTGCCATCCGGTGGACCCGGGCCTCGAGGAGAGCCTGCTCCCCGTCGACATCCTCGCCGCCGCCGTAGTAGGACTGCTCCTCGACCCCGACGGGACCGATCACGTGCACCACCTCCACCACCCGCGCCGGACCGGCCCCGGCGTCTTCATGGCCGGCTACGACCGGCTGCACGGGACGCACACCGAACCACTCCCGCTCACCGACTGGCTGCACCGCCTGCGCCGCGCGACCGAACAGGGACGGGACCTGCCGATCGCGCCCTACCAGGCGTACTTGGAGGAGTACGCCGGCACGGCACAGGACGCCCGGCAGCCGGGCCTGGAGTTCGCCAACGAGCGCACCGTGCGCCGACTGCGGCGACTGGGCGTGGAGATCCCGGAGATCGACGAGGCCGCGGTCTCCCGCTACTGGAAGTTCGTGGACGAGCGATGACCTTGCTGGAAAGTGCCCCGGCCCAGCGGCCGATGACACGGCTGTCTCCCACCCGGGCGAAGATGCGGCCCCGCTCGATCGTGCCCGGACGCCAACGCTGGGAGGTCGACCTCCTCAAGGGCAGACCCGCCGCGGCGCGGCTGACCGAGGCGACGCTCCTGGAGACACCGGGCATCGAGGAGGCGCACGCCAGCCCGGTCACCGGCCGGGTGCTGCTGCGGCACGACCGTACGGTCAGCCCGCGCGAGGCCGCCGGGCTGCTGCGGCAGGCCGTGTCACGCACCCTGACGGCCCTCCTGACGACGGTGGTACGACCCCGCGCGGCCGGGACCGCGGCGCCTCGCCGGGACCCGACGCCCCGAACGGACAAAGCAGGCAAGGGACGTTGGCTGCCGCGGATCGTCGCGGCCGGCGGCGCCGTGGCGGCGGCCGTCGTCGGCGGCCCGCTCCTGCTGAAGGTGCTCAGCAAACCCCTGCTCATGCTCGGGCTGACCACCGCGGCCACGGTGGGGATCGTCCGCAGAGCCTGGCGCGGATCCGACCGCAACGGCGACGAAGCCGCGGCGCACCGCCATCCCCTGCGCCGCATCATCGGCCCCCACAAACGAAAGTTCGCGCTGGCGGCGGTGCTGTCCGGTCTCTCGCAGCTGGCGGAGATGGCACTGTTCGCCCTCAGCCCGTCGATCGTGCTGCTGGTCGCCAAGGGCGGCAGCTCGACCCTGGCCGGTTACGGAGTGGCCGGTGTCACCAGCCAGTTGGGGCTCCTCGTCGGTGCCGCCGGCGCCGCCTGTCTCGCCATGGCGGCCTTCGGCTACGGCGCCAGCGTCGCCTGGCGGCAGCTCGCGCAGACCATCGAGGACGACTGGCGCACCCGCACCTACGAGCACGTCCAGCGGGTGGCGCCCTCCGAGCTGGAGAAGGAGCGCGTCAGCCGGGTCAACAGCGTCCTGTCCGAGGACATCAGCCAGATCAGCACCTTCGTCGCCTCCAACATGAACGACGTCGTGCAGATGGTCGCCAGCCTCGCACTGGTCGTACCCGCGTTCTTGCTGCTCGCCCCGCAGATCGCCTGGATCGCGTTCGTCCCCATCCCGGTCGTCGCCTGGCTCTCCTTCCGCTTCCACGAACGCGCCGTCGCCCACCACACCGCCTCCGACGAACGCCGGGCCCGGCTGAACGGCCGCATCACCGAGAACCTCCACGCCCACACCACCATCAAGTCCGCCGTCACCGAAGAGCACGAGATCGCCCGGATCACCGAGTTCAACCGCGAGTGCAGCGAGGCCAACCGCGCCAGCGGACGCAGCTCCGCCATCCCACCCCAGATCCTGCGCCTGGCCGGCGGCTCCGCGCTGGTGGGCACGGTCCTGCTGGGCGGTACGGCCGTACTGCGCGGGACCCTGTCCACCGCCGCCTTCGGCCCGCTCATCGAGATGCCGGGGATCGCCATGCTGAAGCTGTCCCGGCTGGGCAGCACCACCGACCAGTACCAGCGCACCGTCACCGCCCTGGACCGTGTGGAGCGCCTGCACCGGCTCCCGCTCGAACCCGTCGCGCAGGGGCGCCCGTTGCCCCGCCAGCAGGTGAAGGGCGAGATCGAACTGCGGAACGTGACCTTCGCCTACCCCGGCCGCGCCCCGGCCCTGAACGACACGTCCCTGCTCATCCCACCCGGCCGGACCACGGGCATCGTCGGTACCAGCGGCGCCGGGAAGACCACCGTCGCCAAGCTCCTCATGCGGTTCCACCATCCTGACCGGGGCCGGGTCCTGCTCGACGGCGCCGACGTGCGCACCCTCGCCCTGCCCGACCTGCGCCGCGCGATCGGCTACGTCACCCAGGAACCCTTCCTGTTCGACGCGACGATCGCCGAGAACATCCGCTACGGCGCCTTCGACACCACCGACGAGCAACTCCTCCACGCCGCCCGCACAGCCGGCGCCGACACCTTCGTCGACAGCCTGCCCGACGGCTACGACACCCGGGTCGGGGAGCGGGGCGCGGCGCTGTCCGGGGGGCAGAAACAGCGCATCGCACTGGCCCGCACGATCCTGCGCGACCCCCCGGTCATCATCCTCGACGAGGCCACCTCCGCCGTCGACAACGAGACGGAGGCCATCATCCAGCGGGCCCTGCAGGTGTTCGGCTCGGACCGCACGATGGTCGTCATCGCGCACCGGCTGTCCACCGTCCAGAGCGCCGACCAGATCTACGTCATGGGACCAGGGGGACTCGTGACCGAACAGGGCACGCACGAGGAGCTGGTGACCCGCGGAGGCACCTACACCACCCTGTGGCAGCTCCAGGCCGGCACCCCGACCGTCGCCTGACGGATGACCTGCTCAGCTGTTCGTCATTCGTTCGGGTGGCAACACCTGCCGGGCCTCCTGGAACCGCCGTTGACCTGACACGAAAGATGCAAGCGACTGCGAGGTCAGGACGTTGTGATGGGTTCGAAGCGGACGGTCATTCCGAGGCTGTTCGCTTCCTTGATCATGC
>NZ_JBSFVD010000004.1:0-466323 GCF_053592135.1 Streptomyces sp. NPDC002784 | reverse complement strand
TTCCTTATAAAGGTCTCTGCTCTTCTGTCGTCCGCCCTACCCACCGCCCGCGCCCGGCGGGCCCGCACCCCCCCCGCGGGCCCCCCGCGGCCCCTTTGCTTTGCCCCTTCACGTACGTGGACCGGTGGGGGACATCGCGTGCCTGGCCTGCCGGCGGGGTTTCAGCCCCGGCAGGCGCAGCCCGGGGCGGCGGCAGTGCGGGCGGGGCCGTATCCGGTCCACGGCGGCCATGCCGGCGCGGAACAGCGCGGCCGGTACGACCAGGCAGACCAGGACCCAGAACAGGGTCACGCCCCAGGGGCGGCCCACGTGCCAGGGCTGTTCGGCCATGACCTTGCCGCCGTACTTCAGCGAGACGGTGTAGCCGCCGTGCGCCCCGGCGGCCAGTTCCACGGGCAGCTCGACGCGCGCCTTGCCGCCGGGGCGGATCGTGCCGTGCCACCGCTGGTCCTGCCACTCCGGGGCGAACACCCCGTGGGAGGCGCCGACTTGGAAGACCGGGTCCCGCACGGCCGAGGTGCCGACATTGCCGACCGTGAACACGAGCGTGCGGGAGGGCGCGGCGCCGAACCAGGTCAGCAGGGAGCCGGAGCCGTCGAGGCGGGTGTCGGTGAGGACGGCGAGGCGTCCGCCGGACGCGTCCGCGGGCAACGGTTCGACCGCGTGCCCGGCCACCTGGAAAGCGGCGTCGGCCTCGGCCCGCGCGCCCTGGACCGTGGCCACGTGCACCACGCACGGACACGGCACCGGCGGCTCGGCCACCGGCAGCTTCCGGCTGAACCGGCCCTCGGCGTCGGTCGTCACGGCCCGGCCGTCCGCGTTGGCACAGGAATCGGTGCCCCCGGTCACGCCCGTCGCGGGCGCCGACTGCCCGCAGATCAGGATCATCAGCAGCGCCCGGGGCCGCCAGCCCTCCCCGGTGACGGTGACCGAACCCCCGGTCCCCGCCTGGGAGGCGGAGAGTCTCACGGTGGGCGGATCGGCGGCCGAGACGGGCACCGCCGACAGCACCAGCAGCAGGACGAGCAGCGCCGGGATCCGCACCTTTCCGTTCACCGCACCTCTCCCGTCAACTCGGAGTCCGCAAAGGGCGGTTCGGCCACACCCTCGCTACGGCGCCGGTGGCGTCGTACGAGGCAGAGGGCCGCGGTCGCCGGCGGGAGCAGCGGGGCGGGGGGGCAGGACCCGGGCGGTCGGCGACATGGGCGGCTCCAAGGCGATACGAGGGGTTCAGCGCCGTACCGTCAGACACTCGTACGAGGAGTCCAGCGCCGTACCGTCAGACAGTGGTACGCGTACTTCAGCGCCGTACCGTCCGGTGGCGCCGGGTCAGCCACAGGGCGCCCGCCGCGCCCGTGAGGAGCACGGTGCCGCCGAGGGTGCCGAGGGCGACGGCCGAGTCCTCGGGGCCGGTCCGCGGGAGTTCGGAGCCGGAGCCGTTCTGCGGGGAGCCGGTGCCGCCACCGCCGCCCGCCGCCTTCACGTCGAGCGTGAGCGCGGGGCCGGGGCCGTTCGAGGGGGTGCACGTGGTCGTCGTGCCGAGCGCCTCGATGGTGAGCACCCCCGGGGTGAAGGTGACCTCGCCGGACTTCTTCGGCGTGTAGGTGCCGGTCAGGTCGCTGATCTTGATGGGGGTGTTGGCCGGGACGGCCTCCTGGTTCGCCGGTCCCGTCACGGTCATGGTGCCGCTCTCGGCGCCGCCCAGCTCGATGGTGGCGCTGGGGTTCATCGCCCCCTTGCCCAGCTCGACCGGGCTGGAGGAGACCCCCTTCCGCCAGGACATGGTGATCTTGTAGCCGTCGCCGCTCCCGGCGCTCTTGATGTCGATGGGCGAGACGGCGCTCTTGTCACCGATCGGTGTCTTGCACTGGTAGTTGACGTCGACGACCTCGGCCCGGGCGGCGGGGGCGGCCATCAGCACCGCCGAGCCGGCCAGGGCCGCGACGGACGCGAGTGCGGCGCTTCGTTTCCGGTACGACACGGTATCCCGCTCCCTCTCGATTCCTGACGGCACATCAGATCGGCCGTCAAGGTACGCCCGGGGCCGAGAGGAGGGAAGACACGATGCGCGCCGGAGTTGTGACGATCCGGCGCGCACGGAAGAAGGGTGCGGTGGAGGCGGTGGCCAGGGGATGACCCGGGGTAACCCCTAGGCGGGAGCCCCCAGCTCCGCCCAGACCGTCTTGCCGGTGGCTCCCGGGGCCCGTACGATCCCCCAGTCCAGGCAGAGCCGCTGCACGATGAACATGCCGTGACCGCCGGGGCGGCTGGCGCGGTGCGGGGTGCGGGGCGCCGGCTGACCCGCGCCCCCGTCGGAGACCTCCAGCCGGATGACCTTGTTGTCGCAGCTGATCCGGAGCTGTTCCGGCCCCTCGGCATGCAGGCAGGCGTTGGTGACCAGCTCGGAGACGACCAGCAGCACATCCTCCGCCGCGGCCCGCTGGTCGGCCCCGTCGGCCGGCAGCCAGCCCCACGCGTACAGCGCCTGCCGGGTGAAGTCACGGGCGAGCGGCACGACTCCGCTCTGCCCGACGAGGTCGAGGCTGCGGACCTGCCGGCCCGTCACCGGTTCGGACGGCACGGGCGCGCCCCCGTCGGACGCCCCGGAAGCGCCGCTGGGCTCGGGGCCGCGGTCGCCCGGCGAGTAGGGCCGGGTGGTGCTCATCAGCGCTTCACCTCACCGATTCACCAGTTCACGTTGGAAGGAGTCACTCACTGCAGAGGTCCGCTCGACGACTACCCGCGCCGCCATGACAGCGACATGTCCAGGGTGTCTCCTGCCCGAGCAGACCGGCGAAACACCCCTGCATTCGGTACGAATCACGTGACGTCCGGAGAGTGGCGTTCCACAAGAGGCGGCGGGTGCGGCGCAAGGGGGCGCCATCACCGTCAGCCGGCCTCGTCGGTCAGCGCGGCTTCGAGGCTGTCGTGGACGGTGAAAACCGCCTCCGCCCCGGTGATCTCGAACACTCTGGAGACCACCGGCTGCATCGCCGCGAGATGGACGCCGCCCCCGGCGGCCTCCGCCTTGAGGCGGGCACCGAGAAGCACATTGAGTCCTGTCGAGTCACAGAAGTCCAGCCGCGCACAGTCGACGACCAGCCTGCTGAAGCCCTTCGCGAGGCACTCCTCGAGTGGCTCACGCAACAAATCGGCGGTGTGGTGATCCAACTCACCTACGGGGGTCACGACGGCACTGGAGCCCTCTTCCCGCACCTCCACCAGAAGTCGGCCAGACTGTGCGCTGCCGACTGTCCCGCGGTCCATGCCGTGTCTCACTCCCGACGTCCTGGCTGCTGACTGACGCCCTCGAACATTACGCCTTCCGCGCGCCCTCCGACACCCGAACATCCACCCGTAAACGGACATTTCACAACAGAACGCACTTGCGATGTCCTCAGGAAACCGGGTAGGGCTAGTAGAGACACGAAAACCGACACGGCCGGCTTTGGAGGCGCCGCACACCGCAGTGCACGCATTGGCATCGGCAGCCATATGCCGAGAACGATGGAGGACATCATGTCACCCCGGCTCGACGCATCGCATACCCATGAAGCGACGTCGGCTTCCCCCCCGGAACATCTGGAGCCCATCGAGCAGGACGACCTACTCGCCGGTCTGCCGGAGATACCCCCGTACGACGAGGTGGGGCCGGTGGACGCACGGGCCCTGTCCAAGACCCTCTTCCAGCGCCTGGAGTCGCTGGAGGAAGGGACCCCCGAGTACGCGTACGTCCGCAACACGCTCGTCGAACTCAACCTCGCGCTGGTCAAGTTCGCCGCCTCCCGCTTCCGCTCCCGCAGCGAGCCCATGGAGGACATCATCCAGGTCGGCACCATCGGCCTGATCAAGGCGATCGACCGTTTCGAGCTCAGCCGTGGAGTCGAGTTCCCCACTTTCGCGATGCCTACCATCGTGGGTGAGATCAAGCGCTTCTTCCGGGACACCTCCTGGTCCGTGCGGGTGCCGCGCAGACTCCAGGAACTCCGGCTCGACCTGGCCAAGGCGGGCGACGAACTCGCCCAGAAGCTCGACCGCGCCCCGACAGTGGCCGAGCTCGCCGAGCGCCTGGGTCTGACCAAGGAAGAGGTCGTCGAGGGCATGGCGGCGTCGAACGCGTACACCGCCTCCTCGCTGGACGCCCAGCCGGAGGAGGACGACTCCGAGGGCGCGCTCGCCGACCGCATCGGCTACGAGGACCACGGGCTCGAAGGCATCGAGTACATCGAGTCGCTGAAGCCGCTGATCGCCCAACTCCCCTCCCGGGACCGCACGATCCTGTCCCTGCGGTTCGTCGCGGGCATGACCCAGTCGGAGATCGGTGAGGAGCTCGGCATCTCGCAGATGCACGTCTCCCGGCTGCTGGCCCGGACGCTGGTGAAACTGCGCAAGGGGCTGACGGTCGAGGAGTGACGGCCGTCCTCCGTCGTACCTGCCGAGGGCCCGGTTCCGATGGGAACGGGGCCCCTCGGCTTTTTCGCTGCCCGCCCGCTGTTCCGAGGCACGCCTGCGGGTGGCTCAGAGGGCGCGTACGCCCTTGTGCCACACGCCGGTGACCAGGGGCACGCCCGGCCGGTAGGCCAGGTGCACATGGCTCGGGGCGTCGAGGAGGACGAGGTCGGCGCGGGCGCCCGGTGCGATACGGCCGACGTCCGTGCGGCGCAGGGCCGCGGCACCGCCCGCCGTGGCCGACCAGACCGCCTCGTCCGGCGTCATCCCCATGTCCCGTACCGCGAGCGCGATGCAGAAGGGCACGGACGAGGTGAACGACGAGCCCGGGTTGCAGTCGGTGGACAGGGCGACGGTGACGCCCGCGTCGAGGAGGCGGCGGGCGTCGGGCCACTCGGCGCGGGTGGAGAACTCGGCGCCGGGGAGCAGGGTGGCGACGGTGTTCCCGCCGGCCAGCGCGTCCACGTCGGCGTCGGTGAGGTGGGTGCAGTGGTCGGCGCTGGCCGCGTCGAGTTCCACGGCGAGCTGGACGCCGGGGCCGTAGGAGAGCTGGTTGGCGTGGATGCGGGGGTGCAGGCCCCTGGCCTTGCCGGCGGTCAGGATCGCGCGGGCCTGGTCCCCGTCGAAGGCGCCCTTCTCGCAGAAGACGTCGATCCAGCGGGCGTACGGCGCACAGGCGTCGAGCATCTCGCCGGTGACCAGGGCGACATAGCCGGCCGGGTCGTCGGCGTAGTCGGGGGAGACGATGTGGGCGCCGAGGTAGGTGACCTCCTCGGTGTGGGCGGCGGCGATGCGCAGGGCGCGGGACTCGTCCTCGGTGGTCAGGCCGTACCCCGACTTGGTCTCGAACGTGGTCGTGCCCTGGCGGAGGGCCTCGGCGAGATAGCGCGTGAGGTTGTGCTCCAGCTCCTCGTCCGAGGCGGCGCGGGTGGCGGCGACGGTGGTGCGGATGCCACCGGCCGTGTAACCGCGGCCCGACATGCGCGCGTTGAACTCCTGCGTGCGGTCCCCCGCGAAGACCAGGTGGGAGTGGGAGTCCACGAAGCCCGGGAGGACGGCCCGGCCCCCGGCGTCGACCCGGTTGTCAGTGGCGGGTGTTTTGCTTGATTCACCGGTCCACGCGATGCGGTCGCCGTCGATGACGACGGCCGCGTCCTGGATCAGACCGAGGGGGGATCCGTCGCCGAGGGAGGGGTCGTTGGTGACCAGCGTGGCGATGTTGGTGATGGCAGTGCTGCTCATGGCGTCCTCGTGGGTGGACATGGCGTCCTCGTGGGTGGTCGTCAGGCGCGGAGGGCTTCGACGGCCCGCGCGAGGGCTTGCGGCACATCGGGTACGAGGGCGTGGGCGCCGTCTCGTACGACGTGCCGCCCGCCCACGATCGTGTGCCGTACGTCCGCTGCCGTCGCGGCGAATACGGCCGTCTCGGCTCCCAGCGCGGGCAGCGGCCCCGCTGTCCTGACCGAGTCCAGCGCGACCGTCGTGAGGTCGGCGAGGGCGCCGGTCTCGATCGCGCCGGCCTCGTCCCAGCCGAGCGCCGCGTGGCCGTCCGCGGAGGCGGCGCGGAGCAGGGCGGCGGCGGTCCAGTGGCCGCGGGTGCGGGTGCGCAGGCGCTCGTCGAGCTCCATCGCGCGTGCCTCTTCGAGCAGGTCGATGACGGCGTGGCTGTCGGAGCCGAGGCTGAGCGGGGAGCCCTGGCGCTGCAGGGCGGCCGCCGGCCCGATGCCGTCCGCGAGGTCCCGCTCGGTCGTCGGGCACATGCAGGTGCCGGTGCCGGTGCCGCCGATGAGGGCGATGTCCTCGTCCGTCAGGTGCGTGTTGTGGACTCCGGTGGTGCGGGGCCCGAGGACGCCGTGCTCGGCGAGGAGCTGGGCGGGGGTGCAGCCGTGGGCGGCGCGGCAGGCGTCGTTCTCGGCGGTCTGCTCGGACAGGTGCACATGCAGCGGGGCCCGCCGCTCCTCGGCCCACCGGGCGACGGTCGCCAACTGGTCGGCGGGTACGGCCCGTACGGAGTGGACGGCCGCTCCGATCCGCGCGTGATCCCGTTCCTTGAGAACTGAACAGCGTTCGGCCCAGGCGTCCGCGCTGCCGTCGCAGAAGCGGAGCTGGTGGGCGTCGGGCGGCTGCCCGAAGCCGGAGGAGAGGTAGGCGGTGTCGAGGAGGGTGATCCGGACACCGGCGTCGGCGGCGGCCGCGATGAGGGCCTCGCCCATGGCGTTGGGGTCGGCGTACGGGGTGCCGCCGGGGGCGTGGTGGAGGTAGTGGAACTCGCCGACGGAGGTCACCCCGGCCAGCGCCATCTCGGCGTACACGGCCCGGGCGAGGGCGTGGTAGCTGTCGGGGGTGAGCCGGTCGGCCGTCGCGTACATGACCTCACGCCAGGTCCAGAAGGTGCCGGAGCCGACCTGGACGGTGCCGCGCAGGGCGCGGTGGAAGGCGTGCGAGTGGGCGTTGGCCAGCCCCGGGAGGGTGAGACCGCGGAGGATCTCGGCGCCGGGCGGCGGGGTGGGCGTGCCGGTGCGGACGGCGGTGATGCGGCCGCCCGCGCCCGCCGCGGAGCCGCTGGGAGACACCGTGACGGCGACGCCGGGCTCGACATGGGTGCCGAGCCAGGCGTGCTCCAGCCAGTACGTCCGTGTCACGTGCGGGCCAGTCCTTCCAGTACGTCGGCGAGGGCGAGCACCCCGGCCACGCAGTCGTCCTCGGCCGCGAACTCGGCCGGGGAGTGCGAGACGCCGGTGGGGTTGCGCACGAACAGCATGGCGGTCGGGACGGTCCCGGACAGGATTCCGGCGTCGTGTCCGGCGCCGGTGCCGAGGACGGGCACGGTGAGGCCGGTGTCCGTGCCGAGGATGCGGGCGAGTTCGTCGCGCAGGGCGTGGTCGAACTCGACGACCGGCGTGAAGGACTCCCGCACGACGTCGAGGGCGATGCCGTGGGCGTCGGCGTACTCCCGGGCGGCCTTCTCGATGCCGCCGACGACGGTGTCGAGGGTGGCCTGGTCCTCGGCGCGGGAGTCCAGCCAGCCGCGCACGAGGGAGGGGATGGCGTTGACGCCGTTCGGCTCGACCGAGATCTTGCCGAAGGTGGCGACGGCGCCGGCGAGTTCGGCCTCCCGGCGGGCGGCGAGCACGGTCTCGGCGTACGACAGCATGGGGTCGCGCCGGTCCGCCAGCCGGGTGGTGCCGGCGTGGTTGGCCTCGCCCCGGAAGTCGAACCGCCACCGCCCGTGCGGCCAGATGGCGCTGGCGACGCCGACCGGGTCCCCGGTCAGGTCGAGCGCCCGGCCCTGCTCGACATGGAGTTCGACGAAGGCCCCGATCCGGGCCAGTCGCTCGGGGTCGGGCCCGATGGCGTCGGGGTCGTACCCGGCGGCCTCCATGGCCCGGGGGAGGGTGATGCCGTCGCCGTCGGTGAGCCGGTGGGCCTGGGCGGCGGTGAGCTGTCCGGAGGCCAGCCTGGACCCGACACAGGCCAGCCCGAACCGGGCGCCCTCCTCGTCCCCGAAGTTGACGACGGCGAGCGGCTTGCCCAGGTGCGCGTCGCGGCGGCGGAGTTCGTCGAGGGCGGCGAAGGAGGACACCACGCCGAGGGGGCCGTCGAAGGCCCCGCCGTCGGGCACGGAGTCGAGGTGCGAGCCGGTGACCACGGCGTCCCCGGCGGCGGGATCCCCGAGCCAGGCCCACTGGTTGCCGTTCCGGTCGACCTCGTAGGCCAGGTGCCGGGCTTCGGCCTGGGCCCGGAACCAGGCCCGGCATTCGGTGTCGGCGCCGGTCCAGGCGTAGCGGCGGTAGCCGCGGGAGTCGGGGTGCCGGCCGATGGGGAGCAGCTCGCGCCACATGGAGTGGAAGGAGCTGCCGCCCGGTACGGTCTGTCCGCTCACGACGGGTCACCTTCGCGCATCGGGACCCGCACGCCCCGCTCGTCCGCCACGGACTCGGCGATGTCGTAGCCCGCGTCCACGTGCCGGATGACGCCCATGCCCGGGTCGTTGGTCAGCACCCGCCGGATCTTCTCCCCGCCCAGCTTCGTGCCGTCGGCGACCGTCACCTGGCCGGCGTGGAGGGAGCGGCCCATGCCGACGCCGCCGCCGTGGTGGAGGGAGACCCAGGACGCGCCCGAGGCCACGTTGACCATCGCGTTGAGCAGGGGCCAGTCGGCGATCGCGTCGGAGCCGTCGAGCATGGCCTCGGTCTCGCGGTACGGGGAGGCGACGGAACCGCAGTCGAGGTGGTCCCGGCCGATGGCGAGCGGCGCCGCCAGTTCACCGCCGGCGACCATGTCGTTGAACCGCTCACCGGCCTTGTCCCGCTCGCCGTAGCCGAGCCAGCAGATGCGCGCGGGCAGGCCCTGGAAGTGGACGCGCTCACCGGCCATCTTGATCCAGCGGGCGAGGGACTCGTTCTCGGGGAAGAGGTCCAGGATCGCCTTGTCGGTCTTGGCGATGTCGGCCGGGTCACCGGAGAGCGCGGCCCAGCGGAAGGGGCCCTTGCCCTCGCAGAACAGCGGCCGGATGTAGGCGGGCACGAAGCCGGGGAAGGCGAACGCCCGGTCGTACCCGGCGAGCCGGGCCTCGCCGCGGATGGAGTTGCCGTAGTCGAAGACCTCGGCGCCGGCGTCCATGAAGCCGACCATCGCCTCGACGTGCCGTGCCATGGACTCCCGCGCGCGGGTGGTGAAACCGGCCGGGTCCTTGGCGGCGTAGGAGGCCATGTCGTCGAAGTCGACACCGGCGGGCAGGTAGGCCAGAGGGTCGTGGGCCGAGGTCTGGTCGGTGACGATGTCGACGGGGGCGCCCTCGGCGAGCATGCGCGGCAGCAGCTCCGCGGCGTTGCCGAGCAGGCCGATGGAGAGCGGGCGGCGGGCGTCCCGGGCCTCGACGGCGAGCTGGAGGGCGTGCTCCAGGGAGTCGGCGCGGACGTCGAGGTAGCGGTGCTCGATGCGGCGCTCGATGGCGCGCGGGTCGCAGTCGACGCAGATGGCGACGCCGTCGTTCATGGTGACGGCGAGTGGCTGGGCGCCGCCCATGCCGCCGAGGCCCGCGGTGAGGGTGATCGTCCCGGCGAGGGTGCCGCCGAACTTCTTCGCGGCGACGGCGGAGAAGGTCTCGTAGGTGCCCTGGAGGATGCCCTGGGTGCCGATGTAGATCCAGGAGCCGGCGGTCATCTGGCCGTACATGGTCAGGCCGAGCTGCTCCAGGCGGCGGAACTCCTCCCAGTTGGCCCAGTCGCCGACCAGGTTGGAGTTGGCGATGAGGACGCGCGGGGCCCACTCGTGGGTCTGCATCACGCCGACCGGGCGGCCGGACTGCACGAGCATCGTCTCGTCCTGCTTCAGCCCCCGCAGCGTGCGCACCATCGCGTCGAAGGAGCGCCAGTCGCGGGCCGCCTTGCCGGTGCCGCCGTAGACGACGAGCTTGTCGGGGTGCTCGGCGACCTCGGGGTCGAGGTTGTTCTGCAGCATCCGCAGGGCGGCCTCCTGCTGCCATCCCAGGGCGCTCAGTTCCGTACCGCGCGGCGCTCGTACGGGGCGGGGTCCTGACATGGTCTGCCTCCTAGCGGGTGGTGCTGCCGGTGTGTCGGTGCCGGTGTGTCGGTGCCGGATTGGGGGTGCCGGATGGTGATGCCGGATTTTGATGTCGTTATTCACATCCTGGCGTCCTGAATAGAGCTAGTCAATACGTTCGTGCGCCAGCGCGGCCGCGCCGCGGATGTTTGTCTGGATACGTGGTCACGGGGAACGACACGACGGGGGACGCGGTGGACGAGGTCAGGGACGGGCGCACGGGCGACGACGAGCGGGCGGCGCGCCGGGACGAGGCGGTGCGGGCCGCCGTGGAGCAGGGGCTGCTGGGGCCGGACGCCCCCATCGTGGGCCTGCTGGACGTCACCGGCATCCGGGAGGCGGCGGCCGGGCTGCGGGCGGCGTTCGACGCGGTCACCGCGCCCGGCACCCCGGTGCTGCACGCCTTCGCGGTCAAGGCGACCCCGCTGGTGCCGGTGCTGCGGCTGCTGCACGAGGCCGGAATCGGCGCCGAGGTGGCGAGCCCGGGCGAGCTGGCGCTGGCGCGCGCGGCCGGGCTGCCGCCGGAGCGCACGGTGCTGGACTCGCCCGCGAAGACACCGGCCGAGCTGCGGGAGGCGCTGGCGCTCGGGATCGCCGTCAACGCCGACAATCCGCAGGAGCTGGACCGCATCGACGCCCTGATGAGGTCCGCGCCGAGCCGCTCCCCGCTCGGGATCCGGGTCAATCCGCAGGTGGGCGCCGGGGCCATCGAGGCGCTGTCGACGGCGACCGCGACCTCGAAGTTCGGGGTGGCGCTGCGCGACGAGGGGGCGCGGGAGTGGGTGGTGCGGGCGTACCGGGAGCGCCCGTGGCTGACCCGGCTGCACGCGCACACCGGGTCCCAGGGCGTGCCGCTGTCGCTGATGGCGCGGGGCGTGGCGGAGACGTACCAGCTGGCCGAGGAGATCAACGACCGGATCGGGCGGCGGCAGATCGACACGATCGACATCGGCGGCGGGCTGCCGGTGAACTTCACCTCGGACCTGACGACCCCGACGTACGCGCAGTACGCGCGGCTGCTGAGCGAGGCGGTGCCGGGGCTGTTCGACGGGCGGTACGGGCTGGTGACCGAATTCGGGCGGTCGCTGCTGGCCAAGCACGGGACGGTGCTGGCGCGGGTGGAGTACACCAAGAGCGCGGGCGGGCGGCCGGTCGCGGTGACGCACGCGGGCGTGCAGGTGGCGACGCGGACGGTGTACGCGCCGGGGGCGTGGCCGCTCAGGATCGCCGGGTACGACGCGAAGGGGCGGCCGAAGGGGGGCGCCGAGGTGGTCCAGGACGTGGCCGGTCCCGCCTGCTTCGCCGGGGATCTGCTGGCCGAGGCGCGGGCGCTGCCGCGGCTGGAGCCGGGGGACGTGGTGGCGGCGCTGGACACGGGCGCGTACTACTTCGCGCACCACTACGCCTACAACTCCCTGGCCCGGCCCGGGGTGTACGGCTTCGCGCCGGACGGGTCCGGGGGCGTGGCCTTCGCGACGGTGCGGGAGCCGCAGAGCATCGACGCGATCGTGGCCGAATCCGGAGGGGCGCACGCCGCCGCCCTCGCCACCCTGGGCACACCCGGGCGCCCTTGACGCACTCCGTCGGAGCTGCGGTTGAACAGGTCTGGATACAGGGTCAGTTGACCCACCTTAGTCGTCCGGCGCATGTTCCACTGGAAAATGCCAGAAGCCTCACCTGTCGCTCACACGTTGCGTAGTTTCGGCGTTACTCAGCCGAACCGCAGGCAGGAGGGGAGCCACGGTGCCCGGAATCGACGAGTGTCTGCTGGAGGCCATGCAACTGCCCGGAGCACGAGGGGCGGCGCTGGTCGACTGGACCAGCGGCCTGGCCCTGGGCACGGTGGGCGAGTCGCCGGGCGGCGACCCGGAGGCGAGCGCGGCGGAGGCGGCGGAGCTGGCCCGGCTGGCCGCCGAGCACCGGGCGTTCGCACCGGCCGACGCCGGCGCGGAGACCGAACCGCCCGTCGAGGATCTGATCCTTTCCAACCGGGACAGCTATCACGTGCTGCGGTTCGTGTGGACGTCCTTCGACAGCAGTGTGTTCCTGCATCTGTGGCTGGGGCGCG
This sequence comes from Streptomyces sp. NPDC002784, assembly GCF_053592135.1. Lineage (NCBI taxonomy): Bacteria > Bacillati > Actinomycetota > Actinomycetes > Kitasatosporales > Streptomycetaceae > Streptomyces > Streptomyces sp. NPDC002784. The sequence goes on along the minus strand of NZ_JBSFVD010000004.1, from coordinate 454,241 downwards.
AGGAGGGCAATCTCGCCCTGGCGCGGATCCGGCTCGGTGAGCTGGCCGGACGGCTGGTGCTGGGATGACCGCGCTGAGGGCCACCCCGGCGGGCCTGCCGCCCCGGCTGCCGTCCCGGGACCGGAGCACGGCCGGGGAGCGGGCGCCGCGCGGACTGTCGCCGATGCTGAGCCGGCTCGCCGCCGAGCGGGCCACCGGCGTCCTGCTGCGCGAGTGCGGCACGCTGTATCTCGCGGAGGGCCGGGTGGTGCACGCCGAGAGTCCCGCCGCCCCCGGCCTGGACGTCCTGCTGACCGCGCACGGCACCCTCGACACCGCCGTCTGGCAGGACGCCGTCGCCCGCGCCGACGACCTGCACGGCGCCGCCCGCCTCCTGGTCGACAGCGGCCGGCTCACCCCCGGCACGCTGGAGCTGTGCCATCTGGGCGCGCTCTACGACGCCGCCTACTTCGCCCTCGCGCCCAGCAGCACCCCGGGCCGCTTCCGCTACGGCACCGGGCACTGGCTCGGCCCCGTGCGCCCGGTGCCGGTGGCCGCCGTGGAGCGCGAGACCCTGCGCCGCCGTGATCTGCTGCACCGCATCTGGCCCGACCCCGGCACCGACAGCGCGCCCCTCACCCGTGCCGACCCGCCCCGCACTCCGCTCACCGCTCGCCAGCGCGCGGTCGTGGCCCTGCTGGACGGCGCCCGTACGGCCACGGACATCGCCCGCGCCCTGGGCCGCCCGGCCTTCCACACCCTGGTGGACATACGCCGCCTGGCAGCAGCGGGCGTCCTGACCCCACACCCGACCCACCCCGCCCTCGCGGACCGCGCCCCCACACGGGCCCACCCCGATCCCCCGGACCGGAGCCCGACAGCAGACCGGGCCCACCCCGATCCCCCGCACCAGGCACCGGCACCGCAACGGGTCCACCCCGAACCCTCGGACTGGGGACCGGCACTGGCCTACCCCGAGCCCTCCGACCGGAGACCGGCACCGGCACGGACGCGTCCCGAACCCCCCGACCCGGCACCGGCGCCGCAGCAGGGGTGCTCGCACCCCGCCGACCCCCCGTCGCTCCCCGTTCGTCCCCGCCCCCCGGCTCCCGCCGAGCGGCTGGCGCCCGATGACCCCGACGTCGCCCTGCTGAAGAGAGTCCGGGATGCGCTGGAGGCCCTTTGACCGACAGAGGAGAAATCTGATGGCCGCCGAGGCGCCCATACTCGACGAGCTGCACCGGCTACGAGCCCGCATCCCCCAGCTGACCGGCTCCCTCGCGGCCAGCGTGGACGGTCTGGTCGTCGCCGAGGACACCCCCGGCGTGGAGCCGGAGGGCGTGGCCGCGCTCACCGCCGCCGCGCTGGGCGTGGCCGTGCGGCTGACCGACGCCACGGGCCGCGGCGAGCTGCGCGAACTGCTCTTCCGCGGCCGGGACGGCTACGTGGCGACGTACGCGGCGGGCGAGGGAGCCGTACTGACCCTGCTCGCCCGGGACGACGTCAGCGTCGGCCGCCTCCATCTGGAGGGCCGCCGCGCCGCCACCCGGATCGGGGAGCTCGTCGACGGACTCACGGCCGACAGCAGACCCCGTACCCCCGCCAGGGCGCCCGCGCGGGCCAAGGTCCCGCGAGACCGGCGCACCCCGTCCACCACCCCACCGCGCACCACCACCGAGAGTTGAGAGGAAGTTCCGTCATGGCCAACACCGAGACCTCGCTCAAAGAGGCGCTGACCTCCATCGAGGGCGCGACCGGCGTCGCGCTCGTCGACTACACCACCGGCATGGCCCTGGGCACCATGGGCGGCGGCAAGAGCTTCGACCTGAACGTCGCCGCCGCCGGCAACACCGACGTCGTGCGCGCCAAGATGCGCACCATGGAACACCTGGGCCTCAAGGCCGAGATCGAGGACATCCTGATCACCCTGTCCGACCAGTACCACTTGATCCGGCTGCTCAGCGGCCGCAGCGGCAACGGCCTGTTCATGTACCTGGTGCTCGACGCCAAACGCGCCAACCTGGCGATGGCGCGGCACCAGTTGCGCAGGATCGAGCAGGACCTGGAGGTCTGACCCCGGCCCCCGGCCTACACCAGCGCGTCGGCGCGGCGGCGGGCCCCACCCGGGGCCGCGTCGCCCGCCGCGATGCCGGTGTCGCGGTAGGACTTGACGGCCTTCCCGGCGGGCCGCCCGCCGGCGACGAGCCAGTCCACCCGCACCCACAGCAGCGAGTCCTCGGCCCGCTCGCACCGGCCGATCCAGGCGGACTTCAGCCAGAGCCCGGCGCCCGCCCCGGCGAGCAGCATCCCGCCCGCCACGGGCACCGCGAACGCGCTGCCGAGTGCGGCCACGAAGGCCAGCAGCAGCCACCAGCGATGGCCCCGGCGCCAGTTCCGTACGGTCACCGCGCGGTCCTGGAGCACATCGTGCTTGCCCGCGCGGGCCGCCCCGCGCATGAGGGCGCCGTACCGCCCGCGCCGCCGGTACGCCACGACCGCCGTCGTGACGAGGAACAGCGCCGCGCCCGCCAGCACCCCGATCCGGCGCCCGGTCAGACCCGGCAGCAGTACGCCGACCCCGGCCGCGCACACCCCGAGCCACCACATCGGTGCCGCTCCGGCCCGTACGACGACGGCCACCCGAGCCAGCCCCTGACCTCCGCGTGCCACGTTCCGCCTCCCAATCGCCTCGAAGTCGAACTCGCAGTGGCGGGAGGTTAACGGGCGTATGTGAGACCTGTCTGAGAAGACGCGGGAAAATCTCAGTCCACGAACAGCCCCCGCGCCGCGGCCCGCGCGTCGAACTCCTCCAGGCGTGCCTGGGCGTCCGGCAGGTCGTCGCACATGGCCTCCAGCAGGACCCGGCCGAGCAGCATCGGGGCGCAGGCGGTGTCGAAGGCGAGCCCGGTGCCCACCGCCGCGGGCAGCAGCAGGTCGGAGACCTTGGCGACCGGGGCGAAGGCGGAGTCGGTGACCGTCACCACGGTCAGCCCGGCCTCCTTGGCGTAGCCGAGGGTGTCCAGGACCTCGCGCGGGTGCCGGGGCAGCGCGAAGCAGAGCAGCGCCGTGGCGCCCGCCCGCACGCAGGCGTCGATCCGGTCGTGGACCATCGTGCCGCCCTCGTGCAGCAGCCGGACGTCCGGATGGACCTTGGCGGCGAAGTAGGCGAAGCCGTACGCCTGGGAGGCCGCCGCGCGCAGCCCGAGCACCGGCAGGGGCCGGGAGGCCGCCAGCAGCCGGCCCGCCCGCCGCACCGGACGCGGGTCGGCGAGCAGCTCCGCGAGATGCCGCAGGTTCTCGATCTCGGCCTCGACGGCCTGCTGGTACTCGTTGAACGCGCCCGGGGCGGAGGCGGGTTCGGCGGGCGCGACCTCGCGCAGGTGCCTGCGCAGGGCCGGGTAGCCGTCGAAGCCGAGGGCGACGGCGAAACGGGTCACCGACGGCTGGCTGACGCCGGCGAGTTCGGCCAGTTCGACACTGGAGAGGAAGGGCACCTCGGCGGCCCGGCGCACCATGCTGTGCGCGATGCGCCGCTGGGTCGGCGTCAGCCGGTGCCCCTCGAAGAGCGCTTGCAGCCGTGCCGCCGGGGTGTCCCCCGTGTTCCTGTCCTCGCTCATGCCGCGCTCCCCCTCCAGATCTCGGTGAACCGGTCGAGCAGCCGGGCGGCCGTCGAGGAGCACCGCGGCGCGCCCACCTATTCAGACACGGAGAACTCTGCATGACGTCATACAGCTGGGCAAGCGACGCACACGCGGGGCCGCCCCCGGGCGAACAGGGGGGCTAACCCCAGTGCGGCCCGCGTCGCGGCTTTCTACGGTGGATCCCATGACCGGAATGGACATGCGGGACCCCGAGCTGAAGAAGGAACTCGACGCCACCCTGCAAGCACGCAGGGAGCTGGGTGAGGAGTACGAGTCCGCGCTGGTCGACTCGTTCCTGGAGAAGGTCGACCAGCGGATCGACGGGGCGGTCGAGCGCAGGGTGCGCCGGCAGCTCGCCGAGCAGCAGATGGTGGTGGCCCGGGGTTCCCGGTCACCGAAGCCGACGGACTCCTGGGGCGAGCGCTTCGGCTTCGGCATCGTCTCGCTGGTCCTGGCGATCCCGCTGTCCGGCATCGGCGGCGGGGTGGCCCATCTGCCCGGCCTGCTGGTCGCGTGGGCGGGCATCGTCGGGGTGAACGTGGTCCAGGCGGCCCGCACTCATCCGGACCTGTTCCGCCGCCGCAAGGCCCGCAAGGACAGCGACTGGGAGTGATATGCGCGGGGACCGCCGCACCCCCGTTGCCGGGGGGCGGGACGACGGCGGTCCCCGCGAAGGACGTCGACCGGGTCGGGCCAGGTCTCACGTCCGGCGTCCATGGAGGTCCGGGAGCCGCTCCGGAGGTCCTTGGACGTTCGGTGCCGGCCGGGGCGGGGAGCCGCTCCCGCCCTGCCGACATCCACCAATGTGCCGTACGCGTGTTAAGCGGGTGCTGCGCGGACGTGACGCGCTCGTACCACTTCCACGAAGGCGCGAAGGCTGTTGATCACCGCAAGTTCGCCGCCGGCACGCGCAGTTCACCGGACGTTCGCCGCTACTTCCCGCCCTTGGCGAGGAAGGCCAGCAGGTCCTGACGGCTGATCACTCCGGTGGGCTTGCCCTCGACGAGGACGATCGCCGCGTCCGCCGTGCCGAGCACCGACATCAGGTCGCCCACCGGCTCACCGGAGCCGACCTGCGGCAGCGGGGCCGACATGTGCTTCTCCAGCGGGTCCTCCAGCGAGGCCGCCTTGCTGAACAGGGCGCCGAGCAGCTCCCGTTCCACGACCGAGCCGACGACCTCGGCGGCCATCACGTCCGGGTGGCCCGCGCCCGGCTTGACGATCGGCATCTGCGAGACGCCGTACTCGCGCAGCACCTCGATGGCCTGGCCGACGGTCTCGTCGGGGTGCATGTGGACGAGGGACGGCATGGCGCCGTGCTCCTTGTCGTTCAGGACGTCGGCGACGCGGGCGCTGGGGCCCTCGTCCTCCAGGAAGCCGTAGTCGGCCATCCACTCGTCGTTGAAGATCTTGCTGAGGTAGCCGCGGCCGCTGTCCGGCAGCAGGACGACGACCACGTCGTCCTCCCCGAGCCGCTCGGCGACGCGCAGCGCGGCCACCACGGCCATCCCGCAGGAGCCGCCGACCAGCAGGCCCTCCTCCTTCGCGAGGCGGCGGGTCATCTGGAAGGAGTCCTTGTCGGAGACCGCCACGATCTCGTCGGCGACCGTGCGGTCGTAGGCGGTGGGCCAGAAGTCCTCACCGACGCCCTCGACGAGGTACGGCCGTCCCGAGCCGCCGGAGTAGACCGAGCCCTCCGGGTCGGCGCCGATGACCTTGACCTTGCCGTCGCTGGCGTCCTTCAGATAGCGGCCGGTGCCGGAGATGGTGCCGCCGGTGCCGACGCCCGTCACGAAGTGGGTGATCCGGCCCTCGGTCTGCTCCCACAGCTCGGGACCGGTGGAGTGGTAGTGCGAGGCCGGGTTGTTGGGGTTGGAGTACTGGTCCGGCTTCCACGCGCCCGGCGTCTCCCGGACCAGCCGGTCGGAGACGTTGTAGTAGGAGTCCGGGTGCTCGGGGTCGACGGCGGTCGGGCAGACGACGACCTCCGCCCCGTAGGCCCGCAGCACATTGATCTTGTCGGTGCTCACCTTGTCGGGGCACACGAAGATGCACTTGTAGCCCTTCTGCTGGGCCACGATGGCGAGCCCGACCCCGGTGTTGCCGCTGGTCGGCTCGACGATGGTGCCGCCGGGCTTGAGCGCGCCGCTCTCCTCCGCGGCCTCGATCATGCGCAGGGCGATCCGGTCCTTCACCGAACCGCCCGGGTTGAAGTACTCCACCTTGGCCAGGACGGTCGCCTTGATGCCCTTGGTCACGCTGTTGAGCCTCACCAGCGGGGTGTTGCCGACGAGGCTGATCATCGAGTCGTGGAATTGCACCGTTGTCTCCGGATGCTGCAAAAGATGTCGTCAGTGATATCGCCAGCCTATGGGCTCCACGCCCGCCATGACGGTCGTTCACTCCCCGTTGGGATTGGGCCACGGTCCGTGCGGGGCAAGGAGTGGATGTACGGGTTCGAGGAGGTGGCGGCGAGGCATGACGAGCATGTCGAGGGCGAGGGTGGCCCGGCGGATCGCGGCCGGTGCCGCATACGGCGGTGGCGGGATCGGTCTGGCCGGCGCGGCCGCCGTGGGTCTGATGCTGGCCGAGGTCCAGCTGGCCAAGCGGGCGGTGGGCAATGGCACGGCCCCGCACGCGCCGAGCGCGGAGGGTGTGTACGGCAGCGGGTACACCGCCGTCGGCGAGCCTCCGCTGCGTTTGATGCTGCTGGGTGACTCCACGGCGGCGGGGCAGGGCGTACGGCGGGCCGGGCAGACGCCGGGCGCGCTGCTGGCGTCGGGACTGGCGGCGGTGGCGGAGCGGCCGGTGGAGCTGCGCAATGTCGCGCTGCCCGGGGCCACCTCCGACGACCTGGAACGGCAGGTGGCGCTGGCGCTGGCGGATCCTCGCCGGGTGCCCGACATCTGCGTGATCATGGTCGGCGCCAATGACGTCACCCACCGCATGCCGCCGACCCGGTCGGTGCGCTGTCTGGCCACGGCGGTACGGCGGCTGCGCACGGCCGGTGCCGAGGTGGTCGTGGGCACCTGTCCCGACCTCGGCACCATCGAGCCGGTCCAGCAGCCGTTGCGCTGGCTGGCCCGGCGGGTCTCCCGTCAGCTGGCGGCCGCGCAGACGATCGGCGTCGTCGAGCAGGGCGGCCGTACGGTCTCGCTGGGCGACCTGCTGGGTCCGGAGTTCGCGGCCAACCCGCGCGAGCTGTTCGGCCCGGACAGCTACCACCCCTCGGCGGAGGGGTACGCCACGGCGGCGATGGCGGTCCTGCCCACGGTGTGCGCGGCCCTCGGCCTGTGGCCGGCGGACGAGGAGCGCCCGGACGTCTCCCGCCGCGAGGGCTTCCTGCCGGTGGCCCGGGCCGCGGCGGAGGCGGCGTCCGAGGCGGGTACGGAGGTCGCGGCGGCGATGCCGAGCGGTCCCCGGGGCCCGTGGGCGCTGCTCAAGCGCAGGCGCCGGCGGCGGGTCGGGGAGGCGGAACCGTCGCCCACCAGCGCGTCCGGGGTGTGAAGCGGAGGCGGTCCTTCTCCGGGGGCCGCCTTCCGTACACGTACCGTTCACCCCCCGAGCGGTACGGCGTCACCGGATCACCCCCGGCTTTCGCGAAGGTGTGCTTTCGCTGTCATGCCGCTGTCAGGAGCACGCCCCCGCGATGGAAAAGCCGTTTCCGAGATCCACCGGCCAGGACCGGACCCGTGACCCCTGGTGGGACAACGCCCGCTTCGTCTCCGCCGCACTGATCGTGGTCCTGCACACCGTGGGCAGCATCATGGACCGGCACGACTCGCTGCATGTCTTCCATGTAGCGGCCTGGGCCTTCCGGGTTCCCGCGTTCGTGGTGCTGGCCGGTGTCTTCAGCAGTGCGGGGCCGCTCGGGCCGCGCCGGCTGCGCACCCTGCTGACCAGCATCGTGCTGCCCGCGCTGATCTTCAGCGTGCTGTTCTCGCTGGAGACGAAGGCGCTGGGCGGGCCGCTCGATCTGCATGTGGCGCAGCTGCCGTGGACGCTGTGGTTCCTGATGTCGCTGTTCTGCTGGCGGCTGCTGCTGCCGCTGGTGGTCCAGTTGCGCCATCCGCTGCTGGTCACCACCGCGGTGGCGCTCGGGCTCGGGTACGTCGAGGAGTTCGGGCTCCAGTTCTCCGCCAGCCGGACCCTGGTCTACCTGCCGCTCTTCTACTTCGGCTGGCGCCTGGGCCAGGGCATGCTCCGGGACTGGTTCGAGAACCGGTGGAGCCTGCCGGCCGCGGTCGCCGGAGTGCTCGGCTCGATCACCGTGGCGGTGCTGTGGCACCGGGACATCCAGGGGCACTGGCTGTCGATGCGGCACGCCTACCAGGCGGACACCCCGCTGGGCATGGAGGGCGCCTGGCTGATCCGCCTCGCGGTACTGGCCTCGGCGGCGGCGCTGGTGCTGTGCCTGCTGCGGCTGATGCCGAGGCGGAAGGTGCCCTTCGTCTCGGCGCTCGGGGCGGGCGGATTCACCGTCTACCTCCTGCACCCCCTGGTCATCCTCCCGCTGCGCGAGAAGGGCCTGATCGCCCGCGCGAACACCCCGGTGGAGCTGGTGGCGCTGGTCCTGTGCGGGGTCCTGCTCACGGCGGTCCTCGCCTCCCCCTTCATCCGCCGCCTGGCCCGCCCCCTCACCCGCCCGTCAGCGGCATGGCTCCTGACCCCCACCCCACCCCGAGCACCCACACCCACCCAGGGGCCCGCCCCCGACCTCACCGTCGCACCGGGGCCCGCTCCACACCGGATGTCCGTACCGGCCCCCACGCCCGTCCCGACACCCGCACCCGCCCCGGGCCGCGCCTCCGACTAAGCATCCGCCCCGCCCTCGGCACCACCCCGGCCGCCACACCGGGGCCGGCTTGCGCCGGGGTCGCCCGAACCCGCACCCGCCCCGGCCCCGGCACCCGCGCCGCTCACACCCGCATCGGCGCCCTCCACCGACCCGGCATACGCCCCCACACCCGCCCTCACCGCCGCCCGGGGCCGGTCGCCGCACCAGGCTCTGCTCCACACCGCGCGTCCATGCCGGGTCCCCGCGCCGGGGCCCGCGCCGCCCCCGGCGCCCACCCTCGCCCCGGCACCCGAATCGGCGCCAGCCCCCGCGCCAGGGCCCGCCTCCGACTAGGCATCCGCGCCCGCTCCCATCCCCGGCGCCACCCCGGCCGCCACACCGGGGCCCGCTCTCGAGGGGGGTGGACGGGGTGTTCAACCCCGAATCCGCATCCGTCCCCGCTCCAGGGCCCCGCACCTGTCCACGCCCCGGCACCCGCCTCCGTCTCCACCCCGGCCCCCGCACCCGCGCCACGCCGCCCCCTGTCCAGACCCGCGTCGCCCCCGGTGCCCGCGCCCGCGCCCGTCCCCGACTCGGCCTCCACCCCGGCCCCCGCACCCGTCCCCGACCCGGGCTCCGCACCCGACCTCACCGCCGCACCAGGGCCGACCGCCGCACCAGGGCCCGCTTCACACCGGGCGCCCATGCCGGTCCCCGCGCCGGGGCCCGCGCTGCTCCCGGCGCCCACCCTCGCCCCGGCACCCGAATCGGCGCCAGCCCTCGCCCCCACCCGACCTCCACCCCGCAGCCCGCGCCCGCCCGCCCTCCGCCGTACACCCTAAGCAAGCGCTTGGAAAAGAGTTCCGCATCACACCCTGATGGCCGTGACCGATGGCTTACGTACAGGTAACTTCCCAACCAGCCCTCTGCCCCGGACGCCAATGGAGCCGTGATGCCCGAAGCCGTGATCGTCTCGACCGCCCGCTCCCCCATCGGCCGCGCCTTCAAGGGCTCCCTCAAGGACCTGCGCCCGGACGACCTCACCGCCACGATCATCCAGGCCGCCCTCGCCAAGGTCCCGGAGCTCGACCCGCGGGACATCGACGACCTGATGCTCGGCTGCGGTCTGCCCGGCGGTGAGCAGGGCAACAACCTCGGCCGGATCGTGGCCGTACAGATGGGGATGGACCACCTCCCCGGCTGCACCGTCACCCGGTACTGCTCCTCCTCGCTCCAGACCTCCCGCATGGCCCTGCACGCCATCAAGGCCGGCGAGGGCGACGTCTTCATCTCGGCCGGTGTCGAGATGGTCTCCCGCTTCACCAAGGGCAACTCCGACTCGCTGCCCGACACGCACAACCCCTTCTTCGCCGAGGCCGAGGCCCGTACCGAGGCCGTCGCCCAGCAGGAGGGCACGACCTGGCACGACCCGCGTGAGGACGGTCTCGTCCCGGACGCCTACATCGCGATGGGCCAGACCGCCGAGAACCTCGCCCGCTGGAAGGGCGTCACCCGCCAGGACATGGACGAGTTCGGCGTCCGCTCGCAGAACCTCGCCGAGGAAGCCATCAAGAACGGCTTCTGGGAGCGCGAGATCACCCCGGTGACCCTCCCCGACGGCACGGTCGTCGCGAAGGACGACGGTCCGCGCGCCGGCGTCACCCTGGAGGGCGTCCAGGGCCTCAAGCCCGTCTTCCGCCCCGACGGCATGGTCACCGCCGGCAACTGCTGCCCGCTGAACGACGGCGCCGCCGCGGTCGTCATCATGAGCGACACCAAGGCCCGCCGGCTCGGCCTCACGCCGCTCGCCCGCATCGTGTCGACCGGCGTCTCGGGCCTGTCCCCCGAGATCATGGGCCTCGGCCCGGTCGAGGCCTCGCAGCAGGCGCTGCGCCGGGCCGGTCTGTCCATCGACGACATCGACCTGGTCGAGATCAACGAGGCGTTCGCCGCGCAGGTGATCCCCTCCTACCGCGACCTGGGCATCCCGCTGGAGAAGCTGAACGTCAACGGCGGCGCCATCGCCGTCGGCCACCCCTTCGGCATGACCGGCGCCCGCATCACCGGCACGCTGATCAACTCCCTCCAGTTCCACGACAAGCAGTTCGGTCTGGAGACGATGTGCGTCGGCGGCGGCCAGGGCATGGCCATGGTCATCGAGCGCCTGAGCTGACCGTAGCCGTCGCGGTACCCTGAGTGACCCATAGGCCCAGAACCCGGTAACCGCCCCGGTTCTGGGCCTATTTGTGATCCAATCTCCCCCAGGATGTGACCTATCTCCCTCCGTTGAGGGATCTACGCAGGTCAGACGCGTTTTCACGACCCATGCCAGGCCCAAAGTCCTGTCCGATTCGTGACGTTACGCACTGACAGCTGGTTAGTCCGCCCTTCAAGCTGATGTAGGAAGTCGGGGGTCGACTTTGAACCGGGAGTACGTCAGTGAGCGCCATGCCGATTGCCCTCCTGCTCACCACGGCAGCCACCGGCGCCGTGGGCGTCGCCGTCCTGCGCACGCTCTTGGTGCTGCGCCGGCAGGTCGCGGCCCTGCACACCGAGCTGGCCGCGAGCAACGCGGCCGCGGCCCGGGGCCGGGTGCCCGCCGCCCGTCTGTCCGCGGACACCGACGAGATACGCGCCGCGGTGGCCGAGGCCCTGGCCGAGGAGCGTGAACGCGAACTCGCGGAGGCGCGCGCGTTCTGGGCGGCCCAGGAGGCGCGCGACGCCTCCGACGCCCCGACGCTGCTGGGTCTGAGCGACAGCGAGCTGTTCCTGCCCCGGCAGGCGGACTTCGTGGGCCTGGAGCCCCTGGAGCCCGTGGCCGAGGCGTCCGCGGACACGGACGAGTTCGCCGGGGACTCCCCGGAACTGGCCGCGGCCCGTCGCCGGCACCCCTCGCACCCGGACTTCGTGCCGGTGCAGTCACCGGTCGTGAACGACCATGAGCGTACGGTCGCCACCCTGGAGGACCTGGCCGCCTCCGCCACCGAACTGACCGACGTCCGCCCGGGCCCGCTCGGCACCCTCGACGTCTACGTCTTCGCCGACGGCACCACCCTGTGCATGACCCCGGGCCACCGCGAAACAGCGGAACGCCTCTCCCAGGCCCTCCGCGCCGGCCAGACCCCGGTCCTGCTGGGCGGCTCGGGCATCTCAGGCGCGTACACCCTGACCTTCGCCTGCGGCGGGGAAAACGTGTACATCCTGGCCGACAGGGTCATAGCGAGCCTGTAGGCGCGGGGTCCTGGGACTCCCCAGGGGCGCGGGGAACTGCGCGACCGGCCACCACAGGCCCGCACCCGCCGACGGGACCTAGACCCCCGCCCTCTTCTGCGCCTCCGCCACCAACTGCATCGCCTCATCCACCTGGGCCTCGTCCGACAGCACGAGGCCCAAGTCATGCACGGCAACCGTCATTTGGTCAGCCGCCGCGAACATCCCCGCATCCGGCATCACCCGAGGCTCAACCCCCGGCGCCTCCAGAACCTGCGCCCGCCGAGCCAACTCCCGAGCCAGCCCCAGCGCCTCCGCCGCAGCTCCCCGTTGCAACCGGGACTGCGGCGCGGCCCGCAAACGGTCGGCGAAGTGATCAACAGCCCGGGTCAGACGCGTCGTATCCACCACGCCGCAACCGTACGCGCAGCACCCGCACTGTTGCCAACACGCGAACGCTCAGGCACGGTGACCTGAAGGACCGGCTTACATCCCCTGCGTCCGGAGGCGCCGATGTCCCACGTCCTCTCCGAGGAGACCCACCGCAACATGCTCTCCCGCATCCCTCACTGCACCGGTCGTGAAGTCTCCGACTGGCTGCGCACCGTTGAAGAAGGCCCGTCCCTCGCCCGCTTCGAGGAGAAGGTCAGCTGGCTTCGCCACGAATACGACCTCGCGTACGGCCACGCGAAGGCGATCGTCCACGAGTACGACCTGAGGAGGGCCGCGCGCAAGTTCCTCTAGCCGCGCACTGCTTCGCAGACGCCGAAGGGCCCCGGGTCGTGCAACCCGGGGCCCTTCCGAAGCGGCGAGCGATCAGTCGCTGCTGTTGAGGATCGCGATGATCCTCAGGAACTCCATGTAGATCCAGACCAGCGTCAGCGTGAGACCGAAGGCGGCGAGCCAGGCCTCCTCGCGCGGGGCACCGTAGGCGATGCCGTCCTCGACCTGCTTGAAGTCCAGGGCCAGGAAGCACGCGCCGAGCAGGATGCCGACGACGCCCATGATGATGCCGAGCGGGCCGCTGCGGAAGCCGAGGCCGTCACCGCCGCCGAACACCGCGAACAGGAGGTTGACCGCCATCAGCATGATGAAGCCGAGCGCGGCCGCCATCACGAACCCGACGAAGCGGCGGTTCACGCGGATCCAGCCCGCCTTGTACGCCACCAGCACGCTGACGAAGACCGCCATCGTGCCGATCACGGCCTGCATGGCCGCACCGTCGGCGATGCGGTTGTCCACGACACTGGAGACGACGCCGAGGAACACACCCTCGAACGCGGCGTACGCCAGGATCAGCGCGGGCGAGGCCTTGCGCTTGAAGGACTGCACCAGCGCCAGGACCATGCCGATCAGGCCGGCGCCGATGGCGATGCCGTAGGACTTGCCGATGTTGGCGTCGTCGACCGGCAGCAGCGCCCAGGCGAGCGCGGCGGTGACCATCAGGACACCGAGGGTCGTGCCGGTGCGCATGACGACGTCGTCCAGCGTCATCCGGCCAGTGGTGACCGGTGCCTGCGGGGGCGCGCCGTGCTGAAGGTCCTGCTGGGCGTAAGGGTTCTGCGCGTACGGGTTCTGGGCGTAGGGGTTGGCCCCCTGCGGCTGGGCGTACGGGTTGCCCTGCGTGCCCACAGCGGCGCCCCCGGCCTGCGGCTGGGCGCTGAAGCCCGCGTGGCCGTTGTCGCGGCTGAACCCCCGTCGCGAGAAGACCGGGTTGCTGCTCCTCATTTCACTCCTCCATGGCCACCCTGCGTAGCCTTGGCTCAAGAGTAATGGAAAGGCAAAAGAAAGACTCTAGTGCCTGGGGAGGATCTTTCCCTCGCTGTGCTGCGCAACACGCTACGCGGATCCGTGATTCCCGGTACCGGAGGGCCCCATTCATGACCAACCCGGGACATGGCCGGAACCCATCGGTGATCAGTCGGCCGATCAGTCGGCCGATCAGTCGACCGGGAAGCCCGTGTACGCCTCGGCCAGCTCGGTCTCGGCGGCCCGCGAGGACGTGATCCGCGCGAGCCGGGCGAGCTGGAGCCGGTCCTCGAAGGGGGTGGCGTCGGGGGCGCGGTGCAGGAGCGTCGTCATGTCGTAGGAGAACCGCTCGGCCTGCCACACCCGCCGCAGACAGGTCGCCGAGTAGGCGTCGAGCAGCTCGGCCGAACCGGTCTGCCGCTGGTGGGTCAGGGCCCGCGCGAAGGTCACCACGTCCCCCACGGCCAGGTTCAGGCCCTTGGCCCCGGTCGGCGGCACGATGTGGGCCGCGTCGCCGGCCAGGAAGAGCCGGCCGTGGCGCATGGGCTCGTGGACGTAGGAGCGCATGGGGGTGACCGACTTCTGGGTGATCGGGCCGCGGGCGAGCAGCCAGTCGTCGTCCGTCTCGAAGCGGCGCTCCAGCTCGGCCCAGATCGCGTCGTCGGCCCAGGACTCGGGCGCCGTGCCCTCCGGCACCTGGAGGTAGAGGCGGGAGACGGACGGGGAGCGCATGGACAGCAGGGCGAAGCCGCGGTCGTGGCGGGCGTAGACCAGCTCGTCGTGGGAGGGCGGTACGTCGGCCAGGATGCCGAGCCAGGCGAAGGGGTAGGTCCGCTCGAAGGTCCGGCTCAGCTCGGCGGGGACCGCCTTCCTCGCCACCCCCCAGAAGCCGTCGCAGCCCACGACGTAGTCGCACTCCAGGACGTCCTCGCGGCCCTCGTGGCGGAAGCGGATGCGCGGGCGGTCGGTGCCGGCGTCCTCCACGGCCAGGGCCTCGGCCTCGAACAGGAGCGGGCCGCCGTCCTTCAGCTGGAGGGCGATGAGGTCCTTGCAGACCTCGGTCTGGGCGTAGACCATCACCGACCGGCCGCCGGTGAGGGCGGGGAAGTCGACGCGGTGGCGGGTGCGGTCGTAGCGGAGCTCTATGCCGTCGTGGCGCAGGCCCTCGCGGTCCATGCGCTCGCCGGCCCCGGCCGCGCGCAGGACGTCGACGGTGCCCTGCTCCAGGATTCCGGCTCGCTGGCGTTGCTCCACATAGGGGCGGTCGCGGCTCTCCAGGACGACCGAGTCGATGCCGGCGTTGCTGAGGAGCCGGGCGAGGAGGAGGCCCGCGGGGCCGGCTCCGATGATGCCGACGGTGGTGCGCATCGGTCGTTCCCTTCCGCACGGTGTTCGTCTGGTGAAGTTTGTTTCACGAGATGGATGGCATGAGTGTCCGATCGCAATCGGCCGCTGTCAACGGTCCGTGCGGTGAAGTTCTCGATGAAGGGTGCACGGAACGGGCCGCGTACCGGCGGCCGCGCGTGGGTCGGAGGTGCCCGGAACCGGACTTGAACCGGTACGCCCGCGAGGGGCAGCGAGGTTTAAGCTCGCCGTGTCTGCATTCCACCATCCGGGCAGGCCATGGGCTCCGCGTCGAGATTCCGAGCCTATCGGGACGCATCCCCCGAACAGCGGGGAGACGGACCGATGTTGTCTTATTTTATTGACGTCTGAGGGTGCATCAGACCACGGAACGAGCCATCCGCACTTGCCAATAGCCTTGCGTGCGGTGTCCGGCCACGTATGCGGAATGACGGAATTTCACCGCCCGAACAAGGACGCTCCACCTGTTCTCGACAGGGCCCTTGTCAGGGGCCGCCGTCATCCCCAGGTATGACTCCGCCGCCCTCGGTCCGACCCGAGTCTGCCTTCGGAACCGGAACAGCGGCTGACTCCACGGACACCGGCGGCCATGACGATGGAAGACGTCCCCGAAACACTTCGTCTTCTGTCGAGGAGCGCCTACTCGTGACCACCGCATCAATCGCCGGCCGGGCCACCGCCGTGGCCGCGCGCGCCACGGATCTGTCGAAGATCTACGGACAGGGCGAGACCCAGGTGGTCGCCCTGGACCGGGTCTCCGTCGACTTCCGGCAGGCCGAGTTCACCGCGATCATGGGCCCTTCCGGCTCCGGCAAGTCCACGCTGATGCACTGCGTGGCGGGCCTCGACACCTTCTCCTCCGGTTCCGTGCGCATCGGCGAGACCGAGCTGGGCGCGCTGAAGGACAAGCAGCTCACCAAGTTGCGCCGGGACAAGATCGGCTTCATCTTCCAGGCGTTCAACCTGCTGCCGACGCTGACCGCGCTGGAGAACATCACCCTGCCGATGGACATCGCGGGGCGGAAGCCCGACAAGGAGTGGCTGGACTCGGTCATCCGGATGGTGGGGCTGGCCGACCGGCTCTCCCACCGCCCCTCCCAGCTCTCCGGCGGCCAGCAGCAGCGCGTCGCCGTGGCCCGCGCGCTCGCCTCGCGGCCGGACATCATCTTCGGCGACGAGCCGACCGGAAACCTCGACTCCCGCTCCGGCGCCGAGGTGCTGGGCTTTCTGCGCAACTCCGTACGGGAGTTGGGGCAGACCGTGGTGATGGTCACCCATGACCCGGTGGCCGCCGCCTACGCGGACCGGGTGGTCTTCCTCGCCGACGGCCGGATCGTGGACGAGATGTACCGCCCGACCGCCGACGGGGTCCTCGACTTCATGAAGCAGTTCGACGCGAAGGGCCGCACCAGCTGATGTTCCGCACCGCCCTGCGCAACGTCCTCGCGCACAAGGCCCGCCTGCTGATGACCGTGCTCGCCGTGATGCTCGGCGTGGCCTTCGTCTCCGGCACGCTGGTCTTCACCAACACCATCTCCGACGCCTACCGCAACAGCTCCGCCAAGGGCTTCGACCATGTCGACGTGGCCGTCCAGCCCAACCACCAGGAGAGCAAGGGAAATTCGGTCGGCAGGACCCCCGAACTCACCGAGGCGCTGCTCGACGAGAGCGCGCAGGTGCCGGGTGCCGCCTCGGCCACCGGAGTCGTCAACGGCTTCACCGCGATCGCCGACAAGGACGGCGACCTCATCGGCCAGGGCTGGCAGTCGGAGGGCAGCAACTACTCCGGCGCCGAGGACCCCCGCTACCCGCTGGTCAGCGGGCACGCCCCGAGCGGCAGGAACGAGGTGCTGCTCGACGCCAGGACCGCCGAGCGGGCCGGATACCGGGTCGGCGACACCGTACGGATCTCGGTCGACGGACCGGTGCTGAAGCCGACCGTCACGGGCATCTTCACGACCGACAACGGCAATGTCGCCGCGGGCGGCAGCCTGGCCCTGTTCGACACGGCGACCGCCCAGCGGCTGTTCGGCAAGACCGGGACGTACGACGAGATCGACGTCCGGGCGAAGGCGGGCGTCAGCCAGGCCGCGCTCAAGGCCGAGCTGGACAAGGCGCTGCCCGGCGACCTCGTCGAGACGACCACCGGCAGCCAACTCGCCGACGACCAGGCCGAGATGATCTCCTCCGAGATGGGCAGCTTCCGGCAGATGCTGCTCGTCTTCGCGGGCATCGCGCTCTTCGTCGGCACCTTCATCATCGCCAACACCTTCACCATGCTGGTCGCCCAGCGCACCCGGGAGCTCGCGCTGCTGCGGGCGGTCGGCGCCTCGCGCCGGCAGGTCACGCGGTCGGTGCTGATCGAGGCGCTCGTGGTCGGCGCGGTGGCCGGAGTGGCCGGTCTGGTCGCGGGCATCGGCATCGGGGTGGGCCTGCGCTCGCTCATGGGCTCGCTCGACGCGACCGTCCCCGACGGGCCGCTGGTCATCTCGCCCGGCACGGTCGTGACCGCGCTCGCGGTCGGCGTGGTGATCACCATGCTGGCGGCCTGGCTGCCGGGCCGCCGGGCGGCGAAGATCCCGCCGGTCGCGGCGATGAGCAGCCTGCACGCCCAGGCCACGACCAAGTCGCTGGTGCTGCGCAACACGCTCGGCGCGCTGTTCGCCGGCGGGGGTGTCGCGGTGGTCCTGGCGGCGACGGCGATGGACGGCTCGGACGGTCAGGCCCCCATGGGGCTCGGCGCGGTCCTGCTGATCATCGGCGTCTTCATCCTGACGCCGCTGCTGTCCCGTCCGCTGATCGCGGCGGCCTCTCCGGTGCTGCGGATCTTCGGGGTCTCGGGCAAGCTGGCCCGGCAGAACTCGGTGCGCAATCCGCGCCGTACGGCCGCCACCGCCTCCGCGCTGATGATCGGGCTCACCCTGATCACCGGGATGACGGTGATGGCGGGCAGCCTGCAGCAGGCGATCGACAAGATGGCCAGTTCGGCGCTGCGCGCGGACTACGTGGTCTCCATGGCGAACGGCAACGGCCTCTCCCCCGACGTCGACGGCACGCTGCGCGAGCTGGACGGGGTCACGGCCACCAGCCCGCTGCGCAACGCGCCCTCCCGGATCGACGGCGAGACCGAGTACCTGACCGGCGTCGACGGCTCCTCGATCGCCGACCTGACCGAGCTGCCCATGGACAGCGGCGCCTTCGAGGTCGGCGGCACCCGGGTGGTCGTCGACGACGACACCGCCACTTCCCACGGCTGGCGCACCGGCTCGGCCTTCACCGCGCACTACGAGGACGGCAAGGCCGAGCGTCTGACGGTCGCCGGGGTGTACGTGGGCAACGAGATGATCCGCGGGATCATGCTCGACAACCGCACCCTCACCCCCCATCTCACCGACCCGACCGACATGCAGGTCATGGTGAAGACGGCCGCCGGCGCCTCCGACGCCACGAAGGACGCGCTGGAGAAGGCGCTGGGCGCCAACCCGGCGATCAAGGTCCAGGACAAGAAGGACCTCTCCAACGAGATCGCGCAGATGTTCACGCTGATCCTGAACATGGTCTACGGCCTGCTCGCCATGGCGGTGATCGTGGCGGTGCTCGGTGTCATCAACACCCTCGCGATGTCGGTGTTCGAGCGCTCCCAGGAGATCGGCATGCTCCGTGCGATCGGCCTGGACCGCAAGGGCATCAAGCGGATGGTCCGTCTGGAGTCCCTGGTGATCTCGCTGTTCGGCGGAGTGCTGGGCATCGGCCTGGGCGTGTTCTTCGGCTGGGCGGCCGGTGAGCTGGTGGCGTCGCGGATGGCGACGTACGAACTGGTCCTGCCCTGGACCCGGATGGGCGTCTTCCTGCTGCTGGCGGCGACCGTGGGCGTGCTGGCGGCGCTGTGGCCGGCCCGGCGGGCGGCGCGGCTGAACATGCTGGCGGCGATCAAGTCGCAGTAGCGGCGAGGGCCTGGAGCCCCATGCACAGCCGAAGGGCCTCCCGCACCACGGATGGCGGGAGGCCCTTCGGACGGATCAGCCGGATGATCCGCCGGACGGATCAGTGACCGGAGGTCAGGAGGCCTTGGCCTTCTCCTCGGTCTTCTCGCTCTTCTGCGTCTTCGCCGCGGGAGCCGCGGGCGCCGGCTTGGCCGCCTCGTAGAACTCCTCGCGCGGGGACTCCAGAGCGCCCAGGGCGACGACCTCGCGCTTGAGGAACATGCCGAGCGTCCAGTCGGCGAAGACGCGGATCTTGCGGTTCCACGTCGGCATCGCCAGGCCGTGGTAGCCGCGGTGCATGTACCACGCCAGCCGGCCCTTGAGCTTGATCTTCATCTTGCCCATGACGATCATCGCGACGCCCTTGTGGAGGCCGAGGCCCGCCACCGCACCCTTGTTGGCGTGGCTGTAGTCCTTCTGCGGGAAGCCCCGCATGCCGGACACCACGTTGTCGCCGAGGACCTTGGCCTGCCGCAGCGCGTGCTGCGCGTTGGGCGGGCACCAGGCGTTCGGGTTGCCGTTCTTGCGGCCGACGAGGTCCGGGACCTGGGCGTTGTCGCCCGCGGCCCAGATGTAGTCGGTGCCGGTGACCTGGAGGGTCGGCTGGCAGTCGACGTGACCGCGGGGGCCGAGCGGCAGGCCGAAGCGGCTGAGGACGGGGTTGGGCTTGACGCCCGCCGTCCAGACGATGGTGTTGGAGTCGACCTCGAGGCCGTTCTTGAGCACCACGTGGCCGTCGACGCAGGAGTCCATGGAGGTGGAGAGGTAGACCTCGACCCCGCGGGCCTCCAGGTGCTCCTTGCCGTACTGGCCGAGCTTGGGGCCGACCTCGGGGAGGATCTTGTCCGCGGCGTCGACGAGGACGAAGCGCATGTCCTCGCGGGAGACGTTGGTGTAGTACTTGGCCGCGTCGCGGGCCATGTCCTCGACCTCACCGATGGTCTCCGCGCCCGCGAAGCCACCGCCGATGAAGACGAAGGTGAGCGCCTTGCGGCGGATCTCCTCGTCGGTGGTGGAGTCGGCCTTGTCCAGCTGCTCCAGCACGTGGTTGCGCAGGCCGATGGCCTCCTCGATGCCCTTCATGCCGATGCCCTGCTCGGCGAGGCCGGGGATCGGGAAGGTGCGGGAGACCGCGCCCATCGCGATGACCAGGTAGTCGAACGGCAGCTCGTACGCCTCGCCCACCAGGGGGGCGATCGTGGCGACCTTGCGGTCCTGGTCGATGGTGGTGACCCGGCCGGTGAGCACCTCCGCCTTGGGCAGCACGCGTCGCAGCGGGACGACGACGTGGCGCGGGGAGATGCTGCCGGCGGCGGTTTCGGGGAGGAAGGGCTGGTAGGTCATGTACGACCGGGGGTCGACGACCGTGACGGTCGCCTCGCCGTAGCGCATCTTCTTGAGAATGCGCCGAGCTGCGTACAGGCCTACGTACCCACCGCCTACTACGAGGATCCTGGGACGCTCCGTGGTGCTCATGCCATCGAGTATCCACCCGCCTCAGGGGGGTCGCTCGTGCGCCCCTTCACAAGCATCCTCAAGGGGTGTGCTATCCTCCGCCGCTCGCGTGATCCACGTCATGGCCGCGAGGGGGAACCGCGGCCCGCCGCGGACCGTTGTCAATGCCGCGTGAGCTGCCTCTCTGAGGATTCGGGGCCTGAGTGAGGCCCCCGAAACGATCTCTCGCGAGCCCTTCTCGCGGGACCCTCCGAGACCCCTTCCGAACACGCTCAAGCGGGTGTTGGACCCCCGGAAGGGCCAACCGGCCCCCTTCCGCACCCCGACCGGGCCCAATTCCTTGTGAAGAACTTCACGAACTTTCCCGACGGACTGTCGCCGAGGGGCCCTCAAGGACCCCTCGAACGTGCTCAGACGCTACCTGACCTGCTCAGCCGAGGCTACCGATCAGTAACAAAGGAGAGCTACGCCACCGACCAGGCGATGCCGTCGAGGATGTCGTGCTCACTGACGACGACCTCCTCGGCACCGATCCGCTCCATGATCGCCAGCAGGACCAGGGCCCCCGCCGCGATGACGTCCACGCGCCCCGGGTGCATGGCGGGAACCGCGGCGCGCTCGGCGTGGGTGGAGTGCAGCAGCCACTCGGTGATCTCCCGGACGCGGTCGCGGGAGACCCGGGAGTGGTGGATGGCCGCCGAGTCGTACGCGGGCAGCTCCTGCGCGATGGCGGACACCGTGGTGACGGACCCGGCGAGCCCCACCAGGGTGTGCGCCTCCCGCAGCGGCACGGTCCGCTCGGCGAGGTCGAGAGCGGCCTCGATGTCGGCCCGTACGGCGGTGATCTGCTCCTCGGCGGGCGGGTCGCAGACGACGCCGTCCCGCACCAGGTGCCGCTCGGTCATCCGCACGCACCCGATGTCGACGGAGCGGGCGGCGCGTACGTGCTCCTCCCCGACGACGAACTCGGTCGACCCGCCGCCGATGTCCACCACGAGGTAGGGCTTGGGCAGGTGATCCCGTCCGGCCAGCTCCCTGGTGGCGCCGGTGAAGGAGAACTCGGCCTCCTGGTCCCCGCTGATCACCTCGGGCTCGACCCCGAGGATGCCGACGACCCCGCGCACGAAGTCCTCGCGGTTCTCGGCGTCCCGGGAGGCGGAGGTCGCCACGAAGCGGACGCGCTCGGCGCCGTGCTCCTTGATGACCGCCGCGTACTCGCGGCAGGCGGCGAAGGTCCGCTCCAGCGCCTCGGGGGCGAGCCGCCCGGTGCGGTCCACGCCCTGCCCGAGCCGCACGATGGTCATACGGCGGTCCAGATCGACCAGTTCGCCCGTCTCCGGGTCGCAGTCGGCGACGAGGAGCCGGATGGAGTTGGTACCGCAGTCGATGGCGGCGACGCGGGTCATCCGGCCGTCTCCTGCCCCTGGGTCACGCACGTCCCCTTGCGCCACCACTGCGGCAGCATCGCGAGGGCCTCGTCGCCGAGCGGGTTGACCCCGGGGCCGGCGGCCAGCGAGTGGGCCACCAGGACGTGCAGGCACTTCACCCGGTCCGGCATGCCGCCCGCGCTCGGGAAGCCCGTCAGCTCCTCGATCTCGTCCCGGCGCCGGATGTAGTCCTCGTGCGCGGCGCGGTAGGCGGCGGCCAGCTCGGGGTCCCGCTCCAGCCGCTCGGTCATCTCCTTCATCACGCCGTTCGCCTCCAGCGTGCCGATCGCGGAGTTCGCCTTCGGGCACGTCAGGTAGTACAGCGTCGGGAAGGGCGTACCGTCCGGCAGCCGGGGCGCCGTCTCCACCACGTCCGGCTGCCCGCACGGGCACCGGTGCGCGATGGCCCGCAGCCCGCGCGGCGGCCGGCCGAGCTGCTGCTTGAAGGCCTCGACATCCGCGTCGGTCGGCTCGGTCCGCGGAGTAGTGGGCGGGGGCGTATCCATCACAGTCTTTCGTCTCTATCTATCGGTCGGCGGCGTCGGCCTTGTCGACCCCGTCCCAGACGTTCGCGTACCAGGGCCGGTCCGCCGTGCCCAGGTCGGTGCGCGCCTGCTTCGCCGCGTCCGGGTCGATCACGACGAAGCCGGTCTCCCCCGGCAGCACATAGTGCAGGCGCTCGCGGATCCGCTGCTCGGCGTAGGCGTCGTCCTGCCAGCGTGCCTTGAGGTCGCGCAGCTCCTCCACCCGTTGCCGGGCCTGCTGCTTCTGCTGTTGCAGATCGGCGATCTCGGCGCGCTGGGCGACGTACTGCCTTATCGGGTAGGCGAGGGCGACGACCAGGGAGCAGACGACGAGGGCGAGCAGGGCCGCCCGGCCGGTGAGCCGGGAGCGGCGGGCCTGCCGCTTGGTCTGCGAGCGGTAGACACGGGCCGCCGTCTGCTCCCCGAGCAACCGGATCCTGGTCGCGGTGGAGAAACGGTCCCGGTCCTTGACGGCCATCTCTCACTCCCGTTCACACACGCGCGTACGTCCCCGCACACGGTACGGGACCGAGTACGGGGACGTACGTACGACTGGCTATGCCGTCAGCAGCCTCAGCCCTTGAAGCGGGGGAAAGCCGAGCGACCGGCGTACACCGCGGCGTCGTCGAGGATCTCCTCGATGCGCAGCAGCTGGTTGTACTTGGCGACGCGCTCGGAGCGGGCCGGGGCGCCGGTCTTGATCTGGCCGCAGTTGGTGGCGACGGCGAGGTCGGCGATGGTGACGTCCTCGGTCTCGCCGGAGCGGTGGGACATCATGCACTTGAAGCCGCTGCGCTGGGCGAGCTCCACGGCGTCCAGGGTCTCGGTCAGCGAACCGATCTGGTTCACCTTCACGAGCAGCGCGTTGGCGGCGCCCTCCTCGATGCCGCGGGCCAGGCGCTCCGGGTTGGTGACGAACAGGTCGTCGCCGAC
This sequence comes from Streptomyces sp. NPDC002784, assembly GCF_053592135.1. NCBI lineage: Bacteria > Bacillati > Actinomycetota > Actinomycetes > Kitasatosporales > Streptomycetaceae > Streptomyces > Streptomyces sp. NPDC002784. The sequence continues at coordinate 431,198 of NZ_JBSFVD010000004.1, read as the reverse complement.
GAGCTGGACCTTGTCACCGAGCTTCTCGGTGATGGTCTGCCAGCCCTGCCAGTCGTCCTCGAACAGCGGGTCCTCGATGGAGACCAGCGGGTACGCCTCGACCAGCTCGGCGTAGTACTCGGTCATCTCGGCGGCGGAGCGCGCCTTGCCCTCGAAGGTGTAGACGCCGTCCTTGTAGAACTCGGAGGCGGCGACGTCGAGCGCGAGGGCGATCTGCTCGCCGGGGGTGTAGCCGGCTTCCTTGACCGCCTCGAGGATGAGGTCGAGGGCCTCGCGGTTGGAGCCGAGGTTCGGGGCGAAGCCGCCCTCGTCGCCGAGGCCGGTGGCCAGGCCCTTGCTCTTCAGCACCTTCTTGAGGGTGTGGTAGACCTCGGTGCCCCAGCGCAGCGCCTCGGAGAAGGACTCCGCGCCGATCGGGGCGATCATGAACTCCTGGATGTCCACGTTGGAGTCGGCGTGCGAGCCGCCGTTCAGGATGTTCATCATCGGCACCGGCAGCAGGTGCGCGTTCGGGCCGCCCAGGTAGCGGAACAGCGGCAGGTCGCTGGCCTCGGAGGCGGCGTGGGCGACGGCGAGCGAGACGCCGAGAATGGCGTTGGCGCCGAGGGAGCCCTTGTTGTCGGTGGCGTCCAGGTCGAACATCGCCTGGTCGATCAGGCGCTGCTCGGTGGCGTCGTAGCCGACCAGCTCGGGGCCGATCTGCTCGATGACGGCGAGGACGGCCTTCTCGACACCCTTGCCGTGGTAGCGGTTGGGGTCACCGTCGCGGAGCTCGATGGCCTCGAAGGCGCCGGTGGAAGCGCCGGACGGAACGGCGGCACGACCCGTGCTGCCGTCGTCGAGGCCGACCTCGACCTCGACCGTGGGGTTGCCTCGGGAGTCCAGGATTTCCCGGGCTACGACGACGTCGATGGACGGCACGAGCATCTCCTTCTTGGGATGTGACGCTGGAAGTGCGGGGCACGTGAGCCTTGCGGCTAGAGCCTATCCGCCTGCGGGACATAGGCCAGCCGACCGACCGTCCCGTGGACAAGGACAGACGGTACCCATTGTTCGGCAGCGGAACAAAGGGACGGTGACATACCGGAAAAGAAAACCCCGCTCCGGTGCGTACGGGGGAACACGCACCGGAGCGGGGTGCCCGTGGGGACGGGGGTGGCCCGCACGAGGTCTTCAGTGTGAACCAGGCGTCTATGAGCGCGCTGTGGTTCGGCTACGGGACTACTTGAGGTGCAGCTGCTGACCGGGGTAGATCAGGTCGGCATCCGCCACGATGTCCTTGTTCAGCTTGAAGAGCTTCTCCCAGCCGCCCTTGACGTCGTGCTCCTCGGCGATGGTGCTGAGGGTGTCGCCCGTGGTGACCTTGTACTCGCCGTCGCCCTTCTTGACCTTCTTGCCGGTCGGGGTGGTGACGGTCTTCTGCTTCTGCGCCGGACGCTCGGTCGAACGCGAGGCGGACTGCTCCTCGGTCGAGCGGGTGGAGGTCTCGGTGCCGCCCTCGGAGGAGGAGCCGGTGCTGGAGCCGGTGCCGGTGCCGGAGCCGCCGGTGTAGGCGGCGCTCGACAGGCCCGTGCCGCAGTGCGGCCAGGCGCCCTTGCCCTGACCGGCGAGCACCTTCTCGGCGATCTCGATCTGCTGGGCCTTGCTGGCCTGGTCGGCGGTGGAGGCGTACTGGGTGCCACCGTACGCGGCCCAGGTGGAGGCCGAGAACTGCAGGCCGCCGTAGTAGCCGTTGCCGGTGTTGATGGACCAGTTGCCGCCGGACTCGCACTGGGCGACGGCGTCCCACTCGGAGGCGGTGGCGGCGGAGGCGTTGCCGGCCGCCATCAGCGGAGCGGCGACGGCGGCGCCGGTGACGCCGGCGATGGCGATGGCGCGAGTGGCCTTGGACGGACGACGGTGCTTGCCCTTGCCGGAAAACAGCATGGATCGATCCCCTCACCGACGCCTGCGAGGTGAGCTGTCGGGTTCGGGCCGGTTGAGTTGCCCGGCCACGCACCTTGCGGTGCGCGGCTTCACCCCGAGCCGGTTCCGGTGTCGAGTCGCCTCGACTGCCGGACCCGGCGCCTACCTTGGGTCCCCCGCTCCTGCCTACGGCGCATGACGCGACGACTGTTCCCGTACGGCCGCTGGCAGGATTCGGCGTTGCGGCAGCCGGGGCTCGTGTTGGCGAGCGGTCCCGACGGTAGACACGCGATCCGCCGAATTTCAAAGACGATCAGGGCTTCTGAGACTCATCCCACACTTTCGCCAAACCGGACATTCAGCGCGAAGCGTGACGTGAACTACCGCTGCTTTTCGCCCGGTTCGACCCCTACTTCAAGGGTCTGACCGGGGATGATGAGGTCCGGATCGGTGCCGACGGTCTCCTTGTTGGCGGCGTAGAGCCCACGCCATCCGCCGTTCACGTCAAGGGAGTCGGCGATGCCGACGAGACTGTCACCGGCCCGGACGACGTACGAGCCGTCCGACGCGCCTTCTTCGCCGCCGCGGCCGGCGCTCTCGTCGGCGGGTTCGCCGCGGTGGCGGCCGGTGCCGCTGGAGCCGGTGTCGGTGAGGGCGGAATCACCCTCGATCTGGCCGGAGTTGTCCGGGTTGTCCCGCCCGGAAGTGGCCGAGGACTCACTGCCGGCCCCCATGGAGGGGGCGCCCTCGGAGGACCGTGACGGCTCAACGGACTCGACGGACTCAGTGGATTCGGATGACTTGTCCGACTTGGCCGAGTTGTCCGCGGCCTCGGTCGACGGGGAGGAGCTGGGCTCCGACTCGGAGGAGTCACCGTCGAGCGAGTCGAGCAGACCGGACGAACCAGATGAGCCGGAGGAGTTGGCGGACTCCGACGATTCGGGCGAAGCGGACTCATCCTCCGCGACGCCGGTGTCGATGTCGACCGAACCCGACTCGGTGTCGAGACCGGAGAGCGGGCCGCAGGTCGGCCAGGCGGCGAGGCCCTGGTCGGCGAGGATGCGCTCGGCGACCGCTATCTGCTGGGAGCGGCTGGCCTGGTCCGCGGAGGCGGCGTACCGCGTGCCGCCGTACCGCTCCCAGTTCTCCTGGGTGATCTGGAGGCCGCCGTAGTAGCCGTTGCCGCTGTCCTCGCTCCAGGAGGCACCGCTCTCGCACTCCGCGACCCGGTCCCAGGTGGTGCCCTCGGCCGCGCTGGCGCCGGAGGTGCCGAGGAGCGGGATGGCGATGGCGGAGCCGGTCACTCCGGCCGCGACGAGGAGAGCCGGGGCCTGGCGGGGGCGACGGTGACGACCGTTCCCGGAGAGCATGCGGGGGCCTTTCGAAGACAGCGGGGACCGGCGCGGCGCCGGTGAGGCGAGGCGCCGCGCTGACGAGTGAACGTATCGGCAGACGATCACTTGTCACAAGTTCATGCCGCGCAGATCACGTGAAGATCACAGACTTGAGGGTGTGTCACGTTTGACCTGACGGTCCGTCGAGGCGTGCGGGCTCAGCCGCTCGGGGTGAACTCGACCGGGAGCGTGCGCAGTCCGCGCATGATGAGGCCCCCGCGCCAGCGCAGCTCGTCCGGTTCCACCGCGAGCCGGAGGTCCGGGAGGCGGCGCAGGAGGGTGGCCAGTGCGGTCTGGCCCTCCAGGCGGGCGAGCGGGGCGCCGAGGCAGTAGTGGATGCCGTGGCCGTAGCCGAGGTGCTGGTTGTCGCGGCGGGAGAGGTCGAGCGTGTCGGGGTCGGCGAACCGCTCCGGGTCCCGGTCGGCGGCGGCGAGCACGACGAGGACCGGGTCGCCGGGGGCGATGTGCTGGCCGCCGACGGTGAGGGGCTGCGTGGCGAAGCGCCAGGTGGCGAGTTCCACGGGGCCGTCGTAGCGGAGGAGTTCCTCCACGCCGGTTTCGAGGAGGGCCGTCTCCCGCGCGGCGAGGGAATGCTGGAGGCGGGCCCGCTGGTCGGGGTGGGTCAGCAGGGCGAAGGTGCCGTTGCCGATCAGGTTGACCGTGGTCTCGAAGCCCGCGAAGAGAAGGATGAAGGCCATGGCGGCGGCCTCGTTCTCGGTGAGGTGCTCGCCGTGGTCGGAGGCGCGGATGAGTCCGGAGATGAGGTCCTCGCCGGGCGCGGGGGTGTCGGGCAGGGCCGCGCGCTTGCGGTGGATGAGGTCGGCGAGGTAACCGCGCATCTTCTTCACGGACCGCGCGACTCCGCCCCTGGGGCCGCCCTGGTGGCGGATCATCATGCCCGCCCAGTCCCGGAAGTCGTCCTGGTCCTCACGCGGGACGCCGAGCAGGTCGCAGATGGCGTAGATGGGGAGCGGGAAGGCGAACTCGTGGATGAGGTCGGCGGATCCCCGGTCGGCGAACTGGTCGATGAGGTGGTCGGTCAGCTCCTGCACGCGCGGGGCGAACTCGGCGACCCGGCGGGGCGTGAACGCCTTGCTGACGAGCCGTCGCAGCCGGGTGTGGTCCGGCGGGTCGATGTTGAGCAGATGCGTCATCAGCTCGGCCTTGCGCTCGCCGGGGATACCGGTCTTGCCCTTGGCGTGCGCGGGCTCGTCGTGATGCGCGGGGTTCTTGCTGAGCCGCGGATCGGCCAGCGCCTGCTTGGCATCGGCATACCGTGTGACCAGCCACGCCTCCACCCCACTGGGCAACGTCGTCCGACGCACGGGCGCGTACTCCCGCAGCCAGGCGTAGGCGGGATAGGGATCGGCGGCGAACTCCCAGGTGAAGAGGTCGGGAGGATGGGGGGTTGCGGCGCCGTCTGGGGCGGCGGCTGCTGGGCAGGCCGAGGCGGGGGCGGGAGTGGCTGCGGGGGTTGCGGCGCGGTCTGGATCGGGGGCGGGGGTGGGGTGGTCGGTCACTCCTTGACGTTAACCGGCGGAGGGCGGGCGCTTCGCGGCGCGGGGCGAGGGGGCGGGGGCCGGGGGTGGGTGGCTGGGCGGGCGGGGGTGCTGGCGGCCGGCAGGGTTACTGCGGGGTGGGGTTTCGGGCGAGGATCGTGTCCAGGGCGTGGGCGATGGCGCGTTCGGCTGAGAGTGGGGGGACGGGGGACGGGGGCGTGGGGTCGGGGGTGTGGCGGGCCAGGGCGGACAGGAGTCGCTGGTCCGTGAGGGCCGTGCGGAGTGCGGGGAGGACCTCGGCCGCGGCGGGGTTGCCGTTCTCGGCCGCGACGCCGAGCCAGTGCAGGGCGCGCGCGAGGAGCAGGAACCCGAGTTCCTGGGCCGGTTCCCGGCTGCCCGCCTCGGCCGCCCTCTGGATATGGGGAAGGGCTTCGGTCAGCTTGCCCTGCTCCAGGAGCAGGTACCGCCCGAGCATGTACGCCTCTCGCTCGTCCTGCTCCGCGACCTCGCCCCACCAGCGCAGCGCCTCGGGGGCGTCGCCGGCCCACGTCGACAGGACGGCGAGGATCGCCGGGGCGACGGAATCCCCCGCCTCGGCCGCGAGCCGCACCGCCTCGCGAGCCGCCCGGGACACCTCGTCGCGCTCGGGCAGGTCGTACATCGCCGCCATCCAGGCCATCGACCCCCACAGATGCGGAGTCAGCGGCGGCAGGTCGGGACAGCGGATCGCGTCGGCGACCAGCGTCCCGCACGCCTGCCAGGTGTCCTTCTCGGCACCCGGCACCAGCAGCCCCGAGACTCCCAGCCGCGGCTTGGCCGCCCAGTCCAGGTCCTCCTGCGAGACGGGGGTCGCCAGGGCGCACCCGCTCCCGTACATCTGCCGTACGTTGATCAGGAACTCCCAGGTCCGGGGCGACAGGCCACTGGTGACTCCGCAACGGGCCGCGTCGATGGCCGCCCGCACCAGCAGGTGACCGTTGGCCCGCCCGCCGGGACGGCTCGCCCGGCGCCACTCCTCCCACAACTCCGGCCCCGCCGCCAGGAACTGCGTGACACCCAGCTCACCGCGCCGGCGCACCGCGTCCCTGAGCCGCGGGTCCTCCGCCTGCGCGAGCCGTGCGAGTTCCGCCTCGCTCCAGTCGCAGGTCAGATCAACCGTGCGGGCCCCGCGCAGGGCACGGGCCATCGGCAGGTCACCGAAGCGGTGCGCCTCGTACGCGGTGTCCCGCATCGTGGCGAGCACCAGCACCCCCTCGTGCGCGAGCTGCGTCAACGGCCCTGCCACCAGGCCCCGTTCGTCGAAGTGGCTCTCCAGATCGTCGAGCCACACCACATGCGTACCGGCGGGATCGCGCCCGCGCAGCGCGGCGGGCAGCTCGCGCAGCTCGGTGCCGGGGTGCGCGTTGAACAGCCGGGTGCCGTCGTCGGCGTTGCGCCTCAGGGCGGCCCACGCGGTCACCGACTTGCCGGACAGCGGCTCCCCGGTGACGACCACCAGTCCGCCCTCCCGCAGCCCCTGCGCGACCAGCCGGTCGAGTTCCGCGTCCCGGTCGCGCGCGATGTACGGCGGCAGAACGGGCTCGTCCCCGAAGGAACTGACGGGCCGTACGCCCAGGGCGCGGCCCCGTAACTCACCGAGCCGGGGCCAGCTGTCGGCGGACGCGTGCCCCGGGTGGCCGTAGTTGTGCTGCACACCGATGACCGGGACATGGAAGCTGGACCGCCTGAAGTCGACGTGGTCCCCGGGCCGTTCGCCCTGGGCGAGGGGGCCCGGAGCGTCGCGGGAGGGGACGCTCACCGGTACGGCGGCCGGAGCACCCAGCACATCGCCGCATCCCCCGCAGTAGATGTCGTCGCGCTCCACCGAGGTCGCGCAGGACGGACAGGCCAGGTGACCGGTCGGCCGGAAGTCCGCTATGAACCGGTGCACCTCATTGGCGATGACCCCCTTCTTGAACGCCTCCCGGATCTTGCTCCGCCAGATCCGCGCCGCGTCCCGCGCCGACAGCTCCCCGCTGCTCAGCTCGCTCCGGTGGCCCTCCAGAACCGGTCCCACGTCCTCGCTCATGGCCAGCGCGTAGATGTGGACGAACGCCGGCCTGGCCTTCTCCTCCCAGTCGTCGGAGCCCATCGAGGACACCAGAACCCCGGCCGCCGCAGCCGCCAGTTCGTCCAACACGCCTGACATACAAGCCCCCGTGCCCCAGAGCCGGCTCAGGAGGCAACCGTACTAACCTTCCAGGCCCTCGGCAGCCCGCACCGCATCCCGGTACGCCCGCCCCGCCGCCCGCAGCGCCGCCTCCGGATCCACGCCCTCGGCCTCGGCGCGCACCGCGAGGGCGAGGAGTTCGTAACCGACGCCCTCGGTCCTGGGCAGGGGCACGTCGAGCCCGGCCGTTCTGACCCGGGACGCCAGCTTCGCCGCGAGGGCGAGACCGGGCTGGCCGAGGGGGATGCCGTCGGTGACGGACTCGCGGCGCTTCTCCGTGGCCTTGGTGCGCAGCCAGTGCTCCTTGACCTCCTCGGGGGTGGTGGCGGTCTCGTCCCCGAAGACATGCGGGTGGCGGTGGATCAGCTTGGCGACGATGGTCCCGGCGACATCGTCGAGGGAGAAGGGCGCCTCGGGGTCCTCCTCGGCGATGCGCGCGTGGAAGACGACCTGGAGGAGGACGTCCCCCAGTTCCTCGCGCAGTTCGTCCCGGTCCCCCTCCTCGATGGCCTCGACGAGTTCGTAGGCCTCCTCGATGCCGTACTTGGCGAGGCCCTTGTGGGTCTGCTGGGAGGACCAGGGGCACTCGGCGCGGATCCGGTCCATGACCTGGACGAGGTCGAGCAGGCGGGCGCCGGGCAGGTCGTAGGAGGCGGGGAGCAGTTCCAGCTCCGGCATGCTCACGCGGCCGGAGCCGGCGAGGCGGGCGAGGCCGTCGGTCAGCGCCGGTTCGCCCTCGCCGGTGGCCACGACCACCACGGTGCGGCCGCCGGCGCAGGTGTCGACCAGCGCCTCGGCGGTGGGGGCCGCCTCCGTCACCCGTATGCCCGCCTCCCGCAGATACGGCAGCTGCGGGTGGGCGCCGTCCGCGCACAGCACGCTGTCGGCGGAGCGCAGCGCCTGCCAGGCAGGCCAGGACAGCAGGCCGGGGGCGACGCGGTGGCTGGTGGTGAGCAGGACGATACGGCCGGGGGCGGCGGGGGCGGTTTCGGGGCTGGTGGTGTTCACGGTTCGAAGCTAACGCACGGCGGTGACGGACCGGATCGCGTTGTCCACAGGCAGAGGCCGGGGTGTGATCGTATGACCGCTCGTCGTGCCCGCTCGCTCGCCTCGGCGGCTGCTGCGGGTCCGCTCGCTATGCCGGCTGCTGCGGGTCCGCCGCCGTCACCTCACGCACCCACGGCGTCTTGGCGTCGACGCGGCCGCTCTTCTGGACGTCCCAGCTGCCGTAGCGCGGGTTGAGGTCGATGTCGAGCTTCTCGGATGCCTCCGACAGGGCCTTCCAGAACTCCGGCCGCGTGGTGTCGGTGCCGAGCTTGGCGGCGAGCTTCTGGGCCTCCAGCTGCAGGCGGAGGTTCTCCTCCAGACGCGCCGGGGCCACGCCGTACTCCTGGAGCCAGGTCGTCTCCAGTGCCTTGGCACCGCCGGCCTGCTGTTCCAGGCCGTTGCGCATCTCCTGGATCTCCTTGCGGCTGACGGTGATGCCCGCGTCCTGGGCGGCCTGGTGCAGGACCCGGTCCAGGACCATGCCGTGCAGGGTGTCCCGGGTGAGGCTGCCGGTCCGGGACACGGCCTGGGCGTACTGCGCCTCGTCGGAGACGACCGCGCGCTGGGCCGCGCGCACCTCGTTCACCCTGTTCTCCAGCTGGGAGACGGTGATCCGCTGATCACCGACCACGGCCGCCGCGCCAGGGTGCGCGTCGTTTCCGCAGGCGGTGAGGAGAGGCGCCGCCGCGAGGGCGGCGGTGAGGAGGAGCGCGGTGCGACGGCGGCGGTAGCGGCGGTGCAAGGAGACCTCCCGAGGAGATTGTGCGGCGGTGCACAAAGTCTTGCGATGATCGATGGTAGGCAGTGGCCAAGCTCTGGCCAACCCATTCGACCAACGATTCACCGCGACTTCGGGCACCGGCTCGCGGGCGCGGGCGGCCGTCCTCGCTAGCCGCGCACCTGACCCAGCCACTGGAGCGTGCGCCGGATGTCCGTGGCCAGCGGGTGGCCGGGGCCGTGCAGGCGTTCCACGTCGTGCAGGAGACGGACCAGGGTGTCGTGGGCGGCGGGGCGGTCGCCGAGCGCGAGCAGCAGGTGGCCGATGCGGCGGCGGACGTCGTGGGCGAGCTCCGGGTCTCCGGCCACGTACTGGTTCTCGTAGTACGGCAGCAGCGACCGGTACTCCGCCAGCGCCGCCGCCGGGTCGCCGAGCTGCTCCAGGCACTGGGCCGCCTCGTAGCGGAAGCGCAGCGACTGGGGGTCGGCGTGGCCGGCCTCGGCGGCGCGCTCGGTGGCGAGGCCGCGCAGGACGGGAAGCGCGCGCCGGTACTGGCCGTCGTCCATGAGCGTGGCCGCGTACTGCTTGCGCAGGGTGCGCACGACCGGGGACTTCTCGCCGTGCCGCTCGGCGGCGACCGGGAGGATCGCGCCGAGGATGTCGACGGCCTGGGTGATGCGGCCCTCGCCGAGGAGGCGCTTGACCTCGTCCACCGCGCGGGCCACGTCCGGCTTCCCGGCGGCCGGAGCGACCGGGGCGGCGGGGGCGGGCTGGGGCGCGGGGGTGCGGGCGCGGTCCGGCCAGGGGGCGTGCGGTCGCAGGAACGGGCGCGTGGGGTCCAGGGGCGCCCCGGTGGGCGTCCCGCGCGTGGGCAGCAGCAGCGCCAGGTCCTCGTACACCTCCTGCGCGGAGCCGGGGCGGTGCTGCGGGTCCTTGGCGAGCAGCCGCAGCACCAGCGCTTCCAGTGCCTCGGGCACCTCGGGGCGCATCCGGCGCACGGGCAGCGGGGGCTCGTAGAGGTGCCGGTGCAGCACGCCGAGCGCGGTCGAGCCGGAGAACGGGACGTCGCCGCTGAGGAGTTCGTGCAGCAGCACGCCGAGCGCGTACAGGTCGGTGTACGGGCCGACCGCGCCGCCCATGGCCTGCTCGGGCGCCATGTAGGCGGGCGAGCCGATGGGGGTGCCGGTGTGCGTGAGGCGGGTGGTGTCGGCGTCCATCACGGAGGCGACGCCGAGGTCGAGGACGGTGATCGTGCCGTCCTGCTTCACCATCACATTGCGCGGCTTGAGATCGCGGTGGACGATCGGCACGGCGTGCACGGCGCTCAGCACGGCGCACAGTTGCGCGGCGACCGCCACCGCCCACTGCCACGGGTACGGGTCGTGCTCGGCGAGATGGTCGGAGAGGTCCGCGCCGTCGACGTACTGCATGACGAGGAACAGCTCCTCGCCCTCGCTGCCCGCGTCGTGCACGGTGACCAGGCCGGGGTGGTCGACCTGCGCGGTCACCCGGCACTCGCGCACGAACCGGCGGCGCAGTTCGTCCGCCTCCTGCCCCGCCACCTTGTCGGGGCGCAGCAGCTTCACCGCCACGCGCCGGTCGAGCCGCTGGTCGTACGCCGTCCAGACCTGGCCCATGCCGCCTTGCCCGATGAGCGTGGACAGTTCGTAACGGGCGGCGACGACGTGCCCGGTCGTCACGGTCACCTTCCGCCCTCGTGGTCGCCGCGGCCGTCGTGGTTGCGCAGGTAGTCACTGAGTTCGTCCAGCTCGGCGCGCACCTGGTCGATCCGGGCGGGCGCGGGCCGCTGCGGCGGCGTCGGTGCGGGGCCGGGGGGCGGGGTGTCCTGGGGCAGCGGCGGGGCCGGGACCGGGGTCGCCGGGTGCGGTACGGGCGCGGGCGGCTGGTGCTGCTGCGGCAGGGGCTGCTGGACCGGCGTGGTCGTGTACGGCGACACGTGCTGCGGATAGCCGTAACCGGCGGGGCCGTGCGGCGCGTGGATCGTCGTGGCCCCCGGCCGCGCGTAGCCGCCGTACCGCAACCGGAGTCGGTTGTGCACGCGGATGTCGATCACCAGGAAGTACACGGAGCTGAACGCGCCGAGCAGCAGCACCGCGGCCAGCGCGACGTCCGACTTGGGGTCCGTCTCCGGCACCGAGCCGACCACGGCGAAACACGCGATGGACACCGGCAGGCTCACCCACGCCAGCACCCAGTCCGGCCAGCGTCCGCGCAGGATGGCCACCCGGAACAGCGGCACGCACGCGAGGACCCCGCAGGAGAGCAGACCGGCGGCGGCGAACAGCACCCGCAGGGAGATGACCGTTGCCTCGCTGCGGGTGGGCGGCGCCGTGCCGTGGCCGTACATGACTGCTCCTGGACGGTTGGCCGATGGGGACGAACGAACGACAGAGTTCGAGCGTATAGGCCGACACGGACAACCGGTCCCGGGTTGTACCGAACCGTTGTTGTACTGATCACTTCCCCGGCTTCCCGCCCTCCCCCGGTGCCTCAGTCGGGGGCCACCGTCCCGTCGGTCAGGCCGTCGTACATCCCGCGCACCAGCTGGTCCCCGAGCCGGTTCGCGTGCCGCAGCGCCCGCTCGAACTCGTCCAGCGCGCGGAACCGCACGCCGTAGCGCCGCTGCTCGTCGAGCGGGAGCCGGGGCAGCTGGAGGCGGCGCACGTCCAGGCGCGTGGCGGTGGACGCGTAACTGCTGGCCTGGCGGTTGTTGGCGGTGCCGCGCAGGAATCCGGCGAGGAACCACGCGTCGAGCGCCGTGCGGTCGGGGCGCAGGAGGACGAGGTTGCGCCCCAGGGCGGCGCCCCCCGTGGTGTCGTCGATCACGCGCGCCATCGAGCCGCCGCCGAGCACCGGGACGACGACATCGCCCGGCTCCGTCAGCACCGCCTCCTCGTCGCTCTCGGGGAGCGTGCCCGAGGGGGCCGTCCCGGCGAGGACGTCATGGTCGGTGAGCACGGGCACACGCGCGTGGCCGCCGCTTCCGCCGGTACGCATCACCAGGGCGCCCCCGCGCGCGAGTTCCCCGACGGTGGTGAGCGGCCAGCGCACCGGGCGGGCGCCCGCGGCGGGCGGCGGGGTGAGTTCGGCGGCGAGCCCCAGGGTCTGTCCCAGGCGCTCGCGCACGGCCGTGAGCGCCTCGGCGCCGTCGGTCTCGGTGGGGGGCGGCAGATGGCGGGCCGGGGCGAGATCGACGTCGTCGTCGAGGAGGTCGATCACGGGCAGCGCGCGGGCCAGACCGGGCCGCTCGTCGAGCGTGCCGGCCCGGTCGAAGGCGTGCCAGGCGTCGAGCACGGCGTCCCGCACGGCCCGCCAGTCGGGCCCGCCGCGCCCCTCGGTGGCGAACTGCCCCGCGTCCGCCAGCAGCACCTCGGGCTGCGCCGGCGCCTTGTCGGGCCTGCGCAGCACCCACAGGTGGAGCGGGAGGTTGTACGGCGGTGCCGCGCCGACCGGCAGCGCGACGACGGCGCGCAGCGCACCGCGCCGCAGCAGGTCGGCGCGGATCCGGCGGCCGGAGCGGCGGGAGGCGGCGGCGGGCGGCATGAGCAGCACGGCGGTGCCGCCGTCCCTCAGCCGCGCGAGCGCGTGCTGCACCCAGGCCAGCTCGGATTCGGTACGGGCCGGGAAGCCGTACTCCCAGCGGGGGTCGTAGGCGAGTTCGTCATGGCCCCAGTTCCGCTCGTTGAACGGCGGGTGGCACAGGACGGCGTCGGCGCGCAGCTCCGGATGCGCGTCGGCGCGCAGGGTGTCACCGACGGCGGCGCGCACGGCGGCCCGGGTGCGCAGGGCGAGCCGGAGCGCGGTGACGGCGGCGAGGTCGGGAGCGCTGTCCTGGGCGTACAGCTGCTGCTCGGGGCGGGGGGCGACGGCGCGCAGGAGGGCACCGGTGCCGCAGGCCGGGTCGAGGGCGGTACGGGCGGGGCCGGCCAGGTCGGCCATGAGCGCGGCGAGTTCGGCGGGCGTGAGCGTGTACTGGCGCGGGTTGGCGTCGAGGTGCCGGCCGAGCAGGAACTCGAAGGCGGGGCGGGCGCCGCCCATCTCGGCGGCGAGCTCGGCGGCGCCGCGGAGGAGGGGGACGGAGGGGAGGATTTGGGGGCCGGTGGGGGTGTGTACGGCGGGGGTGGGCTTCGTTCGGTCGCGGGGGTTCACATGGGCCGGTCCGTTCACAGCGGCGCCGGGGTTCGATCGGTCGAAACGGGAGTTCACAGAACCCGGCGGATTCACAGAACCTGGCGAGTTCACAGCGCGCGACGAGTTCACGGCGCTCGACGAGTTCACGGCGCTCGACGGCTTCACAGCCCCCGGCGAGTTCACAGCCCCCGGCGAGTTCACAACAGCCGCCCCCCGACGCGCCGACGTCGCCCCGAACCGCGGCGTGAGCACCTGCTCCAGTGCCCCCGGCAGCATCGCCGCGAGCCGTTCGTCGGACCCGGCGCTCACCTCCAGCCAGAGCGTGGGCCGGTCGTGGATGAGGAGGAGCACGCACCCCGCGTGCGTCAGCGCGGTCACCGGACCCTCGGGATGCCCGGCGAGCTGCTGCCAGACCCGCTCGCGCAGCGGTACCTCGGCGAGTTTTCCCTGCTGGCGCAGCCAGGCCTCGACCTCGGCGAGCGCGAAGGACGGGCTGGTCTCGGTGCCGCCCACCGGCTTGGGGAAGTCGGCGTGCCGGCGCCGCCAGTTGCTCACGGCGGCCCGGCCGACGCCCGCCAGCCGGGCGATCCCGGCCGCGGTCACCTCTGTCGCATTGTCCTGCACCGCCCGGCTCCCCTCACCCGCCTGATCGCTCGGGTCCACTCGGTGACGCACGCTTGACGCGCTCTGTGACGCCCGAGCATACCGACGCACGCCAGATCCGAGGGTTCACGGCCGTGTACATCCAACATTCCGTGAACCGTGTTGACTCGGTTCACAGCCTCTGCTCTTATTGACCCATCGAACGAGCGACCTCCGGTGGAGGCGGTCGCCGCTCAGGGGGGGAACAGCCATGGGCATGAAGGGCAAGGTCGCACTGGGCGCCGTCGTGGGGATCGTCGTCATCGGCGCCGTATCGGCGAACGCGGGCGGCGACAGCAGCGGCTCCGGCGGCTCCGGCGACAGGGACTCGTCGGCGTCCGCGGACCGCGGCACCGGCGGGGACAAGAAGAAGACGGACTCGGAGGAAGTCGCCGAGAAGAAGGTCGCGTTCGGGGGAGACGGCGACTTCGAGGTCGGTTCCGACATCAAGCCGGGCACGTATCGCACCACCGGCAACGCCGACGGCCTGTGCTACTGGGAGCGGGCCAAGGACTCGTCCGGCGAGATGGACTCGCTGCTGGCCAACGACAATGTGACCGGCACCGGTTACGTCACCATCAGCGCCTCGGACGCCTACTTCAGGACGTCCGGCTGCCAGGACTGGAAGAAGTCCGCCTGACCCCCGCCATGCGGGGCGCGGCCCACAACGGCACACCCAGCCAACCCACCAGCTCATCCAGCGCCCCGCGCGCTACGTCATCACCGAGGAACCCTCATGCGTCGCACCGCACTCGCCGCCCTCTGCCTCACCGCCGTCACCACCGTGGCCGTCACCGGCTGCCAGGGCGAGGACAAGTCGGAGGGCAAGGCCAAGGACAGGGCCGCCGGCTCCAGCAAGCCGAAGGAAGCGTTCGCCGGTCTGACCGGCGGGCAGATCGCCGACCGGGCGGTGAAGGCGACCCGCGGTGCCGACTCGTTGCGGATCAAGGGTGACATCCCCGACGAGGAGAGCGGCGGCACCATCGGGATGGACATGGCCCTCAACCAGAAGGGCGACTGCGCCGGTCACATGAGCATGGACGGCGAGGGCCGGGCCGATCTGATCAAGTACGGCGACACCGTCTACATGAAGTACGACGAGGCGTTCCTGCGCAGCCAGAGCGAGGGCGAGCCCGAGGCGGAGACCGACGCGGCGGTCGCCATGCTGGCGGGCAAGTGGACCAAGATGTCGGCGACGGGCGAGGGGGCCGAGGACTTCGACGCCTTCTGCGACCTGGACACGCTCCTCGGTGACGCCACCGGCGGCACGTCGGACGCGACGCGCGGCGAGACCAGCACGGTCGACGGCACGCCCGCGATCACCCTGCACGAGAAGGACGGCAAGGAGCGGAACACCCTCTACGTCGCCACCGAGGGCGAGCCCTACGTGCTCAAGCTCGTCAGCACCAGCCCCTCGGACCCCGGCTCGCTCACCTTCAGCGACTACGGCAAGCCGGTCCCGACGGACAAGCCCACCGGCGACATCATCGACCTGGACGCACTCGGCGCCTGAGCCGGGAGGGACGCCGGGGGCGACGCCGGGGAGGACGCCGGGAGCCGGGACACGGTCGGCTCCCCCGTCAGCCTCCGCACTGCCGCAGCATCATCTGCTTGTCGGGCGGCGTCACGGGCAGCTCGTACTTCAGCGAGACCTGGGCGAAGCGCACCGCGTAGGAGCAGCGGATCTGCTTGTTCGGGGGGAGCCAGGCGGCGGGGCCCGAGTCGCCCTTGGAACTGTTGGTGCGGCCGTCGACGGGCATCAGGTTGAGCGGGTCGTTGGCGATGTCCTGGCGCTTGCCCTCGGTCCAGCGGGCGGCGCCCATCTGCCAGTCGTAGGAGAGCGGCATGACGTGGTCGATCTGGACCTCCGTGGCGCGGGACTTGGTCCAGTCGATCGTCCGGCCCGTGTACGGGTCGTCCAGCCGCATCGACATCACCACGCAGTCCGAGCCGGACCGGAAGCGCAGGTCCTCGCCGTCGCGCTGGAGGAGGTCGTTGCGGGTGTCGCAGCCGTTGCGGGCGAAGGGGATGCCGCCCGGCGCCGAGTCCATCCAGGCGTAACCGAACTCGTCCCGGTCGTACCCCGTCTTCGGGCCGCGGCCCTTGGTCGCCACCTTCTCGATCAGGGCCCGCGCCTCGGCCCGGTCGGCGTCGGAGGTGATGGCCGCCAGGCCCGGTTCCGTACCGTCGGGGTTGTCCAGAGGGTTGACCGAACGGCCCGAGCCGGCGCCCTGGGCCGAGCCGGAGGCGGCGTCGTCCAGGGGCAGCTCCTCCAGGTCGTCGCAGCCCGTGAGTACGAGCACCATGCCGAGCACCGCGGCCGACAGCGCCGCCCCGCCCCTACGCCGCATCACTGTGCGCCCCTCCCCTGCATGCCGGTTACCTGTTCCCACCGTAGCCGCCGAGAGGTCCAGACCATATGGGCCGAAAATGCGCATCCGTCGCATCACCGGCGTATTGTCGGTTCTGAGTCACCTCGGAAGGAGCTCTGGATGGGCATCCTCGACAGATTCAAGAGCAACCGCGGCGCGCAGGACAAAGCCAAGGACATGTCCGACACCGCGGAGAAGAAGGTCAACGACAAGACGGGCAACAAGTACGAGAGCCACGTCGACGACGCGCAGCGCAGAGGCGAGGGCGCGCTCGGCATGGACCGCGAAAGGCCCGACCAGCCGTAAGGCCATTCTGAGCCGTAAGGCCATTCTGATAAGAGAAGCCGTCCGCGGAGACCCACCACCCCGCGGACGGCTTCGCCTTTCCGACTCCCGTCGGCGACCGCACCGCCAGCACGGCTACGACCGCACCACGGGCACCGCTAAGACCCGAGGATCGTCGCCAGGAACTCCCCGACCCACCCCAGCAGTTCCCGCCCGACCAGCGGCTTCCCGCCCACCTTCGCCGTCTTCGGGCGCGGCACGAGCACCTGGTGCGCCGCCGGCTTGATCACGCTGCCCGGGTAGAGCCGCTTCAGCCGCAGTTCCTGCGACTCCCGCAACTCCACCGGCGCGAAGCGGATGTTGGTGCCCTGGAGGACGATCTCGCCTACACCGCACGCGCGGGCGAGCATGCGCAGGCCCGCCACCAGCAGCAGGTTCTCCACCGGCTCCGGCAACTTGCCGTAGCGGTCGACGAGTTCCTCGCGTACGGCCTTGACGTCCTCCTCCGTGTTGGCGGAGGCGATCGCGCGGTAGGCCTGCAGGCGGAGGCGCTCGCCGGGGGCGTAGTCGTGCGGGACGTGCGCGTCGACGGGGAGCTCGATCTTGACCTCCAGCGGCGGCTCCTCCTCCACGCCGCCCTCCAGCGAGGCGCGGTAGTCCGCCACCGCCTCGCCGACCATACGGACGTACAGGTCGAAGCCGACGCCCGCGATGTGCCCGGACTGCTCGCCGCCGAGCAGGTTGCCCGCGCCTCGGATCTCCAGGTCCTTCATCGCCACGTACATGCCCGCGCCCATCTCCGTGTGCTGGGCGATGGTCGCCAGCCGCTCGTGGGCCGTCTCCGTCAGCGGCTTCTCCGGCGGGTACAGGAAGTAGGCGTACCCGCGCTCCCGGCCGCGGCCGACCCGGCCGCGCAGCTGGTGCAGCTGGGAGAGGCCGAAGTTGTCGCCGCGCTCGACGATCAGGGTGTTGGCGTTGGAGATGTCGATGCCCGACTCGACGATCGTCGTGGACACGAGCACGTCGAACTTCTTCTCCCAGAAGTCCACCACCACCTGCTCCAGGGCCGTCTCCGACATCTGGCCGTGGGCGATCGCGATGCGCGCCTCGGGGACGATGTCCCGGAGGCGGGCCGCCGCCCGGTCGATCGACTCCACCCGGTTGTGGATGTAGAAGACCTGTCCCTCGCGCAGGAGTTCACGGCGGATCGCGGCGCCGATCTGCTTCTCCTCGTACGGCCCGACGAAGGTCAGCACCGGGTGCCGCTCCTCCGGCGGGGTGGTGATCGTGGACATCTCGCGGATGCCCGTCACGGCCATTTCCAGGGTTCTGGGGATCGGTGTCGCGGACATGGTCAGGACGTCCACGTTCGCGCGCAGCTTCTTCAGCTGCTCCTTGTGCTCGACGCCGAAGCGCTGCTCCTCGTCGACGATGACCAGGCCGAGGTCCTTGAACTTCGTCTCCGACGAGAACAGCCGGTGGGTGCCGATGACGACGTCCACGGAGCCGTCCTTCAGCCCCTCCAGGACCGCCTTCGCCTCGGTGTCCGTCTGGAAGCGGCTGAGGGCGCGCACATTGACCGGGAACTGCGAGTACCGCTCGGAGAACGTCCCGAAGTGCTGCTGCACCAGCAGCGTCGTCGGCACCAGCACCGCCACCTGCTTGCCGTCCTGGACGGCCTTGAAGGCGGCCCGGACCGCGATCTCCGTCTTGCCGTAGCCGACGTCGCCGCAGACCAGGCGGTCCATGGGGATCGACTTCTCCATGTCCTCCTTGACCTCGGCGATGGTGGTGAGCTGGTCCGGGGTCTCGGCGTAGGGGAAGGCGTCCTCCAGCTCGCGCTGCCAGGGCGTGTCGGACCCGAAGGCGTGGCCGGGGGCCGCCATGCGCGCGCTGTACAGCTTGATCAGGTCGGCCGCGATCTCCTTGACGGCCTTCTTCGCGCGCGCCTTGGTCTTCGTCCAGTCGGCGCCGCCCAGGCGGTGCAGCGTGGGCGCCTCGCCGCCGACGTACTTGGTGATCTGCTCCAGCTGGTCGGTGGGGATGTAGAGCCGGTCGCCGGGCTGGCCGCGCTTGGCGGGGGCGTACTCCACGACGAGGTACTCGCGGGTGGCGCCCTGCACGGTCCGCTGGACCATCTCGATGTAGCGGCCGACGCCGTGCTGCTCGTGGACGATGTAGTCGCCGGCCTCCAGGGTCAGCGGGTCGATGGTCTTGCGGCGGCGGGCGGGCATGCGCGCGCCGTCCTTGCCGGCCGCCTTCTGGCCGGACAGGTCGGTCTCGGTGAGGACGGCGAGCTTCAGCGCCGGGTCGACGAAGCCGTAGTCGATCGAGCCGCACGCCACGTGCACGACGGACGGGCTCAGCGCGGTCAGGTCGGCGTCCAGGCGGGCGGCGATGCCCTCGCCGCCGAGCACCTCGACCGTGCGGGCCGCGGGGCCGTGGGCCTCGGTGACGTAGACGGCGCGCCAGCCGTCGGCGAGCCAGCCCTTGGTGTCGGCGAGCGCCTTGGCGGTGTCGCCGCGGTAGGTCTCGGGCGCGTGCATGCCGAGCTTGAGGGTGTCGGCCTCCTCGAGGGCGTCGTCCGCGGCGAACGGCGACACCGACCACCACATCATGTCCAGCTCGCGCGCGTGGTCGCGGACGTCCGCGATGGACCACAGGGAGGCCGCGCCGACGTCGATGGGCGCCTCGCCCCCGCCCGCCGTGGCCGCCCAGGACGCCTGGAGGAACTCCTGCGAGGTCGCCACGAGGTCGGCGGCACGCGTGCGTACCCGCTCCGGATCGCACACCAGGGCCATCGCGCCCTTGGGCAGCACGTCCAGCAGCAGCTCCATGTCGTCCACCAGGACCGGAGCCAGGGACTCCATTCCCTCTACGGCGATCCCCTCGGCGATCTTGCCGAGCAGCTCGCCGAGTTCCGGGTGCTGTTCGGCGAGGGCACGCGCGCGTGCGCGGACGTCCTCGGTGAGCAGCAGCTCGCGGCAGGGCGGCGCCCACAGGCCGTGCTCGGCGACCTCCAGGGAGCGCTGGTCGGCGACCTTGAAGTAGCGGATCTCCTCGACGTCGTCGCCCCAGAACTCGATGCGCAGGGGGTGTTCCTCGGTGGGCGGGAACACATCGAGGATGCCGCCCCGTACGGCGAACTCGCCGCGCTTCTCGACCAGCTCGACCCGGGAGTAGGCGGCGCCGGCGAGGGCCTCGACGATGGCGTTCAGGTCGGCGGTCTGGCCGGTGCGCAGGGCCACCGGTTCCAGGTCGCCGAGGCCCTTGACCTGCGGCTGGAGTACCGAGCGGACCGGTGCGACGACGACGGAGACCGGGCCGGTCTCGGGGTCGTCGGGGCGGGGGTGGGTCAGGCGCCGCAGGACGGCGAGGCGGCGGCCGACGGTGTCGCTGCGGGGGCTGAGCCGCTCGTGCGGCAGCGTCTCCCAGGAGGGGTACTCCACGACGCCCTCCGGGGGGAGGAGGGAGCGCAGGGCGGCCGCCAGGTCCTCGGCCTCCCGGCCCGTCGCCGTCACCGCGAGCACGGGGCGGCCGGCCTCGCGGGCCAGCGCGGCGATCGCGAAGGGGCGGGCCGCCGGGGGGCCGACGAGGTCGACGTGCATGCGGGTGCCGTCGGTGGCCGCGGTGATCGCTTCCGCGAGGGCGGTGTCCTTGACGACGGCGTCGAGCAGACCGTGCAGGCTCATGTGGAGGGAGCTTCCGTCCGAGAGGTGGGGCAACGCGAAGGGCCCGACTCGTCGTACGGGCCGGGGGGTCTCCAGCGTACGACGCCGCACTGACAGGCGCCGGGCGCTGTGGACAACGCGGGACAGGCGCCGGGGCTGTGGACAAGCGGGGTGCCCATATGCCGGTGCCGGGAAGCCCCCCAAGGCTTCCCGGCACCGGTTCCCCCGCAACCCCCGTATGCGGTGGCTGTCCGCCCCGCCCGCTACTCGGTCGCGATCGCGTTCAGGACGTTCATCCGGCCCGCCCGGAAGGCCGGGATCAGGGCGGCGAACAGGCCCACGAAGGCCGAGCCGATGAAGACGCCGCCGATGGTGACCCAGGGGATCTCCAGCACCTTCAGGCCCTCCAGCTCCAGCAGCTGCTGGGCCGTCGCGCCCCAGCCCATGCCGAGGCCGAGGCCGAGCAGGGCGCCGAAGAGGGCGATGACCACCGACTCCATGCGGATCATGCGGCGCAGCTGGCGGCGGGAGAGGCCGATGGCGCGCATCAGGCCGATCTCACGGGTCCGCTCCACCACCGACAGGGCCAGGGTGTTCACCACTCCGAGGATCGCGACGATGATCGCGAGGGCCAGCAGGCCGTAGATCATGTTCAGCAGCTGGCCGATCTGGTCCTTCAGGGCTTCCTTGTAGTCGGTCTGGTCGCGCACGGTGTACTGCGGGTAGTCGTGCAGCGCCGCCTTCAGCGACTTGTACGCGGCGTCCTGCTGCCCGTCCTTCGCCGAGGCGAAGACCAGCTGGTCGAGCGGCATCTTGTCGGCCGGGACGTACTTGGCGAGCGTGGCGATCGAGATGTACTTGGAGCCGGCGTCGATGACGACGTCACTGCTGGTGATCGCCCGGACCGTCAGTTGGGCCGTGGCGCCGTCCTTGAAGGCGACCTTGATCTTCGAGCCGAGCTCGATGTCGTGCGCCTTGGCGAACTTCTCGTGGACGGACATCGAGTCGGGCCGGTAGGCGTCGGCGAGGTTGCCGGCGACCGTCTTGGTGCGCAGGTCCTCGGCGTACGTCGGGTCGGCCGCGGTGATGTCGGTGTCCTTGAGCGTCTTGCCGTCGGGGGTGGTGTAGTCCGCCTCGGTGATCTTGTACTGGGTGACGTGCTCCAGGCCCGGGGTCGCCTTGGCCGCCTTCACGGCATCGGGGGTGACCAGCTGGCCGCTGTCGGACTGGATGATGAAGTCCGTGCCGACGGTCTTGTCGAGCTGGTCCGTCGCCGAGGCGACCATCGAGGAGCCGACGACCGAGAGGCAGGCGACCAGCGCGAGGCCGATCATCAGGGCGGCGCCGGTGGCTCCCGTACGGCGCGGGTTGCGCAGGGCGTTGCGCTCGGCCATGCGGCCGACGGGGCCGAACATCCGCAGGACGAGGGCGCCCAGGACCCGTACCACCCCGCTCGCCAGGAGCGGGCCGATGACGACGAAGCCGATCAGGGACAGGACGATGCCGAGGCCGAGCCAGAGCGAGCCCTCCTTGGCCTTGTCGGCGGCGGTGGCCAGGTAGAGGCCGTAGCAGCCGCCCGCGGTGAGCAGGGTGCCGAGGACGGCCCGCACCCGGCCCGCCTTGGCGTCCGCCGGGGCCCCCGCGTCCCGCAGGGCGGCCATCGGGGAGACCTTGCCCGCGCGGCGGGCCGGCAGATAGGCGGCGAGGACGGTGACGACCACGCCGAGGACCAGGCCGACGGCCGGGGTGGTCCACACGATCGTCAGGTCGGAGGTGGACAGCTCCATGCCCATGGAGCCCATGAGCTTCATCAGGCCGATCGCGAGCCCGACGCCCGCGCCGACGCCCAGCAGCGAGCCGACCGTGCCCAGCAGCAGCGCCTCCA
This sequence comes from Streptomyces sp. NPDC002784, assembly GCF_053592135.1. Taxonomy (NCBI): domain Bacteria; kingdom Bacillati; phylum Actinomycetota; class Actinomycetes; order Kitasatosporales; family Streptomycetaceae; genus Streptomyces; species Streptomyces sp. NPDC002784. The sequence goes on along the minus strand of NZ_JBSFVD010000004.1, from coordinate 409,419 downwards.
CCAGCACGGACCGGTTGACCTGCTTACGGCTGGAGCCGATGGCCCGCATCAGGCCGATCTCCCGGGTGCGCTGGGCGACCAGCATGGAGAAGGTGTTGATGATCAGGAAGATGCCGACGAGGAAGGCGATCCCGGCGAAGCCGAGCATCGCGTACTTCATGACGTTCATGAAGCCCTCGACGTCCTTCTGGTTGGCGTCGGCGGTCTCCTTGGCCGTCTGCACCTTGTAGTCGCCGCCGGTCGCGGCGAGCACGTTCTTCTTCAGCTGCGCGTCGCTGACCCCGCTCACGGCCGTGACGTTGACGTTGGTGTAGACGTCCGGTTCACCGGCGAGCGTCCGCTGGGCGGTGGCGGTGTCCAGGTAGAAGATCGCCGCGCCGGGGTTGGTGACCTCGAAGTCGGCGATGCCGGAGATCTTCGCGGTGTGCGTGCCGACGGCGCTGATGACGCCGATCTCGTCACCGAGCTTCAGGTCGTGCTTGTCGATGGTGTCCGCGTCCACCATGACCTGGTCGGGGCCCTTCGGCGCCGTACCGGAGGTGATCTTCATGGTGCGGGCGTCGTTGCTGTTCCAGCTGCCGACGATGGTCGGGGCGCCGCTGGAGGGCGAGAGGTTGTCCTTGTCGCCGTCGACGACGGTCACCGAGGTGGTGAAGACGGTGCCCTCCGCCGACTTCACGCCCTCGGCGCCGCGCACCCGCTCCACCACGGTGGCCGGCATGACCGGCGGCTTGCCGTTGTCGGCGGTGGTCTCACCGGTGTCCGAGGCGTCCTTCGAGCTGACCGTCACATCGGAGGAGGTGGCGGCGAACAGCTTGTCGAAGGTGGTGTTCATGGTGTCGGTGAACACCAGGGTTCCGCAGACGAAGGCCACCGACAGCATGACCGCCACGGCCGACAGGGCCATCCGGCCCTTGTGCGCGAAGAAGTTGCGCATCGAGGTCTTCAGCACGGTCATGACGTACGCCCCCGGGCGTCGAAGTCCTTCATGCGGTCCAGGACGGCCTCGGCGGTCGGCTTGAACATCTCGTCGACGATGCGGCCGTCGGCGAGGTAGAGCACCCGGTCCGCGTAGGAGGCGGCGACCGGGTCGTGCGTGACCATCACGATGGTCTGCCCGAGTTCGTCGACCGAGCGGCGCAGGAAGCCCAGGACCTCGGCGCCCGCGCGGGAGTCGAGGTTTCCGGTCGGCTCGTCACCGAAGATGATCTCGGGGCGGGCGGCCAGCGCCCGGGCCACGGCGACGCGCTGCTGCTGGCCGCCGGAGAGCTGGGTGGGCCGGTGCTTGAGCCGGTCGGACAGCCCCACGGTGTCCACCACGCGGTCGAGCCACTGCTTGTCGGGCTTCCGCCCGGCGATGTCCATCGGCAGCGTGATGTTCTCGAGCGCGTTCAGCGTGGGCAGCAGGTTGTACGCCTGGAAGATGAAGCCGATCCGGTCCCGGCGCAGCTGAGTGAGCTTCTTGTCCTTCAGCCCGGTGATCTCGGTCTCGTCCAGGTAGATCTGACCGCTGGTCACGGTGTCGAGACCGGCGAGGCAGTGCATCAGGGTGGACTTGCCGGACCCCGAGGGGCCCATGATCGCGGTGAACTGTCCCCGCGCGATGTCCACGTCCACATGGTCCAGGGCCACGACCCGGGTCTCCCCGGACCCGTAGGCCTTCACGACCTGGCGCGCCCGGGCGGCAACGGCCGTACGCCCTCCAGTGCCCCCGTGCCTGGGAATGGTTACGGCCGATGTCATGGCAAATCTCCTATGTCGGTCAACAAGTGCGTCATGCGAAGCTGTGTGAAGCGGTACGACGATGAGTCTGGTCCCGGGAGGGGTCGTGGCGCGCTGGTGCCCAGCGCAGTCTTGTGCGGGGGAAAACCCCACCCCCGCGAGGCCGGTCAGCCGCCCCCCAGCGGCATAAAGCCAGGTTAAGGACCGGCCGGGGCCCGTTCGTCCTCCGCCGGGACGAACCCTCCCCGAGCCCTGGTGGGGAGGTACCCCTAGGGGCAGTGCACCTTTGGGCGGAGGTGTTCTCGGGGTCGCCTCCTCCTTCAGCCTCATCCCTGCCGTGACGTGAGGTTCAAGTGGGATGCTGTCGGGCGGCAGATAGGTGCAAGGGGAAGGCATCCTGTGGGCGGCGACACGAGACCTGCGACCCGCGACTGCGCACAGCGCACCGGGACCGAGCGCCGCGGTGCCGTGGTGGCCGCCCTGATGCTGTCCATGGCGCTGGCCGCGCTGGACTCCACCATCGTCTCCACCGCCGTCCCCCAGATCGTCGGGGACCTCGGCGGCTTCTCCTACTTCTCCTGGCTCTTCTCCGGGTATCTGCTGGCCGTGACGGTGAGCCTACCCGTCTACGGCAAGCTGTCCGACACCTTCGGCCGCAAGCCGGTGCTGGTGGCGGGCGCCGCCGTGTTCCTGCTCGGCTCGCTGCTGTGCGCGGTGGCCTGGAACATGGGGGCGCTGATCGCGTTCCGGATCGTGCAGGGCCTCGGCGGCGGCGCGCTGCAGGGGACGGTCCAGACGCTCGCCGCGGATCTGTACCCGCTCAAGGAGCGCCCCCGGATCCAGTCCAAGCTGTCCACGGTGTGGGCGGTGTCCGCGGTGGCCGGGCCCGGGGTGGGCGGCCTGCTGGCGGCGTACGCGGACTGGCGGTGGATCTTCCTGGTCAACCTGCCCGTCGGGGCGGTGGCGTTGTGGCTGATCGTGCGTCATCTGCACGAGCCGGAGCGGAAATCGCCCGCCACGCGCGCGCGTGTCGACTGGGCGGGCGCGGTCGCGGTGTTCGCGTGCGGCGGCGTCCTGCTGACCGCGCTGGTGCAGGGCGGGGTGGCCTGGCCCTGGCTGTCGGCACCCTCGATCGCCCTGCTGGCGACGGGATGCGCGCTCGTGGGGGTCGTCGTCCTGGTCGAGCGCCGGGCCGCGGAACCGATCATCCCGGGCTGGGTCTGGCGCCGCCGTACGATCGCCGCGGTCAATCTCGCGCTCGGCGCGCTGGGCCTGCTGATGGTCGCCCCGACCGTCTTCCTGCCCACCTACGCCCAGTCGGTGCTCGGACTCGGCCCCATGGCCGCCGGATTCGTGCTGTCGGTATGGACGTTGAGCTGGCCGGTGTCGGCCGCCCTCAGCCAGCACGTGTACCGCAGGATCGGCTTCCGGGACACCGCGCTGCTCGGCATGGCGGCCGCGGCCCTGGTCCTGTTCGCCTTCCCGTTCCTGCCGTATCCGGGCCAGGCCTGGCAGCCGACGCTGCTGATGCTGCTGCTCGGGGGCGCGCTCGGGCTCTTCCAGCTGCCGCTGATCGTGGGCGTCCAGTCGACGGTGGCCTGGTCGGAGCGGGGCACCACCACGGCGTCCGTGCTGTTCTGCCGGCAGACCGGGCAGACGCTGGGCGCGGCGGCCTTCGGCGCCATCGCCAACGCCGTCCTCGCGGCCCGCCTCGGCGGCGCGAGCGACCTGGACCCGGTCACCGGCGCCGTCGGCTCGGGGGCGGCGGCGGAGGCGACGCGGCACGCCGTCGCGGACGCGGTGCACGCCGTGTATCTGGGGGCGGCCTGCGCCGCGGCGCTGGCGTTCCTGGTGCTGCTGTTCCTGGCGCCGCGGAAATTCCCGGTGATCGGGGACTGAACGGGCCTACCCTGGCCGCATGGTGAGGCTGGAGCGGCTGCGGGCCGAGCACGCGGACGCGGTGCTGGCCTTCGAGCGGGAGAACCGCGCGTACTTCGTGCGCACGATCCCCGACCGCGGTGACGCCTACTTCGAACCCGCCGGTTTCGCCGCCCGCCACCAGGCGCTGCTGACCGAACAGGCCCTCGGCATCTGCCACTTCCATGTCCTGCTCGACGACGGGAACCGGCTGATCGGCCGGATCAACCTGATGGACGTCGAGCACGGCGGCGGCGAACTCGGCTACCGCGTCGGGGAGCGGGCCGCGGGCAAGGGCGTGGCGACGGCGGCGGTCCGGGCCGTGTGCGAGCTGGCCGCCACCACGTACGGGCTCACGGAGCTCACCGCGGTCACGACGCTCGACAACCTGGCGTCCCGGGCGGTGCTGGAGCGCAACGCCTTCTCCCCCACCGGCGAACTCGTGATCGACGAGCGGCCCGGCATCGCCTATCACCGCGCGCTGCGGCAGTCGGGGCTCTCGAAAAGTCGGAGTTAACCGGGGTAACACCCGAGGTCAGGCGCGTCGAAGCGAAAGCAAGCGCATACCGACCACTCAGTTTGTCGAAAGCCTCGCGGATCTTGCTACCAGCGAGTAACGTGCGTCACCCGCTCGACCGCCCCCCCACCTCCCTGCGGTCCGTACCGGACCCGAGCCGCCACGCAAGGAGTACGGGATGTCCCCCGACTCGTATCCGCCGTCCCCGCACCGGCCTCCCCAGCCGTATGCCGGCTACCCCTGGCAGCCGACGGCCCCCGCCGAGCCCCCACGGCACCGCGCGCCGCGCCACCCCGCGCTCGGCCACCACAGCGACCTGCGCATCCTGCGCAGCGCCTACCGCTGGCAGCGGCGCACCGCCACCCTCACCGCGCTCGGCTACTTCGTCCTGTTCCTGATCCTGTCGGCGACCGCGCCGGCCTTCATGACGAGCACCGTCACCGACGGCCTGCCCACCGGACTGCTGCTCGCCCTGGTCCAGCTCCCCGTCACCTGGCTGGCGATCGCGCTGTACGAGCACACCGCGCGCCGTTACGTCGACCCGCTCGCGGAGCGCATCCGCAAGCAGGCCGCGGTGGACGCCCGGCGCGAGGAGGCGGCGCAGCGATGACCACGCAGTTCAGCGGTGACGCACAGGCGATGTCCCTGGTGGCGTTCTCCGCCGTCGCCACGATCACGCTGCTGCTGTGCGTGATGACCGGCCCCGACCGGGACGACCTCGACGAGTTCTACACCGGCTACGGCTCCCTGTCCGCCATGCGCAACGGCCTGGCCATCGGCGGCGACTACATCTCCGCCGCGACCGTGCTCGGCACCACCGGCGTCATCGCCCTGTACGGCTACGACGGCATCGTCCTCGCCCTCAGCACGGCGCTGTCGCTGATGCTGCTGATGTTCCTGCTGGCCGAACCGCTGCGCAACGCGGGCCGGTTCACCATGGGGGACGCGCTCGCCCGCCGGATGCCCGGGCGCAGCGTGCGGATCACGGCGTGCGTGGTGACGATCGCCGCGCTGGTGCCGCTGATGGTGGTCCAACTCGCCGGCACCGGGCAGCTGATGGCGTTCATCCTCGGCTTCTCCGGTGACTCGATGAAGACGGGCTGCATCATCGGTCTCGGTGCGCTGATGATCAGTTACGCGGCGATCGGCGGGATGAAGGGCACCGCGCTCATCCAGATCCTGAAGATGGTGATGCTGCTCGGCTCCGGCGCCGTGGTCGCCGTCCTGGTGCTGAGCAAGTTCGACTGGAACCCGGCCGCCCTCTTCGACGCCGCCGCCGAGGGGAGCGGGGTGGGATCCGCCTTCCTCAGCTCCGGGCTGCAGTTCTCGGGCGGGCCGCATCCGGGCCTCGACATGGTCAGCTCCCAGCTCGCCGTCGTCCTCGGCGGCGCCTGTCTGCCGCACGTCACCATGCGCATGTACACCGCCGACAGCGCGCGGCAGGTCCGCCGTTCGATGTCCTGGGCGGTCTCCACGGTCGTGCTGTTCGTGCTGGTCATCACCGTCGTGGGCTTCGGCGCGACCGCGCTGATCGGGCGGGCGGGGATCGCCGGGGCCGACCCGCAGGGCAACACCGCCTATCTGCTCGGCTCCCAGGCCGCGTTCGGGGCCGAGGTCTCCACGGCGGAGACCTTCCTGTTCACCACGGTCACCACGGCGATCTTCCTGACGGTGCTCGCCTCGGTCGCCGGGATGATCCTCGCCTGCGCCAACACCCTCGCCCACGACGTGTTCGCCACCCGGCTGCGGGAGTTGTCGGGGCGCCGCGAGATGACGCTGGCCCGGCTGTCCGCGCTGGCGGTGGGGGCGCCGGCGATCCTCTTGGCCACGATGGTGCAGCACCGCAGTCTGCAGCCGCTGGTGACGCTGTCGTTCTGCCTCGGTGCCTCGGCCATCGCCCCCGCGCTGGTCTACAGCCTCTTCTGGCGCCGGTACACCCGCACCGGCCTGCTCGCCACGCTGATCGGCGGTTCGCTGGTGGTGCTGCTGATGATGCCGGGCACCAACCTGGTCTCCGGATCACCCTTCTCCGCCTTCCCCGAGGCCGACTTCAACTGGTTCCCGTTCACCACCACCGGCCTCGTCTCCATCCCCGCGGGCTTCCTGTTCGGCTGGCTGGGCACGCTGGCCTCGGGCCGCCGAAAGGCCGAGGAGCAACGGCACCAGTACGAGGCGGTAGAGGGCTGGATCCTGGCAGGCGCCACCCGCCACCAGAACTGACGGACCCGGGCCGCGAGGGTGGGCGCCCCGGGGGTGGTCATTCCGCTGCGGCTCGGCCTGTCAGGGTGGTGAGGCTGGTGCGTACGTGATCCATGTGGGCGCGTACGTCGTCCCAGCGCTCGCCGTGTTCGCGCAGTACGCGCTCGGTTTCGGTCGCGATGCGCTCCTCGCGTACCCGCGCCTCCGCGATCATCTCGGCCGCCCGCGCCCGCGCCTCCTCCTGGCTCCGGCGGCCCGCCGCCTCGGCATCGGCGAGCGCCTGCTTCGCGTCGGAGAGCGCGGCCTCCGCGCGGGCCATGCGCTCGGCGTGCCGGACCTCGGCCGCGGCCGCCCGCTCCTCGGCCTCGCGCTCGAACGCGGCCAGCCGTTCGGCGTACTCCCTGGCCTGCTCGGCGAGCAGGCCGGTGGTGCGCTGCCGCACCTCGCGCAGGGCGGCCACCGCCTCCCCGCGGCACTCCTTGACCTCGCGCCGGGCCGTGATCCGGATCTCGTCCGCCTCGGCGCGCGCCGCGAGCAGACGCTGACGCGCGCGCTCCTCCGCCTCGGCCCGTACCGAGTCGGCATGCTCCCGTGCCGCCCCCTGCCCACTCTCCGCGTGCGCCCGCGCCTCCTCCGCGAGGCGCCGCGCCTCCTCCCGAGCGCCCTCCCGCACCGCCGCGGCCTCCTCCGCACCCAGCTCGAAGAGGCGCCGCGCGCGCTCCCCGAGGGCGTCGTACGTCTGGGGCGCGAGCCGGGCCACGGCCTCCCGCATCCGTACCGCCTCGGCCTGCATCTCCTTGGCGAGCACGGTCAGCCGGGCGGCGCGCTCCCACGCGGCGTCCCGGTCCTGGGAGAGGGCGGCGGCGAACGCGTCGACCTGTTCGGGACGGTACCCACGCCCCCGTACGGCCACGAAGCCGTGGGGCGGGACCGGTGTGCCGCTCATGCTGGAACCCCTCTCCATCAGACGGACGCACAATCATGATTTCGCGGCCATCTTCATGTATCGGAAAGAAAGGTACATAACGCGACACTCCGGTCATGGGTCACGCGCCGTCCGGGTCATGCACCGTCCGGGGGTACGAAGAAGCCGGGCCCGGTCGTCCTGACCGGGCCCGGCGTCCACGCGTGCGTGCCGCTCAGCGGCGGCGCGTCACAGCAGGCCGTCCCACATCTGCTCCAGCAGGACCGACCACCAGCTCTCCGGCGAACCGAGCGCCGCCGGGTCCAGCGCGGCCAGCTGCGCCTGGAAGTCGACGGTCCAGCGGCCCGCCTGCTCCTGGTTCAGCCCGAACCGCAGCCGCCACATCCGGCCGAGCAGCGCCAGACAGCGCTGGAACTCGGGCAGCCCGGTGTTCACGAACTGCGGCGGCACGGGCGCCCCGCCCGGCCCTGCCTCCACCGGCACCGCGACGATGTTCGCCGTCCCGTACTGGACACAGATCGCCCGGCCGAAGTCGCTGCCCATCACCAGGTACGAGCCCGCGTCCGAGGCCGGCTGCACCCCGCGCTCGACCGCCAGCTCCGCCAGCGTCGGCACCGGCCGCCCCGGCTGGGCCTGGGCCCAGAAGAAGGGGCCCATGTCCATCGGCAGCCCCGCCGCGACCAGGCTGTGCGCCACGATCGGCGGCACGCCCTGCCGGGACACGGCGGCCTGCTCGAACCGGAACACCCCCGGCCCGAACACCGCGGCCAGCTCCTGCCCGATCGCCTCCGGCGGCACCGGCGGCGCGGGCGGCACCGGCGGCAGCGGCGCCCGCACCGGCGCGGGCCGCGCGGGGCCGTCCGCCACCTGGTGCAGCTCGCCCTGGTGCGCCAGCAACTGCCGCATCCCCTGCTGCCGGCTCGCGTGATCCGTGCCGTACGGCGCGATGCTCGCGATCCGCGCCTGCGGCCACTGCTCCCGGATCATCCGCGCGCAATACGCGCCCGGCAGCTCGCACGACTCCAGCTCGGTGTGCAGCTCCAGCACCTGGTCCGGCGGCACGTTCATGGCGCGCAGCTCGTGGAAGATCTGCCACTCCGGGTGCGGCGTGCCCGGCGCCGAACGCCGGATCAGCTGCTGCTCGGAACCGTCCTGCGCGCGGTAGCGCAGCACGGCCTGGTACCCCGGGCCCACGGTCGGCTGACCGGTGGGCTGCTGCGGGTAGCCGTACGCCGGGGGCTGCTGACCCGGCATGGGCATGGGCATGGGCATCGGCTGACCGGGCGGCGGCATCGCCCCAGGGGGCATCGCGCCGGGCGGCATCGGCGGCTGTACGGCGCCCGGTGCCATACCGGGGGCGCCAGGGGCCTGCGGCGGCGGAGGCGTGCCGGGGCCGCCCACGGGGGGCGCGGACAGCACGGTCTCCGCGTGGTGCACGGCACCGCGGCCGGCGCCGGGGGCGCCGGGCATGCCGGGGGCGCCAGGGGGCTGCGGGGCGCCCGGGGCTCCGGGCGGGTTCGGCATCCCCGGGGCGTTCGGCGCACCGGGCGGGCCAGGAGGCTGCGGCACCCTGCCGCCCCCACTCATCTGGCTCGGATCGGCCAGCATCGTGGCCGCGTGGTGCACACCGCCCGGAGGCGTCCCGCCGGGCGCACCCGGAGCGCCGGGAGGCTGCGGCGCGCCCGGACCGGCCGGACCGCCCGGACCGCCGGGGCCCTCGGGACCGAGCGCGGACACCAGCTGCGTCGGTACGTACCCGCCCGCGGGCGTCCCCGGCGCACCAGGGCCGGACGGCGCGGGCGGCGGCGTGGCTCCCGGGCGCGCGCCCGGCGCTCCGGGGGCGCTCGGCGGAGGCGGCGGAGTCGCCGCACGACGCGGCGGAGGCGTCGCCTTGCTCGTCGCGGCGTCGGCGATGTCCCCGGCGTTCGGCGCGAGCGGCCGGCCCGGCCCGGCGTCGGGGGCGGCACCCGGGCCGCCCTGCTGGTAGCCGGAGGACGGCGCGCCCGCGGGAGGCGGAGGCGTGGCGCCCGGCACGGGGGAGCCCGGCGCGGCCGAGTCGTCGAGCGCCGGCGCCACCGCGGTACGCGGCAGCTGGCTGCCCCCCGACATCAGCGCCGTCTTCGCGTCCGGCACGGCCGGCGGCGGCGTGCTGTCGTCCACCTCGTTCAGCTGCTGCGCGAACACGGTCGCGGGCAGCGGTACGGAACGGTCCTCACCGGCGTCCGCGTTGGTGTCCGTACCGGCCCAGGGAGTCGCATCGGCCACCCCGGCATCGGGCCAAGCCGAACCCGCCCCGGGCGCCCCGGCCTGCGTCTCCGGCAGACCCACGGCACCGGCCCCGGAACCCGCCCCGGACCCGGCCCCCGCACCAGACCCACCCGGCGCATCAGCCACCCCGGCATCCGGCCAAGCCGAACCCGCCCCCGGCGCCCCGGCCTGCGCCTCCGGCAAAGCCCCACCACCAGCACCGACCCCGGCACCGGCACCGACCCCCGCACCGGACCCGTCCGACCCACCGGACCCCTCATCAGGCCCCGCCGACGCACCGGACCCCACACCAGCGCCGGCCGCCGTCCCGCCCGAGGTGTCCCCACCCCGGCGGCCGGGAATCCCCAGCTGATCCGCCGCCTCCTGCAACCACTCCGGAGGAGTCAGCAGGAACGACGTCTGGTTCAGATCCACCCGCGCCGAAGCCGCCGGCGCCGGCTCCGGGGCCTCGTCCGGGCGGCCGTACTCCTCCTCGTACCGGCGGATCACCTCGCCCACCGGCAGCGCGGGCCACAGGCTCGCCTCGCCGCTGTCCCGGGCGATGACCAGCCGCTGCGCCCCGCCGTCCGAGCGCGGCCCGTCCGGGCGGTCCTCGGCCCAGACGACGAACCCCAGCTCGAACTCCCGCACCCGCACCTCCCGGTGCTGGTACGCGGGCACATCACCGTTGACCCACTCCTCCGCGCGCTCCTGCGCCTGAGCGAACGTCACCATCGCGAAACTCACTCCCCAGACACGGAAGTAGACACCGGCACGGAACGGGCGAACCCACCGTCGACCATCAGGTTGGCCACCGTCTCCAGCTCGGGCGGCGAACCCGCCAGCCGGGAGAGGAAACCGTCGAAGTCGTCACCGCAGGGCAGCAGCAGCCGCTCCACCCGTTCCGCCGGCGACCACGCCGGATCGACGTCCCGCGCGTCGTCGTACGCGCAGAACCAGACCGAACCGATCCGCTCGCCCTTCACCTTCACCGCCAGCAGACCGCCCTGGACGAAACCGACGCCCAGATAGTCCTTGGTCAGATGGTCCCGCAGGCACTTGTTGACGTAGACGAGGTCATTGACCGCCGCCTCCTCGCGCACCGTGAAGAAGGGCTGGTCGATCAGCAGGCCCAACTCCGCGTCCAGCGCGGTCCCCACCGGCGCGCAACCGCCCGCCGCCTTCAGGAACGACCGGTACGCGCCCGGCAGCCGGTACCCGAGGTCCTCCTCGACGCCCAGCACCTGCGCCTCGCTCACCGCCACCCCCGACTTGGGCAGACCGATGTGCGCCGGACGCGTCTCCTGGAGCGGCCGGGTGCCCCGCTTGTTCTGGTCCACCGCCGCCGTCGCGATCCCGCCGTGATGCCGCAGCAGCGCCTTGACCTCGACCGGAACCAGTTCGAGCCGCCGCGAAGCCGCCGCATGGTGCCACGTCCAGCCGTGCGGCGTCGCCACCGACGGCACCGTGTCCCACAGCTCATGACCGGAGGCCGCCAGCGCCGCGTTCGCCGACACGTAATCCGTCAGGCGCAGTTCGTCGACGCCGAACCCCTCCGGCGGGTCCGCGATCTCCGCGGCCGCCCGCGCGTAGGGCGAGAAGTCGGGATAGCCGTGCTCGTCGATCCGCACCCCACGCGGGTGACGGGCAGCCCGGACCGGATCCGGGAAGTGCACGACCTGCCCGGCGTAGGCCGCGTTCGGCGGCGCGGCGTGTCCCCCGGCCTGGCGGCCGGGAGGCGCCCCCAGCCCGAGCCGACCTGTCGTCATGGCGGTTGCCCCCTGCGGCGTTCTGGTACGGCACGCACTGACCCTCCTCGGCCACTACGCCCCGTATCGACTGTCTCCACGCGTCAACCGCATGGATCGCGGTGCCGACAGCCTATGCGGTACGGCGACACGGGTCACCGGGCACCGGTCAGGGCCCCTCCGCTTCCGTGACCAGCCGTCACCCCGCCGTGACAGCCTGCCCAAACCCGGGCGTGTCGCGCCGCCCCAGCTTCCGCACCAGCCACGCCATTTGGCACTCTGTGTCGTCCGGGGGGATGCACGGGAGGGGATGACGATCATGAACGCGACGCAGACAGGACCACACGGGGGCCCGAGAACGAGCCCGTCCGGCGACCCCCGGGTCGGCTGGAGCGCCACCGAGGTCCCGCACGCCCCCACCCTGCGCCACCGCCGCGACGGCATACTCCCCACCGTCGCCGCCGCCCTCTCGGTCCGCGGCGCCACCCTCACCGGCACCGCCGCCCGCGGCGACCAGCCGCCCGCGCTGCACCCACTGGTCCAGGACTTCCTCGACACCCTGACCAGCGCCCAACGCGACCGCTTCACCGGCCGCTGCGCCGAGACGATCCTGATCTCCCGGCACATCGCCACCGCCGACGCCGCCCGCAGCAAACGCGCCGCCCGCAAACCGATGACCAACGGCGAGGCCCGCAAAGCCCTCAAGCAGGCCAAGCTCACCGCCCGCCGCATCCGCGAGGACGGCGACCCCCTGCACGGCAGCTTCGCCACACCCTGCCGCGCCTGCACCGCCCTCAGCGCCCACTTCGGCGTCCGGATCGTCGACCCGGCCGGCGCCGGCGACTGACGACCGACGCCCGTCCTTCACACCCGCACGATAGAGGGCAGATGCACCCGGACCGCACCTCCACCACCCGCTTCCCCGTGCCCGTCGACGCCGCCCTGCGCGCCGCCGGCTGGCAGCCCGGACGCTGGGACATCAAGCAGGCCGAGATCTGGGCCGACACCCTGCGCGACCACGCCTCGCCCGCGGGCCACCGGCACACCGTCTTCCCCGCCGCGGTGGAGGCCTGGGCGGAGTTCGGCGGACTGCACATCACCCCGCCCGGACCGGGCCGCCAGGTCGCCCCCGCCAGCGTCCACCTCGACCCGCTGCACGGCCTGCACATGGCCCGCACCCTCGGCGACCTCGGCCGCGCCCTCGACACCGAGGTCTGCCCCCTCGGCGCGGAAACCGACACCGACGCCCTGCTCGCCATCGACGCCGAGGGCCGCGTCTACACCCTCGACCACACCGGCGACTGGTACCTCGGCCCCGACATCGACCTGGCGCTCAGCACCCTCGTCGCGGGCACCGAACCGGTACGGCTCACCGCGCCCTGAGCCGGCCCCACGCCACCCTCACGCCGCCGGAATCACCGCCGACACCCGGAACCCCCCGGCATCCGTCGGCCCGGACACGAACACCCCGCCCAGCGCGGCCACCCGCTCCTTCATCCCCACCAGGCCGTTGCCGCCCGACGGCAACCGCGCCGAGGACGCCGACGCCGCCTCCGGCGGGGGCTCGTTCTCCACCTGCATCGCGATCTCGGCGACCCGATGAGCCAGCCGTACGTGCGTCTTCGCGCCCGCCGCGTGCTTGTGCACGTTGGTCAGCGCCTCCTGCACCACGCGGTACGCCGTCTGCTCCACCTCGGGCGGATAGCCCCGCACGTCGCCCTCGACCGACAGGTCGACCACCATGCCCGCCGCCGCGGACTGCCCGATCAACTCGTCCAGTTCCGACAGACACGGCCCCTCGGCCGAAGCACCCTCGTCCTGCGCGGCCCGGGACGCCGCCGCCGCGGCAGCCGCGCCGACCGCCGCCAGCGGCACCACCGGACGCCGCCCCGCGAGACCGTCGGTGGCGCGCAGCACGCCGAGCATCTCGCGCAACTCCGTCAGCGCCTGCCGGCCCATGTCACCGACCAGGGCGGCGTTCTTGACCGCCTTCTCCGGATCCTTGCGCGCGACCGCCTGCAGCGCCGCCGCATGCACCACCATCAGGCTCACCCGGTGCGCGACCACGTCGTGCATCTCCCGCGCGATCCGCGTGCGCTCCTCACCCCGCGCCCACTCGGCCCGCTCCTCCGCGCGCTCCGCGAGCAGTTGCAGCTCCCGTTCCAGACTGTCCGCCCGCTCCCGCAGCGACTCCATCAGCCGCCGGCGCGCGCCCACGTACAGGCCGAGCAGCAGCGGGGGCGCGGTCATCCCCAGCGAGGTGGTGATCGCGCCGAACGGCACGAACCAGTCCCCGAACTGGAGGTCGCCCTGGTCCACGCCCTGGCGCAGCCACACGAACGTCACGATCAGCATGCCGACCTGGGACATGCCGGCCAGCGCGCCGATGATCCGGCGGGGCAGTTCGGAGGCGGCCAGGGTGTACAGGCCGACGACGATCATCAAGAAGCCCATCTGGGCGGGCATGACGGCGATCGAGACCAGCACGACCGCGATCGGCCACCGCCGCCGCACCACCAGCACCGAACCGGCCAGCACCCCGAACAGCACACCCACGAACGCCGGGATCCCCGCGTCCGCCGCGAAGCCGAACCCTTTCGCCCCGCACTCCAGCGCGGACACCGCGGCCAGACCCATGTCCAGCGCGGCACTACGCCACCTCGCCCACCACCACGGCCCGGCCAGGGCCCCGGTGTGCTCTTCCCCCGTCGTGGTCATGACTCCAGCCTACGGGCGGGGGGCGGGCCATTTCCGGTGAGTTTCCGGGACTGGCCTACACCACAGGACCGGACCGACGGGAGGCGAAACAACCCGAAATACCTCGAACTGCTGAATCGCTCACCGTTCGACACCGGAACCGACCATTCCGTCCGGACGGTATGCCTATGGCACATCCACCGAACAAATACACCGACTTCGAAGCACTCCGGGAACGGGCGACGACCTTGCGCCGAGCGGGCCTCAGCCGACGCCGGATCCGCGATGAACTCCACGTCGACAACAACGACCTCCTCAACCGGCTCCTGGAGGGCGAGCCACCTCCGCAATGGACGAAGCGACCGAACGCGAAGGACGACCTCAGGGGCAAAGCCCGCGAGCTACGACTCCAGGGCTGGACGTACGACCAGATCCAGGTGGAGCTGGGGTGCTCGAAAAGCTCGATCTCCCTGTGGGTACGAGACCTGCCGAAGCCGGAGCGACGCGATCCGGCGGATCAGGCGAAGCTGGCGGCGCAGAAGCGCTGGGAGCACGAACTCGCCGTGCGCGACGAGCAACGGCAGCACGTCAAGGCTGCGGCCGCGGCGGAGGTCGGCAAGCTGTCCAAGCGGGAACTGTTCGTTTTGGGCGTTGGCCTGTACTGGGCCGAGGGCACCAAGGACAAACCGCACGCGCGGCGGGAGCGGGTGGCCTTCGTCAACAGTGACCCCGGCATGATCCGCCTGTTCCTTGCCTGGCTCGACCTGCTCGAAGTCGGCAGAGAGCGCATCGGCTACCGCGTGATGATCCACGAGTCCGCCGACGTCGAAGCAGCCGAGAGGTACTGGGCGGACATCGCTCAGGCCGACCGCAGCGCCTTCGCCAAGACAACCCTGAAGCGGCACAACCCGAAGACCGTCCGCAAGAACACGGGCGATGATTATCGCGGCTGCCTGGTGCTCACCGTCCGGCAGAGTGCCGAGTTGTACCGTCGCATCGAAGGCTCTTGGTACGGCATAGTGTTGGGAGCCACCCAGCAGATCGGCGATATGTCCGATTAGCCGGGTACATTCCCCCGTGGTGTAATCGGCAACACACGTCACTTTGGATGATGTATTTCAGGTTCGAGTCCTGGCGGGGGAGCAACTGCTCGGTTCGGGTCCTGACGGCCAAACAGCGCCAGTCAGGGCCCGCTCCCATAACCACCGCGAAACGCCCCGGTATCCTGCGGATGTCACCCCTCCCCATCCCAAAAGCCGAAGGGCAACCCCGTGAGCGCCATTCGCCCGGCAGCCGTCGTCGTTCTCGCAGCGGGTGAGGGCACCCGTATGAAGTCGGCCACACCCAAGGTCCTGCACGAGATCTGCGGACGCAGCCTCGTGGGTCATGTGCTGGCCGCCGCGCGCGAGTTGCAGCCCGAGAACCTCGTCGTGGTCGTCGGCCACGCCCGCGAGAAGGTCACCGCGCACCTCGCCGAGGTGGACGCCGAGGTGCGTACGGCCGTGCAGGCGCAGCAGAACGGCACCGGGCACGCCGTACGGATGGCCCTGGAGGAGCTGGGCGGCGCCGTCGACGGGACCGTGGTCGTCGTCTGCGGCGACACCCCGCTGCTGACCGGCGCCACCCTCCAGGCCCTGGCCGCCACCCACTCCGCCGACGGCAACGCCGTGACCGTGCTGACGGCCGAGGTGCCGGACGCGACCGGGTACGGCCGGATCGTGCGGGACGGCGCCTCGGGTGCTGTCACCGCGATCGTCGAGCACAAGGACGCCGACGCGTCCCAGCGGGCGATCCGGGAGATCAACTCCGGGGTGTTCGCCTTCGACGGGCAGTTGCTCGCGGACGCGCTGGGCAAGGTCCGTACGGACAACAGCCAGGGCGAGGAGTACCTGACCGACGTCCTGGGGATCCTGCGGGAGGCGGGGCACCGGGTGGGGGCTTCGGTCGCGGGGGATCACCGCGAGATCGCCGGTATCAACAACCGTGTGCAGCTCGCCGAGGCGCGGCGGATCCTCAACGACCGGCTCCTGACGGACGCGATGCTGGCCGGGGTGACGGTCGTCGACCCGGCGACCACCTGGGTCGATGTCACGGTGAGCTTCGAGCAGGACGCCGTGGTGCACCCGGGCACCCAGCTGCTGGGCGCCACGCATCTCGGTGAGGGCGCGGAGGTGGGCCCGAACTGCCGGCTGACCGACACCCGGGTCGGTGCCGGGGCGCGGGTGGAGGCCACGGTGGCGGACCGGGCCGAGGTGGGCGCGGAGGCGACGGTGGGACCGTACGCCTATCTGCGGCCGGGGACCCGGCTGGGTGCGAAGGGCAAGATCGGCACGTACGTCGAGACGAAGAACGCCTCGATCGGTGAGGGGACGAAGGTCCCGCATCTGTCGTACGTCGGTGACGCGACGATCGGGGACCACACGAACATCGGTGCCGCCAGTGTCTTCGTGAACTACGACGGACAGGACAAGCACCACACGACCATCGGGTCGCACTGCCGGACCGGTTCGGACAACATGTTTGTGGCACCTGTCACGATCGGGGACGGGGCGTACACCGCCGCCGGGTCTGTGATCACCAAGGACGTACCGCCCGGTTCGCTGGCCGTGGCCCGTGGTCAGCAGCGGAATATCGAGGGCTGGGTGGCCCGCAAGCGTCCGGGGAGCGCGGCGGCGAAGGCGGCCGAGGCGGCGTCCGGGCGGCCGGAAGACGAAAACTGACTGGAAACAGGCGCGTCGGGGACGGCGTACCGTGATAAGTGCACATCCGCACCTAACCAGCTGAGACGGCCGCTCGCACCCAGTCGGGACGGGCTGGTGCGGCCTCTCGACACCCAGCTGAGACACCTCTGAGGAGACAGTGCTGTGACCGGGATCAAGACGACCGGCGAGAAGAAGATGATGTTCTTCTCCGGCCGCGCCCACCCCGAGCTTGCCGAGGAGGTCGCCCACCAGCTGGGTGTCGGGGTCGTCCCGACGAAGGCCTTCGACTTCGCCAACGGCGAGATCTACGTGCGCTATCAGGAGTCGGCGCGTGGTGCGGACTGCTTCGTGATCCAGAGCCACACGGCTCCGATCAATCAGTGGATCATGGAGCAGCTGATCATGATCGACGCGCTGAAGCGTGCGTCGGCCCGCTCCATCACGGTCATCGTGCCGTTCTACGGTTACGCGCGTCAGGACAAGAAGCACCGTGGCCGTGAACCTATTTCGGCGCGTCTGATCGCGGACCTGATGAAGACGGCGGGTGCCCACCGGATCCTCACGGTCGATTTGCACACGGACCAGATCCAGGGCTTCTTCGACGGTCCGGTGGATCATCTGTTCGCGCTGCCGCTGCTGGCGGACTACGTGGGCCGCAAGGTCGACCGCGCCAAGCTGACGGTGGTCTCCCCGGACGCCGGCCGGGTGCGGGTCGCGGACCGCTGGTGCGACCGTCTGGGTGCGCCGCTGGCGATCGTGCACAAGCGGCGTGACAAGGACGTGGCGAACCAGGTGACCGTCCACGAGGTCGTGGGTGAGGTCAAGGGCCGGGTGTGCGTCCTGGTCGACGACATGATCGACACGGGTGGCACGATCTGCGCCGCGGCCGACGCGCTGTTCGCGCACGGTGCCGAGGACGTCATCGTGACGGCGACCCACGGTGTGCTGTCGGGTCCGGCGGCGGACCGTCTGAAGAACTCCCGGGTGAGCGAGTTCGTGTTCACCAACACGCTGCCGACGCCGGGTGAGCTGGCCGACGACCTCGACAAGATCACGGTGCTGTCGATCGCACCGACGATCGCGAGCGCGGTGCGTGAGGTGTTCGAGGACGGTTCGGTGACGAGCCTGTTCGACGAGCAGTGAGCCGCTAGATCGATTTCGTACGGCCTCCCCTGCCGAGTAGACTGCTCAGGTTGCTCGGCGAGGGAGGCCGTTCTCCGTGAGGCGCACTCATGGGGGTCCGGCGATCCGTTATCGACGCGCTCTTCGTAGCAGGCCGTTCGTGGCCGGGTGACCCTGTCCGTTTCTCACCCATACGAGGAGTGATCGTTATGTCCGAGGTGAAGATCTCCGCCGTCACGCGCAGCGAGTTCGGCAAGGGTGCCGCCCGCCGCATCCGCCGTGACAGCAAGGTTCCCGGTGTGCTGTACGGCCACGGTTCCGACCCGCTGCACCTGACCCTGCCGGGTCACGAGCTGCTGCTCGCGCTGCGTACGCCGAACGTCCTGATCGCCCTGGACATCGACGGCAAGACCAACGAGCTGGCGATCCCGAAGTCCGTGCAGCGTGACCCGATCAAGGGCTTCCTCGAGCACGTCGACCTGCAGCTCGTGCAGCGTGGCGAGAAGGTCAACGTCGAGATCTTCGTGCACACCGAGGGCGAGCTGGCCGCCGGTGGCAACCTGCTGGAGCACGTGCTCAACGCGCTGCCCGTCGAGGCCGAGGCCACGCACATCCCCGAGTCGGTCACGGTGTCCATCGAGGGCCTGGCCGCCGGTGACTCCATCCTCGCCAAGGACATCACCCTGCCCAGCGGTGTGAAGCTCGCCGTCGACGAGGACGCGGTCGTCATCCAGGTCCTGGCCGCGCAGGCGGAGGAGGCCCCGGAGGGTGAGGCCGGCGAGGGCACCGAGGCCACCGAGGCCTGAGCCTGAGCTGTTCACTGCCCACAGCAGGCCGACGGCCGCCGTTTCCCCGGAAGCGGCGGCTGTGGCGTATCAAGGAGACATGGACGTGACTTCCGACCCGAGCGCCCCCTGGATCGTCGCCGGTCTCGGCAACCCCGGGCCCGAGTACGCGATGAACCGGCACAACGTCGGGTTCATGGTGGCGGATCTGCTGGCCGAGCGGATCGGGGGGAGGTTCAAGCGGGCCGGGAAGGCGCAGGCGCAGGTCGTGGAGGGGCGGATCGGGCCGCCGGGGCCGCTGAACCGCCGGGTGATCCTGGTGAAGCCGATGTCGTTCATGAACCTCTCCGGCGGGCCGGTGAACGCGCTGAGGGACTTCTACAAGGTGCCGGTCGCCAACATCGTGGCCGTCCACGACGAGCTGGACATCGACTACGGCACCCTGCGGCTGAAGTTCGGCGGCGGGGACAACGGGCACAACGGTCTGAAGTCGATGACGAAGGTGATGGGCGCCGACTATCACCGGGTGCGGTTCGGGATCGGCCGGCCGCCGGGGCGGATGCCGGTCGCCGACTTCGTGCTGAAGGACTTCTCCGCCGCTGAGCGCAAGGAGCTGGACTACTTCGTGGACCGGGCGGCGGACGCGGTGGAGAGCCTGGTCATCGAGGGGCTGGAGCGGGCGCAGGGGACGTACAACTCGTAGCGCGGTGGGTTTTCAGCCATCTGCGGGCGCGCGCGGAGCCGTCGTCGGCGTCCGCCGTTCGTACGGGTTCGGCCCCGGGCAGGGCGCCCGCGCCCACCCCTTCCCGTACGCCGAAGTCGTCGCCCCAGTAGCACGTCTCGACGGGAGGCGGCGCTGGAGTTCCCGGCAAGTGCGACATTGACTTTCAGCAAGGCAATGGCCAAGGATCGCGGCCATGCCTACCGCCGTCATGTCCAGCCAGGGCGCCGTCACCGCACTGCGGTTCGGACGCGTCGTGGCCATGGGTACGGTCGCGGTGCTGATCCTGATCGCGGGCGTCTGGGCGTCATGGGGGACCGCCCAGCACGTGATGCTCACCAAGGGGCGCGAGCGCGGCACCGTAGAGGTGACCCGCTGCGCCGAGGACACCTGCACCGGCCCTTACACCCCCCTCTCCCAGGGCTCGCAGCCCCGCGAGCGCGTCGTCATCGAGCACACGGCCGCCGTCCGCAAGGGCAGTACCTACACGGTCATCATCAAACCGGGCTCCGACGACGTGGTCCGCTCCGGCCCGTCCGGCATCCTCTACGCCTGGGTCCCGTTGGGCGGCGCACTGCTGCTGGCCTCGGTCGTGGTGGCGGGCGGCCTCCGCCGCACCCGGGCCGCCTGGGCCCTGGCGGGCACCGGAACCGCCTTGCTCACGGCGGCCTTTGTCACCGTCTGAGCAGTAACCCTGTGAAGAAACCGAGTGTTGTCCGTTCGTGATTGACCTGGAGCCGGGGCCGGCCGGAAGCTGAGCCGCCCCCTCCACTTCCGCCCGTTCCCCGTCACGAAGCTGGACTGCCCATGCGTACCCTCACCCGCGCCGGCGCCCTGTCCGCCGTCGCCTCGGCGGCCCTGTTCCTCGCCCCCGCCGCCCATGCCACCCCGCCCGGGGACAACGGCACCGTGAAGATCCACGACGCCACCACCGACGAGGAGCTGCGCCACAACGAGCCCCGCGTCTGCTCCTTCTACCTCGACGCCTTCGGCTTCGACGGCGGCCAGCAGGTCGACTGGCACATCGAGTCCTGGGCCCCGACGGCCGGCGTCAAGGGCGAGACCGTGAAGTCCGGCGAGCTCACCCTGGACAGCGAGGGCCACGGCCGCAGCGACGACATGACGCTGCCCGACGGCCACTACAAGCTGTTCTGGAACTTCGAGGGCGAGAAGGGGTCCGCCAAGCACAAGGTCTTCTGGACGGACTGCGAGGAGACCGAGGAGACCGAGGAACCCGGCAAGCCCGGGCAGTCCGGCATCCCGTCCCCGGACACGAGCGCCACCCCCACCCCCACCGCCACTCCCCCTTCCGGCGCCGAGTCGTCGGCCGCCCCCTCCCCCCAGGGCGGCGGCAGCGGCCCCGAGGGCGACCTCGCCGAGACCGGCAACGGCGCCCCGGTCGGCCTGCTGACCGGCATCGCGGCCACCCTGCTCGCCGCCGGCGGCTACCTCCTCCACCGCCGCCGCTCGGCCTGACCCACCCCCCAGCACACGGCGGTGCCCCCGAGCCGGTACGAGGCTCGGGGGCACCGCCGTTGCGCGAGGAACCGTCAGCCGGTGTTGCGCAGCCCCGCCGCCACGCCGTTCACCGTCAGCAGCAGCGCCCGGGACAGCAGCGGATCCGCCTGCTCCCCGGCGGCCGCCGCCTCGCGCTGGCGCTTGAGCAGGGCGACCTGGAGGTAGGAGATCGGGTCCAGATAGGCGTCCCGGATCGAGAAGGTCTGCTTCAGCACCGGGGTCGCGTCCAGCAGCTCCGCCTCGCCCGTCACCTTCAGCACCTCGCGCACGGTCAGCTCGTGCTCGGCCTTGATGGTCTCGAACACGTGCTTGAGCTCGTCGGGGACGAGGGTGTCGACGTAGTGCTGGGCGATGCGCAGGTCCGTCTTCGCGAGCGTCATCTCCACGTTGGAGACGAAGTTGCGGAAGAAGTGCCACTGCTCGTGCATCTCGTCGAGCACGGTGCCCAGGCCCGCCTCGCGCAGCGCCTTCAGCCCGCTGCCGACACCGAACCAGCCGGGGACGATCTGCCGGGACTGGGTCCAGCCGAACACCCACGGGATGGCGCGCAGTCCGTCGAGGGAGACACCCGAGCCGGGACGGCGGGAGGGCCGCGAGCCGAGGTGCAGGTCGGCGAGCTGGTCCACCGGCGTCGACGCGAGGAAGTACGTCGGCAGGTCCGGGTCCTCCACCAGGCGGCGGTAGGCGGCGTGGGCCGCGTCGCTCACCACGTCCATCGCCGCGTCCCAGCGTGCGAGGGCCTCGTCGGACTGGCGCGGGGCGGTGTGCAGGGCGGACGCCTGGAGCGTGGCCGCGACCGTCAGCTCCAGGTTCTCCCGGGCCAGCGACGGCACCAGGTACTTGTCGGAGATGACCTCGCCCTGCTCGGTCACCTTGATCTCGCCCTCCAGGGTGCCCCAGGGCTGGGCGAGGATCGCGTCGTGCGAGGGGCCGCCGCCGCGGCCGACGGTGCCGCCGCGGCCGTGGAAGAGCCGCAGCCGTACGCCGTAGCGGTGCGCCACGTCACGCAGCCGCCGCTGCGCCCGGTGGATCTCCCACTGCGAGGTGGTGATGCCGCCGAACTTGGAGGAGTCGGAGTAGCCGAGCATGACCTCCTGGACATCACCCCGCAGCGCCACCAGACGCCGGTAGGACGGGTCGGAGAGCATGTCCTCCAGGATCGTGTCGGCGGCCTTGAGCTCGTCCGTCGTCTCCAGCAGCGGCACGATGCCGATCTTCGCCCAGCCGGCGTGCAGATCGATCAGCCCGGCCTCCCGGGCCAGCACGGCGGCGGCGAAGACGTCGTCGGCGCCCTGGCACATCGAGATGATGTACGACTCGATGACCTCGGGCCCGAAGACCTCCAGCGCCCGTCTGACGGTCTGGAAGACCCCGAGCGTCTTCTCCCCGGCCGCGTCCACCGGCGCCGGCGAGGGGGCCAGCGGCCGCCGGGACCTGAGCTCCTTGGCGAGCAGCTTGCCCCGGTAGTCGCGCGGCATGTCCGCGTACCGCCAGGACTCCTCGCCGAGCCGGTCGAAGAGCTGGCCGAGGGCGTGGTGGTGGGCGTCGGCGTGCTCGCGGACGTCCATCGTGGCGAGCTGCAGGCCGAACGCGGACAGCGTGCGGATCGTGCGGTTCATCCGACCGTCGGCGAACAGTCCCCCGCGGTGCTCGCGCAGCGAGGTCTGGATCAGCACCAGGTCGGCCAGCAGCTCGCCGGTGCCCAGGTAGTCGCGGCCCGGCTCGTGCGGGATGCCCTTGGCCAGGCGCTGCTTGGTGTTCTCCAGCTTCTGCCGGATGCAGGTGGCCTTGAGCCGGTAGGGCTCCTCGGCGTTCAGCCGCTTGTAGCGGGGGCTGATCTCCGGCAGGCGCTCCAGGTCCTCGTTCAGCGACTCCAGCAGCTCCGGCGTGGCGCCCGAGTAGCGGATGGAGTTCGACAGGAAGCCGCGCAGCTCGTCGATCATCTCCAGGGCGTCGTTGATGCCGTGCTCGTGCTGGAGGATCAGCACGTCCCAGGTGACCTGCGGGGTGACGTTGGGGTTGCCGTCGCGGTCGCCGCCGATCCAGGTGCCGAAGGTGAGCGGCCGGGTCTCGTCGGGCAGCTTGACCCCGACCCGCTCCAGCTCGGCGGTGAGGTCCTCCAGGACGTCCCCGACGGCGCCGGCGTGCAGCTCGTCGAGGTAGTAGATGGCGTTGCGGGCCTCGTCGGCCGGCTCGGGGCGCACGACGCGCAGTTCGTCGGTCTGCCAGATGAGGTCGATGTTCTCCGCCAGACGGGTGTCGTAGCGGCGGCGGTCGGACTCGATGACCGGGGTCTCCAGCAGGGCGGCGATGCGCCGGAGCTTGTTCAGCACCGAGCGGCGCGCGGCCTCGGTGGGGTGGGCGGTGAAGACCGGGCGGACGTTGAGGTTCTTCACCGTCGCCCGCAGGTGCTCGGGGTCGGCGTCCTTCAGCCGGTCGGCCGTGCGGGCCAGCAGACCGCCCTCGGCGGCGCGCTTGGCGCGCAGCTCCCGGCCGCGGTGCACCTGCTCGGTGACGTTGGCGAGGTGGAAGTAGGTGGAGAAGGCGCGGACCAGCTTGGCCGCGGTGTCCAGTTCGGTGCCGCGCAGCAGCTCCGCCGCGGCCTCGCCGTCCTCGCGGGTGAGTCGGCGGACCCTCTCGACCAGCTCGAGAAGCTCCGGACCCTCCTGCCGGACGAGAGTCTCGCCCAGGAGATCGCCCAGCCGCCTGATGTCGGCGCGCAGCTCGGTGCTGGTCGACGTGGTGCTCGTAGTCAGGTCGTCGGCACTGCTCACAGATGCGGCTCCTTGCAGTGTTGAAGCTCGTCCGGGAGGGAACCCGTCAGCACGTCCCGCGCGGCGGCTGCCGCATACGGGACGGAGATCCGGGAAAAATTCAGAGCGGACCGCGCTGTCCGACCGACTCCAAGGATAGGTGGCCGTGCGGACGCGCAGACTCACGGGCTCTTGCCGCCGGGCGACGCGCTGCCATACTTACGACGCCGTAGGTTACGGAACCGTAGGTACCGTTGTAACGGAACCAGGGCACGGTTCCCGGAACCACCCGGCATCAGCCTCACCACCCACGACCCCACAGGGGACGCCCATGACCACGAGCTCCGATGTGATCGAAGACGCCCCGCAGGCGAACGACGACACCCCCGTACCCCCCGCCACGCTGGGCGGCGAGAAGAAGGGGGCGCTCGAACAGTTCGCGCTGCTCCTCTTCATCGTCGTCCCGTTCCTGGCACTGGCCGCGGCGGTGCCGCTGGCCTGGGGCTGGGGCGTGAGCTGGCTCGACCTCGGTCTGCTGATCTTCTTCTACTACTTCGCCTGCCACGGTGTGACCATCGGCTACCACCGCTACTTCACCCACGGCTCCTTCAAGGCCAAGCGCCCGCTGCGCATCGCGCTCGCCATCGCCGGCTCGATGGCGGTCGAGGGCCCGCTGGTCCGCTGGGTCGCCGACCACCGCAAGCACCACAAGTTCTCCGACGCGGAGGGCGACCCGCACTCCCCGTGGCGCTACGGGGAGACCCTTCCGGCGCTGATGAAGGGCCTGTGGTGGGCGCACATCGGCTGGATGTTCGACGAGGAGCGCACCCCGCAGGAGAAGTACGCCCCGGACCTGATCAAGGACCGGGCGATCCGCACGATCTCCCGGCACTTCCTCTACTGGACGATCCTGTCACTGGCCCTGCCCGCTCTGATCGGCGGCCTGGTGACGATGTCCTGGTGGGGCGCGTTCACGGGCTTCTTCTGGGGCTCGCTGGTCCGGGTGGCGCTGCTGCACCACGTGACCTGGTCGATCAACTCCATCTGCCACGCGGTCGGCAAGCGGCCCTTCAAGTCGCGGGACCGGTCGGGCAACGTGTGGTGGCTGGCGATCCTGTCCTGCGGCGAGTCCTGGCACAACCTGCACCACGCCGACCCGACCTCGGCGCGGCACGGAGTGATGCGCGGGCAGGTGGACTCCTCCGCGCGGCTCATCCGCTGGTTCGAGCAGGCGGGCTGGGCGTACGACGTCCGCTGGCCGTCACGCTCGCGTATCGATTCCCGCCGGAACGCCGAGGATGACGGCTCCCGACGGGGGGCGGATGCCGCGAAGGCGGCATGATTGACGACGTGGCGACCGACTCCAGCAATACCCCGAGCAACGAGAAGCCGCGGCGCGCGCGCCGTACCCGGATGACCGGTGCGGAGCGTCGCCAGCAACTGCTGGAGATCGGTCGCACCCTCTTCGCCGCGAAGGGCTTCGAGGCCACGTCGGTGGAGGAGATCGCGGCGAAGGCCGGGGTCTCCAAGCCGGTGGTGTACGAGCACTTCGGCGGCAAGGAGGGCCTGTACGCGGTGGTGGTGGACCGTGAGATGCGCCGCCTGCTGGACATGGTCACCAGTTCCCTGACGGCGGGCCACCCGAGGGAACTGTGCGAACAGGCGGCGTTCGCCCTCCTGGACTACATCGAGGAGTACACGGACGGCTTCCGCATCCTGGTCCGCGACTCCCCCATCCCCCAGTCCACGGGCTCCTTCGCCTCCCTGATCTCGGACATCGCCACCCAGGTGGAGGACATCCTCGGCCGGGAGTTCAAGAGCCGGGGCTTCGACCCCAAACTGGCCCCCCTCTACGCCCAGGCCCTGGTCGGCATGGTCGCCCTGACCGGCCAGTGGTGGCTGGACGTCCGCCGCCCGAAGAAGGCGGAGGTGGCGGCCCATCTGGTGAACCTGGCCTGGCACGGCCTGGACGGCCTGGAGGCCAAGCCCCACCTGATAGGCCGCCGCAAGGCCTAGCGGCGCCGTGCGCCTCCCGGTGCGCCTGTCGAGTCGGACGGAAGTCCTCCTCAATGCCGAGGGAGCTGGACATGGTCGACGGCGGTGATCAGCCCGCCTCCTTGCGGGCCACGGCGAAGATGCGGCGGAACGGGAACATCGTGCCGTGCGGTCCCGCCGGGTAGGCCGCGCGCAGGGCCGCCCGGTACTCGGCGAGGAACGCCTCCCTGGCCTCCGGGTCGTCGGCGAGAGCCGCCAGCACGGGCCTGAGACCGGTGCCCTTCACCCAGTCCAGGACCGGGTCCTCACCGGGCAGGAGAGGGATGTACGTCGTCTCCCAGGCGTCGACCGTGCAGCCGAGGGCGGTCAGCCGCTCCAAGTAGGCCGCGGGCGTGAGCACCGCGTCGCCGTGGCGCAGGGTGCCGTCCAGGCCGTGCCGGTCGGCCAGCTCGCGCATCAGGCGGTGGCTCGGGGAGTCGAAGTTCCCGGGGACCTGGAAGGCGAAGGTGCCGCCGGGCACGAGTCCGTCGATCCAGTCGGCGAAACGGTCCGCGTGACCGGGGATCCACTGCAGGGTGGCATTGCTGACGATGAGGTCGTACGGCTCCGTGGGCGTCCAGATCCGGACGTCGGCGTGGGCGAAGTCGAGGCGGGGGTCTGCGTGGGCCCGGGCGTAGGCGAGCATCTCCGGGGAGTTGTCGTAGCCGGTGACGCGGGCGGTGGGCCAGCGCTCGGCGAGGACGGCGGTGACGTTGCCCGGCCCGCAGCCGAGGTCGGCGATGCGGGGGGCGGCGCCGGGCAGGTCGGGGACCCGGGCGAGCAGATCGGCGAAGGGGCGGGCGCGGTGACCGGCGTGACGCAGGTACTGCGCGGGGTCCCAGGTAGGGGCGGCGGCAGCGGACATGGCGGGGCCTCCTGTCTGTCGTTCTCCAGCCTGCCCCGAAGGTATCTTGACGTCAAGAGACTTCACATCGACACAACCACTACACTGATCGTCATGGAGGACGAGGTCGATCGGCTGGTCGCGGCGTGGCGTCGGGAGCGCCCGGACCTCGACGTGGAACCGCTGGAAGTGCTCAGCCGTGTCAGCAGGCTGGCCCGGCACCTGGATCGGGCGCGCCGGCTGGCCTTCGCCGAGCACAGCCTGGAGCCGTGGGAGTTCGATGTGCTCACCGCGCTCAGGCGCGCGGGCACGCCGTATCAGCTCTCCCCCGGGCAGCTGCTGACGCAGACCCTGGTGACCTCCGGCACGATGACCAACCGCATCGACCGGCTGGCGAAGAAGGGCCTGGTGGAGCGGCTCCCCGACCCCAGCGACCGCCGGGGCGTGCTCGTCCGGCTCACCGACGAGGGCCGCGACCGAGCGGACCAGGCCCTGGCCGGCCTGCTGGACCAGGAGCGCGCCATCCTCGCGGAGCTCTCCCGGGCCCAGCGCGGTGAACTGGCCGGGCTGCTACGCCAGTTGACGGCCCCGTTCGACAACATCCCGGGCTGAACCGCAGGGACGGGCCCCTCACGCAAGTTGGCCGCCCCGTTCCACCACGTCTCCCGTCAGGTCCACCGGGCCCACCCCTGCACGGCGTGCGAGCGCGACCGCGGCCAGGGTGCTGTGGACGCCCAGTTTGCCCAGGACGTTCTGCATGTGGGTGCGGACGGTGTGCGGGGACAGGTACAGGCGCTCGGCGACCGCCTTGCGCCCCAGGCCCGCCACCATGCACCGCAGGACCTCCCGCTCGCGCGGGGTCAGCGACTCCACCAGCCGCTCGCTCTCGGTGCGGTGCTTGCGCGCGGCCGTCAACTCGCGCAGGACGCCGGTGAGCAGGGCCGGCGGAAGATGCGTCTCCTCGCGCAGCACCCCGCGGATGACGGTCAGCAGCCGGGACAGCGAGCAGTCCTTGGCCACCCACCCCGACGCCCCGGCCTGGAGCGCCAGCGCCGCCCGCCGCGGGTCGTCCTTCTCGGCGAGCACCACGATCCGCACCCCGGGCTGCGCGGTCCGCACCCCGACCACGAGGGAGATGCCGTCGACCAGACCGTCCTCCCCCACCTCCTGGACCGGCACGGCGGACCGTACGCCCGGTGCCACGCCCCCCAGATCGGCGTCGACGAGCAGGACGTCGTACCGGCGCCCCTCGGCGGCGGCGCGCTCCAGGCTGCGCAGCGCGGCCGGACCGCTGCCCGCGGCGGAGACGTCGACGTCGGGCTCGGCGGCCAGGGCGGCGGCGAGCGACTCGGCGAAGATGCGGTGGTCGTCGACGACCAGGACTCGGATGCGAACCACTGATACCCCCACTGGTCCGGAGTACGAAGACCGGCGCGGGTACGACACCCAGGGGTGATCGCAGAGCCGCACGGCCGCCGCCGTGCAGAAACTGTTACCCCCACCGCGGGCGTCGTACCCGACTGTCTCGCCCCCTGATCAGCACCGGCCCCCACCGGCGCTGTTCATCAGAGTACGGGCGGGGGCCGGGAGCGGAAGGCAATTTGCAGAACTGGCCCGTTCACACGTTTATGGTGAGCCGCATGTTCCGAATGGTGACAGAAGTCGACAAAGAGCGGCGCGATCTTCTTCGCGCCCGGCTGCGGGAGACCAACACCGCGGCCTCCCCGGTCATCAGCGCGCTGCGCGGAACCCCGGGTGAGCGTGAACTGCCGCTCCACATCTGGATGCTGGACAGCGAGGGCGGCCTGGCCGGCGGCCTCGTCGGGCACACCTGGGCGACCTGGCTCCATGTGACGTACCTCTGGGTCGACGCACGGCACCGCGGGGCGGGGCTCGGTTCGCGGCTGCTCGCCGAGGCGGAGCGGCTGGCGCGCGAGGAGCGGGGCTGTGCCGCCGTACGCCTGGAGACGTGGGACTTCCAGGCGCCGGAGTTCTACCGGCGGCTGGGGTACGACGTGGTGTGCGTGATCCCCGACTATCCGCCGGGGATCACGGAGTTCACGCTGACCAAGCGGCTGGGCTGAGACGGCGGGCGCCCGCCGCGGGGACCGCCTCGAAGACGCGCGGGGCCGTGAACCCGGCTGCCGCGAACGCCTCCTGGACCGCCTTGGTGATGGTGTCCACGTCCGCCGCCTCGGCCAGCACGATCGCCGAGCCGCCGAAGCCGCCGCCGGTCATCCGGGCGCCCAGGGCGCCGGCCGCGAGGGCGGTGTCGACGACCAGGTCCAGTTCGGGGCAGGAGATCCGGAAGTCGTCGCGCAGCGAGGCGTGGCCCGCCACCAGCACGGGCCCGATCGCGCGGGTGTCGCCGGACTCCAGCAGCGACACGACGCGCTCCACCCGCTGGTTCTCCGTCACGATGTGCCGGACCAGGCGGACGATCTCCTCCTCGTCGCCGAGGCGTTCCAGCGCCGCGTCGAGCCCGTCGTACGGCACGTCCCTGAGCGCGTCGACGCCGAGCAGTGCCGCACCCTTCTCGCAGCCCGCGCGGCGCTTGCCGTACTCGCCCTCGTTGTGGGCGTGCTTGACGCGGGTGTCGACCACGAGCAGGCGCATGCCCTCGGCCGCGAGGTCGAAGGGGATCTGCTTCTGGGCGAGGTCCCGGGTGTCGAGGAACAGCGCGTGTCCCTCCTCGCAGCAGGCCGAGGCCGTCTGGTCCATGATCCCGGTGGGGGCGCCGACGTAGACGTTCTCGGCGCGCTGGCACAGCCGGGCCAGCTGCCACCGCGGGAGCCCGAGGCCGTACAGGTCGTTGAGCGCCAGGGCGATCACCACCTCCAGGGCCGCCGAGGAGGACAGGCCCGCGCCCGCCGGGACCGTCGAGGCGAGGTGGACGTCGGCGCCGGTGACCGGGTGCCCGGCCTCGCGCAGGGCCCAGACGACCCCGGCCGGGTACGCCGTCCAGTTCCGGTCGCTCTCCGGCGCGAGGTCGGCCAGGCGCAGCTCCACCACTCCGCCCTCGATGTCCGCCGAGTGCAGGCGCAGGACGCCGTCCGTGCGCCGGGAGACGGCCGCGACGGCCGTGTGCGGCAGCGCGAAGGGCATCACGAAACCGTCGTTGTAGTCGGTGTGCTCACCGATGAGGTTGACGCGGCCGGGCGCCGACCAGACTCCTTCCGGGCCGGTTCCGTAGAGCTCGACGAAACGGTCCCGCACCTGCTGCCCCACTACTGCTCCCTTGTGATCTTCTGCGCGAACTCCCAGGCGTCCGCGACGATCCCCGCGAGGTCGGCGCGCGACGGGTTCCAGCCCAGCTTCTCCCGGGCGGTGGCGGCGGACGCCACCAGGACCGCCGGGTCGCCGCCCCGGCGCGGGGCCACGATCTCGGGGATCGGGTGCCCCGTCACCTTGCGGACCGTCTCGATGACCTCGCGCACCGAGAAGCCGTTGCCGTTGCCGAGGTTGCAGATCAGGTGCTCGCCGGGCCGGGCGGCCCGCACGGCGAGCAGGTGGGCGTCGGCCAGGTCCGCGACGTGGATGTAGTCGCGCACGCAGGTGCCGTCCGGGGTCGGATAGTCGTCGCCGAAGACCGAGATGGCGTCCCGGCGGCCCTGCGCCACCTGGAGGACCAGCGGGATCAGGTGCGACTCGGGGTCGTGGCGCTCGCCGAACTCGCCGTAGGCGCCCGCCACGTTGAAGTAGCGCAGCGACACCGCGGCCAGGCCGTGGGCGACCGCCTCACTGGTGATCATGTGGTCGACGGCGAGCTTGGAGGCGCCGTACGGGTTGGTCGGCTCGGTCGCCGCGGTCTCGGTGATCGGGACCTGCGTCGGCTCGCCGTAGGTGGCCGCCGTGGAGGAGAAGACCAGCTTGCGCACGCCCGCCTCGCGCATGGCGCCGAGCAGGGCCATGCTGCCGCCGACGTTGTTCTCCCAGTACTTCTCGGGCCGTACGACCGACTCGCCGACCTGGGAGGAGGCGGCGAAGTGCAGCACGGCCTCGTAGGAGGGGTCCAGCCACTTGCCGGCGTCGCGGATGTCGCCCTCGACGAAGACCGCGCCCGCGGGCACGCCCTCGCGGAAACCGGTGGAGAGGTCGTCGAGCACGGTGACCTCGTGGCCCGCCTCCAGCAGATGCTGGGCGACCACACTGCCGACGTAACCCGCGCCACCGGTGACCAGGTACTTCATGAACTCGCTACCTCTCGCAGTCGCTCGGCCGCGCGCTCCGGCGGCACGTCGTTGATGAACACGCTCATGCCGGACTCGGAACCCGCGAGAAACTTCAGCTTGCCGGAGGTGCGGCGGATGGTGAAAAGCTCGAGGTGCAGCGCGAAGTCGTCACGGACGACACCGTCGAACTCCTCCAGCGCGCCGAACGGCGCCTGGTGCCAGGCGGCGATGTACGGCGTCACAGGCTCCGCCTCGCCGAAGATCCGGTCGAAGCGCTTCAAGAGTTCCAGATAAACCTGGGGGAATTCTGAGCGCGCGTCCTCGTCGAGCCCCAGCAGATCCGGCACCCGGCGGCGCGGATACAGGTGGACCTCGTACGGCCAGTGCGCGGTGTAGGGCACGAAGGCGACCCAGTGTTCACTCGCGAGGACTACGCGCTCGTCGGCGAGTTCACGCTCCAGGACGGCGTCGAAGAGGTTCTGGCCGCCGGTGGCCTCCTTGTGCTGGGCGACCTGGCGCAGCATCAGCGCGGTGCGTGGGGTGGTGAAGGGGTAGGCGTAGATCTGCCCGTGCGGATGCCCGAGGGTCACCCCGATCTCGGCGCCGCGGTTCTCGAAGCAGAACACCTGCTCGACGGAGGGCAGATGGGACAGCTCCGAGGTGCGGTCGGTCCAGGCGTCCAGCACGAGACGCGCCTGCTCCTCGGTGAGTTCGGCGAAGGAGGCGTTGTGGTCGGAGGTGAAGCAGACCACCTCGCAGCGGCCGGAGTCACCGGCCAGCGAGGGGAAACGGTTCTCGAACACCACGACGTCGTAGGAGGAGTCCGGGATCTCGCTGAGCCGGTCGCCCTGCGAGGGGCACAGCGGGCACTCGTCGGCCGGCGGGTGGTAGGTGCGGCCCTGCCGGTGCGAGGCGATGGCGACCGCGTCGCCGAGCAGTGGATCCCGCCGGACCTCGGAGGTGGTGACCGTGCGTTCCAACGGCCGCCGGTCCACCGCGTCCCGCACGCCGTCGTCGCGCAGGTCGTAGTAGATCAGCTCGCGACCGTCGGCCAGTCGGGTCGAGGTCTTCTTCACGCCGGACTCCCTATTCGAGCCACACACTCATCAAACAGAACTCAACACATCGAAACATGGCTCCCCTCAACCGTCAACATCACAATCCAACAAAGACGACCATCAGAAGTGTTCAATTACTGAACGCGGAGGCGTAGGTTCCGCTACGGATCAGTTCGCGCAACGAAGCGAGTACGTATGGAAACCCCCACATATCTGGCCGCCGAGCTACGGCTCCCCACCAACTGGCTCGACTACACGATCCTCGGCATCTACTTCGTCGTCGTCCTGGGCATCGGCTTCGCGGCCCGCCGCTCGGTGAAGACGAGCCTCGACTTCTTCCTCTCGGGGCGCTCCCTGCCCGCCTGGATCACCGGTCTGGCGTTCATCTCCGCCAACCTCGCCGCCACCGAGATCCTCGGCATGGCCGCCAACAGCGCGCAGTACGGCGCCTACACCGTGCACTGGTACTGGATCGGCGCCATCCCCGCGATGGTGTTCCTGGGCCTGGTGATGATGCCCTTCTACTACACCAGCAGGGTGCGTTCGGTCCCCGAGATGCTGCTCCTGCGCTTCGACAAGTGGGCGCATCTGCTGAGTTCGGCTCTGTTCGCTTTCGCCGCCATCCTGATCTCCGGTGTGAACCTGTACGCCCTCGCCATCGTGGTCGAGGCGCTGCTGGGCTGGCCGCAGTGGGTGGCGATCGTGGTCGCCGGCGCCTTCGTGCTGGCGTACATCACGCTGGGCGGTCTGTCGTCGGCGATCTACAACGAGGTGCTGCAGTTCTTCGTGATCCTCGCGGCGCTGATCCCGCTCGTCGTGCTGAGCCTGAAGAAGGCGGGCGGCTGGGACGGCCTGACCGACACGCTCACCAAGTCCCAGGGTGCGGACTTCACCACCGCCTGGGGCGGCACCGGCATCGGCAGCGACAACCCGCTGGGCGCCAACTGGCTGACGATCGTGCTGGGTCTGGGCTTCGTGCTGTCCTTCGGCTACTGGACGACGAACTTCGCGGAGGTCCAGCGCGCGCTGTCGGCGAAGAACCTCAGCGCGGCGCAGCGCACCCCGCTGATCGCCGCGTTCCCGAAGATCTTCATCGTCTTCCTGGTGATGATCCCCGGGCTCGCGGCGGCGGCCCTGGTCCCGGGCTTCGGCACGGCGGAGTCGGGCTACCAGTACAACGACGCCATCCCTTACCTGATGGAACAGCTGCTGCCCAACGGCGTGCTGGGCATCGCGGTGACCGGCCTGCTGGCGGCCTTCATGGCGGGCATGGCGGCCAACGTCTCGTCCTTCAACACGGTGTTCACCAACGACATCTGGGCGCGGTACGTGGTCAAGGGCCGCGAGGACGGCTACTACGTCGGCTTCGGCCGCCTGATCACGGTCATCGGCGTCTGCGCGTCGGTGGGCACGGCGTTCCTTGCCTCGTCCTTCTCGAACATCATGAGCTACCTCCAGACCCTGTTCTCCTTCTTCAACGTGCCGATGTTCGTGGTCTTCATCGTCGGCATGTTCTGGAAGCGGGCGTCCGCGAAGTCCGGTTTCTGGGGCCTGCTCGCGGGCACGGTCGCCGCGATGGTGAACTACTTCTGGGTCTACAAGCAGGGCATCGTCGACATCCCCACCGACCAGGGCGCCAACTTCGTCTCGGCGATCGTCGGCTTCGTGGCCGGCGGGGTCGTCATGGTCGCCGTCTCGATGTTCACCGCCCCGAAGCCGGCGGAGGAACTCGCGGGCCTGGTCTACGGCACCCGCTCGCCCGGCATGTCCGAGGCGCCGGCCGAGGGCGACGACGCCTGGTACCGCAAGCCGGCCCTGCTGGGCTGGGGCGCGATCGTGCTCGCGGCCGCCTGCTACATCCCGTTCTCGTTCTGACGCGGGAGGATTGAGAGACCATGTCTGACCACCACGGATACTCCGAGAAGGACGTCCAGCGGGAGGTCTCCGAGCTGGAGGCCCAGTCCGCCACCGCGGCCCGCATCTTCGACCTGCGCCGCATCATCGGCGGCCTCTTCGTCGTCTACGGCGTGATCGTCACCATCGCCGGCATCAACCCCTCGGACGCCACCCTGGACAAGGCCGAGGGCATCAACATCAACCTCTGGACCGGCCTGGGCATGCTGCTCCTCGGCATCTTCTTCCTGACCTGGCTGAAGCTGCGGCCCACACCGCCGCCGACGCCGGTCGAGGCGCCCGCGGACGAGCGGAAGTAATCGGCACGGGGGTGCCCGCGCGGGCACCCCCGACTCAGGCCTCCGGTGACGGCGACGAGGGCGGCAGCGGTCCCGCCCGGTCCAGCAGGCCCGTGCGGGCCGCCAGGGCCGCCGCCTCAAGGCGGGAGCCGACGCCCAGTTTCATCAGGACCCGCTGCACGTGCGTGCGGGCCGTCGACGGAGCGATGCCCATGCCCGCCGCGATCAGGCGGGTGTCCTCGCCGTCGGCGACGCGGACCAGGACCTCCACCTCCCTCGGGGTGAGCATCTGGAGCAGGCGCTGGCCCTCGTCGTCCGGCTGGGCCGCCGGGTTGAGCAGCTCGCTGAAGGCACCTTGGAGCAGTTGCGGGGCCACCGCGGCCTCACCCGCCCTCGCCTTCATGATCGCCCGTTCCACTCCCTCGATGCGCTCGTCGTGCCGTACATAGCCCGACGCCCCCGCCGCGAACGCCGCCGCGATTCCCCGGGGACTGGGCACCGGGCCCAGGACCAGCACCGCCACCTGCGGGCGTTCCCGCTTGATCTTCACCACCGGGTCGAACATCCCCGGCTCGGCCGGTGTCGCCGTCCCCAGCAGGCACACCTCCGGCGCCCTGGTGATCACCAGCTCCGCCGCCCCCGCGGCCGGTGCCGCCGCGGCCAGCACCCGGTGCCCCCGCAGCTTCAGGGCCGAGGCCAGCGCCTCGGCGAGCAATCGGTGGTCGTCGACCACCATGAGCCGAACTCCCATCGAGCAACCCCCCAGATCCCCACACGTCCCCACCCACACGTCCCCGGACGCACCCCCGGGGATGCCCCCGGAAGCTACACGCTTGTTCGACGTTGCGCTCCCCCTACTGGAGAGATGTGCCCCGGATCGCCGAAATTCCTCTCATTCGCGGGTGATGAGCGGTAAGTGCACGGCCCCGCCCCTGAACAGGGACGGGGCCGTGCCACAGGCGTTCGATCGGCTACTTCGCGCCGAAGCCGATCACCAGGTACTCCTCCTCGCCGGTGCTGCCGAGTTCGCTGGCGAAGACGTCCGACATGAACAACCGGCCCTGGCCGTACAGGATCTCGGCGTAGTCGGGCAGCATGCTGCGCTCCACGTCCATCACCGATTCCGTGGCCGGGTTCTCCATCAGCTTCGTCTCCTTGAAGGAGCCGCCGTCGAGGGACACGACCTGGCCGCCCTTGTCGTACGGGCCGCGCTTGTACGCGATCAGGTTCGGGCCGTCCATGCGCAGCGGCACCAGCTCGTAGTTGTCCCCGGCGTCGGCCCGCTGGCCGGTCGGCTTGCCGGTGGCCAGGTCGAAGGAGACGATCTCGTTGGTGTCGCTGTACTCGGCGGTGCCGTCGCGCTTCTCGGTCGGCAGGTAGAGCCGGTCGTTGCCCACGGCGAGCTGGCGGCACTCCTCGACCTTGGTGATGCCGTCGCAGCTGGCGTTGTACTGCTCGCCCGGCGCGGAGATGCGGGTGCGCAGCTTGCCGGTCTTGTTGTCGATGGAGAAGAAGTCCGAGATGCCGCTGCCGTCCCCGGCCGCGTCACCCACGTCGGCGGCCACCACCAGCGGCTCGGTGGAGACGACGCTGGCGTACTCGATGCCCGTGTCCATCTTGTACTCCGAGATCACCTTCCCGGACTTCGGGTCGATGTTCTGGATGCTCAGCTCACGGTCGCCGTACTGACCGCACTTGCGCACCGCCACCAGCTTGGGGCCGCCCGCGTAACCGGCGTCGTAGCAGGTGTCGGTCGCCTTGGGTGCCCAGAGCTGGTCGCCGGTGGCGATGTCGAAGGCGGCGCCGCCGCTGGTGCTGCCGGCGGCGACGGTGCTCGCGCTGACCGTGACGTTGTCGAAGCTGATCGGCTGGGTGCCGCTCTCGACCGTCTTGGTCCACAGCTTCTTGCCCGCGTCGAGGTCGATCGCCGCGACCTGGCTGCAGCCGTAGGACGGGTTGGCCTTGGTGGGCATCTTCGGCTGGTAGGTGATCGCCGTCTTGTTGTCCTCGGTGGCGTGGTTGCTGCCCTGGCAGACCGGGCCGGGGAGCTCGATCGTCCACAGCTTCGTGCCCTTGTCGGGGTCGTAGCCGACGACCTCGGCGACGCCGCTCTTGGCGTACACCGTGTCGGTGAGCCAGGAGCCGACCGTGGGGATGGTCCGGTCGTCCTTCACCTCGGGGGCCGGGACCTGGAAGAGCACCTTGGAGTTGGGGTCGGCGGGCACCTTCTCCGTCGCCTTGCCGCCCGCGGTGCCACCCGTGCCGCCGGTGTCGCCACCCTTGTCACCGCCCTTGTCGCCGCCACCGCCGGTGCCGCCGCTGGAGCTCGCGGTGTCGTCCTTGCCGCCGTCGTCGTCGGAGGACGAGGCGTACCAGACGCCGCCGCCGATGATCAGGGCGATCGCCACGACCGCGGCCACGATGATGGCCATCTGCGCGTTGATCTTCCGTCCACCGCCCGGCTGTCCCGGCTGCGGCTGCATCGGCATGGTGGGCTGACCGGGATAGCCGTAGCCGGGCTGCTGGCCGTAGGGCGGGGTCGGCGGCTGGCCGTACGCCGGCTGCTGGCCGTACGCCGGGGTGGCGGGCTGGCCGGGGTAGCCGTAGCCCGCGGGCTGCTGGGGATAGCCGTAGCCCTGCGGGGGCGTCGGCGGCTGCTGCGGTGCCTGGGGGGCGCCGAAGCCGGGCTGCTGGGCGGGCTGTTGGGGCTGCTGCGGCGCGCCGAAGCCGGGCTGCTGCGGCGGCTGGTCCTCGGGCGGGCCGAAACCGCCGCCCGAGGGGGGCTGGTTGGGCGGCGGGGGCGGGGGCTGGGTCATGGTGTGGCTACCTCGGGAAGGGGGACGACGGGGAACGGGACGCGGGAGCGGCTCACTTGCCGAAGGCGAGCATCAGCTTCTCCTCCGTCTCGTCGCTGCCGGACAGGCGCGTGGTCGACAGATAGAAGCGGCCGTCGACCCAGTCGTAGGTCCCGGAGTAGAAGCTGTCCTCGATGTCGGCCGTGCCCGTGGGGTTCTGCAGCAGCTTCACCGGCTTGTGGCCGCTGCCCGTGGTCGGGATCGACACGACCTGGCCGCCCGACTCCCAGGACGGCTTGACGTAGGCGATGAGCTTGCCGCCCTCGACCTTCAGCGGCAGCATCGTCTCCTCCGCCGGCGACTTCACGCGCCACTTCTCCTTGCCGCTGGCGAGGCTGATCGCGACGATCTCGTTGGCGCCGGTGGTGGCCTCGGTGGGCAGGTACAGCGTCGAGGCGTCGGCGGCCACGCCCTGGCAGCCGCGCAGGTCACGCTGGAGGACGGCCCAGCCGCACTCGGGGGAGAAGCTGTCGTCGACGTCGACCTGGGACTTGATGGAGCCGCCGGAGCCCAGCGTGGAGATGTTCCACGCGTCCTTCTTCTCGTTGGTGCTGTAGACGACGACCGGGTTCAGGGAGTAGATGCGCCCGACCGTCCAGCCCTTGTCGGGCTTCCAGGTCCACTTGGCCTTGCCGGTCTTCGGGTCGAGCTCCTGCACCTCGTCGTGCTCGTTGGTGCCGCCCGCGCCGCAGGACGAGACGGCGATCAGCTTCTCGCCGCCCGCGAAGGCGGTCGGGAAGCAGGCGTCGCCGTACTTCTTCTTGTCCCAGAGCTTCTTGCCGGTGGTGACGTCGTACGCCGTACCGGACTGCGAGCGGCCCACCATCAGCGTGTTGCCGGTGATGGACATCTCGATCTGGAGGGTGCTGTCGAAGAGTTCGCCGTCGGCCACCTCGCCCTGCCAGCCCTTCTCGCCGGTGTTCAGGTCGAGTTCCTGGAGCTGGTTGCACTCGGCGCGGTCGCTGGCGCCGCTCATGTACGCGATGACGACCTTGTCGTCGGCCGTCTTCTCCGGGGTGACCGAGCAGATCTTCTGCGGGAAGGTGATCGGGTCCCAGGCCGGGACGCCGTCGCCGACGCCGTAGGCGAAGACCTGCTTGTACGCGGCCTTCACCGCCGTCTTGTCGGTGATCCACATGCCGGGGGCGTCGGCACCGGAACCGGGCGCGTCCGGCGCCTCCTTGTACCAGAGCACCTTCGCCTCGCCGGCCTTGCGGCCCTCGTTGAGGTTCTCCGGGTCCTCGCCGCCGTCGCCGCTGCCGTCCCCGGGGTTGACCGGGTCGTCGGAACCCTTGGGGTCCTCGCTCCGCTGCGCGACCGGCTTCTTCTTCTTGCCGCCGTCGTCGTCACCGCCGGCCACCGCGAACACGGTGCCGCCGACGACGAGCAGGGCCACCACCGCGGCACCGACGACGAGCGCGGGCTTGCCCTTGAAGGGGTTGCGGGAGCCGCCGGGCGGGGTGGGCGCGCCGGGGTACTGGGGCTGCTGCGGGTAGCCGTACCCGGGCTGCTGGCCGTAGGCGCCCGGCTGCTGGGGCTGGCCGTAGGGACCCGGCTGCCCGTAGGGGCCCGGCTGCTGGGCGTACGGGCCGGGCTGCTGGGGTGCCTGCGGGTAGCCGTAACCGGGCTGGGGCCCGGCGGGCGGCGGGCCCTGCGGGGGCGGGGGCGTCTGAGGCGGGCCCTGCGGGGGCGGCGGGGTCCCCGGCGCGCCGAAGCCGCCCTGCGGCGGCGGGTCCTGCGGCGCGCCGAAACCGCCGTGCGGCGGCTGGTTGGGCGGCTGGCTCATCAGCGGTTTCCCCCTTGTGACCGATGTGGCGCCGCGCTCTGTGGCGCTGCGTTTCCGCCACACCCGTTGTATTCAGACGGTTCTCAGACCGCCTCCTTCTATCACTCGGCACCGACAACCCACCGGGCCGGTGAACGCCTGTTCCCAAGGGACGACCGGCTCGTGATACCGCCGTTACGCGCCTTCACCCGCCCTTCACGCCGCTTACGCGTCCTCCGCCAGCTCCAGCCAGCGCAGCTCCAGCTCCTCGCGCTGTCCGGCCAAGTCCCGCAGCTCGGCGTCGAGTTCCGCCACTTTCGCGAAGTTGGTGGAGTTTTCAGCCATTTGGGCGTGCAGCTTGGTCTCCTTCTCGGCGACCTTGTCGAGCTGGCGCTCGATCTTCTGCAACTCCTTCTTGGCGGCGCGCTGGTCGGCGGCGCTCCGGTCGGGGGCGGCCTTCTCGACGACGGGCGCCGCGGCGGCGGCCGCCTCCTCCATCCGCCGGCGCCGCTCGATGTACTCGTCGATGCCGCGGGGCAGCATCCGCAGGGTGGCGTCACCGAGCAGGGCGAAGACCCGGTCGGTGGTGCGCTCGACGAAGAACCGGTCGTGGGAGATGACGATCATCGAGCCGGGCCAGCCGTCGAGGACGTCCTCCAGCTGGGTCAGGGTCTCGATGTCGAGGTCGTTGGTGGGCTCGTCGAGGAAGAGGACGTTCGGCTCGTCCATCAGCAGCCGCAGCAGCTGCAGCCGGCGCCGCTCACCGCCGGACAGGTCGCCGACCGGCGTCCACTGCTTCTCCTTGTTGAAGCCGAACGTCTCGCACAGCTGCCCGGCCGTCATCTCGCGCCCCTTGCCGAGGTCGACCCGCTCCCGCACCTGCTGCACGGCCTCCAGCACCCGCAGGTTCGGGGCGAGTTCGGCGACCTCCTGGGAGAGGTAGGCGAGCTTGACGGTCCGGCCCACGGAGATCCGGCCGCCCGCGGGCTGCGCCTCCCCCTCGGTGCGGGCCGCCTCCGCCATCGCGCGCAGCAGCGAGGTCTTCCCGGCGCCGTTGACGCCGACGAGACCGATCCGGTCACCGGGACCGAGCTGCCAGGTGACGTGCTTGAGCAGCACCTTGGGACCGGCCTGGACGGTCACGTCCTCCAGGTCGAAGACGGTCTTGCCGAGCCGCGAGGAGGCGAACTTCATCAGCTCGCTGGTGTCCCGGGGCGGCGGCACGTCCTTGATGAGCTCGTTGGCGGCCTCCACCCGGAAGCGCGGCTTGGACGTGCGCGCGGGGGCGCCGCGGCGCAGCCAGGCCAGCTCCTTGCGGACCAGGTTCTGCCGCTTGGTCTCCTCGGTGGCGGCGATGCGCTCCCGCTCGGCCCGCGCGAAGACGTAGTCGGAGTAGCCGCCCTCGTACTCGAAGACGTCGCCCTTCTGCACGTCCCACATGCGCGTGCACACCTGGTCCAGGAACCAGCGGTCGTGGGTCACGCACACCAGCGCGGACCGGCGCTCGCGCAGGTGCTGGGCGAGCCAGGAGATGCCCTCGACGTCGAGGTGGTTGGTCGGCTCGTCGAGGACGATCAGGTCCTGTTCGTCGATGAGCAGCTTGGCGAGCGCGATACGGCGGCGCTCGCCACCGGACAGCGGCCCGATCACGGTGTCCAGGCCCTGCGGGAACCCGGGCAGGTCCAGGCCGCCGAAGAGGCCGGTGAGCACGTCCCTGATCTTGGCGTTGCCCGCCCACTCGTGGTCCGCCAGGTCCCGGATGACCTCGTGCCGCACGGTGGCGGCCGGGTCGAGGGAGTCGTGCTGGGTGAGCACGCCGAGGCGCAGCCCGCCGGAGTGCGTGACCCGGCCGGTGTCGGCCTCCTCCAGCTTGGCCAGCATCCGGATCAGGGTCGTCTTGCCGTCGCCGTTGCGGCCGACCACCCCGATCCGGTCCCCTTCGGACACGCCGAGGGAGACGCCGTCGAGCAGGGCACGGGTGCCGTACACCTTGCTGACGTTCTCGACATTGACCAGATTGACGGCCATTACTCTCCTGCCCAGGGGGATCGA
Organism: Streptomyces sp. NPDC002784; assembly: GCF_053592135.1. Classification (NCBI taxonomy): domain Bacteria; kingdom Bacillati; phylum Actinomycetota; class Actinomycetes; order Kitasatosporales; family Streptomycetaceae; genus Streptomyces; species Streptomyces sp. NPDC002784. The sequence goes on along the minus strand of NZ_JBSFVD010000004.1, from coordinate 368,874 downwards.
TCGACCCTCCAGGGTAGTCGTCGCGCCGGGCCCGCGGATCCGGTGTCCGGCGACGCCCCTACGCGGAGACCACGGTGGCGCCCGGCGCCGGTCCCGTGGCCACCCGTACCGCCCGGCAGGTGCCGGACGAGCGCAGCGACTCGGCCACCTTCAGCGCCGCCTCCGGGTCCCGCGCGAGGAAGGCCGTCGTGGGGCCCGAGCCGGAGACCAGCGCGGCCAGCGCACCCGCGGAGCGGCCCGCGGCGAGGGTGCCGGCGAGTTCGGGGAAGAGGGAGAGCGCGGCGGGCTGGAGGTCGTTGGAGACGGCCGCGGCGAGCGCGTCGGGGTCGCCCCCGGCGAGCGCGCCGAGGAGGTCCTCGGAGGCGACCGGCTCGGGGATGTCGCGCTCCTCGGCGAGCCGGTCGAACTCACGGAAGACGGCCGGCGTGGACAGCCCGCGCGAGGCCATCGCGAACACCCAGTGGAAGGTGCCGCCGGTCTCCAGCGCGCGCAGCTTCTCGCCCCGTCCGGTGCCGAGCGCGGCCCCGCCGACCAGGCTGAACGGCACATCGCTGCCCAACTCGGCGCAGATGTCGAGGAGTTCGTCCCGGGAGGCGCCCGTGCCCCACAGCGCGTCGCAGGCGAGCAGGGCGCCCGCGCCGTCCGCGCTGCCGCCCGCCATGCCGCCGGCGACGGGGATGTCCTTGGCGATGTGCAGCCGCACGTCGGGGCTGATGCCGTACCGCGCGGCGAGCGCCTCCGCGGCCCGCACGGCGAGGTTCGTACCGTCCAGGGGGACCTGGCCGGCGTCGGGCCCCGTGCAGGTGACGCGCGGGCCGCCCGCCGACGCGGTGACGGTGACCTCGTCGTACAGGCCGACCGCGAGGAAGACGTTGGCGAGGTCGTGGAAGCCGTCGGGGCGGGCGGCGCCCACCGCGAGCTGGACGTTGACCTTGGCGGGGACGCGGACGGTGACGCTCACTGGGGACCGGACTCCTTGTGCTCGGCGATCCGCGCGAACTCCTCGACCGTCAGGGCCTCTCCGCGCGCCTGCGGGGAGACGCCCGCCGCGACGAGCGCCGCCTCGGCGGCCGGCGCGGACCCGGCCCAGCCGGCGAGCGCGGCCCTGAGCGTCTTGCGCCGCTGCGCGAAGGCGGCGTCGACGACGGCGAACACCTCCTTCTTGGAGGCGGTGGTCCTCACGGGCTCGCCGCGGCGGACGAGCGACACCAGCCCGCTGTCCACGTTCGGGGCCGGCCAGAAGACCTTGCGGCCGATCGCTCCGGCCCGCTTGACCTCGGCGTACCAGTTCGCCTTCACGGACGGCACGCCGTACACCTTCGAGCCGGGCGGCGCGGCGAGCCGGTCGGCGACCTCCGCCTGCACCATGACGAGGGTGCGCTCGATGCTCGGGAAGGTGTCGAGCATGTGCAGCAGCACGGGTACGGCGACGTTGTACGGCAGGTTCGCCACCAGCGCGGTCGGGGCGGGGCCCGGCAGCCCGGTGACGTGCATCGCGTCGGAGTGGACCAGCGCGAACCGGTCGGCGCGGCCGGGCATCCGGGCGGCGACGGTGGCGGGCAGCGCGCCCGCGAGGACGTCGTCGATCTCCACGGCGGTGACCCGGTCGGCCACCTCCAGCAGCGCGAGCGTGAGCGAACCGAGCCCGGGCCCGACCTCCACGACCACGTCGTCGGGCCGCACGTCCGCGGTGCGGACGATGCGGCGCACGGTGTTCGCGTCGATCACGAAGTTCTGGCCACGCTGCTTGGTGGGCCGCACACCGAGCACGTCCGCGAGTTCACGGATGTCGGCGGGGCCCAGAAGGGCGTCGGGGGTGGGGCTGCTGCTCACGGGACAAGGGTACGGGCCGGGAAGCGGACGCCCTCACCCCTGCAGCCGCGCCCCGCAGTGCGGCCACGGGCTCGCCCCGCGCTGGACGTACAGCTTCTTCGCGCGCAGGGTCTGCTCCGCGGCCGGTGCGTCCTGGGGCCGTCCGCTGCCGCCGAGGCTCCGCCAGGTCTGCGTGTCGAACTGGTACAGGCCCCCGTACGTCCCCGACGGGTCCACCGCCTGGGGGCGCCCGCCCGACTCGCACGCCGCGAGCCCCTGCCAGTTCAGGTGGTCCGCCCCCCGCACGGACGTCGGCATGGGCCTCGTCCCCACCTTCACCACCTGGGTCCGGGGCGCGCGCACCACCTCGCTGCCGAGGCGCCGCGGCTTCTGCCGGACGCCGTTGACGGTGACCAGGGAGTACGTGACCCGGCGCAGCCCGGGCTGCCCGGCGCGCTCGACGACCTCGGTGCCCCGGAACAGCGAGGGATCCTCGCTGCGCCTGACGTCGAAGGGGATCTCCTCCTCGCGGACCTCCTTGGTGCCGGTGATCCGCAGCACGGTCACCGTCTGCCCGTCGCGCGGGAAGCTCCCGGGCGGCACGGAGGTGGCGTCCCGGCCGCGCAGGGTGATCCCGGCCTCCTCGACGACCTCCCGGACGGTCGCCGCGTTGGTGCGCACGGTACGGGCCCGGCCGTCCGCCATGATCGTCACGGAGCGCTCGGTGCGCACGTCGAGCGCGAGCCCCGCCCGTCCGATCCGCGTGGAGCGCGCGGCGGACAGGTAGGCCCCCTCCGCCCGCACCCCCCACTGCCCGAGCGCCTCCTCGACCGTGCGCGCCGTCGTCCACACCTCGCGCCGCTGTCCGTCGACCGTGAGCCGCACGGGGCGCCCGTAGCGCACCGCGACCTCGTCACCGCTGCTGAGTTCCGTCCCCGGGGCGGGGGCGACCACGTCGTGCGCCCCGACCTCCACGCCCTCCTGGGCGAGCAGTTCGGTGACGTCGTCGGCGAAGGTGTGCAGGGTGCGCGGGCGGCCGTCGACGTTCAGCTCGATCGCCTTGTCCTTGGCGACGAAGGCGGTGGTGCCGCCCGCCAGGAACGCGACCACCAGCGCCTGCGGCAGCAGCCGGCGCACGGAGCCGTCCGCACTGCCCGGGTACCGGCCCTTGCGCCGGCGCGCGCCCCGCCGCGCCGGAGCGGCCCGCACCACCGGCGCGAGCGCCTCCTCCTCGGGCACCCACGGCTCGTACGGTCCGGCCACCCCGTACGCCAGCGTCTCCGCGCTGTGCAGATCACCGGGGGGCGCGTCGAATCCGCCGTACGCCTGCGGCGGGTACGTCTCGTACTGCGACCTGCTGCTCACGTCGCCACGCTCCAGTGGGGCAGAGGGGTCCCGATCGGGCCCCCAGAACCTAGCGGAGCGAGTGTCACTCTCCAAAGCGACGCGACTACGCACCGTCGCGAGCCGGTGGGGCGTCAGTAGCCGAAGGCGCGGGCGGTGTTGGCGCCGAGGGCCGTCGCCAGCGCGTCCTCGTCGATCCCGCGCACCGCGGCCATCGCGCGCACCGTGACCGGAATGAGATAGGGGGCGTTGGGCCGTCCGCGGTAGGGCGCCGGCGTCAGGAAGGGGGCGTCGGTCTCCACCAGGAGCAGTTCCAGCGGGGCCACGGCCACCGCGTCCCGCAGGTTCTGGGCGTTCTTGAAGGTGACGTTGCCGGCGAAGGACATGAAGTATCCGGCCGCGGCGCAGATCTCCGCCATCTCGGCGTCACCGGAGTAGCAGTGGAAGACGGTCCGCTCCGGGGCGCCCTCCTCCTTCAGCACCCGCAGGACGTCCGCGTGCGCGTCGCGATCGTGGATGACCAGCGCCTTGCCGTGCCGCTTGGAGATCTCGATGTGGGCGCGGAAGGAGCGCTCCTGCGCCGCCTTGCCCTCGTCACCGGTGCGGAAGTGGTCGAGGCCCGTCTCGCCGACGGCCTTCACGTGCTCCAGCGCGGCCAGCCGGTCGATCTCGGCGAGCGCCGCGTCCAGCCCGGCGTCGCCGCCGGGTTCGCGTGCCCCCTGCCGGGACCAGCCGTCGGGGTCGCCGTGGACGATGCGGGGCGCCTCGTTGGGGTGCAGGGCGACCGCCGCGTGCACATTGGGGAACGCCGCCGCCGTGTCCGCGGCCCACTGCGAGCCGCGTACGTCGCAGCCGACCTGCACGACCGTCGTCACCCCGACCGACGCGGCCTTGGCGAGCCCTTCCTCCACGGTGCCGGTCTGCATGTCGAGGTGGGTGTGGGAGTCGGCGACCGGCACCCGGAGCGGTTCCGGGAGCGGCGGCGCCGCGTTCTTGTCGCTGGAGGAAGGCATGCCCCGATCCTACGAAAGGGGGCGCCAGCGACTGTTGGCCACCACCGCATCAGCGGCTCCCGGCCTGCCCCCACCGCGTCAGCGGCCCTTGGCCCGCCCCCACCACGTCAGCGGCTCCCGGCCGCCCCCACCACGTCAGCGGCTCTCGGCCGCCCCCACCTCAGCAGCGCCAGGCCCGCCACCACCCCGTCAACGGCTCTGGCCGCCACCACCGCGTCAGCAACTCCAGGCCGCCCCCACCCCGTCAGCGGCTCTCGGCCCGCCACTACCCCATCAGCAGCCCCAGGCCCGCCACCACCCCATCAGCAGCTCCAGGCCGCCCCTACCCCATCAGCAGCCCCAGGCCCGCCCCCAGCCCGTCAGCAGCTCTCGGCAGCCCCCACCGCGTCAGCGGCTCCCGGCCGCCCCCACCCCGTCACCGGCTCTTGGCTGCCACCACCGCGTCGAAGACGATCCGCTTGGGCAGGCCCGCCTCCGTCGCCACCGCCGCGATGGCCTCCTTGCGCCGTTCGCCCGCCTCCTCGCGCACCCGCACCCGGCGCACCAGTTCCTCGGGCCCGATCTCCTCGGGCCCCTTCTCCGGCGCGCCCTCCACGACCACGGTGATCTCGCCGCGCACGCCCTCGGCCGCCCACGCGGCCAGCTCGGAAAGCGGGCCGCGCTTGACCTCCTCGTAGGTCTTGGTCAGCTCCCGGCACACCGCGGCCCGCCGCTCCTCGCCGAAGACGGACGCCATCGCGGCGAGGGTGTCGTCCAGGCGGTGCGGGGCCTCGAAGTAGACGAGCGTGCGCCGCTCCTCGGCGACCTCCCGCAGCCGCGAGAGCCGCTCGCCCGCCTTGCGCGGCAGGAACCCCTCGAAGCAGAACCGGTCCACGGGCAGCCCGGACAGCGCGAGCGCGGTGAGCACGGCGGACGGCCCGGGCACGGCGGTGACCTTGATGTCCCGCTCGACGGCCGCGGCGACCAGCCGGTACCCCGGGTCGGACACCGACGGCATCCCCGCGTCCGTGACGAGCAGCACCCGCGCGCCGCCCAGCAGTTCGTCGACGAGTTCGGGGGTCCGGGCGGACTCGTTGCCCTCGAAGTAGGACAGGACCCGCCCCTTGGGCGTGACGCCGAGCGCCTGGGTCAGCCGGCGCAGCCGCCGGGTGTCCTCGGCCGCGACGACGTCGGCGCCGGCGAGTTCCGCGGCGAGCCGGGGCGGGGCGTCCGTGATGTCGCCGATCGGGGTGCCTGCCAAAACAAGGGTTCCTGTCACGTTTCCATCCTCGCAGGCGCCATGCGCGGGACTCCCACAGAAGGGTTCCCTACGATGGCGCGGTGACCAGTACAGCGTCGTCCATGGACTCCACGGACACCCGGCAGGGCCAGGCGCCGCACGACCAGCGGCCCTCGTGGCAGCAGCGGCTGCGCCGATTCGGATATTCGGCGGGGCCCAGAGCCGACGTCCGCGACCGCCTGGTGCCGCCGTACGTGCAGCCCGGTCCGCGGCTGTGGGCGGTGCTCGGAGCGCCGCCGGCCCTCGCCGGCCGGCTGGTGCGCTGGTCGGGCTGGGGCGGTCCGCTGCTGATCACGCTGTTCGCGGGCGTGCTGCGGTTCTGGAACCTGGGCAGCCCGAAGGCGGTGATATTCGACGAGACGTACTACGCCAAGGACGCCTGGGCGCTCGTCCACCGCGGCTTCGAGGTCAACTGGGACAAGAACGCCAACGACCTGGTCCTGTCCATGGGCGACAAGGTCCAGCTCCCGTCGGACGCGGCGTACGTCGTGCATCCGCCGGTCGGCAAGTACGTCATCGGGCTCGGCGAGCTCATGTTCGGGTTCGACCCGTTCGGCTGGCGGTTCATGACCGCGCTGCTCGGCACGCTGTCCGTGCTGATGCTGTGCCGCATCGGCCGCCGGATCTTCCGCTCCACCTTCCTGGGCTGCCTCGCGGGCGCCCTGATGGCGGTGGACGGGCTGCACTTCGTGATGAGCCGCACCGCGCTGCTCGACGGCGTGCTGATGTTCTTCGTGCTGGCCGCGTTCGGCTGTCTGGTCATCGACCGCGACAAGGCGCGCGAGAAACTCGCCGCCGCCCTGCCCGCGGACGCCGACGGCCGGGTCCGCCCGGACGCGCACCTCGCCGAGACCCTGCGCCTGGGGTGGCGCCCCTGGCGCTGGACGGCCGGCCTGATGCTGGGCCTGGCCATCGGCACCAAGTGGAACGGCCTGTACATCCTGGCCGCGTTCGGCCTGCTCACGGTCCTGTGGGACGTCGGTTCCCGCAAGGTGGCGGGCGCCCGCCGCCCGCATGCGGCGGTGCTCAAGCACGACCTGGGCTTCGCGTTCCTGGCCACCGTGCCGGTCGCGGTCCTCACGTACATCGTGTCCTGGACCGGCTGGATCCTCTCCCCCGCCGACGGCTCCGGCGGCTACTACCGCAACTGGGCCGCCACCGACGGCAGGAACAGCGACTGGTCGTGGCTCTTCCCGGACTGGTGGCGCAGCCTGTGGCACTACGAGTCCCAGGTGTACGAGTTCCATGTCGGCCTGTCCTCGCCGCACACGTACGAGTCCAACCCGTGGAGCTGGCTCGTCACCGGCCGCCCTGTCTCGTACTTCTACGAGTCCCCCGCGCCCGGCAAGGACGGCTGCCCGGTCGACGCGGGCGAGAAGTGCGCGCGCGAGGTGCTGGCGATCGGCACGCCACTGCTGTGGTGGGTGGCCGCGTTCGCGGTGCTGTACGTGCTGTGGCGCTGGTTCTTCCGCCGCGACTGGCGCGCGGGCGCCATCGCCTGCGGCATCGCGGCCGGCTATCTGCCCTGGTTCATGTACCAGGAGCGGACGATCTTCTTCTTCTACGCCGTGGTGTTCCTGCCCTTCCTGTGCCTGGCCGTCGCGATGCTGCTCGGCGCGATCGTCGGACCGCCGAAGTCGAGCGAGACCCGCCGGGTGGCGGGGGCGACCGGCGCGGGCGTGCTGGTGCTGCTGATCGCCTGGAACTTCATCTACTTCTGGCCGATCTTCACCGGCACCGCGATTCCGATCGACGACTGGCGTTCACGCATGTGGCTGGATACCTGGGTATAGCAACAATCCGGGAACACCCGCCCCCGCTGTCACACCCTCCCTTTACAGTGCGAAGACCACTGGGGAAACGGGGAGGGACAGCCCAATGGGCAAGGGGGTGAAGGCCGCCGTCATCGGGGGCGTGTTCGCGGTGATGGTGGGGGGCGCCGGATACGGCGCCTACAACGTGGTGTCGGCGCTGGACGGCGACGCGAACGGGCCCGCGGTCACGCGGACCGGGCCGCCGAGCGGGGACGAGGTCGAGGAGACGGCCGGGAAGTTCTTCGCGGCCTGGGAGAAGGGGCAGGCGGCCGAGGCGGCGTCGTACACCAACTTCGACCAGGCGGCCCAGCCGCTGCTGACCGCCTACGAACAGGCCGCGCACATCACCGGCGTGAAGATCACGCCGGGGGCGGCGAACGGCGGGGTCGTGCCCTTCACCGTCGACGCGAAGGTGTCGTACGAGGGGAAGAGCAAGCCGCTCACCTACAAGAGCGAGCTCAAGGTCGTGCGGGGAAAGACCTCCGGGAAGGCGCTGGTCGACTGGGATCCGGCCGTGGTCCACCCGGAGCTGAAGAAGGACGACACCCTCGTCACCGGTGAGTCGGAGAGCCCGCCCATCGAGGCCGTGGACCGCGACGGACAGGTGCTGACGAAGGCGAAGTACCCCTCGCTCGGCCCCGTCCTGGACACCCTGCGCGACCGCTACGGCGACAAGGCCGGCGGCACGCCCGGCGTCGAGCTGGTGATCCGGCACGCCGCCGAGGGCGCCGCCGACACCCCGCTGCTCACGCTCGCCGCGGGCAAGGCGGGCACGCTGCGCACCACGCTGAGCGCGGGCGTGCAGGCGGCGGCCGAGCGGGCGGTGAAGAGCTACGCCGAGTCGTCGGTGGTGGCCGTCAAGCCGAGCACGGGCGAGGTGCTGGCGGTGGCGAACCACCGCGAGGACGCCTTCAACGCCGCCTTCGAGGGCCGGGTCGCGCCCGGCTCCACGATGAAGATCATCACCGCGGCGATGCTGATCGACAACGGTGTCGCCTCGATGAACGGCCCCGCCCCCTGCCCGGACACCGCCACCTGGCAGAGCCAGACCTTCAAGAACCTGCCCGGCCTGGCCGCCAACGAGAGCGCCACGCTCGCCGACACGTTCATGCGCTCCTGCAACACCGGCTTCATCAAGCTCGTCGACGAGGAGCCGCTGACCGACGCCTCGCTGACCGCGGAGGCGCAGGAGCGGTTCGGGCTCGGCAAGGACAACTGGAAGACCGGCATCTCCTCCTTCGACGGCAGCGTGCCCGCCTCCACCGGACCGGACCGCGCGGCCAACGCCATCGGCCAGGGCCAGGTCCAGATGAGCCCGCTGAACATGGCGTCGGTCACAGCCACCGCGATCACCGGAACCTTCCGGCAGCCGTACCTCGTCTCCCCCGACCTGGACGGCCGGCCCCTGGCCACCGCCCAGGGCCTGCGGCCGGACACCGCCGCCCAGCTCAAGCAGATGATGCGGCTCACCGCGACCCAGGGCACCGCCCGGGACGTGATGGCCGGGCTCGGCGGCGACATCGGCGCCAAGACCGGCTCCGCCGAGGTGGACGGACAGACCGCCAACAGCTGGTTCACCGGCTTCCGCGACGACGTCGCCGCGGCGGCGATGAGCGTGTCCGGCGGACGCGGCGGCGAGGCGGCGGGCCCGATCGTGAAGGCGGTGCTGGCGGCGGGTGGCTGACGTCACCCGCCGGGGTTCGGGACTCTAGGGTGGTCCCCTCGTTGGGCTGACGGGAACCTCGGGATCTCGCGGAGGATCGGAAGACAGTGGGCAAGAGAAGGCGCGTCGCCGAGCGACGGAAGACGAGTCCCGCGGTGCTGGCCGGCGGGGCCATCGCCGTGGTCGCCGTCGGCGCGGCCGTGGCCGGCTACGCGCTGTACGGCGGCTCCTCGGCGGCCGAGGACCGCGGGCGCAGCACCTCCGCCGGCGAGAAGACGGTGAGGACGGGCCCCCTGTCCGCCCGGGAGGTCGCCACCGCCTCCCGTGCCTTCCTCACCGCCTGGCAGCAGGGCAGCGTCGCCGGGGCGGCCGCGGCCACGGACGACGCGGCGGCGGCCCGCAAGCTGCTCACCGGTTTCACCGAGGACGCCCGGGTGCGGGACGTCACGCTCACCGCGGGCACCCCCACCGGCGCCGAGGTCCCCTTCTCCGTCAAGGGCACGGTGACCCACGGCAAGCTCAGCAAGCCGCTGGCCTACGACAGCGCGCTGACCGTCGTACGGCGGCAGACCGACGGCGAACCGGTCGTCGCGTGGCGGCCGTCCGTCGTCCATCCCGACCTCAAGGACGGCGACACCCTGGTCACCGGCGAGTCCGGCACCCCGCCGGTCAAGGCGCTCGACCGGGAGGGCGGCCAGCTGACGACCGCGACGTACCCCTCGCTCGGCCCCGTCCTGGACTCGCTGCGCGAGAAGTACGGCAAGACGGCGGGCGGCAAGGCGGGCATCGAGCTGCGCGTGGCCCGCGCGAAGAAGTCCGAGGCGGCGGAGAAGACCCTGCTGGAGCTCAGCAAGGGCACGCCGGGCACCGTGAAGACGACCCTGGACCCGGCCCTCCAGGCCGCCGCCGAGGAGCAGGTCGCCAAGAAGGCGCGCTCCTCGGTGGTCGTGCTGCGCCCCTCCACCGGCGAGATCCTGGCCGCCGCGAACGCCTCCAAGGGCTTCAACACCGCCTTCCAGGGCTCCCTGGCGCCGGGCTCCACCATGAAGGTCATCACCTCCTCGCTGCTCATCGAGAAGGGCCTGGCCTCGGCGGACAAGGCGCATCCGTGCCCGAAGTACTTCACGTACGGCGGCTGGAAGTTCCAGAACGACGACAAGTTCCTGATCAAGGGCGGCACCTTCAAGGCGAGCTTCGCGCGCTCCTGCAACACCGCCTTCATCAGCCAGGCGCCCGAGCTGGACGACGACAGCCTCACCCAGCAGGCCCAGCAGGTCTTCGGCCTCGGCCTGAACAACTGGTCCGTGGGCGTCTCGACCTTCGACGGCGCCGTCCCGGTGCAGTCGAAGGCGCAGATGGCGGCCGAGCTGATCGGCCAGGGCGGGGTGCGGATGAACCCGCTGAACATGGCGTCGGTGTCCGCGACGGTGAAGTCGGGCGTCTTCCGCCAGCCCTACCTGGTCCCCCCCGAGGTGGACGGCCGCGAGCTGGCGACGGCCTCGCGCACGATGTCCGCCGGCACGCTGTCCCAGCTGCGCGAGCTGATGGCCTATACGGCGGCCTACGGCACGGCGGCCGAGGCGATGGCCGGGGTGAGCGGTGACGTCGGCGCCAAGACCGGCTCGGCGGAGGTCGACGGCCAGAAGAAGCCGAACGGCTGGTTCACCGCGTACCGGGGCGACCTCGCCGCCGCGGGCGTCGTCCAGGCGGCCGGGCACGGCGGGGAGACGGCGGGGCCGATCGTGGCCGCGCTGCTGAAGCGGGGCGGCTGACTCAGCCGCGTACGGGCTCGGCGGCCGCGATGTAGGTGCGGCGCAGGAAGCGCAGCAGCGCCTTGGTCTCGAACTGCACCACCGAGACGCCCTGCGCGGAGTGGAACTCCACCACCGCCTGCACCCGGCCGCACGGCCACACCCGGACCTCACCGCTGCCGGCCGGGGCGCGCAGCCCCTGTTCCAGCAGCGCCCGGTCGCACGTCCATTCGTGCGACCCGGGCAGTCCGAACCGCACCGCGCGGGGGTCGCGGTCGGGGTCGTAGCGCAGGACGACCGGTACCGCGTCCCGGTCCTCCTGCACGCGGACGTCCGTGTCCGTGACGATGTGGGCTCGTGCGTACTGCTCGACTACGGACATCGGACGGCCCCTTACGCTGAGCGACCTATGCGAAAGCTGTGAATCCGCTTCCTCTCCAATGTCGCATATTTCCCGCCGGGCGCCCGCGGGGGCCGGAGACTCTGCGCCGGTTGTTCACCTCCGCACGCTCTTGCAAGACGTTCGCAACAAGCCACTATCATCGAACGGTGCATGTGCCTGATGGATTCATAGACGCCCCCACGTCGGTCGCGACCGCAGCGGTCGCCGCCGCCGCGGTCGCCGTGAGCCTGCGCGGCGCGCGCCGCGAGCAGGGCGGAGAACGCGCCGCGCCGCTGGCCGGCCTGGTGGCCGCGTTCATCTTCGCGGTGCAGATGCTGAACTTCCCCGTCGCCGCGGGCACCAGCGGCCATCTGCTCGGCGGCGCGCTCGCCGCGATCCTCGTCGGCCCCTGCACGGGCGTGCTGTGCGTGTCCGTGGTGCTGCTGATGCAGGGCATCCTCTTCGCGGACGGCGGCCTGACCGCGCTCGGCGTGAACATCACCAACATGGCCGTGGTCACCACGGTCGTGGCGTACGGCCTCTTCCGCGCCCTGGTGAAGCTGCTGCCGCGCACCCGCCGCTCGGTGACCGTCGCCTCCTTCGTCGCCGCGCTGGTCTCGGTCCCGGCGGCGGCACTCGCCTTCACGCTGATGTACGCGATCGGCGGCACCACGGACGTCTCCATCGGCAAGGTCGCGGGCGCCATGGTCGGCGTGCACCTGCTGATCGGCATCGGCGAGGCGGCGATCACGGCACTGACCGTGGGCGCGGTGATCGCCGTACGCCCCGACCTCGTGTACGGCGCGCGGGACCTGCGTCAGCGGCTGCAGCTGCGGGTCGACGGCGAGCTGGTCGACGTCCCGGCGGCCGACGGGGCGGACGCGGCGCCCGTCGCGGCGCGTGCCTCCCGCCGGACGCTGTGGATCTCGGGCCTGGCCACCTCGCTCGTCCTCGCCGGCGTCGTCAGCTTCTACGCCTCCGCCGATCCGGACGGTCTGGAGAAGGTCGCCGCCGACAACGGCATCGACGAGAAGGCCGAGGAGCACGCCTACGCCGATTCGCCGCTGGCGGACTACGGCGTGAAGGACGTGGATGACGCCCGCCTGTCCGGGGGGCTGGCGGGCGTCATCGGCGTCGGGGTCACGGTCGTCGCGGGCACCGCGGTGTTCTGGACGGTGCGCAGGCGGCGCGCGCACGAGGACGCCTCGCCCGTGAGCACGAGCGTCTGACATGGGCGCCGGGCACGCCCACCGGCTCTACCGGCACGGGCACTCCCCCGTGCACGGCCTGCCGCCGCACACCAAGCTCGCCGCGACGATCGCGTTCGTGGTGGTCGTGGTGTCCACCCCGCGGGAGGCGATGTGGGCGTTCGGCCTGTACGCCGTCCTGCTCGCCGGCGTCGCCTGCCTCGCGCGCGTGCCCGCCGGCTTCCTGCTCAAGCGGCTGCTGATCGAGGTGCCCTTCGTCGCGTTCGCGGTGCTGATGCCGTTCGTGGCGGAGGGCGAGCGGGTCGAGGTGCTCGGCGTGTCGCTGAGCGTCAGCGGCCTGTGGGGCGCGTGGAACGTGCTGGCGAAGGGCACGCTCGGCGTCGCCGCGTCGGTGCTCCTGGCGTCCACCACCGAGCTGCGCGAGCTGCTGCTCGGCCTGCAGCGCCTGAAGCTCCCGCCCCTGCTGGTCCAGATCGCGTCCTTCATGATCCGCTACGGCGATGTCATCACCGACGAGATGCGGCGCATGCGCATCGCGCGCGAGTCGCGCGGGTTCGAGGCGCGCGGCGTGCGGCACTGGGGGGTGCTCGCGAAGACGGCGGGCGCCCTGTTCATCCGCTCCTACGAACGCGGCGAGCGCGTGCACCTGGCCATGATCAGCCGCGGGTACGCAGGTGCCATGCCGGTCATCGACGAGGTGACCGCGTCCCGGGCGCAGTGGACGTACGCGCTCACCCTCCCCCTCGCCGCCCTCGTCGTATGTCTGCTGGGATGGACGCTGTGACAGCTTCTCTGGAGGTCTCCGGCCTCGCCTTCGCCTACCCCGACGGCCACCAGGCCCTGTTCGGCGTCGACTTCCGTGTCGCACGCGGCGAACGGGTCGCGCTGCTCGGCCCGAACGGCGCCGGCAAGACCACCCTGGTGCTGCACCTCAACGGCATCCTGACCGGCGGCACCGGCACGGTGAAGGTCGCGGGGCTGCCGGTCGGGCGGGAACACATGGCGGAGATCCGGCGCAAGGTCGGCATCGTCTTCCAGGACCCCGACGACCAGCTCTTCATGCCGACGGTCCGGGAGGACGTGGCCTTCGGCCCCGCCGCGGCCGGGCTGAAGGGGGCCGCGCTGGAGGAGCGCGTGGACCGGGCGCTGGAGCAGGTCGGCATGGCCGCGTTCAAGGACCGGCCGCCGCACCATCTGTCCTTCGGGCAGCGCCGCCGGGTGGCCGTGGCGACGGTGCTGGCGATGGAACCGGAGATCCTGGTCCTGGACGAGCCGTCCTCCAACCTCGACCCCGCCTCCCGCCGCGAACTGGCGGACATCCTGCGCTCGTTGGACGTGACCGTGCTCATGGTCACCCACGATCTGCCCTACGCGCTGGAGCTGTGCCCGCGCGCGCTGGTCCTCAGCGACGGGGTGATCGCCGCGGACGGCCGGACCGGGGAACTGCTCGCGGACGAGGACCTGATGCGGGCGCACCGGCTGGAGCTGCCCTTCGGCTTCGACCCGCGGTCCGTCCCGGCCGCTCCCGCTCCGACGAGACCCGCGGGAACATCGGCGTGACGATCCTGCTTGGGTGAAGGGAAGACGCAGGCACCGGGCGGCGGGACGAGGAGTACGGGCGTGGACGTGAACGGCACAGTGGCCGAGGGCTTCGAGCCGGTCCGAGAGGCGTTCGCACGGAACTTCGCGGCGCTCGGGGACCGGGGCGCCGCGGTGGCCGTGTACCGGGACGGCCGCAAGGTGGCCGACCTGTGGGCCGGCACCAAGGACATCGACGGCACCGCCCCCTGGCGGCGCGGCACCGCGCAGGTCGTGCGCTCGGCGACCAAGGGCGTCGCCGCCGCCGTACCACTGCTGCTGCGGCAGCGGGGGCTGCTGGACCTGGACGCGCCGGTGGGTGAGTACTGGCCGGAGTTCAAGGCGCGGGGCAAGGAGCGGGTGCTGGTCCGGCACGTGCTGGGCCACCGGGCCGGGCTGCCGGTGCTGGACCGTCCGCTCAGCCCGGCGGAGGCGCTGGACCCGGCGAAGGGTCCCGAGGCGGTCGCCGCGCAGGCCCCGGCCTGGGAGCCGGGCAGCGCCCACGGCTATCACGCGCTGACCTACGGCTGGCTGCTCGACGGACTGGTGCGCCGGGTGACCGGGCAGGGCGCCGGGGAGTGGATCGCGGCGCAGATCGCCGGGCCGCTGGGCGCCGGCTTCTGGCTGGGGCTGCCCGCCGCGGAGGAAGCCGCGGGGCGGGCGGGACGGGTCGGCCGCATCGACGGTCCCGAGCCCTCCTCCGGTGCGGTGCTGCGCGCCCGGCCCAAGCGGTCGGTGACCGAGGCGTACGCCGACGCCGGCTCGCTCACCCGCCGGGCCTTCGCCGCGATCACCCCCTTCCCCGACCAGAACGACCCGGCGTACCGGGCGGCCGCGCTGCCCGCCACCAACGGCATAGCGACCGCCGACGGCCTCGCCCGCGTCTACGCGGCGCTGATCGGCGAGGTCGACGGCGTCCGGCTCTTCGACGAGGCCACCGCCCGGCTCGCCCGCACGGAGGAGTCGGCCGGCCCGGACCGGGTGCTGGTCGTCAACACCCGCTTCGGCCTCGGGTTCATGCTGCACGGCAGCGCGTCCCCGTTCCTGTCCCCCGACTCCTTCGGCCACCCCGGCCGCGGCGGCTCGCTCGGCTTCGCCGACCCCGCCTCGGGCATCGCCTTCGGCTATGTCACCAACGGCTTCCGCAAGACGGTGACGGCGGACCCCCGTGCGCAGGCACTGGTGCGAGCGGTACGGGAGTCGCTCACGCGGGGCGCGTGACCCTCAGGCCCCGCGCCTCATACGTGGATCGGGTGCGAGGTCCGCCCCGACGCCGCGTCGATCTCCCCGTGCGCCTTGGTCAGCAGCTGCATGGCGAGTTCATTCAGCGCACGCGCCCCGGCGATCTCCTCGCCGACCCGTGGCTGATTCGCGTCGGTGTGGTGGCGGCTGGCGTGCCCCTGGGCCCGTACCTCGGACCCGTCGGGCAGACGCACCATCGCCGCCGCGCGCGTGTGCTGGTCGTCCTCGCTGAACTCCATCTCCACGTGCCATCCCACTGTGGTCCGCATCATGACGATCACCTCCGGAACCGTTGCTTCCAGGGTGCTCCTCCAGCCACCTTCCGCACCACCGCACGCACCCGGAATGGGCGGGCGGTTCCGGGGCGTTGAGTGGATCATGACGTCCGACGAGCGCACGATCACCCACCCGGCCACGCTCCACGACCCCACCCCGTTCGGCTACAGCCACGCCGTCTGAATCAGCCCGGCCGTGAGGTGGGTGCGTCTCGGCCGACCCGAGCGGGGTCCGGTGCGTGCAGCTGCGAGGCGGAGGCGGCTGGGGTCCCTCTCTGGGGGAGGCCGTGCCAGACCCCGCGGCACCGGGGTGATCCCAACGGCAGGGGCTAACCCGCCCGCAGCATCAGTCCGATCCCCACCACCAGCAGGCCCGCCGCCACGATGCGTGGTGTTCCGAACCTCTCCTTGAAGAACACGGCGCCGATCGCCGCCCCGACGATGATCGAGGACTCCCGCAGTGCGGCGATCGGCGCCAGGGCCGCCCGGGTCTGGGCCCACAGGACGAGGGCGTAGGCCGCCACGGACAGGGCCGCGCCGAGCAGGCCGAGCGCGGCGAACGGCCGCAGGACCGCGGCCGTGCCGCCCCGCCAGCGGTGGAGCGCGTACGCCGGGATCACCACGCCCTGCACGGTCATCAGCCAGGCGATGTAGCCGAGGGAGGAGCCCGAGGCCCGCACGCCGAGGCCGTCGACGACCGTGTAGGCCGCGATGGTCAGGCCGGTCGCGAGGGCCGCGCCGATCGCCGCCCAGTCCGGCCGGCGTCCGCGCAGCCCCCACAGGGCGACCCCGGTCAGCCCCGCGCAGGAGACGACGACACCGGCGGCCGCCCAGCCGTCCGGTACCTCGTGGGCGAAGAGCGCGGCGAGCACCGTGACGACCAGCGGCGCGGTGCCGCGGGCGATCGGGTAGGCCTGCCCGAAGTCGCCGAGCCGGAAGGACCGCATCAGCAGGGCGTAGTAGCCGATGTGGATCACCGCGGAGGCGAGCAGATACGGCCAGGCCCCGGCCGCCGGAACCGCCGTGAACGGCATCAGCGCGAGCCCGATCACCACGCCGCCCCCGGAGATCAGGGCGAACCCGGCGAGCTTGTCGGGGATGTGGTGGGCGAGGGCGTTCCAGCCGGCGTGGGTGACCGCGGCCAGCAGGACGGCGGCCGCGACCAGTGGCGTCACGCGTCGCGCTCGCGCACGTCCACCAGGGTGCCGCCGGCGTGGGCGATCAGGGTCTTGGGTTCCATGGGGAAGACGGTGTACGGCGTGCCGGCGGCGGCCCAGACGAGGTCGTGGTCGAGCAGCGAGCGGTCGGCGAGCACCCGCGTACGCGTGCGGTGCCCGAAGGGCGGCACCCCGCCGATGGCGTACCCGGTGGTCTCCCGGACGACGTCCGCCTTCGGCCGGGTGACCTTCCCGGCGCCGAGTTCCCGGCGCACGAGCTCCACGTCGACGCGGGAGGCCCCGTCCATCAGGACCAGCACCGGCACCCCGTCGGCGGCGAAGATCAGGGACTTGCAGATCTGGCTGAGCTCGCACCCGATCGCGGCGGCCGCCTCCGCGGCGGTCCGGGTGGCCTCCGGAAAGCGCCGGATCCGTTCCTGCACGGCGCCGAGCCCCCGTTCCTCCAGGGCGGCGGCGAACCGGGGGTGTGCTCCTGAGTCGGCAGTCGTCATGCAGGGCACGCTAGCGGTCCGTGTACGAGACAGGCGACCGGATTCGGGGGCGGTGGGAACGAGGAAGCCGGTGAGGGCGCCACCGTCCCCACGTTGGCCCTCACCGGCTGGTCTCGCTCAGGAGCGGTACGTCAGGCGCGTACCAGCTCCTTGTCCTTGTCGGCGTGCGCCTCGGCCGCGGCCTTCAGGCCCTCGCCCTCGACGTCGACGTTCGGCAGCGCGCGGTCCAGCCACTTCGGCAGCCACCAGGCGCGCTTGCCGAGCAGTGCCAGTACCGCCGGGACGATCGCCATGCGGACCACGAACGCGTCGAAGAAGACCGCGATGGCGAGGCCGAAGCCGATCATCTTGACCATCGACTCGGAGGAGCCGATGAAGCCGGCGAAGACGGCCATCATGATCACCGCGGCGGCGGTGACCACCCGCGCCCCGTGCTTGAACCCGGTGACCACGGCCTGGCTGGGGTTCTCGCCGTGGACGTACGCCTCGCGCATCCGGGTCACGAGGAACACCTCGTAGTCCATCGCGAGTCCGAAGACCACGCCGACCATGAAGATCGGCATCATCGACATGATCGGGCCGGTCTCCTCCACGCCCATGAGGCCGGACAGCCAGCCCCACTGGAAGACCGCGACGACGGCACCGAGCGCGGCGAGCACGCTGAGCAGGAAGCCGAGGGCCGCCTTCAGCGGGACCAGGATCGAGCGGAACACCGCGATCAGCAGGAGGAAGGCGAGGCCCACCACCAGCGCGAGATACGGCACCAGCGCGTCGTTCATCTTCTGCGAGAAGTCGATGTTCATCGCCGTGGTGCCGCTGACCAGCACCTCGGTGCCGGTGTCGGCCTTGACGCCGGCGCCGGTGTCCCGGATCGCGTGGACCAGGTCCTCGGTCTGGGTGGAGGAGGGCTTGGAGTCGGGGACGACGGTGATGGTGAAGGTGTCCCCGGCCTTGTTGAACGTCGCCGGCGCGACCGTCACGACGCCGTCCAGGCCCTTGATCTCGTCGGCCACCTCGGCGGCGGCGGCCTTCGGGTCGTCGCTCCCCTTGGCGTCGCCGACGACCATCAGCGGCCCGTTGAAGCCGGGCCCGAAGCCCTCGGACAGCAGGTCGTAGGCGCGGCGCTGGGTGGTGGAGGTGGGCTGCGAACCGTCGTCGGGCAGGCCGAGCTCCAGGGAGCCGACCGGGACCGCGGCGGCGCCGAGCCCGATGATGCCGAACAGCAGGACGGCGACCGGGCGGCGGACCACGAAGCTCGCCCAGCGGGTGCCCATGTTGGGCGTGGCCGGGCGGTCCTCGGCGGCGGCCTTGCGGCGGCCGAACCGCTTGTTCCGCGCGCCCGCAGGCTGCACCTTGCGGCCCGCGTAGCCGAGCAGTGCCGGGATCATGGTGAGCGCGATCAGGACCGCGATCACGACCGTGCCGGCCGCGGCGACGCCCATCTTCGTCAGCATCGGGATGTTGACGACCGCCAGGCCCACCAGGGCGATCACGACGGTGAGACCGGCGAAGACCACCGCGGAGCCGGCCGTTCCGGCGGCGCGGCCGACGGCTTCCTCGCGGTCCCGGCCCTCGGCCAGTTCGGCGCGGTAGCGGGAGACGATGAACAGCGCGTAGTCGATGCCGACGGCGAGGCCGATCATCATGGCCAGCGTGGAGGTGGTGGAGCCCAGCTCCAGCGCGCTGGCCAGCGCGGTGATCGTCGAGACGCCGATGCCCACGCCGATGAGGGCGGTCAGCAGCGGCAGCCCGGCGGCGACCAGCGAGCCCAGGGTGATGACGAGGACGACGGCGGCGACCGCGATGCCGATGATCTCGGTGGAGCCGGTCTCGGGCGTGGCCTGGAGCGCGTCACCGCCGATCTCGACGGTCAGCCCGGAGTCGCGCGCGTCCTCGGCGGCGTGCTCCAGGGCCTCCTTGGTGGACTCCGCCAGCTCCATGCCGGAGACCTCGTAGCGGACCTGGGCGTAGCCGACGCTGCCGTCCTTCGAGACGGACTTGGTCTCGAAGGGGTCGGTGACCGAGACGACCTCGGAGCCGGTGCCGAGGTCCTTCACCGCCTCCTCGACGGCCGCCTTGTTCCCGGCGGCCGAGAGCTTCTGGCCGTCGGGCGCCTGGAAGACGACCCGGGCGGTCGCGCCGTCGGCGCTCATCCCGGGGAACCGTTCGTCCAGCAGGTCGAAGGCCTTCTGGGCCTCGGTGCCGGGTATGGAGAAGGATCCGCTGCCCGCTGCGGGCGCGGAGGCGGCGCCGACGCCGGCGAGCGTCAGCAGGGCCACCCAGATCAGGGCGACGAAGTGGCGCCGGCGGAAGGCGAACCGGCCGAGTCGATAGAGAAACGTGGCCACGGAGGCGTACTCCCGGTCATGTCGTGGGGGTGTTCAGGGCAGGGTGGATCAGCCCGGCGACGTGAGCGGTGACGTCAGGTGAGAGGGCTTGCTGGGGAGGTGTCAGCTGG
This sequence comes from Streptomyces sp. NPDC002784, assembly GCF_053592135.1. Taxonomy (NCBI): domain Bacteria; kingdom Bacillati; phylum Actinomycetota; class Actinomycetes; order Kitasatosporales; family Streptomycetaceae; genus Streptomyces; species Streptomyces sp. NPDC002784. The sequence continues at coordinate 349,386 of NZ_JBSFVD010000004.1, read as the reverse complement.
TGGGCGCGCCGAGGGCGGGGAGGACCACGGCGTCGATGTACGAGATGAGGAAGGCCTGGGTCGGCGGCTGTTCGTCGATCATCGTGCGGGCGGCGAACCCGCCGATCATCATGTGCATCACGAACTCGATCGCGGGGTTGTCCGGACGGATCTCGCCGCGGTCGACCGCGCGCTGGATCACGCGCCGGAAGTCCGCCAGCTCCGGTTCGACGAGGTGCTCCCGGAACGCCCGCAGGAGGTCCGGGTTCGAGTGCACCGCCATGGCCAGGCCCCGCATGAGCGCGGAGTTCTGCTCCATCTGACAGTCGTCGGACCGCCTGGTGAGTGCGTGCAGATCGCCCCTGAGCGAGCCGGTGTCGATCCCGTCCAGGGTGCCGCCCGGCTTGCTGTGCCGTACGGCCTTCGCGACCAGTTCGGCCTTGCCGCCCCACTGGCGGTAGAGCGTGGCCTTGCTGGACTTGGTGCGCGCGGCGACCGCGTCCATGGTCAACGCGTCGTAGCCGACCTCGCGGAGCAGGTCGAGCACGGCTCCGTAGAGCTCGGCCGCCCGCTCGGGGGTGATGCGACTGCGACGTGCCGTGGCGGTCTCAGCCATGGCTCATCACCTTCTCCCACTCGCGAACGACACGGTTTCGTACGGTCCGAAGGTAGCGCAACCGCTCATCGAAACGAAACGGTTTCGTACGTGTCCTGGGTCACGCCGTCCGCTTGCGCACGAGTTGCTCCTGCCCATCCCGGGGCAAAGCATGAGGAGGTGAGCTATCTTCGCCTCCCTCATCTCAACGGTGACCTGCTGTGCTTCGTGGCCGAGGACGATCTCTGGCTGGCCCCCCTGGACGGACCCGGACGCGCCTGGCGGCTCACCGTGGACCGCACCAAGGCGGGCCACCCGCGCTTCTCGCCGGACGGCGAGCGGATCGCGTACACCAGCTGGCGCAGTCTCGTCCCCGAGATCCACCTGGTCCCGGCCGAGGGCGGACCGGCCCGCCGGCTGAGCTACTGGGGCAGCCCGGACACCCAGGTCACCGGCTGGACCCCGCCGGCCCAGGACGGGACGAGCGACATCCTCGCGGTCGCCTCCCACGGCGAGCCCTTCTCGTACTTCACCTGGGCCTACAAGGTCTCCCCCGACGGCTCCCCCGGCCGCAAGCTGCCCTGGGGCCCGGTCTCCGACCTCCAGGTCGCCGACCTGGACGGCGAGCGCAGGACCCTCCTGCTCACCGGCACCCCGCCGCACGAACCCGCCGCCTGGAAGCGCTACCGGGGCGGCGCCACGGGCCGCCTGTGGCTGCACGGCGAACGGCTGCTGGCCGACCTCGACGGCCATCTGGCCTGCCCCATGTTCGTCGGCGGCCGGATCGCCTTCCTCTCCGACCACGAGGGCGTCGGCAACCTCTACTCCTGCGCCCACGACGGCTCCGACCTGCGCCGGCACACCGACCACGACGCCTTCTACGCCCGGCACGCCGCGAGCGACGGGACTCGGGTGGTCTACCAGTGCGGGGGCGAACTGTGGATCGTGGACGGCCTGTCCGACGCGGACAAGCCGCGCAGGCTCGACGTCCGGCTGAGCGGCCCGCGCGCCGGGCGGCGCCGCTACCAGGTGCCGGCCGCCCAGCACGTCGACGGCATCTCGGTCGACGAGACGGGCCGCGCGAGCGCCGTCGTCATCCGCGGCAGCCTGTACTGGATGACCCACCGCGACGGCCCGGCCCGTACGATCACCGACACTCCCGGGGTACGGGTCAGGCTCCCGGAGATGCTCGGCTCGGTCGGCCAGGTCGCCTACGTCACCGACGCCGAGGGCGAGGACGCCGTCGAGATCGCGTACCTCCCCCGGGCGACCGGGGACCGCGAACCGCGCCGGATGGCCTCGGGCGAGCTGGGCCGGGTGCTGGAGCTGGTCTCGGATCCCGAGGGCGAGCGCCTGGCCATCGCCGCGCACGACGGACGGCTCCTCCTCCTCGACGCCACCGAGGACTCCGGCGGCGGGGTGACCGAGCTGATCCGGTCGGCCAACGGCCCGGTCCGCGACCTCGCGTTCTCCCCCGACGGCTGCTGGCTGACCTGGTCGCATCCCGGCATCGGCCGCTCCCTGCGCCAGATCAAGATGGCCCGGATCAAGGACCGGTTCGTCATCGACGTCACCAACGGCCGCTTCGAGGACGAGAACCCGGTCTTCACCAGCGACGGCCGCTACCTGGCGTTCCTGTCCTGGCGCGGCTTCGACCCGGTGTACGACGTCCACACCGGCGACCTGTCCTTCCCGCTCGGCTGCCGCCCCTATCTGGTGCCGCTCTCCTCGGCGACCCCCTCCCCGTTCGCGCTGAACCCCGAGGGCCGCCCGGCCGCCGGGGGCCTGGACCCGCTGGAGGAGGAGGGCGGCGAGGGCGGCACGGTGACCGTGGAGACCGAGGGCCTGGAGAGCCGGGTGACGCCCTTCCCGGTCGCCGCCTCCAAGTACTCGGCGCTGCACCCGGTCACGGGCGGCGGCCTGGTCTGGCTGCGCTGGCCGATCTCGGGGGCGCTCGGCGAGACGTTCGCCAACCCCGACGACACCAGCGGGCGGCCGACCCTGGAGCACTTCCACATCAGCAAGGCGAAGAAGTCCGAACTCGTCGAGCACCTGGACTGGTTCGCGGTCAGCGGCGACGGCAGCCGGCTCGTCGTGGTCGACGAGGGCGAGCTGCGCGCGGTCCCCGCCACCGAGAGCGGCGACAGCGACTCCACGGTGTGGATCGACGCCCGCCGCATCCTGCACGAGGCCGACCCCGCCGCCGAGTGGCGCCAGGCGTACGAGGAGGCGGGCCGGCTGATCCGCGCCTACTTCTGGGACCCCGGCATGTGCGGCATCGACTGGGACGCGGTGCTGGCGCAGTACCGGCCGCTGGTCGAACAGGTGGCGTCCCCGGACGAGTTCGCCGATCTGCTCCGGGAGGTGCTGGGCGAACTCGGCACCTCCCACGCCTACGTCGCCGCGGCCCGCCGCAACGAGGGCCCGCCCCACTACCAGCGCCGCCAGGGCCTGCTCGGCGCCAACTTCGTGCGCCGTGACGACGGCTGGACGCTCCGGCGCATCCTCCCCGGCGACTCCTCCGACTCCAAGGCCCGCTCCCCGCTCGCCGGCACGGGCATCCGCGAGGGCGCCGTGCTGACCCACGTCGACGGCCGCCCGGTCGACCCGGTGACGGGCCCGTATCCGCTGCTCGCGGGGGCGGGCGGTACGACGGTGGAGCTGACGTTCACCCCGGCCGAGGGCGAAGGGCGCTCCCGCCGGGTCGCCGTGGTCCCGCTGATCGACGAACGCCCCTTGCGCTACCAGGACTGGGTGGCCAAACGCCGTCAGGTCGTACGGGAGTTGAGCGACGGACGCTGCGGCTATCTGCACATCCCCGACATGGGCGGTTCCGGCTGGGCCCAGTTCAACCGCGATCTGCGCATGGAGGTGTCCCGCCCCGCCCTGATCGTCGACGTCCGCGGCAACGCGGGCGGCCACATCAGCGAACTGGTGGTGGAGAAGCTGACCCGCACGATCCTCGGCTGGGACCTCACCCGCGACGCCCAGCCGGTGTCGTACGCCTCGAACGCGCCGCGCGGGCCGGTGGTGGCCCTGGCGGACGAGGCGACCTCCTCCGACGGCGACATGATCGCGGCCGCCTTCAAACTCCTCAAGCTCGGCCCGGTGGTGGGCCAGCGCACCTGGGGCGGCGTGGTCGGCATGACCGGCCGCCACCAGCTGGGCGACGGCACGGTGATCACGGTACCGATGAACGCGGCCTGGTTCGACGCGTACGGCTGGTCGATCGAGAACCAGGGCGTCACCCCCGACCTGGAGATCCTGCGCACGCCCCTGGACTGGGCGGAGGGCCGCAACACCCAGCTGGACGACGCGGTGCGGCTCGCGCTGGACCTCCTGGAGACCAACCCCCCGGCCGGACCGCCCGACTACTCCCAGGTACCGGACAGGTCGAGACCGCAACTGCCGCCCCGCACATGAGCCCTCGTACATGAGCCCCCGCTCATGAGCCCTCACACATGGGAGAGGGTGCCCCGGTCCGGGGCACCCTCTCCGCTCAGCGCGCAGCGTCAGGCGTCGAAGTCCTGGTCGAAGCGGTCGCGCTCCTCCGGCTGGCGGCGCTCCGGCTCCTCGTCGCGGTCCCGCTGCTTGCCGCGCTGCGAGGCCTGCTCGCGGGCCTGCTGCATCTTGTCCTTGGCCTGCTGCGAGAACTGCTCGGACTTCTCCTGGAACTGGTCCTTCATGCCCATGAGTTTTCACTCCCGTGATGGGTGAGGGGATCAAGCTCGACCAGATTCACACGCCCGGTGACGCTTCGCATGTCGATCAGTTACGGTGCGTAGCCATCTCCTGTTCGTCGGCCGCACCGCCCGCCCCGACGAGCCCGATCCGCATCCCGTCCAGCCGGTCCGCGAACCGCCGCATCTCGCGCTGCCCGACCGTCCCGATGACCGCCGGCAGATATCCCCGCACGCCCTGCATCCCGCGCAGCCACCACTGCCCGTACACATGACTGGACCGGCGCTCGATCCCGGCGACGATCCGGTCGACCGCGGGCCCCAGCGGATACGTCTTGTTCGACGGCCACGGCAGCCGCTGCCGCAACTCCCGCATGACGTCGTCCTGGTCGGCGCCGCGCACCATGTCCGTGTCGGTCCAGGACAGGTACCCCACGCCCACCCGCACGCCCTTGTAGCCGACCTCGGCGCGCAGGCTGTGCGCGTACGCCTCCACGCCCGACTTGGACGCGCAGTACGCGGTCATCATCGGCGCCGGAGTGATGGCGGCGAGGGAGGCGATCTGGAGCAGGTAGCCGCGGCTCTCCATGAGCACCGGCAGGAACGCCCGCGCGGTCACCGCCGACCCGATGAGGTTCACCTCGATGACCCGCCGCCACGCCACCGGATCGGAGTCCACGAAGGGCCCCCCGGAGGCGACACCGGCGTTGGCCACCACGATGTCGACCTTCCCGAACCGCTCCTTGACCTCCCGCGCCACCCGCGCCATCGCCTCGTGGTCGGTGACGTCGGCGTGCCAGTGGTCGCTCTCGCTGTGCAGCCGCTCGGAGACCTGCTTGAGCGCGTCCGGCTCCAGCCCGACCAGCGCCACCTTCGCCCCGCGCGCGGAGAGCTTGCGGGCGAGCAGTTCGCCCACGCCCCGCGCCGCTCCGGTGACGACGGCGACCTGTCCTTCGAGGCTCACCCTGCTCATGCGCCCTCCTTGATCTGTGCGTAAGTGACGACGAGTTCACGAATCCGGGCGCTGATCAGTTCGGGCGCCTCCACCGGCGTCATGTGCCCGATGCCGGGCAGCTCGGTGAGCCCGACGCAGGTGGGCAGCGCGGCGGCCAGCGACCGGGCGTGCACCGGCGGGGTGAGCCGGTCGGCTGACCCGACGACGACCGCGGCCGGTACCGTCAACTCCCGTATGCCGTGGTCGAGATCGAGCAGGTCCAGCACCTGCGACCAGGAGTGCCGCACCGCTCGCGGACAGGCGTGCACGATCCGCGCGCACGCCTCGACCATGTGCGGCGCCGAACCGGGCCCCATGGTGGCGTACTTGAGGATCCGCCGCGCGAGCGGTGTGACCGGCCCGAGCGGCGCCCGCGACCCGAGCACCCGCTTGGTCAGCCACGTCCGCAGCCGCCCGGCCCGCATCGGCAGGACCGTGGCCTCGGCCACCAGCCGCGACGAGCCGGTGCTGCACAGCAGCACGGCGGCCGCGTGCTCCCGGAACGCCGGCCGCCCGGCCGTGGCCAGCACCGTCATGCCGCCCATGGAATGCCCCACGATCACGGCCTTCTCGGCCGGCGCGAGGGTCTCCTTCAGTACGGCTTCCAGGTCGTCGGCGAGTGCCTCGGTGCCGCAGGCGCGGCTCGCCGGGCTGCGTCCGTGGCCGCGCTGGTCGTAGGCGATGACCCGGTGGTCGGTGGCCAGTTCGCGGATCTGGGCCGCCCAGAAGGCGGTCGAGCAGGTCCAGCCGTGGGCGAGGACGACAGGGGGCGCGCCGTCGGGTCCGTGCACCTCCACGTGCAGGCGCGCGCCGTCCGCGGAGGTCGCGGTGAGTTCGCGGGTGGGGGTGGGCGGGGCGTAGGGGCCGGAGCTCACGTGCGTCAGGCGGCTCACGCGTCCACCTCCGAGCGCTCGCCGGCGCCTGCGGACCCCTCGGCCACGGCCGCGGCACTCGGCGCACCCTCGTGCTCCCCGGCGCGCACCACGGTGTACTCCGCGAGATCCACCCGCCGGGTCGCCCGCCGGAACTCGCTCGTGGTGCCCGGCCAGATGGTGGTGTTGCGCCCGTTCTCGTCCAGGTACCAGCTGGTGCAGCCGCCGGTGTTCCACACCGTGCGCCGCATCCGCTCCTGCACCCGCCGGTTCCAGGCGTGCACGGCGTCCGCGCGGGCGTCGAGCGCGACCCGTCCGCCGAGCACGTCCAACTGGCGCAGGAAGTCGGCCAGGTAGTTGAGCTGGCTCTCGATCATCAGGATCATCGACGAGTTGCCGAGGCCCGTGTTGGGCCCGATGATCGTCATCCAGTTCGGGAAGCCGGCCGCGGACGCGCCCCGCAGCGCCTCCATGCCGCCCTTCCACGTCTCGGCCAGCGTCTGGCCGTCGGCGCCCACGACCCGGTCCGCGATGGGCATGTCGGTGACATGGAAGCCGGTGCCGAAGACGATCGCATCGACCTCGGTCTCGGTGCCGTCGGCGGCGACGACCGTCGAGCCGCGGATCTCGGCGAGCCCGCTGGCGACGACGTCGACGTTCGGCCGGGCGATCGCCGGGTAGTACTCGCTGCTGAGCAGGATCCGCTTGCAGCCGATGCGGTAGTCGGGGGTGAGCTTGGCGCGCAGCGCCGGGTCCTTGATGGCGCGGGCCATGTTCTGCCTGGCCAGCTTCTCCACCAGGCCCAGCTCGTTCGGGCGCTTGGTGAACGCCTGGACCTGCAACTCCCGGATGCCCCACAGCAGTCCGCGCCGGGCCTGGGTGGTGAAGGGCAGCCGCTTGTGCAGCCAGCGCTCCGCCCCGCTGATCGCGCGGTCCATGCGCGGCATCACCCACGGCGGGGTGCGCTGGAAGAGGGTGAGCCGGGAGACCTCCGGCTGGATGGCCGGCACGATCTGGATGGCGGAGGCGCCGGTGCCGACCATCGCGACGCGCTTGCCGCGCAGGTCGTAGTCGTGGTCCCAGCGGGCGGAGTGGAAGACCTTGCCCGGGAAGGAGTCCAGCCCCGGGATGTCCGGCACCTTCGGGTCGGACAGCGGCCCGGTCGCGGAGACGACGACGTCGGCGGAGAGGTTCCCGCTGGTGGTCTCGATGTCCCAGCACAGCCGCTCGGCGTTCCACGCCATCCGCTTCACCTCCGAGTCGAAGCGGATGTGCGGGCGCAGCCGGAAGACGTCCGTGACGTGCTCCAGGTAGGCGCGGATGTGCTCCTGCCCGGAGAAGGTGCGCGGCCAGTCCGGGTTGGGCGCGAAGGAGAAGGAGTACAGGTGGGAGGGGACGTCACAGGCACAGCCGGGATAGCTGTTGTCCCGCCAGGTGCCGCCGACGCTCGACGCCCGCTCCAGGACGACGAAGTCGGTGACGCCCTCGCGCCGCAGCCGCACCGCGGCCCCGAGCCCTCCGAACCCGGATCCGACCACCGCCACCCGTACATGCTCGTGTTCGGTCATCCCGAAGCCCTCCACAGCCGTGCGACCCTGCCAGTAAACACTGGCGCAATGGGGAGGGTAGAGCAGCTCCGTACTCATGGGTAGGGGGTGGACGAAGGAAAGTTACCCCCGGTACGCCATAGGCTTCCCGCGTGGCAGAAGACGCTGGACGACCCGAGGGCCGACACGAGTACCGCATGGAGGAGCTGGCCCGGCTGGCCGGCATCACCGTGCGCACCCTGCGCTTCTACCGCGAACGGGGGCTCATCCCGCCACCCCGCCGCGAGGGCCGTATCGCCTGGTACGACGACCGCCACCTGGCCCGGCTGCGCACGATCTCGGCCCTGCTGGAACGCGGCCACACCCTCAGCGGCATCGCGGACCTCGCCGAGGCCTTCGACCACGGCCGGGACGTCGCCGACCTGCTCGGCATGGACACCCCCACCGAGGAGATCCCGGTCCGCCTCACCCCCGAGGAACTCGCCGACCGCTTCGCCGGCGAGGTCACCCCGGAGAACTTCGCCGCCGCGCTGGAGCTCGGCTATCTCGCCACCGACGGCCAGGACATCGTCCACATCAGCGGCCGGCTGCTGGAGGTGTCGGCGGCCCTGGTCCGCGAGGGCATCCCGCTGGCCGAGGTCCTGGCGGCGGGCAAGGAACTGCGCGTGCACGCGGACGTCCTGGCCGACCTGTTCGCCGACCTGATCCTGCGCCACGGCACCGAGGAGGACCTGCCCCGCCTGCGCCCCCTCGCCAAGAGCGTGGTGGAGGCGGAGCTGTCCCTCGCCCTGGACCGAAGGCTGCGCAAGCGGTCGTAGGCAGTCCTAGGGCTGCCGGCGGTCGTAGACCACCGTGACCGGCGCGTGGTCGGACCAGCGCTCCGCATGGCTGGCGGCACGCTCCACGAACCCCTTGACCGCCCGGCCCGCGAGCCCCGGGGTCGCCATCTGGTAGTCGATGCGCCAGCCCGTGTCGTTGTCGAAGGCCCGTCCCCGGTACGACCACCAGGAGTACGGCCCCTCGGCGTCCGGGTGCAGGGCGCGTACGACGTCGACGTACCCGCCCTCGGCCGGGTCGAGCACCCGCCCGAGCCAGTCGCGCTCCTCGGGCAGGAACCCGGAGTTCTTGGTGTTGCCGCGCCAGTTCCGCAGGTCCGCCTGCTGGTGGGCGATGTTCCAGTCGCCGCAGACCACGACCTCGCGCCCGTCGGCGGCGGCACGTTCGCGCAGTTCCTTGAGGTAGGCCAGGAACTCGCCCATGAAGCGGACCTTCTCGTCCTGGCGCTCGGTGCCGACCTCCCCGGAGGGCAGGTACAGGGAGGCGACCGTCACACCGGGCAGATCGGCCTCGACGTACCGTCCGCTCGCGTCGAACTCGCCCGACCCGAAGCCGACCTGGACCCGGTCGGGCTCGCGCCGCGCGTAGAGGGAGACTCCCGCGCGCCCCTTGGCGGCGGCGGGCGCGTGCACCACGTGCCAGCCCTCGGGCGCGCGCACGGCCTCGGGCAGCTGCTGGGGCTCGGCGCGCACCTCCTGCAGGCACAGCACATCGGCGGCGGTCCCGGCCAGCCACTCCACGAAGCCCTTCTTCGCGGCGGCACGCAGCCCGTTCACATTTACGGAGGTCACAGTGAGCACCCGGGCACGATACCGGCACACTGGACGGAGTCCAGATTCCGACTGCCCATGAATGTACGGTTGCCCGCATGCACATACGTCGCGTCCCCTTCGACCACCCCGACGCCATGAAGCTCAACGACGCGGTCCAGGCCGAGTACGACGTCCGCTACGGAGACGGCGGTGACGCCACTCCCATGGACCCGGCCGACTTCGAACCGCCGAACGGCGTGTACCTGATCGCCTACGACGCGTACGACTCCCCGGTCGCCTCGGGCGGCTGGCGCGTCCAGGACGCCAACGGCGAGGGCAACCTCGACGGGGACGCCGAACTGAAGCGGATGTATGTGATCGACGCCATGCGCGGCCGTGGCCTCGCCCGGCGCATCCTCGCCGCTCTGGAGGAGGACGCCCGCGCGGCCGGACGGCTGCGCATGGTGCTGGAGACGGGCATGAAGCAGCCGGAGGCCGTCGCCCTGTACCGCTCCAGCGGCTATGAGCCGTGCGCGAAGTTCGGCTACTACCGCTTCCACGATCTGAGCCTGTGCTTCGCCAAGCCGCTCGCGCCCTGAGACGGGCCGGCCGCCCGCGGGCGGCTGGGAGTTCGGGGCAGTTCGGGGCAGTTCGGGGCAAAAAAAGATCCCGCCCGATCAACCGATCGGACGGGATCTCATCAACTGCCCCGATTTCTCAAGTGCAGTTGTTGCGGTGGACCTGAGGGGATTCGAACCCCTGGCCCCCTCGATGCGAACGAGGTGCGCTACCGGACTGCGCCACAGGCCCTTGCAACGAGTGAAACTCTAGCATCCCGATCCGCCCGCCTGGAAATCCGTTCCCGGCGCCTACTCGTTGGCCGCGCGCGGCCGCCCGCCGTCGTCGTACTGGTCGAACAGGGGGGTGCGTCCCCGCTCACGGGCCCGCCGGGCGGACGCGGCCCGGCGGGCGTCACTGCGCCCGCCGCCGTCCGCCCGCTCCTCCTCGTCCGCCGCCTCCGGCTGCTCGGCCGCGGCCGGACGGGACTCCGTCTCGTGCTCCGGCGCGACCGCGCTGGACCGCGCCGAGCTCCACGCGTCCGGCGCCCCGAGATCCACATCGGCGGTGGCCCGCGGCGCGACCGGGGCGGTCACATAGGTCGGCAGCGGCACCGGCACCGGGTCCCAGCTGTCGCCCTGTCCCGGCCGCCGCTGACGCTCGCGCTGCTGATCGACCCACTCGGCGTGATCGGTCTGCTCGACCAGCGCCCGCCGGTCCGCGGCCAGCGCCGACAGCCCCGGGTCGGTCCCCGCGGCGGGTCCCTCGCCGGGCTCCTCCGGGTGCGCGCCGGGGTCGGCGGGGGTGCGCCGGCGCGGCTGGCGCGCGCGCTCCTTCAGCCGCTGCGCGGCGACCTCGGCCCGACGGCGGTCCATCTGGTAGGCGAAGCGGCGGCGCTCCTGGCTGCGCAGATACGCGATGTACCCGCTCAGCAGCACGGCCGGCACGCCGGGCGCCCACAGGAACGCGAGCCCTCCGACGGCGGCGACGATCGTGCCGCAGGTGAAGGCGAGGAAGAGCATCACGGTGGTACGCCGCCGACGGGCGAGCACCTTGGTACGCCGGGCGCGCGCCGCGGCCGCCTCCGCGGCTGCCGTGGGCGGCGTGCGCCGTGCGGCGGGGACCGCCTTCTGGGGCTGCTGGGGCTGCTGGGCCTTCTGGGTTGGTACGGGTTCGGGCGCCGGGGCGGCCGGCTGCGCGCGCACCGGTTCGGGCCGTTCCTTCTCCTCCGCGCGCTCCTGCGCCCGCTGCTCGGCGCGCTCCTGCGCCCGCTCCTCCGCGCGCGTGGGCACCACCGCCTGCGCCTGGGGGCGGGTCGGGGGCATGGCGAAGGCCCGGACGTCCACCGAAGCGGTGACGCCGTCCGGGTCGACGGCGCTGGGCTCCCCCTCGTCGGCGGAGCGCGCACGCAGGTCCTTGGCGTACCGGCGCTCCATCCCGGCCCGTCCGGACAGCAACCGGATGGCTGTGCTGAAGCGTTCCGTCGGACGGGCCTCGTTCAGCTCGTCCTGCCTACGGAGCCACATCGGCACCAAGTAGGCGGCCCAGGCCCCGACAATGACTGCGTAGATGAGGCCGCTGCTGCTCACGCCTCACACGGTAGAGGGGTTTGTGTGAGGCCATCTGCCAATTGAGCCGGTGTGTCGCACGATCTGGCTGATATTTCGAAATTTTTTTGTGACCGATGCGATCAGCAGATCGCAGAGGATGGGTAATTCAGAGTGCCGAGACGGTCACACTGCGATCAATTTCGAACATTTATTCAATTACCGGGGTTGTGCGGGATTCCCCTGCGTGTGCGGTGTGTCCGGTGCCAGCGGCTCAGCAGCCCGTCCGGCACCTCTTCCGCCGTGAGGGCGAACACGAGATGGTCGCGCCAGGCGCCGTCGATGTGGAGATAACGGGGCCGGAGCCCCTCCTCGCGGAATCCGAGTTTCTCCACCACCCGGCGGCTCGGTCCGTTCTCCGGGCGAATGCAGACCTCGACGCGGTGCAGTCCGACGGTCCGGAAACAGTGGTCCACCACGAGCGCCACGGCCGTCGGCATCACCCCGCGGCCGGCGACACTCTCGTCCACCCAGTAGCCGACGTGCCCCGAGCACATGGAGCCCCAGGTGATCCCGGCGACCGTCAACTGCCCCACCAGACGGCCCTGGTACTCGATGACGAAGGGCAGCATGCGGCCCGCGTTCGCCTCGGAGCGCAAGTGCCGGACCATCTGGCGGTAGGTCGGCCGGTGCGTGATCGGCCCGCTGGGGGTGGGCGGCGGAATGGTCGCCTCCCAGGGGCGCAGCCAGTCCCGGTTGCGCCGGTTGACCTCGCGCCAGGCCCGCTGGTCGCGCAGTTTTATCGGCCGGAGGACGACATCGCCGTCCGCCAGCACGACGGGCCAGGAAGGGCTGTTCAGCTCGCACCCCCGCTGCCGGCGCCGGGTCTGGGGTGATCGCCGCCGCGGAGCTGGTCGACGGCGTGGACCAGCAGGGGCTCCAGGACGGCGAGTCCGTCCTTCACCCCGCCGGTGGAACCCGGCAGATTGACGATCAGCGTGCGACCGGCGACCCCGGCCAGTCCTCGGGAGAGCGCCGCGGTCGGCACCTTCTCGCGGCCGAACGCCCGGATCGCCTCCGCGATGCCCGGCACCTCGTGGTCGATCACCGCGCGGGTCGCCTCGGGCGTGCGGTCGGTCGGCGAGATGCCGGTGCCGCCGGTGGTGACGACGACGTCGTACCCGGCGTCCACGGCGGCGCGCAGCGCGGCCTCCACGGGATCCCCGTCGGGCACGACCTGCGGGCCGTCGACGGCGAACCCGAAGCGCTTGAGCCCCGCGGCGATCAGGGGGCCGCCCTTGTCCTCGTAGACGCCCGCGGAGGCGCGGTTGGAGGCGGTCACGACGAGGGCGCGGCGGGTCCCGGCGGTCATGCCCGGCTCCAGTCGCCCGACTTGCCGCCCGTCTTCTCCTCCACCCGTACGTCGGTGATGACCGCTCCCTTGTCGACCGCCTTGACCATGTCGATCACGGTGAGCGCGGCGACGGAGACCGCGGTGAGGGCCTCCATCTCGACGCCCGTGCGGTCGGTGGTCTTCACGGTGGCCCGGATCTCCACGGCGTCGTCCGCGACCGACAGGTCCAGTGTCACACCCGACACCGACAACGGGTGGCACAGCGGGATCAGGTCCGGGGTGCGCTTGGCGCCCATGATGCCCGCGATCCGCGCGGTGGCCAGCGCGTCGCCCTTGGGCACGCCCTCGCCGCGCAGCAGCTCGACCACGCGGGGCGAGACCAGGACGCGCCCGCTCGCGCGGGCGGTGCGCGCCGTCACGTCCTTCTCCGATACGTCGACCATGCGGGCCGCGCCCGCCTCGTCGATGTGGGTCAGTCGGTCCTGCGTACTCATGCTGTGTGGCGCTCCCGGTCCGGGCCCGTGGCGGTGCGGCGCTGGGCCTGCTGTGCGCGACACGGTACCGCCAAGTCGGCGCGCGCACCGGAGCAGGACCGGCACGCGCGCGTGCGCTCAGCCGAGCAGCACGACCTCGACCTCGGCGCCGGGCTCCACGGACTCGGTGTCCTCGGGGACGACGATCAGCGCGTCGGCGTGCGCGAGAGCGGCGACCAGGTGCGATCCGGCGCCGCCGACCGGGGTCACGGCACCGTCGGCGTAGCTGCCGCGCAGGAACTGCCGGCGCCCCTTCGGCGAGGTCAGCGCCTTGTCCGCCGTCAGGGTCGCCGTCACGCGCGGCCGGTGCACGTCCTCCAGGCCCATGAGCGTGCGGATCGCGGGCCGGACGAACAGCTCGAAGGAGACGTACGACGACACGGGGTTGCCGGGGAGGGCCAGCAGCGGGGTGTGGTCGGGGCCGATGGAGCCGAAGCCCTGGGGCTTGCCGGGCTGCATGGCGAGCTTGCGGAAGTCGATGCCGCTGCCCGCCTCGTCCTCGTCGGCGACGGACTGCAGCGCCTCCTTGACGACGTCGTACGCCCCGACGCTCACCCCGCCGGTGGTGACCATGAGGTCGGCGCGCACCAGCTGGTCCTCGATGGTGTCGCGCAGCGTCTCGGCGTCGTCGGCGACGGCGCCCACGCGGTAGGCGATGGCACCGGCGTCCCGGGCGGCCGCGGTGAGGGCGAAGCTGTTGGAGTCGTAGATCTGGCCGTCGCGCAACTGCTCGTCGGGCTGGACGAGTTCGCTGCCGGTGGACATCACCACCACGCGCGGGCGCGGGCGTACCCGGACCGTGCCGCGGCCGATCGCGGCGAGCAGCGCGATCTGCGGCGGGCCGAGGACGGTGCCGGCCTCCAGGGCGCGGTCACCGGCCTTGACGTCGCTGCCCTTGGCGCGCACATGCGCGCGTGCCGCGGCGGGCCGGTACACGTGCACGTGTCCGGAGGCGCCCTCGGGGGCGAGGCTGCGCGCGCGCATCCCGGCCACCGGGCCCTCGCCGAGGCCGCCGTCGGTCCACTCGACGGGGACGACCGTCTCCGCGCCGGGCGGCAGCGGGGCGCCGGTCATGATGCGGGCGGCCTGGCCGGGGCCCACCTGAAGCAGCTCCGCCTGCCCCGCGGCGACGTCCCCGACGACCTCCAGGACCGCCGGGAACTCCTCGCTCGCGCCCGCGACATCGGCGACCCGCACCGCGTACCCGTCCATGGAGCTGTTGTCGAACGGCGGCAGGGAGACCGGCACCGTGACGTCGTCGACCAGGACACAGCCCTGGGCGTCGAGGAGTTGCAGCTCGATGGGTTCCAGGGGGCGGACGGTCGCGAGGATGTCCTCCAGGTGTTCGTCCACCGACCACAGGTGGTCCCGGCCGGTGGTGCGGGGCGCGGCGCTGCTCAAAGTGGCTACATCTCCTCGGCTACGTAACGGCGAAGCCAGGTCCGGAAGTCCGGGCCCAGGTCTTCACGTTCGCATGCGAGTCTGACAATGGCACGCAGGTAATCGCCACGGTCACCGGTGTCATAGCGGCGTCCCTTGAAGACGACGCCGTGCACCGGGCCGCCGACCTTCTCGTCCTCGGCGAGCTGCTGGAGGGCGTCGGTGAGCTGGATCTCGCCGCCGCGACCGGGCTCGGTCTTGCGCAGTATGCCGAAGATGTGCGGGTCGAGGACGTACCGGCCGATGATCGCGTAGTTCGACGGGGCGTCCGCGGCGTCGGGCTTCTCCACCATGCCGGTCACCTTGACGACGTCGCCGTCCTCGGTGGGCTCGACGGCCGCACAGCCGTAGAGGTGGATCTGCTCGGGAGCGACCTCCATGAGCGCGATGACGCTGCCGCCGCGCTGCTCCTGGACGTCGACCATCCGCTTGAGCAGCGGGTCGCGCGGGTCGATGAGGTCGTCGCCGAGGAGGACGGCGAAGGGCTCGTCGCCCACGTGCGGGGCCGCGCACAGCACGGCGTGGCCGAGGCCCCTGGGGTCGCCCTGGCGCACGTAGTGCATGGTCGCGAGGTCGCTGGACTCCTGCACCTTGGCGAGCCGGCCGGCGTCGCCCTTCTTCTGAAGGGCGGACTCCAGCTCGTAGTTGCGGTCGAAGTGGTCCTCCAGGGGGCGCTTGTTACGGCCCGTGATCATGAGGACGTCGTCGAGGCCCGCCGAGGCGGCCTCTTCGACCACATACTGGATCGCCGGCTTGTCGACGACCGGCAGCATCTCCTTGGGAGTGGCCTTGGTGGCCGGCAGGAACCGGGTGCCGAGACCTGCTGCGGGGATGACAGCCTTGCTGATCCGAGGGTGCGACTGAGTCATGCGCGCAACCTTATCCGGTGCCTTTGTAGTGAATCTGTGACTCCGGTTAATTAGCTCTCATATGAGCGTATTGAAAGGGTACGGGTACGACCATTGCGTCAGATCGGACGTCCGGCTGAGCCTGACAAGCGAACGTTGCGGCGAGAGTTCCTCGCGGTGAGAAACAGGTTGACGGCCGATGACCTGCGGGAGTCGGCGGTCGCGCTGGCGAGTCGCGCGCTGGAGCTGCCCGAGTTGGCGCAGGCGCGCACGGTGGCGGCGTACGTCTCTGTCGGGAGCGAGCCGGGCACGCCGGCGCTGCTGGACGCGCTGCGCGCGCGGGGCGTGCGCGTCCTGCTCCCCGCGCTCCTGCCCGACAACGACCTCGACTGGGGCGCGTACAGCGGCGACGGCTCCCTCGCGCGGGTCCGGCACGGCGGCCGGATGGCCCTGTTCGAGCCGTCCGGGGAACGTCTCGGACCCGACGCCGTTTCCACCGCGGACGTGGTGCTGCTGCCCGGGCTCGCGGTCGACGCGCGCGGCATGCGCCTGGGCCGCGGCGGCGGCTCCTACGACCGGGTGCTCGCCCGCCTGGAGCGCGCGGACGCGCACCCGGCGCTGGTGGTGCTGCTGTACGACACGGAGGTCGTCGAGCACGTCCCGGCGGAGCCGCACGACCGGCCGGTGCACGCGGTCGTGACGCCGACGCGCGTACGCCGCTTCCCGGCGCCCTGAGCGCCCTTCCGTCCGTTCACCGGCCGCCGCTCATGGCTTCAGGACCAGGGTGTCGCTCGTGCTCTTGTCGACCGCGCCGTCGGAGAAGGGCCAGTCCAGCAGCTCGCCGTCGGCCCACTTGTCCGTCTGGTCGGTGTAGTGGGCGCTGTAGGCGTGTCCGGAGGCGCCGGTGAGGTTGATCCACTTCGACTTGTCGAGGTCGCCGAGGTTGACCACCATCCGCATCGACGGCACCCAGACCACGCCGTAGCCGCCGGCGGCGTTCCAGCCGGTGGCGTTGACCGCCGCCTCGCCGCCGCTGAGCTTCCAGGGGCCGCGGTTGAGGACGTACTGGAGGAAGCCGGGGCCGTCGGTGCCGAGGGTCTGGTTCTTCAGGAACAGGCGGTGCAGCCGGCCCCAGCTCCAGGTGTCGATGTCCTTGCCGAGCTTGGCGGTCAGCTCCCAGCGGGCGTCGATCATGGCGCGCTCGAACAGCTCGTCACGGTTGTCGGCCTTGGGGCGGGTGCCCGACTTCGGCGTCGTCCACCAGTCGCTCTCCTCGTCGTCCATCAGGGTGCGGACGACCTCGAACCAGCGGTCGCCGCCGTCCGGCTGGGCCTGCTCGGCGTCGCGCTGGCCGCACTCGCGGACCTTCTCCGTCTCGTCCGCCGGACCGGTGGTGTTCACCGGGTCGACCCACAGGCACTGGCCCTTGACCCGTACTTCCTTGGGCAGCTTGTGGCTGAAGGCGAGCTTGAGGATGTTGCGCCAGACCGAGTTGAAGTAGGCGGCGGCGGCCGAGTCGGCGTCCTGGGTGTAGTCCCAGCCCTCCAGGAGCTTCTGGGCCTCGCGGACGTCCTTGTCGTCGATGTCGATCTTCAGCAGCTTGGGCACCAGCAGCTTGGCGATCTCGCTGGAGTTGTCCAGCTGCATCTGCCGCATGTCGTCGGTGGAGATCTTGCCGCCGTCGTCGGTCTTCGACTTGATCAGGTCGATGATGCGCTGGCTGCGCGTGCCGTAGCCCCAGTCGGTGGTGAGCGTGTGGGGGTACTTGTCCTGGTCGATCACGGCCTGGTTGGCGGTGACGATGTACCCGCGCGCGGGATTGAACTCGAAGGGCAGCTCGTCCTGCGGGATGTAGCCGGTCCAGCGGTACTTGGAGTCCCAGCCGGGCTGCGGGATCGAGCCGTCGACGTTCTCCGCGCGCGTGGGGATCTTTCCGGGCAGGGTGTAGCCGATGTTGCCCTCGGTGTCGGCGTAGACCAGGTTCTGCGAGGGCACCTCGAACAGGGCGGCCGCGGCGCGGAAGTCGGTCCAGTTCGCCGCCCGGTTCATCGCGAAGACGGCGTCCATGGAGGTGCCCGCCTCCAGGGCGGTCCAGCGCAGGGAGATGCCGTAGCCGTCGCCGCGGTCGGGCGCCGAGGTGTCGACGGCGGCCTTCTTGCCGACCTTGACCAGTTCGTCGCTGCGGTCGGAGAGCAGCGGACCGTTGTTGGTCTCGCGGACGACGATCGTCTTGGCGCTGCCGCCGGCGACCTTGATGGTCTCCTCGCGGGTGGTGAACGGCTTGACCTTGCCGTCGTACTGGTAGCCCTCACCGGTGAGCTTCTCCAGGTACAGGTCGGTGACGTCGACACCGGAGTTGGTCATGCCCCAGGAGATGTTCTGGTTGTGGCCGATGATCACACCGGGCAGGCCCGCGAAGGTGTACCCGGTGACGTCGTACTGGCACTTGCTGGAGACGCTGCGGCAGTGCAGGCCCATCTGGTACCAGACGGACGGCAACGACGCCGACAGGTGCGGGTCGTTGGCCAGCAGCGGCTTGCCGGTGATGGTGTGGTTGCCGGAGACGACCCAGGAGTTGGAGCCGATGCCGTTGCCGTTCACGCCGACGGCCGTGGGGAGGTCCTCCAGGACGCCGTAGAGGCCCGAGAGCTGGCTCTGCATGCCCGCGGTGCCGCTCACGGGCGTTCCGGCCGTGGCCGCGTCACCGGTGGACGTCCCGGCCGCGGGGGTGGTGCCGTCGGCGGCGCCGTCCCCCTGCCCGTACGTCTCGGTCAGCTCGTCGTACTGGCCTTCCTGGACGATCGCCTTGTTCCGGTCGTACGGGTACTGCGGGTAGAGGTCCTTGATCTGCTGCGGGCCCAGACGACTGGTCATCAGGGCGCGGTCGATCTCGTCCTCCATGTTCCCGCGCAGGTCCCAGGCCATCGCCTTCAGCCACGAGATCGAGTCGATCGGGGTCCACTGCGCGGGCTTGTAGTCGTTGGCGAAACCGAGGGCGGCGTACTCCAGGGAGAGCTCCTTGCCCTCCTTGCCCGCCAGGTAGGCGTTGACGCCCTTGGCGTAGGCCTGGAGGTACTTCTTGGTGGCGTCCGACAGCTTGCTGTCGTACTCCTCCTTGGCGATCCGGTCCCAGCCCAGGGTGCGCAGGAACTCGTCGGTCTCGACCTGGCTCTTGCCGAACATCTCCGACAGGCGCCCGGACGTCATGTGACGGCGCACGTCCATCTCGTAGAACCGGTCCTGCGCCTGGACGTAGCCCTGCGCCATGAACAGGTCCTCGTCGGAGGAGGCGTAGATCTGCGGGATGCCGTAGCCGTCGCGCTTCACATCGACCGGGCCCGACAGGCCGTCGAGCGAGATCGAGCCCTTGGTCTGCGGGAAGGAGGCGCGAACGGTACTGATGGACCAGTACGCCCCGTACGCGACGCCCCCGATGAGGGCCAGCACGAGCACGAGCACGATCAGACGGGCTTTGCGCCCCTTCTTCCTGCCGGACTTGCCGGGCTGCTGACCCGTAGAGGCGGTGGTGTTGGGGGGCATCGCTGTCCTTGCTGTCCTAACGCGAGCGGCAGGCGGGGCTGTGACTTTGAATGAGCGCTGGAGCAACCATAGGCGCAGGGCCCGGTGCCACTTGACGCGGAGTGGGGAACCAGGACGGACGAGCGTTCGATCATGACCGGCGAAGCGTCAAGAAATCGTCAAGAGTTAGGTAAGGTAACGAAGTAGTTGGGTACGGAGTCCGCCACTTCGTGTCCTATGTACGGAGCTCACGCGCGTGTGCCCGTGAGCCAGGGAAAGGGAACGGCCGCTGACTGTCCACGACCTCAACGAGCTCCTGCTCGTCTGCTCGCTCGTCCTGCTCGTCGCCGTCGCAGCGGTCCGGATCTCCTCGCGCAGCGGGCTCCCCAGCCTGCTCGTGTACCTGGGCATCGGCGTCGCCATGGGCCAGGACGGCATCGGCGACATCAAGTTCGACAACGCCGGGCTGACGCAGGTCATCGGGTACGCGGCCCTGGTCGTGATCCTCGCCGAGGGCGGTCTGGGCACGAAGTGGAAGGAGATCAAGCCGGCCCTTCCCGCCGCCACCGCGCTGGCGCTGGCGGGCGTCGCGGTGAGCGTCGGCGTGACGGCGGCGGCCGCGCACTACCTGACCGGTCTCGAGTGGCGTCAGGCGCTCATCGTCGGGGCCATCGTGTCCTCCACGGACGCCGCCGCGGTCTTCTCCGTCCTGCGGAAAATCCCCCTCCCCGCGCGCGTGACGGGCACTCTGGAAGCGGAGTCCGGCTTCAACGACGCCCCCGTGGTCATCCTGGTGGTCGCCTTCTCGCAGGCCGGTCCGGTCGAGCACTGGTACGTGCTGGTCGGCGAGATACTGCTGGAACTGGCCATCGGCGCCGCCATCGGCATCGCGGTGGGCTGGCTGGGCGTCTGGGGCCTGCGCCATGTGGCGCTGCCCGCCTCCGGCCTCTACCCGATCGCCGTCATGGCCATCGCCGTCGTCGCGTACGCGGCGGGCGCCCTGGCCCACGGCAGCGGCTTCCTGGCGGTCTACCTCGCCTCGATGGTGATGGGCAACGCCCGGCTGCCCCACTGGCCGGCCACCCGCGGGTTCGCCGACGGGCTCGGCTGGATCGCCCAGATCGGCATGTTCGTCCTGCTGGGCCTCCTGGTCACCCCGCACGAACTGGGCGACGACATCCTGCCCGCCCTCGTCATCGGCCTGGTGCTGACGATGATCGCCCGCCCGCTCAGCATCGTGCTCTGCCTCACGCCGTTCCGGGTGCCGTGGCAGGAGCAGACGCTGATGTCCTGGGCCGGTCTGCGCGGCGCCGTCCCCGTCATCCTGGCGACCATCCCGATGGTCGGCGGCGTCGAGGACAGCCGCCGGATCTTCAACATCGTCTTCGTCCTGGTCGTCGTCTACACCCTGGTCCAGGGCCCGACCCTGCCCTGGCTCGCCCGCAAGCTGCACCTGGGCGGGGACGCGGACGCCGCCGCCGACCTCGGCATCGAGTCCGCGCCGCTGGAGCGGCTGCGGGGGCACCTGCTGTCGATGGTGATCCCGCCGGGCTCGAAGATGCACGGCGTCGAGATCAACGAGCTGAGGCTGCCCGCGGGCGCCGCCGTCACCCTGGTGGTGCGGGAGGGGACCTCGTTCGTGCCGCTGCCCACGACGGTGCTGCGGCGCGGGGACGAACTGCTCGTGGTCGCCACCGACCCGGTGCGGGACGCCGCCGAGCGGCGCCTGCGGGCGGTGGGCCGGGGCGGCAAGCTGGCCGGGTGGCTGGGGACGAACGGGGACGCCCCCGATCGTTGACGCCTCCGACCGTTGGCGCCTCCGTCCGTTGAGGGCGCTTTTCATGCTGTTCACACCCACCCGTTCATTCACAGGCGCTCCGGCGCTGTGGTGCTCGTTTTCACAGGGCCACACCCCGGTGATCCCTGTACGATGAAGGCGCACCTTGATCGAACCAACTCTGCCTGACGCAGAGCTGGCGCGACCGTATGGCGGCCGTGACGCCCTCCCGCAGTGGCGCCGGTATCTACCGCAGTTCCGCGCAAGAGGACAGCTCTCGGCACCGCCCCTGACCGGGGCCGCGCTACCAGGCGGCAGAAAGGCACGGGCCGTGGAATCCACGGTCACCACCGAGCCGTCGACGACCTCGCCGGCTTCCTCCCGCCCGGGATACGGACAGCTGCTGCGCACCCGCGGCGCCTGGACGTTCCTGCTCCCCGGCTTCGCGGCGCGCCAGCCGTTCGCGATGCTCACCATCTCCATCGTGCTGCTCGTGCAGCACACCACCGGCTCCTACGGCGCCGCGGGCGCCGTGGCGGCCGTCACCGGCGTCTCCATGGCGCTGTTCGCCCCCTACACCGGGCGCCTCGCCGACCGGTACGGGCAGCGTCCCGTCCTGATCCCCGGCGTGCTGGTGCACACGCTGGCGGGTCTGACCCTGACCGCGCTCGCGCTGGCGGACGCCCCCCTGTGGGCGCTGTTCGTGGCGGCCGTGCCCACCGGCGCCTCGGTTCCGCAGGTCGGGCCGATGGTCCGGGCCCGCTGGGGCGTGAAGCTCCAGGGCTCGCCCCTGATGACCACCGCGGCGGCCTTCGAGTCCGTCACCGACGAGCTGACCTTCGTGATGGGCCCGCTGCTCGCCACCGCGCTGTGCACCACCGTCGACCCGGCCGCCGGCCTGGTCACGGAGGCCGCGCTGACGCTGATCGGCGGCCTGCTGTTCGCCGCGCAGAAGAGCACGCAGCCCTCCGTCGCCGTCGACGGGCACGCACGCGTGCAGCGCGTTTCCGCGCTGAGCATCCCCGGGGTGCGCGTGCTGATCGTGACCTTCCTCGGCATCGGCTCCGTCTTCGGCGGCATGCAGGTGTCGCTGGCCGCGTTCACCGAGTCGATCGGCGAGCCCGGTCTGAACGGCGTCCTGTACGGCGTCTTCGCCGCCGGGAACATGATCTCCGGCCTCGCCTGCGGCGCCATCGCCTGGAAGGTGGCCCCGCAGCGCCGCCTCGTCCTCGGCTACGCCGCCCTCGCGCTCGCCGCGTCCGGCCTGTGGGCCGCGCACTCCGTGCTCGTCCTGGCGGGCCTCGGCCTCCTGGTCGGCATGTGCATCGCGCCCGCCCTGATCACCGGCTACACCCTGGTCGAGGGCCTGGTCCCGGCCGGCGCCCGCACCGAGGCCTTCACCTGGCTGACCGGCGCGGTGGCCCTCGGCCAGGCGGCCGCCGTCACGGTCGCCGGACAGCTGGAGGACCGCTTCTGGGACGGCGCCGGATTCCTGGTGCCGATGGTCGGCACGCTGCTCGCCCTGGCGACGCTCCTGGCGCTGCGTTCCCGGCTCGCGGCGCGCCCCCGAAGCCGTACCGTCGCACGTGGCGTCGGTCACCGAGTGCCGGTGACGGTGGACTGATCCCGAGGAATACGTCACTATGGATCGTCGTTAGCACTCATTGAGTGAGAGTGCCAGGAGGAAGACAGTGCCGACCTACCAGTACCAGTGCACCGAGTGCGGCGAGGGCCTCGAGGCGGTGCAGAAGTTCACCGACGACGCCCTGACCGAGTGCCCCAACTGCAGTGGCCGCCTGAAGAAGGTGTTCTCCGCAGTCGGCATTGTCTTCAAGGGCTCCGGGTTCTACCGCAACGACAGCCGCGGCTCCTCGTCGAGCACCTCGCCGGCGTCGAAGTCGTCGACATCCGCCTCGTCGACGTCCTCGGACTCGAAGTCGTCGGACGCGAAGTCGTCGAGCTCGACGTCGTCGGGCTCGGGCACCTCGACCAGCAGCAGCTCCGCCGCGTAGCACCTCGCTCACGAAGACCCCGCCGTCACCGGACGGTGGGGTCCTCCGTGTTTCCCGCGGCCCCTCTCGGCGGCGGGCGGACGGCGGTTAGTGTGACCGCATGGCGAACGCAGAGATCGGTGTAATCGGCGGCTCGGGCTTCTACTCGTTCCTGGACGACGTGACCGAGATCCAGGTGGACACCCCGTACGGGCCGCCCAGCGACTCCCTCTTCCTGGGCGAGATCGCCGGCCGGCGCGTCGCCTTCCTGCCCCGGCACGGGCGCGGCCACCATCTGCCGCCGCACCGGATCAACTACCGGGCCAACCTGTGGGCGCTGCGTTCGGTGGGGGTGCGCCAGGTCCTGGGCCCGTGCGCGGTGGGCGGTCTGCGTCCCGAGTACGGGCCGGGCACGCTCCTGGTGCCGGACCAGCTGGTCGACCGGACGAAGTCGCGGGCTGCCTCCTATTTCGACGGGCTGCCGCTGCCCGGCGGTGCCATGCCCAACGTGGTGCATGTGTCGCTGGCCGACCCGTACTGCCCGGCCGCGAGGGCGGCCGCGCTGAAGGCGGCACGCGGGCGGGACTGGGAGCCGGTGGACGGCGGGACGCTGGTCGTGATCGAGGGGCCGCGCTTCTCCACCCGTGCGGAATCGTTGTGGCACCAGGCGCAGGGCTGGTCGGTGGTGGGCATGACCGGTCACCCCGAGGCGGCGCTCGCCCGTGAACTCGAGCTCTGCTACGCGTCGATGACGCTGGTCACCGATCTCGACGCGGGCGCCGAGACCGGCGAGGGCGTCTCGCACGACGAGGTGCTGCGGGTGTTCGCGGCGAACGTGGACCGGCTGCGGGGTGTGCTGTTCGACGCGGTGGCCGCGCTGCCCGCGAACGAGGAGCGGGACTGTCTGTGCACGTCCGCGCTCGGGGGGATGGACCCCGGGTTCGAGCTGCCGTAGGGCCCGGGGCGCGGGTCCGCTGTGGATCCGCGGGGCGTGCCTGTGGGCGGAACCTCCCGTTCGGGTGGGGGAGTTGTCCACAGCCTCTCGGTTGTCCACCGGTCTCGGCGGGCGGCGGCGCGAAGCCACATCGTGGACTCGCAAGCCGTTCTCTCGTGGCAGGTGGTGGTTCCCCATGTCCCTCGGTCAGTCCCCGACACCCTCTCCCTCCCCTCTTTCCCCGCGCCCGCTCGGCACCGACGCTCCTGCGACCTGCGAGGTGCCCCACTTCGCGCCGGTGCGGGTGCGCGGCGGGCGGCTCCGACTCCGCAGGCTGGTACGGCATCGACGGCGGGCCGTGGCCGCGGGGCTGGCCGTCACGGCCGCCGCGCTCGTGGCGGCAGGCCCGCGGGACACGGACCGGGCGCGTGGGCATCCGGCGGCGGATCCCGTACGGGAGCGGCGCGCCGTCGAGATGGTGACCGCGCCGGTGCGGATCGCCGACGGGGCGACGGTGCGCCTGCTGCGGCCCGGTGACCGGGTGGACGTCATCGCCGCCGAGGAGGCGGCCTCGGGCGGCGGCGCGCGCGTGGTCGCACGGGGGGTGCGGGTGACGAAGGTGCCCGAGCCCCTGGACGACGAAGTCGACAGCGGCGCGCTGGTCGTGCTGACGGTGCCGCGCTCCGCCGCGGCGCGGCTCGTGGGTGCCAGTGCGACGGCTCGGCTGGCGGTGACGCTGTGCTGAGCGGGGTGGCCCGCCTGGTGCGTGACTGCCTGTCACGTCGCAGGATCCCGCGACCCGACTGGACAGAGCGGCCCGGCCCTGACGTAGGTTGCGGAGCGGTCCGTTCCACAGCGTGCGCGTGCGAGGAGAGTCCCCGAGGTGAGCGAGAAGAAGGAACCGAGCGTCCTGGACGGCTTCAAGGCCTTCCTGATGCGCGGGAACGTCGTCGACCTGGCAGTAGCGGTGGTCATCGGCGCCGCCTTCACCAACATCGTCAACTCGGTGGTGAAGGGCGTGATCAACCCGCTCGTCGGAGCGATCGGCACCAAGAACCTCGACAGCTACAGCTCGTGCCTGAAGGGTCCCTGCGGGAAGGCGGCGGACGGCTCGGTCACCAGCGGCGTGATGATCCTGTGGGGCTCGGTCCTGGGGGCGGCGCTCAGCTTCGTGATCACCGCCGCGGTCGTCTACTTCCTGATGGTGCTGCCGATGTCGAAGTACCTCGCCCGTCAGGAGGCCCGCCGGAAGTCGAAGGAAGGCACCCAGGAGATCGTCGAGCTGACCGAGCTGGAGGTGCTGAAGGAGATCCGGGACGAGCTGGTCGCGCAGCGCGGGCCGGGGCGCAGCGAGTCGGAGCGGCGCTCGTAGGGATCCTGCGGGCGGGGGCCGGCCGGGTTCAGAGGTGGTGGGGCGGCTTCTCGTCGAGGAAGCGCTTCAGGTCGGCCGCGCTGTCGCCGCCGGCGCCCGGCCGCTCGCCCCATCCGCTGTCCGTGTCGTCCGAGGACTGCTGGTCCAGCGGGTCGTCGAAGACCAGCGCGGCCTTCGGCTCACGCGGCTCGGGGTGGGGTTCGGGGGCGGTGTCCATACCTCAAGGGTACGGTCCTGTCGGCGGTGGCGGTCCTGCCGTCGCGCGGGCGCCGAGGCGGCGTGCGGCGGGTCCGACCCGGCCCGGGCTGGACGACACTGACTCCATGACAGTTGACGCGATCACGGACGTCGCCGGTGTGCGGGTGGGGCATGCGACGCGCATCGGTGGCGGTTGGCTCACCGGCACCACTGTCGTCCTCGCTCCGGAGGGCGGGGCCGTTGCCTCGGTCGATGTGCGGGGCGGCGGACCCGGCACCAAGGAGACCGACGCGCTGGATCCGCGCAACCTCGTGCAGAAGGTCGAGGCGATCGTCCTGACCGGCGGCAGCGCCTACGGGCTCGACGCGGCGTCCGGGGTGATGGCCTGGCTGGAGGAGCAGCGGCGCGGGGTGCGCGTGAGCCCGGATCCGGCGCACGTCGTGCCCGTGGTGCCCGCGGCGTGCGTCTTCGACCTGGGGCGGGGCGGCGACTTCCGTGCCCGGCCGGACGCGGCCATCGGGCGCGCGGCGGTCGAGGCGGCCGCGGCGAGCGTGCCCGGCGCCCGGGTCCGGGAAGGGTGCGTCGGGGCCGGGGCGGGGGCGGTCGTCGGGACGCTGAAGGGCGGGGTGGGGACGGCGAGCGTGGTGCTCGGGTCGGGGGTCACCGTCGCGGCGCTGGTGGTGGCGAACGCGGCGGGGGGAGCGATGGATCCGGAAACGGGCGTGCTGTACGGCGAGTTGTTCCAGGGGCGGGTGGAGTATCCCGAGGCGGGCGTCCACGGCAGCGCGCTGCGGCGGCTCGCCGAGGTCTCGGCGAGGAACGCCCCTCCCCCGCTGAACACGACCCTCGCCGTCGTCGCCACCGACGCGGACCTCTCCAAGGCGCAGGCGCAGAAGATGGCGGGTACCGCCCACGACGGCATCGCGCGCGCCGTGCGGCCGGTGCATCTGCTCAGCGACGGCGACACGGTGTTCGCGCTGGCCACGGGCGCCCGTCCGCTCGACGCCGCGAACCCGCTCGCGCTGAACGACATCCTCGCCGCGGGCGCGGACGTGGTGACGCGGGCGATCGTCCGCGCGGTGCGGGCCGCGGAGTCGGTGGACGGGCCGGGTGGGGCATGGCCGTCGTACGGGGAGCTGTACGGGAGTGGTGCCGTGGGGGCCTGAGCGGCGCGAGGTGCTCCCGCTCCACCACCTCCGCCCGTGATTGTCGCGGTTCTGTCACGTGATGGCGTTCACCGCGCAGGGAGGGAACCCGACCCCTCGCGGATTCCCTCTCTCTGCACGCACCGGATCAGACCACGCACATCACGCGAACTTGGAGCAGCTTGTGGCAACGTCGGACAAAGCAGCACGGCGCGTACTGGGGACCTGTGCCGTCCTGATGGCCGGCGCGCTCGGCCTCACCGCCTGCGGCAGCAGCGCCGACGCCAAGGACGAGGACGGCAAGGGCGGGGACTCCGCCGCGACGTCGGCCGCGAAGATCGTGATCTCGGCGGAGGACGGCTCGTCGGGCGCGTCGATCAACTCGACCCGGGTGAAGGTCAGTGGCGGCGAACTCACCGACGTCAGGATGACGGAGGCCGGGACGGGGCAGGCCGTGCCGGGGGCGATATCGGCGGACGGCGCGAGCTGGAAGCCGAAGGAGCAGCTGGAGCGCGGGACCGAGTACGAGATATCGGCGAAGGCGAAGGACGCGGACGGCAAGGGCGTCGCGGCCGGTTCCAGCTTCACCACGGTCACGGCGGAGAAGAGCTTCATCGGGACGTACACGCCGGACGACGGCACCACGGTGGGCGTCGGGATGCCGGTGTCGTTCACCTTCGACAAGGCGATCAGCGAGAAGAAGGCCGTGCGGTCGGGGATCACGGTCACGTCGAGCAGCGGGCAGAAGGTCGTGGGCCACTGGTTCGGGGAGCGGCGGCTCGACTTCCGGCCCGAGGAGTACTGGAAGGCCGGCTCCAAGGTCACCATGAAGATCGACCTGGACGGGGTCGAGGGCGCCAACGGCGTCCAGGGCGTGCAGAAGAAGACGGTGACCTTCACCATCGGGCGCTCGCAGGTCTCCACGGTGGACGTCGACACGCAGACCATGACGGTCGTGCGGGACGGCAAGACGCTCAAGTCGGTGCCGATCTCGGCGGGCAGCGCGGAGTTCCCGACGTACAACGGGCAGATGGTGATCTCCGAGAAGCTCGTGAAGACGCGGATGAACAGCCAGACGGTGGACCTCGCCGACGCCTACGACATCCCGGACGTGCCGCACGCGATGCGGCTGACGACCTCGGGGACCTTCCTGCACGGCAACTACTGGTACAACAAGGCCAACCCGCCCTTCGGGCGGCAGGGCACCAGCCATGGGTGCGTGGGGCTGCAGGACGTGCGGGGCGCGCAGAGCGACACGACGGCGAAGTGGTTCTTCGACAACTCGCTCCTCGGCGACGTGGTGATCGTGAAGAACTCCCCCGACAAGTCGGTGGCGCCGGACAACGGCCTCAACGGATGGAACATGCAGTGGAGCGAGTGGACCGCGGGAAGTGCCGCCTGAGCAGGGTGTTCTGACGGTTCGTAGGGGCAGGTGGGAACCGTGCGCGCGGCCCGGGCGTTTTACGTGCGTACGTTTTCTCGGTTCCCGGACATGATGTCCGACCGAGGGGCTACGGTATGCACCCACAAGGTGACATGCAGCAACGCCGGGAGAAACCTTGAGCGTTCCGTACGAGACGGCAGCGTACGAATCCCATGAGTCGCCGGAGTCTCCGGAGGAGCACCTCGCGCGACTGCTCGGCCGTGCCATGAACTCGTTCGAGCTGCCCGACGAGGTGATACGGCGGCTCGACTGCGCGCTGGCGCACGACAGTTCGCTGCACTCCGCGCATCACAGCGCGGGACGGCACCGGGAGACGTACCGGCACACCTGGCTGCTCGCCGACGGCTCGGCGCTCACCCTGTGGGAGCTGGTCCACAACACCGCGCGGGGCAGCATGCCGCAGCACGAGGTGTATGTCGACGAGGAGGAGTTGCGCGCGGCGACCGGGAGGCTGCCGTTGCCGCCGGACGCCCCGGACTTCGAGCTGCCGGTGACGGTGCAGCTGTCGCCGGTGCACGCGCCGCGCCACGCCTATGTGACGGACGACTCCGCCGACCACGCGCGCCGGCTGCTGCGCCGGGCGGAGAACACCGACCGGCCGGACGCGGCGACCGCCGCGCTGCTGGCCACGGCGTTCGCGCACCAGATCACCCAGGCCTTCGGACGCCCGTGCCGCGCGGGGCGCGCCGGGCTGTGCTTCTCGCTCTACGAGCACGCCTTCCTGCTGCGCGACGGCAGGGAGATCTCCCTGTGGGAGGTCGAGCACACGGCGACGCCGGACGGGCGGCACATGTGCGAGGTGTACGTCAGCGAGGACGCGGCGCGGGACGCGATGGAGCGCCGGGCGGCGCAGGTGTCGTAACGGGCGCGGGCGTTCAGCGTCCGTCGCTGAGCTGCCGTACCAGGCCCGCGAAGGCGTCCTGTTCGGCCGGGGTGAGCTGTACCGACTCCAGCTGCGGGGGCGCCTGCCGCTGGTGCGGGAGGGCGGGCAGGGCGGGGCCGGTGGGCCACGGGGCGGCGCCCGCGCGGACGGCGCGCAGGACGCGGGCGAGGCCGATCACCCAGGTGACCGTCAGCAGGACGAGCAGGCCCACGCCCAGCAGTTGGTAGATCGAGACGTGCTCAGGCATGCGGCCCAGTACACACCACGGTCCGGGACTTTGGCCCCGGACCGTGACGTATCTCGCAGGTGCCGTGAACCACTCACAGCTCCCCAATAGGGGCGGCCCGGTGTCCTCAGGCCGCCACCGGCTGCTTCGACTCCGCGCCCGCCGCCGCCGTACCGGGCTCCGCGGACGCCGTGCCCGGGACCGGCCTGCGCATGCCCTTGAGGACGACGACCAGCGCGGTGGTGACGCAGACGCCCGCCGCGATGGCGACCAGGTACAGCAGCGGGTTGCCGATCAGCGGGACCACGAAGATGCCGCCGTGCGGGGCGCGCAGGGTGGCGCCGAACGCCATCGACAGCGCTCCGGTGACCGCGCCGCCCGCCATGGAGGCCGGGATGACGCGCAGCGGGTCGGCCGCCGCGAACGGGATGGCGCCCTCGGAGATGAAGGAGGCGCCGAGGACCCAGGCGGCCTTGCCGTTCTCGCGCTCGGTCCGGGTGAAGAGCTTGCCGCGGACCGTGGTGGCCAGCGCCATCGCCAGCGGCGGGACCATGCCGGCGGCCATCACCGCGGCCATGACCTGCATCGCGGAGTCGCTGGGGTCGGCGACGGCGATACCGGCCGTGGCGAAGGCGTACGCGACCTTGTTGACCGGGCCGCCGAGGTCGAAGCACATCATCAGGCCGAGCAGGACGCCGAGGAGGACGGCGTTGGTGCCGGAGAGACCGTCCAGCCAGTCCGTCATGGCCTGCTGGGCCTCGGCGATCGGCTTGCCGATCACCACGAACATCAGGAAGCCGACGATCAGCGTGGAGATCAGCGGGATCACCACCACCGGCATGATGCCGCGCAGCACCGGCGGGATCCGCACCCGCTGGATGGCCATCACCACCGCGCCGGCGATCAGACCGGCCGCGAGGCCGCCGAGGAAGCCCGCGTTGATGGTCAGCGAGATCGCGCCGCCGACGAAGCCGGGGACCAGGCCCGGCCGGTCCGCCATGCCGTAGGCGATGTACCCGGCCAGGACCGGGACCAGGAAGCCGAAGGCGACGCCGCCGATCTGGAAGAGCAGGGCGCCCCAGCTGTCGACCTGGGTCCAGGCGAAGTGGTCCATCACCGAGGGGGCCTTGTTGATCTCCCAGCCGCCGATGGCGAACCCGAGGGCGATCAGCAGGCCGCCCGCGGCGACGAACGGGACCATGTAGCTGACGCCGGTCATCAGCCAGGTGCGGAGCTTGGTGCCGTAGCCCTCGCCGGGCTCACCGGCGCGCTCGACCGGCGTGCCCGCGCCCGCGGGCGCCCCGGCGCTCACCTCGCCGCGCGCCGCCTTCTCGCGGACCTCGGCGATGAGTTCGGCGGGGCGGTTGATGCCCGCCTTCACGCCGACGTCGACGGTCGGCTTGCCCGCGAAGCGGTCCTTCTCCCGTACGGGCACGTCGTGCGCGAAGATCACGCCGTCCGCCGCCGCGATGACCGCCGGGTCGAGCCGGGCGAATCCGGCCGAGCCCTGCGTCTCGACGACGAGTTCGACGCCCGCGTCGCGCCCGGCGCTCTCCAGGGACTCGGCCGCCATGTAGGTGTGCGCGATGCCGGTCGGGCAGGAGGTGACGGCGACGATCCGGAAGGGGCGCCCGTCGGGGGCAGTGCCGTTCTCGGGGTCCGTACCCGGTGCCGGGTCGGTGCTGCCCGCTGCGGTGCCGGCGGAGGCCGCCACCGGCACCGCAGCGGAGTCCTTGGTGGCGCCGCGCGCGCCGGACGCGCCCCCAGCCGTGCCGCTCGCGCTCTCTTCCGCGCCGCCTGCGCCACGCACGCTGCCTGCGCTCTGTTCCGCGCCGCCCGCGCTCCCCTCTGCGCCGTCCGCGCCGTTCAGGCCGCCGTTCACGCCGCCGTTCACGCCGCCGTCCGCATCGCCCGTGCCGCGTGCGCTCCCTGCCGCGGCTGCCGTGCCGTCCGCGCTCCCCTCCGCGCCCCGCGCACCCTTTGAGGCGCCGTCAGCAACAGCGTGCGCCCCCGGTGCCTCGTTCGCCCCGATGGCCTCCGGAGTCGACGCCACCTCATCCCCCCGGATCAGCGCCGCCGCCGACCCCGCGTCCCGCGCTGCCCGCAGGGCGTCCGTGAAGGCGGCGTTCATCAGCCGGCGTGCCAGGGAGGACAGGATCGTCAGGTGGGCGTCGTCCGCGCCGGCGGGTGCCGCGATCAGGAAGATCAGGTCCGCGGGACCGTCCGCCGCGCCGAAGTCGACGCCCGCCGCGCTGCGCCCGAAGGCGAGCGTCGGCTCGGTGACGTGCTCGCTGCGGCAGTGCGGGATGCCGATGCCGCCGTCGAGGCCGGTCGGCATCTGCGCCTCGCGGGCGGCGACGTCGGCGAGGAAGCCGTCGAGGTCGGTCACCCGGCCCAGGGCCACCATGCGCTCGGCGAGGGCACGGGCCGCCGCTTCCTTGGTGTCGGCGGACAGGTCGAGATCGACCAGGTCCGCGGTGATGAGGTCGCTCATCGCGGGCTCCTTCGCACGCGTGTCGCCCGGGAAGTGGGGTGGGCGAGGGTGGGGACGGGGGTGCAGTGGGGGAAGGGGGCGGAGGGTATGGAGGGGGCGGAGGGAGCGGAGGCGAGTAACGGGGACCCTCGCCGCTTCGCAGCCGGTGCGCCAGGCGTGAGCGGTGCGTACGTCATGACACCGGCTCCTTCAGTACCCAGTTCACCGGCACCTCGGCGGTGACCGTGACGGCCGACGGGTCCAGGTCGCCCGGCGCCGGCATCACGCTGCCGGGCAGCTGTACGGCGGCGGCGCCGTGCGCCACGGCGGACGCCAGCGCCTCCGGTCCGCTGCCGCCCGCGAGCAGGAAGCCGGCGAGCGAGGAGTCGCCCGCGCCGACGTTGGAGCGCACCACGTCCACGCGCGCGCTGCCGAACCAGGTGCCCTCGCCGTCCACCAGCAGCTGTCCGTCCGCGCCCAGGCTCGCGAGCACGGCACCCGCGCCCATCCCGCGCAGTTCCTCGGCCGCCTTCACCGCGTCGCCCACCGTGGACAGGGGCCGGCCGACGGCCTCGGCGAGCTCCTCGGCGTTCGGCTTCACCACGTCGGGCCGCTCCCGCAACGCCTCCAGCAGCGCCCGCCCCGAGGTGTCCAGCGCGATCCGCGCGCCTCCCGCGTGCGCCCGCGCGACGACATCGGCGTACCAGGCCGGAGCGAGACCCCGCGGCAGGCTGCCGCAGCACGCGATCCAGTCCGCGTCCCGCGAGTGCTCCCGCACCGTCTCCAGCAGCAGCTCCTGCTCCGCGGCCGTGAGTTCCGGACCCGGCGCGTTGATCTTCGTGAGCACCCCGTCCGTCTCCGCGAGCGCGATGTTGGAACGGGTGGCTCCGGCGATCCGCACCGCGGTGACCTCGATGTCCTGCGCGGCGAGCAGCTCGGCGACGACCGCACCGGGCGCACCGCCCAGGGGCAGCACCGCCACCGTGCGCCGTCCGGCGGCGGCGACGGCACGCGAGACGTTGACGCCCTTGCCGCCCGGGTCCATGCGTTCCCCGGTGGCGCGGACGACCTCGCCGCGCTCCAGGGCCGGGACCTCGTAGGTGCGGTCCAGGGACGGGTTCGGGGTGACGGTGAGGATCATGCGCGCACTACTTCCGTGCCGCCGCGCTCGATGGCGGCGGCGTCGTCGGGGCTCAGCCCGCTGTCGGTGATCAGCAGGTCCACATCGCTCAGGTCGCCGAAGCGGGCGAAGTGCTCCTGGCCGTGCTTGGCGGAGTCGGCGAGCAGCACCACCCGGCGGGCCGCTGCCACCGCAGCGCGCTTCACCGCGGCCTCGGCGAGGTCGGGGGTGGTCAGACCGTGCTCGGCGGAGAAGCCGTTGGCCGCCACGAAGAGGACATCGGCCCGGATCTCGCCGTACGCCCGCAGCGCCCAGGCGTCCACGGCGGCGCGCGTACGGTGCCGTACGCGCCCCCCGACGAGATGGAGCTGGATGCCGGGGTGGTCGGCCAGGCGGGCCGCGATCGGCAGGCTGTGGGTGACGACGGTGAGCGAGGCCTCCAGCGGGACGGCACCGGCGAGCCGCGCGACCGTCGTACCGGCGTCGAGGATCATCGTGCCCTCGGCCGGCAGTTCGGCGAGGGCGGCCTTGGCGATGCGGTCCTTCTCGTCGGCGGCGGTGGACTCGCGTTCGGCGAGGTCCGGCTCGAAGTCGAGGCGGCCGACCGGGATGGCGCCGCCGTGCACCCGGCGCAGCAGGCCCGCCCGGTCCAGCGCCTTCAGGTCCCGGCGGATGGTCTCCGCCGTCACCTGGAACTCCTCGGCCAGCGACAGCACGTCGACCCGGCCGCCGTCCCGGGCGATCCGGAGGATCTCCTGCTGCCGCTCCGGTGCGTACATGTCCGTTCGCCTCCGACCAGTGCCCGAACTTGTGGTTTCGCCGGACACTACGCCGTGGTTTCGGGAAAGTAAACAGGTTCGGGCGCGATTCGGGCATGAACGGACTTCGGGGCATGGGCCGCCGACCACCGCTCGCGCCACGAGGAAAGGCCCCGCGCCGAAGCGCGGGGCCTTTGGTCCCAGTACTCCACCAGTACGGGTTCACTCTGCCGGGTCAGGCGACGGGCACCGGCTCCTTCGCCTCGCCCCGCTCGCCCACGAGATCCGTCCCGCCGGTCCCGTCCGTACCGTCCATTCCCTCCAGCTGCTGCGCGGGCCGCCGCGGCAGGGCGAACATCAGCAGGAAGATCGCGGCCATCACCGCGGCCACCCACCCCAGCGCATTCCGGAACGCGTCCACGAAGGCCGGTCCGGCGGCGCTGCCGGCACCCAGCCGGTCGTCGAGCACGCCGTAGAACACCAGCGACACCAGCCCGAGGCCCACCGCGTAACCCATCTGCTGCACCGTGTTGAGCAGCCCGGACGCCGAACCGGCGTGCTCGCGCGGCACCTCCGAGAGGATCGCGTCGGTCAGCGGAGCGACGATCAGGCCCATGCCGACGCCCATCACGGTCAGCGGAAGCGCCATCTGCCACGGCTCGATGCCGAGGCCGTACCGCTCGGACTCCCACAGGTAGACAAGGACGCCCAGCCCCATCACCAGCGCACCCGCCTGGAGCACCTTGCGCCCGAAGCGCGGCACCAGCTTCTGCACCGACAGACCCGCCGCCGTGGACACCGCGAGCGAGAACGGCACCCCGGTCAGCCCCGCCTTCATCGGGCCCCAGCCCAGGCCCAGCTGCATGTACAGCGTCCACACCAGGAAGAAGATGCCGAGAGCGACCCCGAACACGGTCTGTACGGCGATACCGGCCGCGAAGCTCTTCACCTTGAACAGGGACAGCTCGATCAGCGGGGAGCCGTCCCGTGCCGTCTTGCGCTTCTCGAAGGCCACCAGCACCCCGAGCACGACGAGCGCGCCGGCCATCGACAGGTACCCCCACAGCGGCCAGCCCAGCTCACGGCCGCGGGTCAGCGGGTAGAGCAGCATCAGCAGTCCGAGCGTCACCAGGCCCACGCCGACCAGGTCGAGCCGGGGGGCCTTCGCAGCCTTGGACTCGGTGATGTAGCGGCTGCCGAGGATCAGGCCCGCGATGCCGACCGGCAGGTTGATCAGGAAGATCGGGCGCCATTCCAGACCGAAGAGGTTCCACTCGGTGAGCAGGGCGCCGAGCAGCGGACCGCTGACCGCGCCGAGCCCCACGACCGCGCCGAACAGGCCGAACACCTTGCCGCGCTCGTGCGCCGGGAAGGTGGCGTGCACGATCGACAGCACCTGCGGCACCATCAGCGACGCCATCGCGCCCTGGAGGATGCGGGAGGCGACCAGCATCTCCGGGTTCGCGGCGAAGCCGCACAGCGCGGAGGCGAGGGTGAAGCCGCCGATGCCGATGAGGAACAGCTTCTTGCGGCCGTGGATGTCGCCGAGGCGGCCGCCGGTGATCAGGCCCGCCGCGAAGGCGAGGGCGTAACCGGCCGTTATCCACTGGATCTGGCTGTCGGTGGCACCGTCGTGGTGCTGGATCGACGGGATCGCGATGTTGACGATCGTGACGTCGACGAGGTCCATGAACGCGGCGGTCATCACGATCGCCAGGGCGAACCAGCGCCGCTTGTCTCCGACGGGTGTCGTCTCTTGGGTCATGTGGAAGAAGTTAGACCCCGAATAGGTCAGATCATGTCCTAGTTCTGCGGCATCCTCGGACGCATGACGACAGACACCCCGGCTCGGCTCCTTCAGCTCCTCTCCCTCCTCCAGACACCCCGCGAATGGCCCGGCGGCGAGCTGTCCGACCGGCTCGGGGTCTCCCGGCGCACCGTCCGGCGGGACATCGACCGGCTGCGTGAACTCGGCTATCCGGTGCAGGCGACCAAGGGCTCCGAGGGCGGCTACCGGCTCGTCGCGGGCAAGGCCATGCCGCCGCTCGTCCTCGACGACGAGGAGGCGGTCGCCATCGCGGTCGGCCTGCGCGCCGGCGCCGGGCACGCGGTGGAGGGCGTCGACGAGGCGTCCGTCCGGGCGCTCGCCAAGCTGGAGCAGGTCCTGCCCAGTCGGCTCCGGCACCGCGTCGCCACCCTCCAGGCCGCGACCACCCCGCTGACCAGCGGCGACGGCGCGTCCATCGCACCGGAGACGCTGACCGTGATGGCCTCGACGGTGGCCGGCCAGGAGCGGCTGCGGTTCGCCTACCGGGCGGGCGACGGCACGGAATCCCGCCGCCTCACCGAGCCCTACCGCCTCGTCTCCACCGGCCGCCGCTGGTACCTCGTCGCCTACGACCTCGACCGCGACGACTGGCGGACCTTCCGCGTCGACCGGGTCAGCGACCCCTTCGCGACGGGCGCCCGCTTCACGCCCCGGGAGCTGCCGACGGGCAGCGCCGCGGAGTATCTGCGCCAGTCCATGTACCGCCGCCAGGAGACCTACGAGTTCTCGGTCACCTTCGCCGCCCCGGCCCCCTTCATCGCGGCCCGCCTGCCCCAGTGGCTCGGCACCCCGGAGCCGGTCGACGACACCAGCTGCCGCCTGCGGGCCACGACCGGCGACGCGGTGGAGTGGATGGCGGTACGGCTGGCCATGGCCGGCTGCGAGTTCACCGTGCACGAACCCGAGGAACTGGTGCGCTGCGTACGGGAACTGGGCGGGCGGCTGAGCAGGGCGGCGAGGGCCTGACGCGTACAGCTGCTGCTACGGCGGCGGAAACCTGAAGCGTACGGCTGCTACGGCCGCCCCCGCCCCGCCGGACTCACGCACGCCGCCCCACCAGGCTCACCCCCGCCCCGCCACTTCCCCCCAAGGAAAGTCCCGCAGCACCGCGAGATGCCGCAGGGCCAGGGCGCCCGGCCCCTCGGCTCCCTCCGGCCGTGCCTCCCCCGCCGCCCAGGACTCCACGGCGACCCGCACGGCCGCGCCCGCCACCGCCGCCGCGAACCGCAGCTCGGCAGGAGGACCGGCAACGTTGTCCCCGCCGTCCATGCCGAGCCGCTCCCCCAGCGCCTCCGCCAGCGTCCGCTCGGAGGCGTGACAGACCTCCGCCCACACCTTGCCCAGCGCGGGGCTGCCGGTGGCGAGACGGATCAGGGTGCGCACCCATTCCCAGGACGACGCCGACACCCCCACCCCCGGCGTCAGCGTGTGCCGCACCGCGTGTTCCAGTGCCTCGGGCACGGACAGTCCGGCGGGCGCCAGCCGTACCGCCTGCGCCCAGCGCTCGGCGCCCGCCGCGTAGAGCGGGGCGACGGCCTCTTCCTTGGTGGCGAAGTACCGGTAGAACGTGCGCGGGGCGATACCGGCGGCCTGGGCGATGTCCTCGGCGCGGGTGGCGCGCAGGCCCTGCCGGACGAAGAGGGCGGCCGCGGCGCGGGCGATCTGCATACGGGTCTCCGCCTTGCGCCGTTCCGTCAGGGAGAGGGGGGCGGCGGAGTGTGGTGCTGGGGTGGGGCTGCTCACGTTCGGCAGGCTATGCCTCTATGACACAATCTGCCATTCGGCGGGCCACCCCGGGGTTCAGGTACGGGGTGACCCGCCTTCCAGCATGCCTGCCGTCGAACGCCCTGCCCGCCCCGGAAAAGAGCCGGACCCCGGCGCCCAGGGGGGGGAGGGCGCCGAGGTCCGGCTTGGGAGAGTCCCGGCGCCGGGGGGGTATGACGGCGGGACTGTGGTTTCAGGAGGGCCCGCGAGGGGGGATCGCGGGGACCGAACTCCTGGACCCTGAAAGGTTGTTCCCAGGGTCCCGGGAGTTGAAGCGGCGTTACGTCGCCATGTTTGCGCGGTCTTTCGCCACCCGGCGTACGCGCCGGGGGCGTTCTTACGCCCCCGGATTCGCGCTCCGGGTCAGGCGGCGGCGTCGAACCCGGTGTCCCGGGCCAGCTTCTTCAGCTCCATCAGCGCGTGCTTCTCGATCTGCCGGATGCGCTCGCGCGTCAGACCGTGTTCCTTGCCGACCTCGGTCAGGGTGCGCTCGCGGCCATCCTCGATGCCGTACCGCATCTTGATGATGGAGGCCGTGCGCTGGTCGAGGCGGCCGATCAGGTCGTCCAGTTCCTCGCTGCGCAGCAGCGTCAGCACCGACTGCTCGGGCGACACCGCGGACGTGTCCTCCAGCAGGTCGCCGAACTGGGTCTCGCCCTGGTCGTCCACCGGCATGTTCAGCGACACCGGGTCGCGGGCCCAGTCGAGGACGTCCGTGACGCGCTCCGGGGTGGTGGCCAGCTCGGCGGCGATCTCGGTGGGCTCCGGGTCCCGGCCGTGCTCACGGTTGAACTCGCGCTGCACGCGCCGGATCCGGCCCAGCTCCTCCACCAGGTGGACGGGGAGCCGGATGGTGCGGGACTGGTCGGCTATCGAGCGGGTGATCGCCTGACGGATCCACCAGGTGGCGTACGTCGAGAACTTGAAGCCCTTGCGGTAGTCGAACTTCTCGACCGCGCGCACCAGGCCGGCGTTGCCCTCCTGGATCAGGTCCAGCAGCGGCAGTCCGCTGCGCGGGTAGCGGCGGGCGACAGCGACGACCAGGCGGAGGTTGGAGCGGATGAAGACGTCCTTGGCACGCTCCCCCTCGGCGACCAGCGCCTCGAGCTCCTCACGGGAGGCGTCCGCCTTGGACTCCTCGAATCCGTCGAGCACCTGCTGCGCGAACACACCCGCCTCGATGATCTGAGACAGCTCGACCTCCTTGGCGGCGTCGAGCAGCGGTGTGCGCGCGATCTCGTCGAGGTACATGCCGACCAGGTCGCGATCGGCGATCTCGCCGCCATGGGCGCGAACACTGTTTGCCGCATCGGTCGTCCCGCCGGTGGCGGACTGACGACGGGCGACGGCACGGGTTGCCATGCGTGCTCCCTTGCGATGGTGGGCTGGCGGGTGGTCCTTGGTTGCCCGGCACTCTCCCGGGTGCCCTGCTTCCGATGGAAACAACGACTGGAATCAGGACAGAATTCCCACCGCGTCCCCCTATTTTTCTGATCATGCAGTACCCTGTCCGGCCACACAGGGAGGAGTGATGTTGACGGCACGTACAGAGGTGCAGGTCAGGCCGGGAGTCGAGGGTGACCTCGGAGCCCTCACCGACATCTACAACCACTACGTACGACACACGCCGATCACCTTCGACACGGCGGTCTTCACTCCGGAAGAGCGCCGCCCCTGGCTGCTCTCCCACCCTGAAGACGGGCCGTACCGCCTGATGGTTGCCGTGGCGGGGGACCCCACGGGGAACTCACAGCGGATTCTGGGGTACGCCACATCCAGCCCTTACCGGCCGAAGCCCGCGTACGCCACGTCCGTGGAGGTCACGGTCTACCTCGCCCCGGACGCGGGCGGCCGAGGCGTCGGCACCCTGCTCTACCAGTCCCTCTTCGCGGCCCTGGCCGAGGAGGACCTGCACCGCGCCTACGCGGGCATCGCCCAGCCGAACGAGCCCTCCACCCGGCTGCACGAGCGCTTCGGCTTCCAGCACGTCGGCACGTACCGCGAAGTGGGCCGCAAGTTCGGCCGGTACTGGGACGTGGCCTGGTACGAGAAGCCGCTGTAGGCCCTGCCGTCCGGATCGTCCCGGGCTCAGCCGAACTGCACCGACCGCTTCGCCAGCCCCATCCAGAACCCGTCGATCACCGACTTCGGCACGGCCGGATCACCCCCCGCCCCGGCCGCGCCCATGGTCACGAACAGCGGGGCGAAGTGCTCGGTGCGCGGATGGGCGTACCGCCCGGCCGGGGACTTGTGCAGGAAGTCCAGCAGCGCGTCCCAGTCCTGGCCCTCCAGTGCCCGCCGGCCCCAGTCGTCGAACTCCGCGGACCAGGCGGGGATGCCGCTCTGGCGGAGCGCGGCGAGATTGTGGGTGAAGAAGCCGGAGCCGACGATGAGGACGCCCTCGTCGCGCAGCGGCGCCAGCTTCCGGCCGATCTCCATGAGCCGGGCCGGGTCGAGGGTCGGCATGGAGATCTGGAGGACGGGGATGTCGGCGGCCGGGTACATCTCCACCAGCGGGACGTAGGCGCCGTGGTCGAGGCCGCGGTCCGGGATGTCCTGCACGGGCATGCCCGGGGCGCGCAGCAGTTTGCGTACGGACTCCGCGAGGGCGGGGGCGCCGGGGGCGTCGTAGGTCACCCGGTAGTAGTGCTCGGGGAAGCCCCAGAAGTCGTACACGAGGGGGACGGGTTGTACCGCGCCGAGGGCGAGCGGGGCCTCCTCCCAGTGGGCGGAGACCATGAGGATCGCCTTGGGGCGGGGCAGCCGCGCGGACCAGGCCGCGAGTTCGCCGGGCCAGACGGGGTCGTCCGCGAGGGGCGGGGCGCCGTGGCTGAGGTAGAGCGCGGGCATGCGTTCCTGGGTGGCGGCGGACATGGCGGCGGCTCCTCCGGGCGATTACTTGAAGTCTAAACCTCACACCCAGAGTATGGCGATTTGTTTTAAGTTTCAAGGAGGTGGCTCGTAGAGTGAAGCCATGAACACGGCATCCGCACCCGAATCCGCGTCCGAATCCGCACCGGCATCCCCTTCCGCATCCGCTTCCGCTGAAGCGCCCCGCTGGCTCACCGACGAGGAGCAGTGCGTCTGGCGCGCCTACCTCCAGGCCACCACGCTGCTGGAGGACCACCTGGACCGCCAGCTCCAGCGCGACGCGGGCATGCCGCACATCTACTACGGACTGCTGGTCAAGCTCGCCGACTCCCCTGGGCGGCGGCTGCGGATGACCGAGCTGGCGATGTACGCGAAGATCACCCGCTCCCGGCTCTCCCACGCCGTCGCGCGGCTGGAGAAGAACGGCTGGGTGCGCCGCGAGGACTGTCCCTCGGACAAGCGCGGCCAGTTCGCGGTGCTGACCGACGAGGGGCTCGCGGTGCTGCGGCGCACCGCGCCGGGCCATGTGGCCGCCGTGCGGAGCGCGCTCTTCGACCGGCTCACCCCGGAACAGCGGAAGTCCCTCGGCGAGATCATGCGGATCGTCGCCGAGGGACTGGAGCCCGATGAAGCGGGTGCGGACCTGCCCTGGCTCCGCTGAGCCGCTCACTCAGCGAAACCAGGGCAGATCCTGGGTCGTACGTCTGGGGCGTCCCCTTCCCCGTCCGTACGGGTCGGTCGTCCCGAAGGGGTCCGTCGTCAGTGGGCGACGACCGGCACCAGCAGTTCCTCCTCGGCGCCGTCCTCGGACGAGGCCACCGGGCCGCTGCCCGGCTTGCCGGCGTTGACGAAGGTGAAGGCGATCAGCGCGGCGGCGACCAGGATGCCGACGGCCGCCCAGATCGCGGTGGTGTAGCCCTCGACCATGGCCTCCAGCTGGACCAGCTGCTGCTGGGCCGGGGTGCCGGCGCCGCCGATGTGGTCGGCGACGTAGGTGGTGGTGGCCGAGGCGGCGATCGTGTTCAGCAGCGCCGTACCGATCGCGCCGCCCACCTGCTGGGAGGTGTTGACCATCGCGGAGGCGACACCGGAGTCCTGCGGCTTGACGCCCATGGTGGCCAGGGACATGGCCGGCATGAACGCCGTACCCATGCCGAGGCCGAGCAGCAGCATCGCCGGCAGCAGCAGGGCGGTGTAGGAGGAGTCGACCTCCAGCTGGGTCAGCATCAGCATGCCGACCGCGGCGACCAGGAAGCCGGGGCCCATCAGCAGCCGCGGCGCGACCCGGGTCATCAGCCGGGTGCCGATCTGGGTCGAGCCCGTGATCATGCCCACGATCATCGGCAGGAAGGC
The DNA here is from genome assembly GCF_053592135.1 of Streptomyces sp. NPDC002784. Classification (NCBI taxonomy): domain Bacteria; kingdom Bacillati; phylum Actinomycetota; class Actinomycetes; order Kitasatosporales; family Streptomycetaceae; genus Streptomyces; species Streptomyces sp. NPDC002784. Next base: position 308,194 of record NZ_JBSFVD010000004.1, on the reverse strand, counting down.
GAAGCCGGTCTTGACCGGCGAGTAGCCCTGCACGATCTGCAGGTAGTAGGTCAGGAACAGGAACAGACCGAACATGCCGATGATGGCGAGGCCCAGCGAGAGGTAGATCCCGCCGCGGTTGCGGTCGGTGATCACGCGCAGCGGCAGCAGCGGGGCCTTGACCTTGGCCTCGGTGACGACGAACGCGACCAGCAGGACCACGGAGGCGACGAACATGCCGACCGTCACCGTGTCGCCCCAGCCCTCGGACTCGGCGCGGGTGAAGCCGTAGACCAGCGCGACCAGACCCAGGGTGGACAGCAGGACGCCGGGGATGTCGAGCGGGTTGCGGTTGCGGGCGCCCTCGGGCTCACGGATGACGAACCAGGCACCGGCGGCGGCGACCACGGCGAACGGGATGTTCACGAAGAACGTCCAGCGCCAGTCCAGGTACTCGGTGAGGAAGCCGCCGAGGATCAGGCCGACGGCACCGCCGGCACCGGCGATGGCGCCGTAGATGCCGAACGCCTTGGCGCGCTCCTTGCCGTCCGTGAACATCACGGCGAGCAGCGAGAGCGCGGCGGGCGCGAGGAGGGCGCCGAAGACACCCTGGAGGGCACGGGCGCCGAACATCATCGCCTCGTTGGTGGCGGCGCCACCGAGCGCGGAGGCCACGGCGAAGCCGGCGAGACCGACGACGAAGGCGCGCTTGCGGCCCCACAGGTCGGCGATCCGGCCGCCGAAGAGCAGCAGACCACCGAAGGCGAGGGCGTAGGCCGTGACGACCCACTGCCGGTTGCCGTCGGATATGCCGAGGTCCTGCTGGGCGGAGGGAAGCGCGATGTTCACGATGGTGGCGTCGAGGACGACCATCAGCTGGGCGAGCGCGATGAAGACGAGCGCTTTCCAGCGGTTGGAATCAGGGACGGATGGAGCCTTTACGGCCGCTTGAGACATGGGGGTACCCACTTCGGGACTTCGTGACGGAAAGAGTGTGAATAAAGAGGTGTGAATAAAGCGATGCAGACAGGGACTGGTGTCGCGGGCTGGACTAATCGGCTTGGCGCAGGTCCTCCAGGGTCACGGCCGTGCCGGGCAGGACGGAACGGGCCGGGGCCCGCAGTCCGTCCAGGAAGAGCTGCAGGTGGCGGTGGACGAAGCGGTCGACGTCCAGGCAGCCCGTGCCCGCCGGGGGCCGGCTCAGCTGGGCCACGGCGACCATCAGGTCCCCGACACCGACGTCCGTACGGAGCTGCCCGGCCGCCCGGGCGCGCTCCATCACCGCCTCGATGACCTGCTCACTGCGCTCGCGCGCGGCTTCCAGGTCCGGGTGGTTCTGGTCGAAGGTGCTGGAGATCATCGGGCACAGCGCGCTGATCCGCTCGTCGGCGGACGTGTGCACGAAGCGCTCCAGGGCCTCGAAGGCGTCGCCGCTCTCGGTGAGCGCGGTCTCGGCCGCGGCCACCGTGCGGTCCATGACGGAACAGACGACCTCGCGGACGAGCGCGTCGCGGTCCGGGAAGTTGCGGTACACCGTGGCATTGCCGACGCCGGCCCGGCGGGCGATCTCGTCGAGCGGCACGTCCGGACCGTGCTCGACGAACATCTCCCGGGCGGCGGTGACGATCCGCTCCCGGTTGCGCAGGGCGTCGGCGCGCGGCCGGGTCACCTTGTGCTGCGCGGGGGCTGCGGTCTGCACGGTGTACTCCTGAGTGGCGTGTGGTGCTGCTGTGGTGCGATCCGGGGAACCTCTCCCCGTTTCGCGCGGACACAGGTCTAAACGGGGAAACGATCCCCGGTTATTTCCCGCCTTCGAAGAGATTTCCTGTGACCTGAGTCACAGCCTTTCCGGGTGCCACGTTCGGGCTCATCCAGCGCGCGCCCGCGCTCCCCTCGGCCGAGGGTGATCGCAAGGGCGCAGCCGGTCCGGCGGCTGCCGTGGACGAAGGGCCCTTGCATGCAGCCGTCCAACCGTCGGATACGCCCCCGCCGGGCAGCCGCCCTCGCCTCCGTGACCGCGCTGACCTTCGCGATCAGCACCTCGGCCGGCTCCGGACACCTCTCGGCGGGCGGTACGACGGCCAAGGCGGGCCCGATAGCCCTGTCCCGCACCTCCGCGCTCGGCCCCTGCATGATCAGCGGCAGCCCTTCGGTCCAGATGTCCGAGGGCGTCCCCACCCCGGGCGGCTACTCCCGCTCCACCGGCACGGTCCGCGCCCTGACCCTGATGGTCGACTTCTCCGACGCCCGCGGCCAGGGCCGCGCCCGGGACCGCTTCCGCGAGTTCTTCCCGCAGACCCGGGACTGGTTCCGCACGAGTTCCTACGGCCGCCTCGACTACCGGGCCGAGACCCCGATACCCGGCTGGCTGCGCATGCCGAAGCCCTTCGCCGAGTACGGCATAGAACGCGGCGCCCCCTTCGACCCCGGCTACCGGGAACTGGTCCAGGACATCGTGGCCGCGGCCGACCCGAAGGTGGACTTCCGGCGCTACGACTTCCTGAACGTCCTGGTCACCCCGAACGCGGGCCCCTCCGCCCTGGACACGGTCCTGTCGGTCACCTTCGCCGGCAACACCGAGGCACCGGTCGCCGACGGCGTCCCCGTCGCGAACGCCTCCTTCGTCTACTCCCGCCAGGACGACGGCTCCGGCACCTACGACCGCACCGGCTATCGCGTCCTCCCCCACGAGAACGGCCATGTCTTCGGCCTGCCCGACCTCTACACCCAGGAGGGCGGGGGCGCGGTCGGCCACTGGGACATCATGAGCGAGGACTGGGGCGCCAACAACGACCTGCTCGGCTGGCACAAGTGGAAGCTGGGCTGGCTGGACGCGGACCAGGTCCGCTGCGCGACGGCGCCCGGGACATCGGAGTACCGGCTGACCCCGCTGTCCCGCACCGGCGGCCCGAAGCTGGTCTTCGTCCCGCTGGACGGCCGTACCGGCTACGCCGTCGAACTGCGCACCCGCGGCGGCAACGACGAGGCGGTCTGCCGGCCGGGGGTACTGATCTACAAGGTCGACGCGGACGTGGACACCGGCCAGGGCCCGGTACGGGTCTTCGACAGCGCCCGCGACAGCGGCGGCTGCACCCGCAGCCCGAACGTCCACGCGGAACTCTCGGACGCCCCCTTCCGCCCCGGCGAAAACTTCAGGGACCCACGACGGGGGATCCGCATAACGGTGACAGCGCAACTGTCCGGGGACCATGTGGTGCGGGTTACCCGGAGGTGAGGGGGTCGGGGGAGGAGGGCGTCGGGGGAGGAGGCGTTCTGGCCCGCCCGCGGGGACGGGTCAGGTGTGGGGGACGGGTCGTGGCACGGGCTCGGGCGGGCGGTGCGGGATGTGGGGGGCGGCGCGGGATCCGGGGGTGTTGCGGGATCCGGGGGTGTTGCGGGATTGCGGGATCCGGGGAATGTTGCGGGCTCGGGCGGGCGTCGCGGGATCCGGCGGGCGCTGCGGGCTCGGGCGGGAGCGGGCGGCGGGATCCAGGGCGCGGTGCTGGGCCCGGCGGGAGGTACGGGCTCCGGGTGGCGGCTCGGAGTCGGCGGGCGCTGCAGGCGTCGGGGGCGGCGCGGGCCCAGCGGGCTCCGGGCGAGGGGCGAGGGCTCGCGGGCGGTGCGGGCTGCGGGGTGGGATTACCGTAGGCGTGCTGAGATCGCCGTATCGGAGGGCTGATGCCCGTGCACACCACGACCGTCGTCGATGAGGCCGCTGTGCCGGCCGAGGCGGTCGCGCCGTTGATCCGGGGGGTCTCGGTGCTGCGGGAGCTGACGGAGGCCGGCGGGACGATGAGCCCCAGCGGGCTGGAGCGGGCCACGGGCCTCGCCCGTTCCACGGTCGACCGCATCACCTCCACCCTCGCCCGCATGGGGTACGTCCGTCTCGACGGCCGGGACGTGATCCTGGCCCCCCGTCTGATGGACCTCGGCAACGCCTACCTGGCGTCCCTGCGCCTGCCCGCACTCCTCGCGGCCCACGCCGACGCGCTGGCCGACGAACTGGACGAGTCGGTCTCCCTCGCCGTGCCCGACGCCGACGGCATCCGCTTCATCCACCAGGCCACCCGCCGCCGCGCGATGTCCCTGAGCTTCCGCATCGGCGACCTCCTCCCCGCCGAACGCACCGCCCCGGGACCGCTGTTCGCCACGCAGTGGACGGAGCAGGACTGGCACGGCTGGCGCGCGCGCAGGGCGCGGGACCCGGAGAACAGGGCCTTCCCGGCCGTACCGCCGAGCGAACGGCCGTTCAGGGACGAGGAGTTCACCGACCGGGTGGCGCGGGCCCGGGAGGACGGCTGGGCGCTGGACGACCAGTTGATCGAACCGGGACTGGTGGCGCTGTCGGTTCCGGTACGCGCTCCCGGCACGCACCGGATCGCCTGCGTGGCCAGCGTGGTGAGCCACACGAGCCGCCACCCGGCGACAAACCTGCGCGAGGCGCTGCTGCCGAGGCTGCGGCGGGCGGTGGCGACGATGGAACGGGAACTGAGAAGGGCCCCCGCCGCGGCCCCGGCCCCGCCGCCCTCCGCCCTGGCGGCCTGGACGGGCGGGTCGAAGCGGGAACTGGGCCGGGACTTCGTGGAGTCGCTGGCCCGGGGCCTGACGGTCCTGACGGCGTTCGGCGAGGGCCGGGCACGCCTGACGCTGACGGAGGTGGCCCAGGCGACGGGCCTGGCCAGGGCGACGGCACGCAGAGCACTGATCACGTACGAACACCTGGGCCTGGTGACCCGCCCGGACGAGCGTACGTACGCCCTGACCCCCAGGGTCCTGTCGCTGGGCTTCCCCCCGCTCTCCCGAACGACGCTTCCCCGCCTGGCGACCCCTCACCTGACGGACCTGACGACCCGACTCCAGGAGTCGGCAACCCTCGCGACCCTCTCCCCCGACGGCAAGGAGATCGTCCACACGGCGGAAGCCACCGCCCACCGCGTCATGAGCGTGACGATCCCCCCGGGCACCCGGGCCCCGGCCGCGGAAACGGCACTGGGCCAGGTACTCCTCTCCCCCGACCGGGACCACGCCCTGCTGGACGAGGAACGCGAGGCGGGCCTGCGCACCCTCGCCGTCCCGATCCACGACGCCCGCACGGGCACCCGGGTGGCCGCGGTCGGCGTGGCCATGCACGCGGCACGCCACACCCCCGAGGAGTGCGTCCGCACGATGCTCCCGCCCCTCCGCTCAACGGCCCAGGCCATCGAAGCGGACCTCCACGCCGCCTCCCGCTTCACCCACGTCCCGATCACCTGACCCCACCCCGACGCAATCCGGTACCCTGACGCCTGTGCCCCTCCGTGGGCACCCCGTCCGCCTTCGTAGCTCAGGGGATAGAGCACGGCTCTCCTAAAGCCGGTGTCGCAGGTTCGAATCCTGCCGGGGGCACCAGCCAAAAGGCCCCGGACCGATCATGGTCCGGGGTCTTTGACATCTACTTTTGACATCAACGGAGTGCCCAAGGATCTCCATCACGACGCGGGGCGCGACCCCGGCTGCAGTGAGGAGCGTCGCCGTGCCAGGGCGAGTGTCATGCAGCCGGATCACGCGGAGCCAGGGATCCTGGGCTACGCGGGTGAAAGACCTGTAGATGTTGCGCGGCTCGATCGGCCGACCGGTGCGGGTGATGACGACGTGGTCGGAATTTGACGTCAGCAGCCGCGGCCAGCCGTCGTTATCGCTCCTCACGCAGCCACACGAGATCAGAGGCGAGCGAGCCCATTCACGCCGCAGGCGTCGAAGGCCACAATCGGCAGATGACTGCTCCCAGCGGAAATGAGCAACCGCTCGACAGCCTCGGACAGATGTCGGCCGCCACTTTCACCGTCGTACGCGGTGCGCAGGAAGCCGACGTGATCCGGCTCTTCGGCGGCCAACCTGAGCATGCCCGGCAGGTCACACTGGCCACGTTCCTCACGGACTACGACGTCGAGCGCATCGCCGTCTCCCGGTCAGGATCGACGGTCGTCATCCTGGAGAACAACGGCTACCAGGGTTCCCGCGAAGAGGTACTGCGCCCGCTGTCTCAACTGGGGCGCGCGGCAAGTGCCTTCTGGAACGTCAACGCCCACTCCCAGCTCAGTCTCGCCGAGGAGGGCCTCATTCTCTCCTCGTTCGACAGCCTGTTCCCCGACGACATCTACGGCACGCGCCCCGACGCGTGGCAGCCCCTGCTGCAGGGAATCAGCTTCGGCACCTCCGACTGGGGCGCAGGGCTCGTCGCCCTCCAACGCGCCACCGGTGCGCGCCTGGACGACGCATGGGCGGCTGGCCCACACCTAGCAGTAAACATCGTTCCGGTACGACGGTCCCTGGTCCCCCAAGAGCTCGTCGGATCACCCCTGTTGCAACAGGAGCCGTTCGCGAGCTACGTGACCGACCTCGGCCCCCACTTGCTGCCGCAGATGCAGCGATACGCACTCGAACTGGCGATCTCTCACGCCGGCATCTCCGATCACGCCTTGGTCGTTGCTAGCCCTTGAAGCTAAGGACACCCCCGCTGTCGCGCGGGAACGCCTGCGGGACGAACTCACCACCGCGTACCACGAAGGCGTATATGAAGGGCGCCAACTCAGAATCACGGACCCTGATGACAACCGCCCTGAGTGGGAACTTCCTTCGCACCTCGCTGCCCGCCGTGCCATCGTCCTCCACGCCCTGGCGGAATATCTCGCCCCAGATCTGACCCGCGACATGGGCCACCACGACCCGGAATACACCCTGACTGCCGCGATGACCGGTGAGGGCGACGCCACCAAGCGCTTCTGGCTGCTTCATCCTCTCTACAAGGCGTCCCAGCCCACCTGAAGGCATGACGGCGACCTGTATCGACACAGAAGCCAGCCGATAGCCAGACATACCACGACCGAATTTTCCGCAGGTCAAAGCCATGATCAGAGGAAACCGGCCGCGGTGAAGAGGGTGGCCGTGCCGTGGCGGGCGTCGTGGAGACACGGTTGACGCGGAAGCCGGCGGACTCGGTGACCCGGGTGAATGAGCGGTAGAGGTTGCGCTGCTCGACCGGACGGCCGGTGCGGGTGCCGAAGACGTAGTCCGAGTCCTGCCACGTCTATCCCGCCTTTGTCCGGGCGTCCGTCTGTCGCATGCGGTGCCAGCGCAGAGGTGTGATGCAGAGGCACGGCCCGACGGCGGCGGCTCTTGGGGCCGTCGTACAGGACGCCGCAGCGGCGCTAGACCCGGTGGCGGACGTGGAGAACGCGGTTGTCGAGGTCGAGGTCCGACCACCGGAGGCCGACGATCTCTCCTCGGCGGAGGCCGATGGCTATGGCGAGCACGAAGGCGGCGTAGAGCGGGTCCTCACGGGAGGCGGCGAGGAAGTCGAGGGTCCAGGGACGCAGCTCGAGCGTGTCCGTGCGAGGCGGCTCGACGAGCTTGGCGACATTGCCGCATATTCGAGGTCTACGCGATCCGACTCCTGGACGCCCTGGATGACAAGGCCTTCACGTACGAAGCCACGACGGCAAACAACCGATCCCAGCGGGATAAGACTTTCCCTACTTCATCACGGCCCGCCCACGGCGGCGCGCTCCGTGCATGCGGGCGAAGAGCGGGAGAAACCCTGTGTGGCTGGCGCGATCGGCTCGAAGGCTTTAAGGCAGCCACTTTGGGGCAAGCCTCTAAGATCATGGCCCCAACGTCGTGCTTTAACAGGCAGGTCCACAGACTGCCCGACTCACCGGAAGCTTAAGGGGCCATGATCACTCGCCACAAAGCCGCCCCACCGACCTCGTCATCCGGCACACATGCTCCCCGCTCGCTGTCAAAATGGATACAGGGGCCAGTCCGAAGGTGAGGGGGACGGTAGTGAGCCAGCAGGAGCTAGTTTCCTACTTTAAGCAGGCCACCATGGAAATGCAGCTTGAGTACGAGCGAATCCGCACACGTGCCACCGAAGATCCCGGAACGGCTGGAGATGAAGGCGAAGAGAATTGGGCCTCACTTTTCAGGAAATGGCTTCCAGGGGATTTGCAGCTCGCCACAAAAGGACGGGTTCTTTGCGGCAGCGGAGAAGCAACGGATCAAGTTGACATAGTGGCCCTGTCTGCCTCGTATCCGCACGGGATGCTCGGAAAGAAAATGCACCTCGCCTCCGAAGTGATGGCCATATTCGAATGTAAAGCGACTCTGAAAGCGCACCACATTGAGAAGACGATCGTGAGCGCCAATCGCGCGAAGGAGACTATCTACAGAGCACACGGAAAGGAAGTAATTTACGGACTCGTGGCGCACTCTCACTCGTGGGGAAGTGATAGGTCAAAAGTCGTAGAGAGGATCTCCAGCAAGCTTGCAGAGGCCAGCAGTGCTCATGTCGAGCACCCGAACAACTCGCTAGATTTTGTGTGTATCGCCGACCTCGGCTCATGGACTCTTCGAATGGAGTGGGACGAAGACTACTACGGGCCAGGAGTAGTTAGTTACTACTCCGGCCCGTCATTCGCCAGCCTCAACGGAAAGTCCGGCGTCGACACATCGCCTATCGGGAGAATGGTCACCTACACACTGCGGCGCCTGTCCTACCTAGATGATAAGTATCGGGGGTTGGCCTCATATTTTGGAATGTCAGGCCTTGAAGGGGTAGGTTCCTGGACATCGAGTGACCTTCGCATTTGGACAGATTTCAATAGCAAGCGCAGGCATGTCGATCTCTTCTACTAGCCCAGACGTCACCAGCGATCTTCCCGGCCTGTGACTCGAAGATCTGGGCCCCAACGTCGTGCTTTAACGGGCAGGTCAACAGCCCAATGTGCCAGCAGCTTACGGGCCATGATCACTCGCGCCAAAGCGGATCCCGACCAAAGTCGTTCCGTCAACCTTGGATTACCAGGACACCACGAGCAGCCAGCAGACAAGGAACAGTCCACATGCAATAGTCGCATGCAAGGCTTGCTTGAAGTGTTCGTGTTTCCATTTTGCGGGCCGGTCCACAGACTGCCCCAGGAGGAACGGCCGCGTTCGCGTCTTGCGGGCGGCGCCGGGGCGATCGCTGGGCGCCCGGTGCCGTCCCACGCCCCCGCGGTCACTCGACGACAACCGACAGGACAGTCGAGCTACAGCTACTACCCACGAACCCCCAGGTCACAGGCTCCCTGTCATACGGGTTACCACCTAAGGGTGGACGTCAGGCAGGATGAGGCGTTTCTTGCTACATCCGGTTAGACATCGTCAGGCGACCGGTCCAGGAGGCCTCATGAGCACTGTCCGCGTACGCATCGGGGACTACCGGACGAAGTACCACACGAACGCGGACTGTCCGTCGCTGAACGGGAAGCAGGATACCCACCTGGGCCAGGAGTCGATGTCCGAGGAGCAGGCCAAGGATCAAGGGCTCACAGCCTGCCAGCACTGCAACAGGACGGGTACGACTACCGCGCCGTGAGCATCGTGCCCAGGCGCGTCTAACATCCACGGCTGACATCAACGAGGCCGGACGGCGGCATACAGCAGCACCACGGGGTGGCCGTCGGACCAGCCGTCGACGGCCCAGAGGCGGGCGTAGATCGCACTCCTAAAGCGGGTGTCGCAGGTTCGAATTCTGCCGGGGGCACGGCGCAAGGCACTCTGTTCGGCCTCGGACTTCTCGTCCGGGGCCGTTTTGCGTGCCGGGCGAAGGGCGGACAGTACGCTGAAGCCAGCGGGATCGGGCCCGCGGCACACGTGTCCGGGAGGTGCTTCATGACGGCCGAGATGATGGCTCCGGCGTGGATGCATGAGCAGATCACGGCGGAGGAGTACGAGTCCTGGTCCGATGAGCAGTGCGCCGGCATCGAGATCGTGGACGGGATGGTCGTCGTGAGTCCGAGCGCGTCCAAGCGGCACAACCGGCTGGCCCGAATTCTGGCGAACGCCCTGGATGCCGCCTCGGGCCCGGAGTGGAACGCTGACACGGACTTCGACGTCCGGCTGCAGGACGTCCCGCTGACCAATCGCCGCCCGGACGTCGTCGTGTACCGCGCGGACACGATCGACCTCAGCCCCACCCGCCCTGAGCACATCCTCATGGTCGTCGAGGTGGTGTCGCCGGGCTCGGAGACCACCGACCGGATCGTGAAGGTCGACCAGTACGCCAAGGCGGGCATCGGCTTCTACTGGAGGGTCGAGCAGGCCGCGACCGGCGTTCCTCTCGTGTACACCTACATTCTCGACCCCGCGACGAAGGCTTACCGGGACGGAGACGTGTTCACCGGCGTCATCAAGGCAGCGGCCCCCTTCCCGGTGGAGATCGACCTCGGCCAGGTCTGATTTCTGGCCATCCGCTGGTCTCAGCCTCGTCGGCGCTCTCAGGGATCCGGTGTCGCCCTGTGCGTGCCGGTGTGGATGAGGATTTGGTCGGCCTGGGTGATGTTGCCCGTGCGGACGGCTTCGGTCATTGCTGCGCGGGCGGCGTCCGGGGTGGCGTGCGGGGGGATCACCAGCAGGGAGAAGAGGTCCTGTTCGGCGGGGGTGATGAGGACCGTGTCGTCGCCGACCGGGAAGGAGTCGATGTGCACGACCCGGCCCTCGATGACCAGCCTCGTCGGCAGCGCCTCCCACGCACTGGCGTCCAGGCCGACCCGGGTGACCGGTCCGACGTGCTCGGTCAGGGCGGCGATCAGGGCGGGGAGCTCCGCGGCGATGTCCCGGGACCGCGGCCACCACGCTCCGTCGAGAGCGGCCTGGCGGTCCTGGGTCGTCTCCAGCCGTACGACCGCCGTCCCGGGGCGCACGGCCTGGTGGACGGTGTCCGGCGGGAGCCTGGTCACGCGCGGGGAGCCGGAGTCGGACATCGCACTCGCCTGCCTGACGGGGAGGAAAACGCAGCCACTGCCTGGCTTTCACCGTACTCCGCAGCCCGGGCCGATGCCCTGGCCCGCCGGTCTGGCGCGAGGACCACGGGGCGGGCGGGAGTAGAGTGAAAGATCCTTCCCGTTGCTCAGTGCGCCATGTCGAGGTCTCCATGCAGTCCACGGAAACACCCCCGGACGGGTACGCCGAGGTAGGTATCGTCGCGGCCTCCCCCGAGGTCGCCCGTCGTGTCGCGGAGGTGCTCCGTCAGTGCTTCGCCGCCACCGAGCAGCGCAGCTATCCCGCGGACAGCAAGGGAGGGACCCGTCTCCAGCTCACCGTGGACACCACCCGCCCCGCGGAACCGGCACGGTCCTGGCTGGAGACCAGCCGCTCCGGGGAGGACGACCACGAAGCGGAGTGAGCCGCGCGGATGAGGTGGGGGGCACCCGTCGCCGCGGCCACGAGCGGGTCCGCGGGCTCCTCCCTCGTGTCCCGGACCTCGCTCCTCCGTCGGACGCCAGGTCGCCGCGTTGACATGCGGTGCCGCCGGACGTTGACTGACCGGGCGGTGCGGGGGCAGTCGGGACAGGCGGCCCCGGTGCCGCGGCAGGGTCGACAGGGTCTTCGTGTGCTGGAACAGGCCGTCGCGGAGACCGACGGCGCCTTCGGGCGGAACGAAAGCGGTCCTTGATGATGTACGACCAGACACGCGCTCAGCAGCCCGCGGGCCAGGGCCAGAGCCAGAGCCAGGGCTCCGCCCAACGGCGTCCCCAGGGCCCGGAGCCGCTGCTGCCGTCGGCCGAGCGGGACGAGGTCCTCACGCGCCTTCGGCACGCCATGAACACCTTCGCCGACAGTCCGCGCGAGGCGCTGGAAGAGGCCGAGAGCGCCTACGACGAGGCCACCGCCCACCTGGTGAACGCCCTCGCGGAGCGGCGACGCCTGCTGCGCGCCGGGTGGCAGGACCAGGAGCCCGGCGCGGAGGCCGACGATCTGCGGCAGGCGCTGCGGCAGTACCGGGAGATCACCCAGCGGATGCTCCAGCTCTAGCGTCGGCTGAAGCGGCTCAGCCCGGGTAGGGGGCCGCCTCTCGTGCCGTGCGCAGGGCACCGGCCCACCAGGACAGCTGGTCCAGGAGGGTCTTGGCGTAGCCGGGGGTCTCGGGGTCCAGGGGGCGGCCGTCCTGCCAGGTGGTGAAGTACATGGGGAAGGCCAGGCCGTCCCGGATGGTCACCGCGTGGAGTTCCGTCAGGACGTTCTCCAGGTGGAGGACCGCGTGGCGGCCGCCCGCCGCTCCGCCGTAGCTGACGAAGGCGACCGGCTTGGCCGTCCACTGGGTGAAGTGCCAGTCGATGGCCGCCTTCAGCGAGGCCGGGTAACTGTGGTTGTACTCGGGGGTGATCACGATGAACGCGTCCGCGCTGTCCAGGGCCGCCGTCAGCGGTGCCATCCCGGCCGGACGGGGGTAGTCGTCGCCCGCGAACTTCGGCGAGGCCGCCGGCAGGGCCAACGGGAGGTCGATGTCGGCCAGATCGACGACCTCGACCTCGAAACCCCCGTGCGCCGCCGCTTGTTCGGCGACCCATGAACCCACGACCGGGCCGAATCGTCCGTCCCGGACGCTGCCCACGATGACCACCAGCTTGTGCTTGCTCGTCTTCTGCATGCCCACCACGATCAGGGCGCGCGCCGGAGCCAGCCAGACCGTGTTCAGGCTGGCCCCCGCAGGGCCACGCTGAGCACTCCGCGGGCGGCCGGCGGCGACCTATGCTCCCGGTATGGGCACGCCACTGGGGGACTTCATCCGGGCCAAGCGCGACAGCATCCAGCCCGCGGCGCTGGGGCTGCCCGAGCGCGGGCGCCGCCGGTCACCGGGGCTGCGGCGGCTCGATCTCGCCGGCCGGGCCGGTATCAGCGTGGAGTATCTGACCCGTATCGAGCAGGGCCGCGACCGCAATCCCTCCATCGCGGTCGTCAACGCGCTCGCCGACGCCCTCAGCCTCGACCCCGCCGAACGCAGCCACCTGCGCTACCTCGCCAAGATCACCGGCGGTGAGTGCTCCGCGCACAGCCGGCCCGCGCCCCCGCGCCGGGAGGTCCGTGCGACGGTCCTGGAGACCCTGCGCCTGCTGGAGCCGGGCATCGCGGTGGTGACCAACAGGCTGGGCGACCTCCTCGCCCGTACCAGCGGATACGAGGCGGTGGCCAGGGGGACCGGGCTGCTCGACTCCGACGCCCCGAACCTCACCCGGTACCTCTTCAACGACCCCCGCGCCCGGGCGTTCTTCGCGGACTGGGACGACATCGCGGACGAGCAGGTCTTCGATCTGTGGCTCGCGCCCTCCGTCGAGAACTCCGAGTGGTTCACCTCGGAACTCGCCCCCGTCGCGGGGCCCGACTTCACCCGCCGGCTGAACCGGCACACCGTTCCGCACCGGGGCGAGCTGCGCCTGAACCACCCCGCCGGACCCGAACTCCGGCTGCGCCGCGAGATTCTTGAACTCTCCGCGGACGACCAGCAGTTGGTGGTCCTCCTGCCCGCCGACGAGGCCACGGCCGGGGCCGTCGAGGAACTCCGGCGCCCGCCGGGCGGCAGCCGGCTGCGGGCCATCTCCTGACGGACGGCAGGGCCCGCGGCGCCGGCCGCGGGCCCCTCCCGAAGGATCAGCAGGTCAACTCGTCGTGGGATCGGACGGTCAACTCGTCGTGCAGGTCGCGCCGTTCAGGGTGAAGGCCGTCGGGGACGGGTTCGTCGTCCCCCGCGTGCCGGTGAAACCGATCGTGACGGAACCCGACGCCGGGATCGTCGTGGTGTACGACGCCGGTGCCACCCGGACCGCGGCCGCCGTCTGCGTCGGAACTCCGCCCCACATGTTGGTCACCGTCTGGCCCGCCGGGAAGGAGAAGCCGAGGGTCCAGCCGTTGACCGGGGCGGTGCCGGTGTTGCGGACGGTCAGGTCCGCCTGGAAGCCGCCCGGCCATTCGTTCACCACGCGGTAGGCGACCGCGCAGGTGCCGGTGGGCGGGCTGGTCGTCGTCAGCGTCGTCGTCGCCGAGCGGGACGAGCGGTTGCCCGCCGCGTCCTTCGCGTACACCGCCAGCGTGTACGTCGTGTTCGGGGACAGGCCGGTGAGGGCCGCCGAGGTCGTCGTCGACGCCGCCAGGGCGGTCTCCGTCGTCCCCGTCACCCGGACGATCTCGTACGCCGTGACGCCAACGTTGTCAGTCGCCGCCCGCCAGTTCAGCGTCGCCGACGTCGAGGTCACCGCGGACGCCGTGGGGGTGCCGGGGGCGGTCGGGGCCTGGGTGTCGGTGCCCCCGCCGCTGAAGATCGTGGCCTCCTCGGACGTCTGGGCGATGCCGTTCGCGCCGTGGAAGATGCGCTGCCCCCACGAACTCAGCCGGTTGGGGTCGAAGCCGATCGCCAGGTCCAGGATCGGATCGGTGTTGCCGCTCCAGGACCAGGCCAGATAGCCGAGGTCCAGGCGTTGCGCCGCGGCCATCATGGTGTCCTCGTCCGGATCGCCCCACTGGTCCGCCGGGCCGCCGAACTCACCGATCAGGATGGGCAGTTTCGCCGCCACGAAGGCGTTCAGATAGTCCGTGATCTCCGCCGCCGTGTCGTACACGCTGTACATGTGGATGGAGAAGATGAGGTTGCCGGTGGGGTCCGCCGCGTACACCGCCTGGGCGTTGGCGCGCATCACGCCCTGCCAGTCCTGACCCCAGTTCGGCGCGTCCACCATGATCGTGTGGTCCAGGCCCGCCGCCCGCAGCTTCTTCACCGAGGCGATGGTCGGGTCCGTCCAGCCCGCCGGGTCGGTGTTGCCCCAGGGCTCGTTGCCGATGTTGACGATGACGTAGTCCTCCTGGCCGGCCAGTACGTCCTTCAGGCCGATCCAGTAGTCCGCCGCCGAGTCGAGCGTGGCGGCCGCCGCCTCCTCGCCGTAGCCGGTCGTGTCATGCACCTCCAGTACGCAGATCAGGCGGTTCGCCTTGCAGCTCGCGATGACCGCGGCCACGTCCTCGGGCGTGTTACGGGTCCAGCGGTGGCCGTTGGACAGGACCACCCGGACGCTGTTGGCGCCCAGCGCCTTGATGTCGGCCAGCGACTGGGTCTCGCCGGGATACCAGGTGTGAGCGTGGTTCACACCGCGCATCACGAAGTCGTTGCCGTTCGCCTCCAGGAGGCGGCCGTTGCTGATGTGCAGGCCCACGGCCTGCGGCCGTACCTCCTGCGGTTCCGCGGCCTGGGACGGGGTCGCGCCCAGGGCCAGCAGACCTAACAGGGTGGCCAGCGCCGTCAGCAGCGTCGCCGCCGCCGAACTCTTGTGTGTTCTCACTGCGACTCCTGAGAAATGAGCACCGGAAAACTTCGGAAGAAAAATGTGGGAGCGCTCCCACACATGTATCCACTACGCCAGGGACACGTCAAGACAATGCGCGCTCCTCGCTTTCCGCGGGCACCGGTGCGCGCAGCCCTCGCGCGAGCCACCCCGTCACCGCCAGTGACGCCGCCGCCATGGCCGTCATCGCCGTCGCGGGCGAGGTCAGCTGGGCGACCGACCCGGCCAGCGTGGCGCTCACGCCCTGCAGGGTCAGCATCCCGGCGGAGTGCAACCCCAGGGCGTGTCCGCTCAGTTCGTCCGGTGTGAGGGCCATCAGCCGCTCCTGCTGCACCAGGCTCGCCCCGAACCCGACCGACGCCAGCGCGACGGCGAGGGCCGCGAGTGGCAGCGGCGGACCGAGCACGAACAGGAGGTACGGCGAGGCCAGCAGCACCAGCAGCGGCACCCCGAGCCGGGCGCGCCGGGCGGGCGGGATCAGGCGGCCCACGGCCACATCGCCGGCCAGCATGCCGAGGGCGGCGCAGGCGAAGAGGGTGCCGGCGGACTCGGGGGCGTAGGAGACGTAGAGCGATTCGCAGCCGACCACCAGGCCGTTGGGGATCCACAGGGCGAGCAGGACCGTGCGGCGAGGGCGGGAGGACCACAGCAGGGCGTTGGTGCGCCAGGTCGCCGCGACCGACGGGCGGCCGGTGGCGCGTGGGGGCCGGGGGGTGAGGCCGAGGCGGACTGTGGCCGCCGCGAGGACGTACAGCGCGGCCGAGAGCAGCAGTACCGGGCGGGGGGACAGGACCGCGACCAGCGCGCCGCCCGTGGCGTATCCGGCGATCTGCAGGAGCCCGCTCATCATGTTGAAGACCGAACGGCCCAGTAGGTAGCCGTCCTTGGCGAGGATCTCGTTCAGCAGGCCCCAGCGGACTCCCCCGCCGAGCGAGGCGATCAGGCCCTGCGCCGGCAGGACGACGAAGACGGCCCAGATCGGCAGGCCCGGTACCGCGAGGAGCGCGGTGGCCACGGCGAAGGCCGCAGAGATGCCGGTCAGGGTCGCCCTCGGGGGGAGGCGGTCGGCGCCGGAGAGGAACAGGGAGGCGCCCAGCACCTGGGCGAGCGAGGGGCCGAACATGCTCACCGCCGACAGCAGCGGGGAGTCGGTCGCCCGGTACACGAGGGTGGCGAGCGCCAGGCCGCCGACCGTCTGGGCCGCGATCTGGGCCGAGGAGGCGAGGAAGAGGGGGGTGAATTCGGGCGTGCGGAAGAGGACTTGGTAGCTGTTGCTGCGCATGTGCGGGAGTCTCGGGCGGTGTTCGGAGGGGCCGTTAATGTTTCGCGCAGGCGCGAAAGTGCGTGGCGGGAAGGGAGGGAGTGGGTTTGGGCTGGTGGCAGGTCAACGCGGACACGCTCGCGCGCAGCCGGTTCGTGCTCTCCCCGCTCGCGGAGACCTTCGCGAGCCTGAAGCTGCTGCACGCGGGGGTGGGCGCGCATCCCGGGGAACGGGACTGGCTGCGCGCGCACCTGCCCGGCTACCGGGCGCTGCTCGCCGCCGACCCGGTGACCGGGCTGCTGGTGCGGGCCGGGCTCGGGCGGGACTGGATCGCCGACTTCCTCACCCCTACGCCGCTGGACGGGGAGAGCTTCGAGGAGGGCGTGGCCCGGGTGCGGGCGGCCCGCCCCGAGGAGGCGCGCGCCCATCTCGTCCTCTCCCTCGCCGGTCCGCTGCCCGCCGGGCTGGACCGTGACGACCTGCCCGAGCGGGCGGCGGCGCTGCTGCGGTACGTCTGGGAGGAGACGGTACGGCCGGACTGGGACCGGCGCCGGCGGGTCCTGGAGGCGGATGTGGTCGCCCGGACCGTGCAGGTGAGCCGGAGCGGCTGGGCGGCGGTGCTGGACTCGCTGCGGCCGGGGACGCGGTGGCTCGGGGAGAGCAGGTTCCAGGTGAACCGGCACGAGTATCCGCCGCGGGAGATCTCGGGGGCGGAGCTGGTGTTCGTGCCGGTGACGCCGAAGACGGGGTGGGTGTCGTGGGAGGGGCGGGAGCGGTACGCGGTGGTCTACCCGTGCACCGGCGTGCTGGCCTCGCAGCACGACCGCCGAGCCGTTCCGACGGGCCTCGGCGCGCTGCTGGGCTCCGCGCGGGCGGGGGTGCTCGTCCTGCTCGGGGCGCCGATGAGCACGAGCCAGCTGGTCGCGGTGACCGGCCAGGGGCTCGGGTCGGTCGGCCGGCACCTGCGGGTGCTGCTGGACGCGGGGCTGGTGGAGCGGCGGCGGGCGGGCCGCTCGGTGCTGTACGCGCGTACGGCGGCGGGTGAGGTGTTGGTGGAGGCGGCGGGGGCGTGACCGGTACGGGGGCTTTGCCGGCGGTGGGTTCGGCTGCCCGCGCCGGCGGGAGTGCCGCCACGGGCTGAAGCGGGCGACGAGGGCTGACCGGTGCCCGGGGCCGCGCGGAGCGGTGGGTCCGCTTCCCCGCGTCGGCGGGGTGCCACCAAGGGCTGAAGCGGGCGGCGAGAGCTGACCGGTGCCCGGGGCCGCGCGGGGCGGTGGTCCGCTTGCCCGCGCCGGCGGGGTGCCGCCGCGGGCTGAAGCGGGCGGCGAGAGCTGACCGGTGCCCGGGGCCGCGCGGGGCCGTGGGTCCGCTTACCCGCGCCGGCGGGGTGCCGCCGCGCCCACCCGTGCCGCCCTGCGGCACGACTGCCCGCGGCTAGGGGGCTACGCGGCGGCCCCTGCCGGGTGGGGCCTCCGCCTGCGGCACGACTGGCAGCGGCTGCGCGACTGCGCGACTGACCCTGCGGGCGAGGTCTCTCGCCGCGGCACCACTGGCCGCGGCTACCGACCCACGGAGCCACGCGAGTGGGACGGCGGCCCCTGCCGGGAGGGCTCTCCCCTGCGGCACGATTGCCGCCGGCTGGGCGGCTGCGCGGCGGGGCCTGCCGGGTGGGCCCCCTGCGGCACAACCGGGCGCGGCTGGGCGGGTGTGTGGCGGGCCCTGGCGGGTGGGGCCTCTCAGAGCGGCACTACAGGGCGCGGATCCGGAGCCGCGCGGGCGGGGCTAGCATCGCCGTATGACTGTAGATGGCATTAATGGTGGTCCTCTTGGTGTGGAGATCGGGGCGCTTCAAGGGGGGTCCGCGGAGGTCAAGCAGTATGTCGGGCAGGTTGTGCTGGTGGTGAATGTGGCTTCCAAGTGTGGGCTGACACCGCAGTACTCCGGGCTCGAGCGGCTGCAGGAGCGGTACGCGGAGCGGGGGTTCACCGTGCTCGGGGTGCCCTGTAATCAGTTTCTCGGGCAGGAGCCGGGCAGCGCCGCGGAGATCGCCGAGTTCTGTTCGGCGACGTACGGCGTGAGCTTCCCGATGACCGAGAAGGTCGAGGTGAACGGCGCGGGGCGGCATCCGCTGTACGAGCGGCTCGTCGGGTTCGCCGACGCCGAGGGGCACAGCGGTGACGTCCGCTGGAACTTCGAGAAGTTCCTGATCGGACGGGACGGCCAGGTCGTCGCCCGGTTCTCCCCGCAGACCGAGCCGGACGCCGCGGAGGTCGTGGCGGCGGTGGAGAAGGCCCTCGGTCAGTAGCGGTTGACCTTGCCCCTGGGGCAGGGCCGAGCGTCCTCCGTGCCGGGCGGAAAGGCCACCCGGTGACGGAGGATGAGGCCGTGGACGACGAACTGCTCACCATCGGCGCGTTCGCCGCGCGGGCGAGGCTCTCGGCCAAGGCACTGCGCCGGTACGACCGCCTCGGGCTGCTGGCGCCCGCGCACATCGACGAGGTCACCGGCTACCGCTACTACCGCGTCGGCCAGATCGAACGCGCCCGCACGGTCGCGCTCCTGCGCCAGCTCGACATGCCGCTCGCCCGCGTCGCGGAGATCGTCGAGGCGCCGGACGCGGCCACGGCCGCCGACCGGCTCGCCGCGTACTGGGCGGACGTCGAGACCCGGGTGGCGGGGCAGCGCACGCTCGCCGAGTACCTCCGTGGACGGCTGTCGGGAAGGAACTCCGAGATGTACGAGAACGTCGTGGTCGAGACCGTGGACGTGCCCGAGCAGGTACTGATCACCGAGACCCGGCACGTGCTGGCGGGCGAACTGCCGGCGTGGATCGGCGCGTCGCTGGGACGGCTGGAGGAGGCGGCGAAGGAGTGCGGCGGAATCACCGCGGCGCCGTTCGTCGTGTACCACGCCGAGGTGTCGATGGACAGCGACGGACCGGCCGAGTCGTGCGTGCCGGTGGCGGACGAGGCGGCGGCAAGGGCGTGGGCCGAGCGGCAGGGCCGTACCCACGGGGCGAAGGTGCGGGTGGAACCGGCCCAGCGGCTGGCGTACACCCGGATCACCAAGGCGCAGGTGGCCCATCCGCAGATCCTGGCCGCCTTCGAGGCGGTGGAGCAGTGGATCCCCCGGCAGGGGCTGCGGCAGGCGGGCCCGTGCCGCGAGGTGTACTTCGCGGACTGGGACGCGGCGGGCGCCGGGGACCCGGTCTGCGACGTCGCCTTCCCGGTGAGGTGAACGGCCGTGCCCGGCAGGCGCGGTGTGCGGCTGCCGGGCACAAGCCGAGCCCCCTCGGCAAGGACGGCGGGCTCGTCGAGAGGGCTCTTGGGTCGTGCTTGTGGAGTTGTCGGTCATCGTCGGTCGGGACTCAGGGAAGCAGTCCCCCTTACGCCTTGACCGAGGCCACGAAGGCGTTCCACGCGGTCGCGGGAAACGCCAGGACGGGACCTTCGGTGACCTTGGAGTCCCGGACGGCCATTGCCGACAGGACCGGGGACTTGATCTCGACGCAGGCGCCATTGCCCTGCGAGTACGAGGACTTGACCCACGAGTCGGTGACGCCCTGCTTGATTGCCATGTTCGCTCCGGTAACCAGTTGCTGAGTGCTGTCGCGTGCCGGACGGGTGTCTTGAGGTCCGCACGGCACGTTTTCGCCAACGGTGTTGTTCGGTGGCGTGATCGACGCTACTCGCCACCATCGATGTGCGGAGCGACTATTCACTCGACTGGATGGCATATTCCAGTGGGGACTTCCGCCGGGACTGGCCGAAGGTGTATCTTCCGGCGCCGCGGATCAGCGGGCGTAGTCCTTGGCCGCGTTCGCGATGAACTCGCGGCTCTGGTCGGCGTTCAGCGCCTGGGCGCGCAGGTGCTCGTACATCACGCTGTACTTCTGTACGTCCTGCGCCTTCTCCAGGTAGAGGTCGCTGGTCACGCCCTCGATGTAGACCACGCTGGAGTCGGCGGCGTCCGGGAACTCCAGGATCGCGTACTGGCCGCTGACGCCGGGGTGGGCGCCCATGGTGAACGGGATCAGCTGCACGGTGACATGGGGCAGCCGGGACATCTCGATGAGGTGCTCCAGCTGCTCGATCATCACGTGCCGGCTGCCCACCTCGCGGCGCAGCGCCGCCTCGTCCAGGACGGCCCACAGGCGCAGCGGGTTCTCCGGGGCGGAGATACGTTCCTGTCGGCGCAGGCGCACCTGGACCCGCTTGTCGACGTCGGTCGGCGCGACCTCCGGCAGCGCGCCCGAGATCAGCGCCTCCGCGTAGCTCTTGGTCTGCAACAGGCCCGGGACGACCTGGGGGTCGTACACCCGGAGGCTGGCCGCGTCCGTCTCCAGGCCGATGTAGACGCTGTACGGGATGTCGCCGAAGGAGTGCCACCAGCCCTGCTGGCGGGAGTCCTTGGCCATCTGCATCAGGGAGTCCACGATCCGGACGTCCTCGACCTCGTAGACCCCGCACAGGTCACGGACGTCGCGCTGGCTGATGCTGCGCCGGCCGTTCTCCAGCCGGCTGATCTTCGACTGGGAGACCAGCAGCCGCTCGGCCACCTCCTCGGCCGTCATGCCCTTGAGCTCGCGGAGCCGGCGCAACTCCTGACCCAGACGGCGGCGCCTGACAGTGGGATTGACATTGGACGCCACGGGACGTGCACCTCCGGCTGCAAGTACTGCTTGCGACTTTGCGTATCTGCTGTTGAGCAGATTGCCACCAAGGTGCTTTCTACCGCTGGGAAACGGTGGATATGCGCTGCGTACACGCCAGTTCGGGCACATGCGGCCGCGCGGGGCGGCGGGGCCGTGTCGTCGTCCGGACACATACGGCCCCGCCACCCCGCGCGGACCAGCGGCTCCCGTACCGGGCCTCGGGGACTGCGGTGCGGCGCTCAGTCGTGCGGAATGCGGTGGTGTACGTCGTGGCGCTACGGCTCAGTGCGCCACGACACGCGCCATCGAACCTCGGCGCGGTTGCATCGGAACACCGCGGGCGGGTTCCGGTGCGGCCCTGCCTCCGGCGGCCGGCTGGCGGCCCGCCGGTGCCGGGCTGCGGCGCGGCTGGGCCGCGACGCCGTTCTGGACGTCCATCACGGCGTGCGCGACGAGACCGCCCATGGGGTCGTGTCTGATCAGGTCCCGCAGCCGGGAGCGAGAGGAACGTCCCTCGTTGCCCGGATACAGGTGCTTGCCGAGACCGACCGCGTGCGCCAGTGCGGCGAGCGCCGCGGTCCGCGGGTCCGGTGGTACGCCGGTGCGGATCGCGGAGTCCAGCCGGGATCTGATCTCCCTGCTGATCTCGTTGTCGGTCGCCTGGTAGCGAGTCGTCGGCAGCACCCCGCACATCTGTCCCGCCACGGCATGCACCATGCCGCACCGTTCCAGATGCGAGAGGTAGGTCTGGCGCAGCCCCAGGCGGGGCCCGCCGATCCAGTGGACGGCACGCACGGGAGCGCCACGCCTTCGCAGCAACTCCAATGCGCAGTCCAAAGTCGGATCTCCAGTCGGCCGTGGTACGACCACGGCGATACGATCCCCGTCTGGGGCTATCCGTCCGGCCAGCGCCAGCTCCACTAGCTGTGCTCCGGCCAGACCGAGGTCGAGCGACTGCGGCTGTGCAGTGGTACCCGTGGCCGGGTCCAGT
Organism: Streptomyces sp. NPDC002784; assembly: GCF_053592135.1. Lineage (NCBI taxonomy): Bacteria > Bacillati > Actinomycetota > Actinomycetes > Kitasatosporales > Streptomycetaceae > Streptomyces > Streptomyces sp. NPDC002784. The sequence continues at coordinate 286,181 of NZ_JBSFVD010000004.1, read as the reverse complement.
GCCAGCAGCAGAAGCTCCTCCGGAATTGTTCTGCGGCTCCTGCCCATCCATGCCTCCCCGCGTGGATGAATGACAGGGTGACCCCTCTCACATTGGTCTGTCGAGGGTGCGTGACCTGTTTGTAAGGGAACCAGTAGGTATGTCGTTCTCGTCTAACGCGTCGGTCAAGCCCGCACACAGGACACTGGTACATGGTTCGGACACCGCTGCGAAGCGGTGTCCCGGGCGGCGGCGGTTCAGACGGAGCACGGTCTAGGAGGCATCGGTGGCGGGCGAGTCCCCCGACAGTTCGAAGCAGCGCGAGTCGTCGGCAGAACCGACGTCGGGGAGCGCGGGTCCGGTTCCGGAGGCGCGGAACGAATCCACCGACCCCCGTCTCGCCATGGCCCGCGCGGCCGTGGACACGGCCACCCGGGTCCTGTCGGCCCAGGAGCTGGCGGACGCGAGGAAATCTTCCCCGGACCCGGAACCCCCCACCCCCAAGCCCGACGACGACCGCCTGCGCGCGGCGGTGGCAGCGTGGGTAGCCACGGACACCGACCCGTCGGAGGCTCCGGGCAGCGCGGAGGGTCCGGCCAGCGCGGAGGAGCGGGCCGGGGCGTCGGATACGGCGGAGGAGCGGGCCGGGGCGTCGGATACGGCGGAGGAGACCGGCGAGGCCGAGGCGGACACCGGCGCCGGCGCCGAGGCCGACACCGGCGTTGGCGGCGAGCCCGACGCTGAGCAGGCGGCGCAAGCCGCCACCGAGACGCCCGAGGAGCAGCCGGAGAGCGACAGCGCCGAGGCGGCCCCGAAGGACGCCACACCGGAGCGGGACGCGTCTGCGGCCCCCGAGGACGACCGCCCGGAGCCGGAGGCGTCCGCGGACGCCGAGAGCCCCACCCCCGCCGCCGAGCCCGCCGACGCGGAGCCGGACGGCGCCAAGGGCGCTGCCGCGGACGCCAAGGCTCCCGTGGACGACGAAAACGCTCCGCACGCCGGGCAGACCCCCGCGGGTGGCAAGGCGGCCCCGGCCGCCGCTGGCAAGCCCACCTCGGACGCCAAGACTCCCGTCGGCGCCAAGGGCGCGCCCGCTGACGCGAAGACCGACGCGGGCGTCGAGCCGCAGACGGCCGATGCCCAGCCTGCCGGGAAGGCCGACCCGCGGGACACCGCCGCAGCCGCCGACGGCGAGGTCCCCCCGCCAGGGCCACCCGCAGCCGACGACGAAAGCCGCACGGGTGGTGCGGGTGGGAAGCAAGACGCCGCCGCAGGCGGCGCTCCCCGGGCCGGGAAGGCCGAGCCGCAAGACGCCCCCGCAGGCGGCGTCGGTCGGGTTGATCAGCCCACGACCGCCTTCCGGGCCGTGCAGCCCCAGCCCCGGCCTCGGCCCTCCGTGGATCAGCCGACCAGCAAGTTCGTCGCCCTCAAGCCGGACATGCCGGCGAAGTCGGAGGTCACGACCGCCGTTCCGCAGGTCGGGCCCGAGCGCACCACGCAGCAGCCGCTGCCGCCCAAGCCCCCGCTGGACCTGCTCGCCGAGCTGACGAACACTCCGCCGCCGCCGGAGACGCCTGTCCGCACTCTGGTCAGGCGGGTCAAGATCTGGACCCCCCTCGTCCTGCTGCTGGTCGTCGTGTTCGCGATCGTGCAGGCCGTACGACCGCTCCCGACGCCCACGCTGGACCTCACCGCGGAGTCGACGTACACCTTCGACGGCTCCCGGGTCGACATCCCCTGGCCCGCCGACGGACAGGCCGCGCTCGACGTGCAGGGCATCGGCTCCTTCGGCTCCTCCGGTGACCAGAAGCCCGTCCCGATCGCCAGTGTCGCCAAGGTCATGACGGCGTACGTCATCCTCCGCGACCACCCGCTCAAGAGCGGCGCGGACGGCCCGAAGATCAAGATCGACCAGGCCGCCGAGGAGCAGTCGGACGCCGGCCAGGAGTCCACCGTGGACGTCTTCGCCGGTGACTCCATCACCGAGCGCGAGGCCCTGGAGAGCATCCTCATCGCGTCCGCGAACAACGTGGCCCGCCTGCTGGCCCGCTGGGACGCCGGGTCGGAGAAGGGGTTCGTGGAGAAGATGAACGCCGCCGCCGACGACCTCGGCATGACCAACACGACGTACACCGACCCCTCGGGCCTGAACAACACGACGGTCTCCACGGCCGTGGACCAGGTCAAGCTCGCCAAGGCGGCGATGGAGTTCCCCGTCTTCCGCGAGGTCTCCGCGATGATGTCGTACGACGACTACAAGGGTAAGAACCACGGCAACTGGAACCAGCTCGTCGGCAAGAACAACGTCGTCGGCATCAAGACCGGCACCACCACCTCCGCCCTCGGCAACCTGGTGTTCGCCGCGAAGCAGAAGGTCGGCGGCGAGATGCGGACCATCGTCGGCGCCGTGGTGCGCCAGCCGGACACGGGCGGCGGCATCCTCGCCGCGGCGCTCGACTCCGGCGACCGGCTGATCCGGGCCGCGCAGGGCGCGCTGGAGTCGGCGACGCTGCTGAAGAAGGGCGACGTCGTCGGTTACGTCGACGACGGCCTCGGCGGCCGGACCCCCGTCGTGGCCACGAAGGACGTCAAGGCGGCCGGCTGGGCGGGCCTGAAGGTGGAGCTGGACTTCGCCGCCGACGCCGTACCGCACGAGGCGAAGGCGGGCACCAAGGTCGGCACGCTCACCGTGGGCGACGGCGGCACCGCGGGCGCGGTCAAGGTACCGGTGGCGCTGAAGTCGGACCTCGTCGAGCCGGGCTTCACGGACCGGCTGACCCGCATCGGCTGACCCGCATCGGCTGACCCGCATCGGCTGACCCGCCGCGCAGCGCAGCCCGCCGGGCGGCCCCCACCCCGGGAGCCGCCCGGCGGGCTGCGTGCTAGCGTCACGAATCGGGTCAGGTCGTCGTTCACACGGCGCGACCGGGGAACCCTCAGGGACAGGGCCGACAACACGCGGGAAACGGGACGCGGCCAGAACAGCAGCCAGGACACCACGGGAGTGCCTTGACGGTGGCCACCGCCGAGCCGAAACACGCCGACGACGCCGATCCGGGCCCGGAAGCCGGCCCGCGAATACGCGTACCCGCAGCTTCCCCGCAGGACCGCCAGGAGGAGCGCGAGGAGGACCCTCCCTCCCCCGCGAAATCCCCCGCGAACTCCCGCGCGAAGGCCGCCTTCCTCACCGTACGTGAGCGTCTGCTGCGGCACCCCGTCCTGTCCGTCACCGCCCTGGCCGGCGTCCTGCACGTCGTCTGGTTCTTCACCTCCGCCAACAGCGGCGGCGACCTCGCGGCCCAGGACGCCTGGGCCGAGTTCGTCGGCCGCCACCCGGACTCCGCGTACAACCTCGCCTGGTACGGCGGCATGCACCCGGTGTCGTACAGCGTGGTCTCGCCGTATCTGATGTCGGTGCTCGGCGTCCGTACGACGATGATGATCGCCGGGACCGTCTCCGCCGGGCTGCTCACGCTCGTCCTCATCCGCAGCCGGTCCGTGCGCAATCCGCTGTGGGCGGCGCTGGCCGGGGTGTTCGCGTTGCTGTGCAACGCGGCCTCGGGGCGGGTCACCTTCGGGCTCGGCATGATGTTCGCGCTCGGTGCGGTGGCGGTGGTTTTCTGCTGGCCGTACCCGTGGCGCTACAAGCGCTGGGCGAAGGCGCTGTGCGCCGCCCCGCTGGCCGCCCTCGCGACGATGGCCTCGCCGGTGGCCGGTCTCTTCGTGGGGCTGGTCGCGGTGGCGCTGTTCCTGCAGAAGCGGCGGCCGGGCGCCTGGGCGCTGGGGCTCGCGCCGACCGCGGTGGTGGCGGTGTCGGCGTGGCTGTTCCCGTTCTCCGGGACGCAGCCGATGAACGTGGCCTCGGTGCTCCTGCCGTTCGCCTCCGCGGTGCTGGCCCTGCTGCTCGTCCCCAAGGAGTGGACGACGGTCCGGCTGACCTCGGCGGTGTACGCGCTGTCGGTCGTCCTGGTGTGGCTGATCAGCTCGCAGATCGGCTCCAACATCACCCGGCTGTCGATGCTGTTCGCGGGGGTGGCGCTGGTGGCGGCGCTGCCGTTCACGGTGCCGCGCTCGCGCAAGTGGTACGCGATCGTGCTGTCGGTCGTCGGGTTCAACGTGTGGATCGGCGTGAAGTCGGTCGTCGACATCGTGCACACCACGCCCGCCGCCTCCTGGGCCCGCGAGCTGGCCCCGCTGGTCAACGAGCTCCAGGAGGTCGGCGCCGAGAAGGGCCGGGTGGAGGTCGTGCCGGTCCGCTCGCACCGGGAGGCCTCCGCGCTCGCGCCGTACGTCAACCTCGCGCGCGGCTGGAACCGCCAGGCCGACATGGAGCGCAACCCGCTCTTCTACGACGACACCCTGAACTCTGCCAACTATCTGGAGTGGCTGAGGCGGTGGGCCGTGCACTACGTCGTGCTGCCGAAGGACAAGCCGGACGGGGACGGCGGGGAGCGCGAGCGGCAGCTGGTGCAGCGCGGGATGCCGTATCTGAAGCAGGTGTGGGGCGACGCGAACTGGCAGCTGTTCCAGGTGCTCGACCCGGCGCCGCTGGCCGAGCCGAACACGGTGGTGGAGCGGGCCGAGCAGGGCGAGTGGACGATGCGGGTGAGCAAGCCGGGGCGGGTGCTGATCCGGATCCCGTACTCGCCGTGGCTGAGCATCGTCGACGCCGAGGGCAGGAAGCTCGACCCGCCCCGGGAGACGGAGGCCTCCGAGGACCGTCCCGACGGCGAGCCGAAGGCGTACGACAACGTCAACGGCTGCCTGATGGAGACCGAGGAGGACGCGCTCGGGGACAAGTGGACGATGCTGGTGGCCCCGAAGGCGGGGACGTACCGGCTGGCGGCGCCCTACGACGTGCCGCGCGGCACTCCGTGTCCCGACGAGCTGAAGTAGCCCGGCCCCGTCCCCGGCCCCGTCAGCGCAGCCGGTCCACGTACCGGTCGGTGCCCGGCACCGTCGGCACGAACGGCGCGAGCAGTTCCAGCGTGCCCAGGCCCGACTCGGCGACCTGGGTGTCGATGCCCGTGAACCACGGCTCCCAGCACTCCCGGGGGTCCGCCTCCAGGAACCACAGCAGCGTCAGCCGGGTGTCCACGCCCTCGACCTGCTTGACGTAGCTCATCCGGTCGCCGGGCAGGGGGGTGGGCCGGAAGACGGTCACCATGGCCGCCGGGGAGCCCGTGAGGCGCCGGGGCAGGTGGCGGGAGCGCAGCCACTCCAGCAGTTCCGCGCGCCGCTCGGCCGAGGCGGCGTCGATCACCTCCAGCACCAGGCCCGCGTAGGGGTGGTCCAGCGCGTGGACGTCGCGCGGTCCCGCGGCCCCGTCCCGGTACACGGTCGCCTCGTGGTCGTGGAAGGCGGTGAAGACGTGGGTACGGTCCTGGTAGACGCGGGCGTCCCGGTTCAGGCGCTGGTTGATGGCGACGGTCCACTTCATGTGGTCGTCGTAGCGTCCTGCCGTGATCCAGTACGTGGAGAGGTAGCAGCCGGTGGTGACGGGCCGGGCGACGGCCGACTTCTCGGGCACGCGCAGGAGTTGCAGGTCCCGGGTGGCGACCCAGCGGCGGCCCGCGTACATCCAGGGCATGGCCATGGCGCCGGCGTAGTAGTGGTCGTCCTCGTACCAGCGGTTGTAGGCGTACTCGTGGCCCGGGTGCGGTTCGACCAGGGTGATCAGGGCGTGGCCCGGGCGGACGCCGTACGGGCCGACGGCGGCCAGTTCGGCGTAGACGTCGCTGTGGGTGTCCATGGCGTTCCCCTTTCCTCGCGTCGCTCATACTCTGACGCTCCGTCAGATGATTGACCAGAGAGGGGAAGCGGCGATGTCCCTGCTCCACGGCAAGACGGTGGTCGTCTCGGGGGTCGGGCCCGGACTCGGCCATCAGGTCGCGGCAACGGTCGTACGGGACGGGGGGAATGCCGTGCTGGGGGCGCGGACGGAGGCCAACCTCGCCAGGAGCGCGGCCGGGATCGACCCGGGCGGGGCGCACACGGCGTACCGGCGGACCGACATCACCGACGAGCAGCAGTGCCGGGAGCTCGCCGGGCTGGCGCGGGAGCGGTTCGGGCGGATCGACGCGGTCGTCCATGTGGCCGCCTGGGACAGCTGCTTCGGGGGCCTGGAGGACGCGGACTTCGCCACCTGGCAGTCGGTGCTCGACGTGAACCTGCTGGGCTCCCTGCGGATGACCCGCGCCTGTCTGCCCGCGCTCAAGGCGGACGGCGGCTCGGTGGTGTTCATCGGGACCCAGTCGGCGGTGGCCGCCCCCTCGCAGGTGCGGCAGGCCGCGTACGCCGCCTCCAAGGGGGCGCTGACCAGCGCGATGTACTCGCTGGCCCGGGAGCTGGGGCCGCACCGGATCCGGGTCAACTCCGTGCTGCCTGGGTGGATGTGGGGGCCGCCGGTGCGGGCGTACGTCCGGTTCGCGGCGCGGTCCGAAGGGCTGGCGGAGGATGCCGTGCTCCAGCGGCTGACGGAGCGGATGGCGCTGCCGGAGCTGGCCACGGACGGGGATGTGGCGGACGCGGTGGCGTTCCTGGTGTCGGACCGGGCCCGGGCGATCACCGGACAGTCACTGCTGGTCAACGCCGGGGAGCTGATGCGATGAGTTCAGATATCTGAACCAGAACCATCATGCCGAATACTTTTACCTCCCTTTGACCTTACGCCCGCTTGTCGTGTTCACGCGCCAGCGCCCACGATGAGCGCCGGGCTGAACCCTGGGAGGGCGCACATGAACGGTCTCGACTGGGCCGTGCTCATCGGCTACTTCGGCGTGATGGTGGCGATCGGCATCTGGTCGCACAAGCGCGTGGACAACGTGAGCGACTTCTTCACGGCCGGCGGGAAGATGCCGTGGTGGCTCTCCGGCATCTCGCACCATATGTCGGGCTACAGCGCGGTGATGTTCACCGGGTACGCGGGCATCGCCTACACCTACGGCGTCACGTCCTTCGTGACCTGGTCCTTCCCGATCGCCCTGGGCATCGCCATCGGGTCGAAGCTGTTCGCGCCGCGCATCAACCGGCTCCGCTCACGGCTCCACGTGGCCTCCCCGCTGGAGTATCTGAAGAACCGGTACGACCTGAAGACCCAGCAGGCCCTGGCGTGGTCCGGGATGCTGCTGAAGATCGTGGACGTGGGCGCCAAGTGGGCGGCGATCGCCACCCTGCTGTCGGTGTTCACCGGGATCTCGCTGAACCAGGGCATCCTGATCACGGGTTCCATCACGGCCGTGTACTGCACCATCGGCGGGCTGTGGGCGGACGCGCTGACCGAGCTGGGCCAGTTCGTGATCCAACTCCTCGCCGGTGTCGCGATGTTCGTGGCCGTGGTCATGGAACTGAACGACAAGGGCATCGGGTTCTTCGGCGCCTGGGACGAGCCGGAGCTCCAGGGCCACGGTGAGCCGCTGGTGGGGCCGTACGGGACCGTCTTCCTGCTGGCCTTCCTGTTCATCAAGCTGTTCGAGTACAACGGCGGCATGCTCAACCAGGCGCAGCGGTACATGGCGACGAAGAACGCGCGGGAGGCGGAGCGGTCGGCGCGGCTGTCGGCGATCCTGTGGCTGGTCTGGCCGCTGGTCCTGTTCTTCCCGATGTGGATGTCACCGCTGCTGGTGGAGTCGCAGAAGCCGGACGGCTCGGACTCCTACGGCCTGATGACCGAACAGCTCCTGCCGCACGGCCTGCTGGGTCTGGTCATCGTCGGCTTCTTCTCGCACACCATGGCGATGTGCTCCTCCGACGCCAACGCCATCGCCGCGGTGTTCACCCGGGACTGCGCGCCGGTGATCTGGCGCCGGGCGCGCGGCTGGAGCGAGGGGCAGGGCCTGCGGGTGGCCCGCATCGCGACCGTGACCTTCCTCGGCCTGTCCATGGCGGCGGCGACGCAGGTCAACTCGCCGACGTTCGGGGACATCATCACGGTGGTCATCAAGTGGGTGGCCGGTCTGATGGGCCCGATGGCGATCCCGATGATGCTCGGCCTGCTGCGGCCGTTCCGCCGCTCCGGGCCGACGGCGGCGCTGACCAGCTGGTCGATGGGTCTGCTGGCGTTCTGGCTGGTGAACTACCCGATCAACTGGAACGTCGACGGTGGCGTGCCGTTGCAGTACCAGGTGTCCATTCCGCTGGCCGTGTCCCTGGTGCTGTACATCCTGATCGGCTTCATCAAGCCGGAGGACACCCCGGAGCGGATGGCGATCATCGACAAGGTGAACTCGGACGACGACGGGTCGGCCGCCGCGGCGGTCCCGGCTCCGGCCGCCCCCCGGGACGAGGTGGCTCAGCCGCGCGGATAACGGGCGAGCCAGCCCGGGGACGAACCCGCCGGACCGTGCAGCGCCGGGCCCTGGGTCATCTCCATCGCGAAGTCGTCGGCCAGTTCCAGGATCGTGGAGCGGCCCTCCAGCTCGGCCAGCCAGGCCGGGGGGAGGGCCGTCTCGCCGTGCAGGGCGCCCAGCAGGCCGCCGGTCAGCGCGCCCGTCGCGCCCGAGGGGCCGTCGTGGTTGACCGCCAGGCACAGGCCATGGCGGACGTCCTCACCCACCAGCGCGCAGTACACGGCCACCGCAAGTACGCCCTCCGCCGTGCCCTCCCCCAGCAGTTCCTCGACCCGGGCCGGCGTCGGTATCCCCTGCCGTACCGCCCCCAGCGCGTGCTGGAGCGCGTCCGATACGGGCTGATGGCCGGGGCGGGCCGCCAGCAGCGCCAGCGCCCGCTGCACGGCCCCGTCGAGGCTCTCGCCACAGGCCAAGGCATGCACGATGACGGCATACGCGCCCGCCGAGAGGTACCCCACCGGGTGGCCGTGCGTCTGCGCCGCGCACTCGATCGCCAGCTGGGCCACCAGTTGGGGCTCCCAGCCGACCAGGAGCCCGAAGGGCGCCGACCGCGCCGCCGCCTCCGGTCCCGCCTCCCCCAGGTTCTTCGGCGCGTCCAGCGTGCCCATGATCTCGTCGCCGAGGCCGAGCAGCAGCGACCGGGACGGGTCGCGGCGGGCGTACAGCCACTCCTCCAGGGCCAGCCAGCCGTTCTCCTTGCGCCGCTCGTCCGGACCCCAGTCCCGCTGGGTGGCCGCCCACCGCAGGTAAGCCCGGTGCAGGTCCGTCGGCGGATGCCAGGCGCCCGTGTCCCGGCGGACCTGGGCCCGTATCAGCCCGTCGACGGAGAAGAGGGCGAGCTGGGTCAGGTGCGTCACGGCGCCGCGACGGCCGTACCCGAGCCCCAGATCGACCAGGCCCTCGGCGCCGTACGCCTCCCTGATCCCGTCCAGGCTCAGCCCGTCCACGGGTGCCCCCAGCGCATCGCCCACGGCAGCACCGAGCATCGTGCCGCGCACGCGGCTACGGAAGTCCTGCTGCTCGGAGCGGCCCCAGACGGCGCCCGTTGTCGCACCCACGTTCAGCACTGTAATCGACCAGGAACGGTCGGTTCAGGGGGCGGAATGGTATGCGGGGTGTGCACCAAGTGAACCGGAGTGATCCGGTTTTCCTGGTTCCCGTCACTCAGCGTGGTCGTTCTCTCTACGCTGAGCGGCATGGAGGACGAGGAGGCCGAGGCCGTACTCAAGACGGTCGGTCGGCAGATCAAGTTGTGGCGCGAGGCCGCCGGGCTGAAGCAGACGGAACTCGGGGACGCGATCGGGTACGGCGGGGACATGGTGTCGGCCGTGGAGCGGGGGAAGCGGATCCCGAAACCCGACTTCCTGGACAGGACCGATGAGGTGACCGGGGCGGGCGGCAAGGTCTCCGCGATGAAGAAGGACGTGGAGGAGGCCCGGTACCCGAAGAACGTGCGGGATCTTGCGAAGTTGGAGGATGAGGCGGTCGAGCTGGGGGCGTACGCCAACCACAACATGCACGGCCTGCTCCAGACCCCGGAGTACGCGCGGGCGTTGTTCGCTATGCGGCGTCCCGCGTATTCCGAGGACGAAATCGAGCGCCAGGTCGCAGCACGTACGGCCCGGCAACGCGTCTTCGAGCGGACGCCCGCCCCTCAGCTCACGTTTGTCCAGGAAGAGGTGACGCTGCTGCGGCCGATCGGCGGCAGAATGGTGCTACGGCGGCAGCTCGAACACCTGTTGGAGATCAGCGCGTTGAGGCACGTCGCGATTCAGGTCATGCCCACGGACCTTGAGGACCACACGGGCATGGGTGGTCCGCTCCAGTTGCTGAAGCTGCCGGGCGGAAGGACGCTCGGGCATTCCGAGGCGCAGTTGCACAGCCGTGTGATCACTGATCCCCGGGAGGTCCAAATCCTGGAGATGCGCTATGGAATGATCCGGGCACAGGCCCTGCCGCCGCGAGAATCGCTGGCCTTCATCGAGAAAGTCCTGGGAGACGCAACATGACCTCCGCCCTGGAGTGGTTCAAGAGCAGCTACAGCAGCAACGACGGCCCTGAGTGCGTCGAGGTAGCCATATCCCCCACCACCCCCACCACCCCCGCCGTCCACGTCCGTGACTCCAAGGACCCCGACGGCACGCGCCTCGCCTTCACCGGCCACGCCTGGTCCGCGTTCCTCGACGCCTACTCCGCGTAACGCGCCCGCAGCGCGTCCCGCGCCGCGACCACCGTGTCCCGCCTGGGCGCGAGCCTGGACCGGTCGATGCCGTCGCTGTGCAGGAGGATGTCCAGGCAGTCGGCGAGACCGGCGAGGTCGGTCCACTCGTACCGCGTGGCGAGCACCCGCTCCAGCCGGGCGTCCAGCTCGGCCCAGTCCTGGAGTCCGGCGCAGATGACCGCCTCGACGAGGTCGCTCACCCTGCGATAGGCGTCGGAGCCGCGGGCCGAGCGGGCGTAGCGCCTCCACAGGGGCCGGGCGGCCGTCACTCCCGCCTCTCCGCTCGCGGCCAGGGCCAGGTTCAGCGCGCCGTCGAACTCGTCGAGCAGGCAGAGCCGTTCGGCTTCCTGCCGGGCGCTTGCCCAGTCCCCCGTCCGCAGGTGCACTTCGCAGCGGGTGTCGTCGTCGTCCAGCTCCGCCAGCGCCTCCTCGAACCGGCCGCCCCACACGTGCAGTTGGGCGACTTTCCGACGGGCCCACGCGAGGTCGGAACCGATCGTCCGGTAGCGATCGAGGTCCGAGCGCGCCTGGTCCAGCCGGCCGACGGCGAGGCTCATCGTGATCCTGTTGGCGAGGGCCCACCCGTCGTCCGGGTCCAGTTCCACCGCACGGTGCGCGTCGGCGAGCGCTGCCTCGAACCTGCCCAGGCGGCACAGTGCCCTGGAGCGGTGCACCAGCGCCCAGAGGTACTCCGGGAAGAGTTCGAGCGCTCTGTCCAGGTCGGCCACGGCGTCCTCGTAGCGCTCGTGCTGGGCGTGCAGGGCCCCTCGGCTGGCGTACACGGAGGCGTAGGTGTCGTCCAGGTCGATGGCACGCCGGTAGTCGGCGAGCGCCTCCTCCTCCCGGCCCGCCGCGCTGAGCGCGTCGCCGCGCTCGCACAGGATCCAGGCCGTGTCGGGAGCGAGGGCCACGGCGCGGTCGAGATCGGCCAGTTGAGGCTCGCGTTCGCCGCGCGAGCGTCGTACCCGCGCCCGGCGCACCAGGGCCCAGACGAAGTCCGGGGCAAGGGTGAGCGCCTGGTCCAGGTCCGCGAGGGCGAGGTCGGTCTGCCCCAGGGCGTGCTGGACGACACCCCTGGCCGCCCAGGCGGTGGGCCTCGTCCGGTCCAGCTCGACGGCCCGGTCCAGGTCGCGCAGCGCGGCCTCGTGGTCGCCGAGGATGCGGTGGTAGTCGCCGCGTACGGCGAGGATCTCGGCGCCTTCGGGGTCCAGTGCGTGGGCCCGGTCCAGGTCCTCGACGGCCGCCGCGTAGTCGCCGAGGTGAGCGCGGGCGCTTCCCCGGCCGAAGTGGGCGGAGGCCAGCTCACCGTCCAGGGCGATCGCGCGGTCGTACTCCAGCACCGCCCGCTCGTACCGGCCGTCCGCCCGGAGGATCCTGCCGCGCGTCGCGTGCGCGACCGCCCGGCGACCGGCATCGAGGTCCGCCCGGTCGATCAGCAGGCCCAGCGCGGTCACCGTGTTCGCCTCGTCCAGGGCGTCCAGCAGGTCCCGGCCCCAGCGGGCCACCGCCGCGGCCTGGGTGTCCTCCCCCGCCTCGGCCAGCATCCGGCCCCACCGCCGCGCTTCCTCAGGACCCCGCCCACAGGCGAGCACCACGTCCCGCAGCACGCCGGGCAGTGCCGCCTGCTCCCGCGCGCACAGCCGGTGATACCCCTCCGCCAGCCGCAGTTCCCGCCACCTCCTGTCGGTCCAGGGGTCGCGCAGCTCGCCCTCTCTCTCCTCCCGCCAGGTCGCGAAGGTCCGCGCCAGCCGCTCGTGCCGTTCCGCCCAGCCCCGGGGCGACCGGCGGCGTTCCAGGCGGAGCATCGGCGCCCGTACGACGTCGTGGTACTGCGCCCGGTCTCCCCGCTCGCTGACGAACGGCATCCCGCGCAGCCAGTCGTACAGCGCCGGAGCCTCCTCGTCCGCGCAGTCCACGGCCGCACGGAACACGTCGGCGTCCAGGAACCGGGGCAGCGCGCACTCCACCGCGGCCCTCCGCCGTGCGGGGTCCGGCTCCCACCGCAGGAAGCGCTCCACGGCGGTAGCGCTGAGGTCTCCCACGTCGTCCGGGTCGGCCGGGCGGGACTCGGCGAGGGTGGACACCAGCACGGGCAGACCGCCGGAGAGCCGCAGCACCTCGGCGACCACCGGCTCGGCCCGGACGCCCCGGTCGGCGAGCAGGCCGCGCGCCTCCGCCTCCGTGAAGGGGCCGAGCGGCAGGTCGGTCATGAAGTCCGCGAAGCCGCCCCAGCGGCCGGTGTCGAAGGGGCGCTGCCCGGAGGTCACCACGACCACGTCGGCGGGGAGTTCGCCGTACCGGTCGGTGGTCATCAGGTCGTGCAGCCAGCCGTCGAGGAAGGCCCCGGTGCGCTCGTAGGTGTCGAAGAAGAGGACCAGCCAGGGTGCCGCGGAGGTGACGTCCGCCAGCTCGTCCAGGAACTTGGGGGTGAGGACCCGCTCCGGGGCGAGCACCAGCTGCAGGTCCTCCTGGTCGCGGAAGCGTGCGCTCAGGCGGGCCTTCAGGCGGGCGGCGCCCTCCGCCAGGCGGTCGGAGTCCACGGCGCCCATGAAGGGTCCGGCCACCGGGACCGCCAGACCGAGCCCCGCCAGACCGAGCCGGACCGCCGTCGCGGCCACCGGGGACGGGCCCTCCGGCGCCGGTTCCAGGGCGGCAAGCTCGGCCTCCGCCTCATGGCGCCGTTCGCGGTGCGCGGTGAGCGCCTCCTCCAGTTTCTTCAACCGGTGGCCCTGTGCGGCGAGTTGCTGGCAGATCGCCGCCATGGCCTCCGGCACGCTGCCGCAGCCCTCGTCCACATAGGCCGTCAGCGCCCCGCGGTCCCGGGCGAGCTGCTCCAACTCCCGGACCAGGAACGTCTTTCCGACTCCGGCGTTGCCGTGCACATGGAACAGGAACCGGTGCCGTTCGTCCTCGGCGGGCAGGTCCAAATTCTCCCGGAACGCGGCCCGTTCATCGACGCGGCCCACGAACCCGGCCCGCCGGTGTCGCCGGATCAGCTCCTGCATCGACGGCCGCGTCGGTCTCATCGCCGGTCCAACTCCCCTGCCACGGACGGGATTGCCGTCTCCATTCTGGCTCAATGGATCTGGATCACACCGGCCGCAGCGGGGAAGATTGCGGTCATGGCATCGACACCTCCACGCGGCGCTCTCCGCCTCACCGCCACCCTGCTCACCGCGAGCGTCGCGCTCTACATGGCGCTGGTCGCCTTCGGGAACATCACGGACTTCGGGACGAATCAGCAGTTCGTCCGGCATGTCCTCGCGATGGACACCACGTTCAAGGACGACGACCTGATGTGGAGGGCCATCACCAGCAAGGGCCTTCAGGACACCGCGTACGTCGCGATCATCGTCTGGGAGACCCTGGCCGCGCTCGTCCTCATATACGGCACCTGGCTGTGGTTCCGCCGCGGCGACCACGAGGCCCGGCGCTGGTCGACGTACGGCCTGCTCATGGTCATGCTGCTGTTCGGCGCCGGGTTCATCGCGATCGGCGGCGAGTGGTTCGCGATGTGGCAGTCCGGTGACTGGAACGGCCTCGACGCGGCGACGCGGGTCTTCGTGTTCAGCGGAATCGTCCTGCTCGTCAACCAGCTGCCCGGATCCACCGAGCCCTAGCCGGACCTCGTCCTCGTTTCCCCCGGTTCCCTACTCGACGACCGTCACGGTCGTTCCCGCCGTCCCGAACGCCCACAGCGCAGAGCCGTCCCCCGCCTTCATCCGGACACCGCCCGTCCGGGCGCCGGCCTCCGGCGGGGGCGGTGAGGAGCCGTCCACGGCGTTGGAGAAGGCGACGTTCACGCCGGACTTCGCGGCGAAGTACACCACGTGTTCGATCTCCACGCCGTCCGAGCCCGTCGTCGCCTCGGTGCGGGTGCCGACCTGGTAGCTGCCCGGGTCGGGGTCGACCGTGCCGGGCCACACCGTGAAGGTGCGGCGGGTGGCGTCGCTCGCGTCGATCAGCCACACCCGCTGCTGGCCGAGCGAGTACACGATCCGGCGGCCCGTCCCCGAACCGTCCGGCACCCGGACCGGCTGCGCGGACTCGGTCGCCTTCGGCGTGGGGGTGGCCGGGGCGGAGGCGCTCGGCGGGCCGGCCGTGGGCTTCGCGCCCTGGTCCGCCTGTACGGCGAGGGCGACGACCACGGCTGTCGCCCCGACCGTCAGACCGGTCACCCAGACCTTCGGGGCAGGCACGGCACGGATCTCCTCAGCTCACCGACAGGGTCGGATCATCGTACTGCGACGCACCCCACGGGCTACTCCAGCACCGGCAGCAGCTCGGGAAGATGCCCGTCCGAGGCGGCCGCCGCCCGCTGGCGTTCCTCCGGGACCTCGCCGTAGAGGGTGGTGCGGGGGCGGGCCGGGCGCCCCGCCGCCGCCGCCACCGCGATCAGGTCCTTGACCGACTTGTAGGAGCCGTAGGAGGAGCCCGCCATCCGGGAGATCGTCTCCTCCATCAGCGTGCCGCCCAGGTCGTTGGCGCCCGAGCGCAGCATCTGCGCCGCGCCCTCCGCGCCGAGCTTCACCCAGCTCGTCTGGATGTTGGGGATCCAGGGGTGCAGCAGGAGCCGGGCCATCGCCGTCACCGCCCGGTTGTCCCGCACGGTCGGTCCGGGCCGCGCGATTCCGGCCAGGTAGACGGGCGCGTTGGTGTGGATGAACGGCAGCGTCACGAACTCGGTGAAGCCGCCGGTCCGCCGCTGGATGCCGGCCAGCGTCCTGAGGTGGCCCAGCCAGTGGCGCGGCTGGTCGACGTGGCCGTACATCATCGTCGACGAGGACCTGATGCCCAGCTCGTGCGCCGTCGTGATCACCTCGATCCAGGTGGCCGTGGGCAGCTTGCCCTTGGTCAGGATCCAGCGGACCTCGTCGTCGAGGATCTCGGCGGCCGTGCCGGGGATCGAGTCCAGGCCGGCCTCCTTCGCCGCGGTCAGCCATTCGCGGATCGACAGTCCGGTGCGGGTGGCGCCGTTCACCACCTCCATCGGGGAGAAGGCGTGCACATGCATGCCGGGGACGCGGGACTTCACCGCCTTCGCGATGTCGAAGTACGCCGTCCCCGGCAGGTCCGGGTGGATGCCGCCCTGCATGCAGACCTCCACCGCGCCCACCTCCCACGCCTGTCGGGCGCGGTCGGCGACCTGGTCCAGGGAGAGCGTGTAGGCGTCGGCGTCCGTCCTGCGCTGGGCGAACGCGCAGAACCGGCAGCCGGTGTAGCAGACGTTGGTGAAGTTGATGTTCCGCGTGACGATGTACGTCACGTCGTCGCCGACGGCCGACTTGCGGACGTCGTCGGCGATCCGGCACAGCGCGTCCAGCGCCGGGCCGTCCGCGTGCAGCAGCGCCAGCGCCTCCTCGTCGGTCAGCCTCACCGGGTCGTCCGCCGCCGTCGCCAGGGCGGCCCGGACGTCGGTGTCGATGCGCTGCGGCACCATCCCGGGGGCGGCGGCCTCGCGCAGGGCGCCCCAGTCGCCGTACACCTCGTCGAAGTCGTCGCGGCGGTCGGCGGTGCGGCCCTCGGTGTCGATCGTGGCGTGCAGATCCGTACGGCCCGACGCCTCGAAGACCTCCTCCGGCTCCTGCCAGGGATGCCCCTCGACGACGGCGTCCGGGCGCGCGAGCCCGGTCAGCGGGTCCGCCAGCGCCGCCACGTGCGGGCGCAGCCGCGGGTCCAGCCAGGGCTCGCCGCGCCGCACGAACTCCGGGTACACGCACAGGCGTTCACACAGCTCGAAGCCGGCCGTGCGGGACCGCTCGGCCAGCTCCTCGATCTGCGGCCAGGGCCGCTCGGGGTTCACATGGTCGATGGTCAGCGGGGAGACGCCGCCCCAGTCGTCGATCCCGGCGCCGATGAGCCGCTCGTACTCGGAGTCGACCAGGTTGGGCGGGGCCTGGAGACAGGCGCTAGGGCCCATGAGGTGCCGGGCGACGGCCACCGTCGCGACCAGCTCGTCGAGTTCGGCGTCCGGCATGCCCCGCATCGCCGTGTCCGGCTTGGCGCGGAAGTTCTGGATGATCAGTTCCTGGATGCCGTGGTAGGCGCGGGCGATCTTCCTCAGCGCGAAGAGGGACTCGGCGCGTTCCTCGTACGTCTCGCCGATCCCGATCAGGATGCCGGAGGTGAACGGGACGGACGAACGGCCCGCGTCCTCCAGCACCCGCAGCCGGACCGCCGGTTCCTTGTCCGGGGAGCCGTGGTGCGGGCCGCCGGGCTCGGACCAGAGCCGGGTCGCCGTGGTCTCCAGCATCATGCCCATGGAGGGCGCGACGGGCTTCAGGCGCTGGAAGTCGGTCCAGCTCATGACGCCCGGGTTGAGGTGGGGCAGCAGGCCCGTCTCCTCCAGGATGCGGACGGAGACGGCGCGGACGTAGGCGATGGTGTCGTCGTAGCCGTGGGCGTCCAGCCACTCCCGGGCCTCGGGCCAGCGGTCCTCGGGCTTGTCGCCGAGGGTGATCAGGGCTTCCTTGCAGCCGAGCGCGGCGCCCTTGCGGGCTATGTCGAGGACCTCGTCCGGGGACATGAACATCCCGTGCCCGGAGCGGCGCAGCTTGCCGGGCACGGTGACGAAGGTGCAGTAGTGGCACTTGTCCCGGCACAGCCGGGTGAGGGGGATGAAGACGCTCTTCGAGTACGTGATCACCCCGGGGCGGCCCGCCGCCTCCAGGCCCGCGTCCCGGACCCGGGCGGCGGACGCGGTGAGGTCGTCGAGGGCCTCGCCGCGGGCCTGGAGGAGGACGGCCGCCTCATCGACGTCGAGGGCGACGCCGTCCCGGGCCCGTTTCAGGGCGCGACGCAGGGAGTTCTCGGTCGGGCCGGTTCCGGAGGTCACCGCAGTCGTCATCCTTCGAGCATACGGTCGAGGTGATCAGGTCAGCCGAGACAGGCGGCGAGACCGTCCAGGGCCCGCAGCACCTCCGCCTCCCCCGCGGCCGGCAACTGCGCGACGACCTCCTCGATGCCGAGGTCCGCGAAGTGCGCCAGCTTCCCGGGGGCCGGGTGGACGGCGTAGGGCACGATCTGGAGGGCGGCGGGGTCGCGGCCCGCGTCGGCCCACGCGCCGCGCAGCACCGGCAGCGACTGGGACAGTCCCCGGCCGCCGATGGGCATCCAGCCGTCGGCGTACTCGCAGATGTGCGTGAAGAGCCTGGGTCCGGCGGCGCCGCCGACGAGCGTGCGCGGGCCGACGACCGGGCCGCGCGGCTTGCGCACCGGCTTGGGGTGGGCGAAGGAGGCCCGCACGCTTCCGAACTCGCCCTGGTAGGCGGTGGGTTCGTCCGCCCACAGGGCGCGCATCAACGCCATCCGGTCCCGGACGAGTTCGCGCCGGGTGCGCCACTGGACGCCGTGGTCGGCGGCCTCCTCCACGTTCCAGCCGAAGCCGACGCCGAGGGTGAGACGTCCCGCGCAGAGGTGGTCGACGGTGGCGATCTGCTTGGCCAGGGCGACCGGGTCGTGCTGGGCGACCAGCGTGATGCCGGTGCCCAGGCCGAGCCGCTCGGTCACCGCGGCGGCCTGGCCGAGGGCGACGAAGGGGTCGAGGGTACGGCCGTACTCGCGCGGCAGCTCGCCGCCGGCCGGGTACGGGGTGGTCCGCTCGACGGGGATGTGGGTGTGCTCGGGCAGATACAGCCCGGCGAAGCCACGCTGCTCCAGCTCGCGGGCGAGCCGGGTCGGGGCGATCGTCTCGTCGGTGAGGAAGATCGTGACGGAGAGGCGCATGTCCCATCTGTACCGGGGGTGCCCCGAGAAGTCGATGCGTGTTCACGCCCGCGGGGAAGACTCCCGGGCATGTGTGACGACGACGCAAGGCTCGGAAGACGCGCCCTGTTCGTGACCGGCGCCGCGGCGGCACTCACGGTGGGGAGCGTGGCCTTCGCGAGAGGGGCGGACGACATGTACCACACCGAGACCCGCACGGTCCGCGGGACACTGCCGCCCGGCTCGCCCGATTTCGTGTACGTCCCCGTCGAAGTACCCGACGGCGTCCGGGAGATCAGGGTCTCCTACACCTATGACCGCCCGGCCGTGCCCGCCGGCACCCCCGGCAACGCCCTCGACATCGGCCTCTTCGACGAACACGGCACCGCGCTGGGCGGCAAGGGCTTCCGCGGCTGGTCCGGCGGCGCCCGCACCGAGTTCTTCGTCCGTGCCGACGACGCGACCCCCGGCTACCTCCCCGGCCCGGTGAACGAGGGCACCTGGCACATCGCCCTCGGCCCCTACACCGTCGCCCCCCAGGGCCTGGCCTACGAGCTGACGGTCACGCTCTCCTACGGCGAGCAGGGCGCCGTGGCCGAGCCGGTGTACCCGCCCGAGCGGGCCAGGGGGCGCGGCCGGGCCTGGTACCGCGGCGACTGCCATCTGCACTCCTGGTACTCCGACGGCCGCCGCACCCCCGCCGAGATCGCCGGGCTCGCCCGGGCCGCGGGCCTGGACTTCATCAACAGCTCCGAGCACAACACGCACTCCGCGCACGCCCATTGGGCCGATGTCGCGGGCGACGACCTCCTGGTGCTGCTGGGCGAGGAGGTCACCACCCGCAACGGCCACCTCCTGGCGCTCGGCACGGATCCCGGCACCTTCGTCGACTGGCGCTACCGGGCCCGCGACCACCGCTTCGGCAGGTTCGCCCGCCGGATCCGCGCGGCCGGCGGTCTGGTCGTACCGGCCCATCCGCACGCCACCTGCATCGGCTGCACCTGGAAGTTCGGCTTCGGCGAAGCGGACGCGGTGGAGGTGTGGAACGGCCCGTACACCCCCGACGACGAGGTGGCGCTGGCCGACTGGGACGGGATGCTGGTGGCGTCCGTGCGGGCGGGGCGGGACTGGATCCCGGCCATGGGCAACAGCGACGCCCACCGGGACCCGGACCCCGTGGGCTCGCCGCAGACGGTGGTGCTCGCCGACGAGTTGAGCCGGGAGGCCGTCCTGGCGGGGATCCGCGCGGGGCGGTCGTACGTCGCCGAGTCCCGGCACGTGTCCCTGGCCTTCACCGCGGCCGGCGGGCGGGGGCGGCACGCGGGGATCGGGGAGCGGCTGCGGGTGGACCGGGACACGCCGGTGACGGTGCGGCTGGAGGTCACGGGGGCGCCGCGGTGCCAGGTCCGCTTCGTCACGGATCAGGGGGTGCTGTTCACCAGCGGGCCGCTGCCGGTGACCGGGAGCGGGACGGTGGAGTGGCGGACGACGCCTTCGTACGCGGCCTATGTGCGGGCGGAGGTACGGCACGAGGCGGTCCTGGCGCCGCTGCCGGGGGCGTTGGCGGCGTTCACCAATCCCATCTTCCTGGGGCGCGACTAGCGCCTAGGGCGCCTGGAGGTCGAGGTCCGCCACGACGGCCGTGTGGTCGGAGGGCCAGACCCCGTCCACCGGGCGGTCCCCGGCCCGGTGCACCTGCCGTACGGACCCCGGCCCGCCCAGAAGGACGTGGTCGATCCGCGCCCCCTGCCGGGGACCGCCCGGGTTGTACGGCAGCTCCGGGTCCCAGGCCCAGGTCGCGGCCGGGGCGGTCGGGTCGGCCCGCGTCCAGGCGTCGCGGAAGTCGCGCCGCAGGAGGCGCAGTTCGGGGGCGTCCGGCTCGGCGTTGAAGTCGCCGGTGACGATCACGGTGCCGTCGCGGCGGGCGAACTCGGCTAGTGCGGCGGCCTGTTGGCGGCGTACGGCTCCGGCGTTCGGCACGGACGTCAGGTGCGCGGTGACGAAGGACACCGGGCCCGTGCGCGCGTACAGGCCGAGCCGCCCGTCGTCGAGCTCGGGCGGCACGGGCAGCCGCAGGACCTCCGCCTCCTCGGCCGGCCAGCGGCTCAGCACGGCGGTGCCGATGTCCACCGACGGGTCGCCGATCCGCCGCCGCCAGCGCTCCGGGGCCGGGGAGGCCGCCCAGGTCCAGTGCAGGCCCAGCTCGTCCGCCAGCCACTCGGCGAGGTTCTCCCCGTCGGCGGCCCACACCTCCTGCAGGCCCACGAGGTCGGGCCGCAGGTCGCGCAGCACGGAGCGGATCGCCTTCTGCCGTTCACGCCACGGCCCGAACCGCCACCACAGGTTCCAGGTCACCACGCGCACGGCCACCCACCCCTCGGTCATGGCACCGTCAAGGGCACCATTAAAGGGGGCGCGGTTGAACCGTGAGTCGACGGACTCGCGAAACACAGGTGAACGCGCCCGCACACCGCCGTACCGGCCGATGACAGGAGTCCTGCCGACCATGTCCCGCAGCATCGAGCGCAAGTACCGGACCGCCAGGGCCTTTCAGCGCCGGCTCAACGCCGTCATGCGCCGCCTGCCGCAGCACACCCTGCTGGAGACCACGGGCCGCACGTCGGGCCTGCCCCGCCGCACTCCGGTCGGCGGCCGCCGGATCGGTGACTCCTTCTGGCTGGTCTCGGAGTTCGGCGAGCGGTCGCAGTACGTGCGCAACATCCTGGCCGACCCGAAGGTACGGGTCCGCGTCCACGGCCGCTGGCACGAGGGCACGGCCCACCTGATGCCGGAGGACGACCCGGTGGCGCGGCTGCGGACCCTGCCCCGCTTCAACAGCGCGGCGGTCCGCCTGATCGGCGCGCAACTGCTGACCGTGCGGGTGGACCTGGTGGACTGAGCTACCCGGGCCAGACGATCGACTGCACCTCGCCGTAGGCGTGCAGGGCGTAGGAGCCGACGTCGCGGCCGACGCCGCTCTTCTTGAAGCCGCCGAACGGCGCCTCCATGTTCCGGCCGACCGTGTTGACGCCCACGCCTCCGGCCCTGAGCCGCCGGGCGACCCGGAAGGCCCTCGCCACGTCCCCCGACCAGACGTAGTCGATCAGCCCGTAGTCGGAGTCGTTGGCGAGGGCGACCCCCTCGTCCTCCTCGTCGAAGGGGACCACCGCGACGACCGGGCCGAAGATCTCCTCGCGGGCGACGGTCATGTCGTTGGAGCAGTCCGCGAGAAGGGTCGGGCTGACATAGAACCCCCGCTCCAGCGGCGGCCGTTCGCCACCGGTCACCACGACCGCGCCCTCTTTGCGCCCGGTCTCCACGTAGGACTCCACCCGCTCCCGGTGCGCCGCGGAGATCACCGGCCCGACCACGGTGTCCGGCCGCCTGGGATCACCCACCTTCAACCGGCTCGCATAAGAGGCCAGTTGCTCGACCAGCCGGTCGTACACCCCCCGCTGCGCCAGCACCCGGGTCGGCGCCGTGCAGATCTGCCCGCTGTAGAAGGAGAACGTCGTCCCGATCCCGGCCACCGCCGAGCCGAGGTCCGCGTCGTCGAAGACGAGCGCCGCGCCCTTCCCGCCCAGCTCCATCAGCTGGCGCTTCATGCCCCGCCCGCACACCTCGGCGATCCGGCGTCCGACGGCCGTGGAGCCGGTGAAGCTCACCATGTCGACGTCCGCGGAGGCGACCACCGCCTCCCCCACCGCCACCGAGGCCCCGGAGACCACGTTGACCACCCCCGGCGGCACCCCGGCCGCCTCCAGCACCTCCGCCATCCGGTACACGGACAGGGGGTCCTGCGGGGCGGGCTTCACCACCACGGTGTTGCCCATCGCCAGCGCGGGGGCGATCTTGCCCGCCGCGTTGGCCCACGGGTTGTTGTACGAGGAGACGCAGGCGACGACCCCGACGGGCTGCCGCACGGCCAGCGCGCCCATCACCCCGGCCCGCCCCATCGGCCCGGCCTCGTTGATCTGCGGCGGGACGGCCCACTCGGCGGGCTCCACGCGCGCGTACCGCTGGAAGCGGGCGGCGGCCACCCCGACCTGCATCCCGCGCGCGGTGCCGGTCGTGGCGCCGGTCTCGGCCTGGGCCAGCGCGGCGTACGGCACCAGCCGGTCCCGGATCAGCCGGGCGGCCCGGCCGAGGATCGCGGCCCGCTCCTCGGGCGCCGTCCGCGACCAGGGCCCGAACGCCTCCCGGGCCGCAGCACAGGCCGCGCGCGCCTGCTCCGGCGTGGCCTCGGGAGCCGGACCGACGGTGCCCTCGGTCGCCGGGTCGAGGACGTCGTAGAAGCCGCCCTCGGGTTCCGCCCACGACCCCCCGAGGAACAACCGCTGCGTCACCGGGTGCTCACCGTCCGGGTGTCCCGCCCGGACCGCAGCACCTTCCCCGGCACCGCGCCGGTCACCACGTCGTCCCGGATCGCCGCGACCCCGTTGACCCACACGGCGTGCACCCCGAGGGCCTTGGAGTCCAGGCGCGGGCTGTCACCCGGCAGGTCGTGCACCAGGGTGGCCGTGCCGGCGCCGATCCGTTCCGGGTCGAAGAGCACCAGGTCCGCATGGAATCCCTCCCTCACCCGCCCCCGCTCGCGCAGCCCGAAGAGCCGGGCCGGGTCGTCGGTCAGCATCCGCACGGCCTGCTCCAGACCGACCAGCTTCCGTCCGCGCAGACAGTCACCGAGGAAGCGCGTCGTGTACGGCGCCCCGCACATCCGGTCCAGGTGCGCCCCCGCGTCCGAGCCGCCGAGCAGGACGTCCTCGTGCTGCCAGGTCCGGGCCCGCAGCGCCCAGGATTCGGGGTCGTTGTCGGGCGGCATGGGCCACAGCACGGTCCGCAGCTCGTCGTTGGCGCAGATCTCGACCAGGCAGGCGAACGGGTCCTGCCCCCGTTCGGCCGCGATGTCCCGCACCACCCGGCCCGTGAGCCCGCGGTTCGTCTCGCTGTAGGTGTCGCCGATGACGTACCGCCCGAAGTCCGCGAGCCGCCGGAAGACGCCGGCCTCCTTGGAGGCGGCGCGCTCCAGCATCCCGGCGCGGACCGCGGGGTCCCGCAGCCGGGCGATCCGCTCCGGCACGGGCAGCCCCAGGACCGGCCCCCACCCGGGGATCAGGTTCAGCGCGCAGAAGGTGCCCAGGGACATGTTCATCGGGGTCAGGATCGGCATGGTCAGCGCGACGACCCGGCCACCGGCCTTCCGGGCCCGCTCGCTCGCGAGGAGCTGCCGGGGCACCCGCTCGGGCACGGCGGCGTCGATGGTCAGCACGTTCCAGTTCAGGGGCCGTCCGGCCGCCGCGCTCATCTCCGCGAACAGCTCGATCTCGGCGTCGCTGAACTGGTCGAGGCACCCGGCGACGATCGCCTCGATCTGCGTCCCCTCGTGCTCCCCGACGGCCCTGGACAGGGCGAGCAGTTCCGCGGGCCGCGCGTGCCGGGAGGCGACCGGCTGCCCGTCCCCGTCGGAGTGCGTGGACGACTGGGTGGTGGAGAACCCCCAGGCCCCGGAGTCCATGGCGTCGTGCAGCAGCCGCACCATGGCGTCGAGCTGCTCCCGGCTCGGCTGCCCCCCGACGGCCGCCTCCCCCATCACGTACCGCCGCAGCGCGCAATGCCCCACCATGAACCCGGCGTTCACGGCGATCCGCCCCTCCAGGGCATCGAGGTACTCCCCGAACCCGTGCCAGCTCCAGGGCGCCCCCTCCTCCAGCGCGACCAGCGACATCCCCTCGACCTTGGACATCATGCGCCGCGTGTAGTCGGCGTCCGCGGGCCGCCCGGGATGGAGCGGCGCGAGCGTGAACCCGCAGTTCCCGCCGACGACGGTGGTCACGCCGTGATGGAGGGAGGGCGTGGCGTACGGATCCCAGAATAGCTGGGCGTCGTAGTGGGTATGGGGATCGACGAACCCGGGAGCGAGCACGAGCCCGGCGGCGTCCTCACGGCTGCGGGCATCTTCGGTGACACCGGGGGCGATGACAGCGATACGCCCGTCCCGAATGCCGACGTCGGCGGTGTAGGCGGGGCCACCGGTGCCATCAACAACGGACGCCCCGTGAATGACGTGATCGAGCATGGGGGTTCACCTCCTGGACTAGGGGTGCCGTGTCTTACCCAGGGGCGCGGGGAACTGCGCGACCAGCCACAACGACCCCGCACCCGCCGACGGCGATCAGACACCCCTCCGAAACCGCGTGGTCCGATGAACAGGATCCGTATCGATCTTCGGAATCACGTGCTCCCCGATCAGCCGGATCGTCCGCAGCGTCTCCTCCTTCGGCACCCCCACCGGCAGCCCGAAGCTCAACTGATCCGCCCCCGCCTGCTCCCACCGCTTGCACTGCCGCAGCACCTCATCGGGATCCCCGCAGATCAGCAGCTCCTCCTCGATGAGCACCTCGACGAACTCCTCGGTGTACTCCGGCAACGTCTCCGGCCACACCGGAAACCCCTCGGGCCGGGGAAACGTGTCGTGGTACCGGAAGACGAGCGACGGCAGATAGTGCAGCCCCCCGCTCACGGCCACCCGCACCGCCTCCTCATGCGTAGGGGCACAGATCGCCGTGGTCGTCACCATCACGTTGTCGTTGACGAAGTCCCCGATCGGTTCCGCGTCCACGATCGCCGTCTTGTACTGCTCCAGCACCCACTCCATGTCGGAGACCTTCTGCACGCTGAACCCCAGCACCCCGAGCCCCTTCCGCGCGGCCATGGAGTACGACGGAGGCGACCCGGCGGCGTACCACATCGCGGGGTGGGACTTCCCGTACGGCTTCGGCAGGATCTTCCGCGGCGGCAGCGACCAGTGCTTGCCCTGGAACCCGGCGTACTCGTCCTGGAGCCACATCTTGGGGAACTCGGCGATGGTCTCTTCCCAGATCTCCTTGGTGTGGTTCATGTCCGTGATGCCGGGCAGGAACCCGAGGATCTCGTGCGACCCGGCACCCCGACCGCTGCCGAACTCGAAGCGGTTGCCGGTGAGATGGTCGAGCATGGCCACCTTCTCGGCGACCTTGACCGGGTGGTTGACCTGGGCGAGCGGGTTGAA
Source organism: Streptomyces sp. NPDC002784 (assembly GCF_053592135.1). Lineage (NCBI taxonomy): Bacteria > Bacillati > Actinomycetota > Actinomycetes > Kitasatosporales > Streptomycetaceae > Streptomyces > Streptomyces sp. NPDC002784. The sequence continues at coordinate 260,881 of NZ_JBSFVD010000004.1, read as the reverse complement.
GATCCCGGAGCCGAGGTGGATCCGCTCGGTGGCGTGGGCCAGGTACCCGAGGAACACGTCGTTCGCGGACAGATGCGAGTACTCCTCCAGGAAGTGGTGTTCGGACGCCCAGGCGTACTTGAAGCCCGCCCGGTCCGCCGCGATCACGTACTCGGTCTCCTCCATCAGCGCCTTGTGCTCGGCGAGCGGATCGGTCTCCGCGCGCCTGCCGACGTATCCCTGTACAAAGAGCCCGAATTCCACGGCGGTTCACCGTCCCCGGTCTGGAGTTCCTGATCTTCCGATCACTTTCTGACGGATCGTCAGATTGCTGACTGTGGCACCGTACGCATGAGGCGTCAATAGCTGACGGCCCGTCAGCCGACCGACACCCCGGCCAGCCATCCGCCGTCGATCACGAACGGCTGCCCGGTGATGTACGAGGAGTCCTCCGAGGTCAGGAAGAGGGCGAGCCGGGCCACCTCCTCGGGCCGCCCGATCCGGCCGAGCGGCACGAGCTTGCGGTACAGCCCGTCCAGTGCCCGTGCCGTCTCCCGCGTGTCCGCCGCCGGGTCCAACTGGGCCGGGTGGGACATCGCGGTGTCGATCGCGCCGGGGCAGATGGCGTTGACGCGGATGCCCCGGGCGGCGAGTTCCAGCGCGGCGACCCGGGTGAGCCCGAGGACGGCGTGCTTGGTGGCCGCGTACGCCCCGACGGCCGCCATCCCCGTCAGCCCGGTGCAGGAGGCGGTGGTGACGATGGTGCCGCCGTCCGCCATCTCGGGCGCGACCGTCCTGATGCCGAGGAAGCAGCCGACCTGGTTGACCCGGACGACCCGCATGAACTCGTCGAGCGGGGTGTCCACCAGGGCGTTGAAGCGCAGGATGCCGGCGTTGGCGACGAGCCCGTCGATCCGCCCGTACGCCTCCTTGGTCCGCCGCACGGCCGCCCGCCACTGCTCCTCCTCGCCCACGTCGAGCCGGACGTACAGCGCCCCGATCTCCTTGGCGAGGGCCTCCCCCTGATCGTCGAGCACGTCCGCCACGACGACCGACGCCCCTTCCTGGCGGAACAGCCGCGCCTCCTGCTCCCCCTGGCCGCGCGCCGCGCCGGTGACGATGACGACCCGTCCGTCCAGCTTGCCCATGTGCCGACTCCTCACAGGTGGGGTCCTACGCCGGCGCCGAACGCCGCGATCTGGTCGTTGAGTTCGGCGCGGCTCCGGCTGCGGAACCGCACCTGTATCTGGTCCACGCCCATCGCCCGGTACACCCGCAGCGACTCGGCGAGCCGGTCCGGGCCGCCGGTGAGCGTGCGGCGGCCGACGTGCCAGGCGGGGGTGCCGACATAGAGGGGTTCGGCGATGGCGCCGACGGTGAAGGGGGTCTCGATTCCGGCCTGTTCGCGCAGCTGCCGGATCCGGGCGATCTGCTGGGGCAGCCGGTCCCGTGGGTCCCCCTGGGGCAGCCAGCCGTCCCCCTTGAGCGCGGCCCGGCGCACGGCGGGGGGCGAGGAGCCGCCGACCCAGAGCGGGACGCGCTCCTGGGCGGGCCTGGGGAGCTGGCCGAGCCCCTCGAAGTCGTACAGCTTGCCGTGGTGCTCGGGGAACTCCTCCGGGCCGAGCGCGGCCCGCAGCGCGTCGATGGCCTCGTCGAGCACGGCACCCCGGCGGCGGAAGTCCACTCCCAGCGCGGTGAACTCCTCCTCCACGTGTCCGGCGCCCACCCCGAGGAGCAGGCGTCCGCCGGAGAGGTGGTCGAGGGTGGCGTACTGCTTGGCGGTGAGCAGGGGGTGGCGCAGGCCGACCACGGCGACATGGCTGAGCAGCCGTACCCGTTCGGTGACGGCGGCGAGGTGGGCGAGGGTGGCGACGGGGTCGTACCAGACCGTGCTCATCGCGGGCGCGAGGCGGCGCGGGACGGCCACGTGGTCGCAGCAGGCGAGGTAGCCGAAGCCGGCGCGGTCCGCCGCGCGGGCGACGGCGAGCAGGTCCGCGGGCCCGGCGCCGGCTTCCCAGGGCTCGGCGTACAGGGTGCTCTGGGACTGGACCGGCAGCTGGATTCCGTACCTCACGGCGACCAGAGCCCGTCCGGGGTGAGCTGGAGCAGCTCGATCGCGTTGCGCCGTACGATCCGCTCGACGACGTCCGCGTCCAGGTGCCCCATCTGCGCCTCGCCGACCTCCCGGGACTTGGGCCAGGTGGAGTCGGAGTGCGGGTAGTCGGTCTCGTAGAGCACGTTGCCGACGCCGATGGAGTCGAGGTTGCGCAGCCCGAAGGCGTCGTCGAAGAAGCAGCCGTAGACATGGCCGGCGAACAGCTCGGACGGTGGCCGGCGCACCTTGTCGGCGACTCCGCCCCAGCCCCGGTTCTCCTCCCACACCACGTCCGCGCGTTCCAGGATGTAGGGGATCCACCCGATCTGTCCCTCGGCGTACATCACGCGCAGGTTCGGGAAGCGCTCGAACTTGCCGCTCATCAGCCAGTCGACCATGGAGAAGCAGCAGTTGGCGAAGGTGATGGTGGAGCCGACCGCGGGCGGCGCGTCCGCGGAGGTGGAGGGCATCCGGCTGCTGGAGCCGATGTGCATGGCGACGACCGTGCCGGTCTCGTCGCAGGCGGCGAGGAAGGGGTCCCAGTCGTCGGTGTGGACGGAGGGGAGTCCGAGGTGCGGGGGTATCTCGGAGAAGGCCACGGCCCGCACCCCGCGGGCGGCGTTGCGCCGTACCTCCGCCGCCGCCAGCTCGGCGTCCCACAGCGGGATGAGGGTGAGCGGGACCAGCCGCCCTCCCGCCTGGGGACCGCACCACTCCTCCACCATCCAGTCGTTGTACGCCCGCACGCACAGCAGCCCCAGCTCGTGATCGTCCGCCTCGGTGAAGGTCTGGCCGCAGAAGCGGGGGAAGGTGGGGAAGCACAGGGCCGACTGGACGTGGTTGACGTCCATGTCGGCGAGGCGGGCGGGCACGTCGTGCGACCCCGGCCGCATCTGCTCGTAGGTGATGATCTCCAGCTTGATCTCGTCGCGGTCGTAGCCCACGGCGGTGTCGAGCCGGGTGAGGGGCCGCCGCAGGTCCTCGTAGACCCACCAGTCGCCGATCGGGCCGTCGTCCCCCGGTTCGCCCATGACGGGCTTGAAGCGGCCCCCGAGGAAGGTCATCTCCTTCAGCGGGGCACGGACGACGCGGGGCCCGATGTCCAGGTACTTCTTCGGGAGCCGGTCCCGCCACACCTGCGGGGGCTCCACCGTGTGGTCGTCGACGGAGATGATCAGGGGAAGGGTCGGTTTGGTCTCCATGGGCCTCACGGTAGCGCCGATCTGACGGTCCGTCAGCTGCCGTGCGGGGGGCCGGCACCGAGCGGAACTGTGCGACGAGGTTGTGAGGGCCTTGTGGTGTACCGCACGTCTGGCTGTGAGTGGCGTCTCGCACGGCTGACGCATCCGCCGTGAACAAGGCAAACTGGCCTGCGTTGTCAGGACGTTCTCCGGGGGGACGGCGATGGACGGTGTACCGCGGGTGCCGGAGCAGCGGCGTGGCGGCTCGCAGGGGCCGGTGGCGCTGCGGTTCGGCGTGCTCGGACCGGTGCGCGCCTGGCGCGGGGAGGAGCTGCTGAACACCGGCTCCCCCCAGCAACGCGCCCTGCTCGCGGCCCTGCTGCTGCGCGAGGGCCGTACGGCCACGGCGGCGGAGCTGATCGACGCCCTGTGGGGCGAGGAACCGCCGTCCCAGGCACTGGCGGCGCTGCGGACGTACGCCTCCAGGCTGCGCAAGGTGCTGGACCCCGGCGTGCTGGCGAGCGAGTCCGGCGGCTACGCGGTCCGGGGCCTCGGCGACGGCGCGCTCGACCTGTCGCTGGCCCAGGAGTGGGCGACGGAGGCGGAGAAGGCGCGCGGGGCCGGGGACCTGTGCCACGCCCGTGACGTACTGAACCGGGTACTGGCGCTGTGGGACGGCGAACCGCTGGCGGGCGTCCCCGGGCCCTATGCCGAGGCGCAGCGCGTCCGCCTGGAGGAATGGCGGCTCCAGCTGCTGGAGTCCCGCCTGGACATGGACCTGGAACAGGGCTGCCACGCGGAGGCGGTCTCGGAGCTGACGGCGCTCACCGCCGCCCACCCGCTGCGCGAGCGCCTGCGCGAGCTGCTGATGCTGGCGCTGTACCGCTCCGGGCGCCAGGCGGAGGCGCTGGCGGTGTACGCGGACACCCGGCGCCTGCTGGCCGACGAGCTGGGCGTGGACCCGAGGCCGGGGCTGCGGGAGCTCCAGCAGCGCATCCTCCAGGCGGACCCGGGCCTCGCGGAACCCTCCGCGCCGCTCGCTGAACCGTCCGTGGTCCCGGTCCGCCCGGCCCAGCTCCCGGCCACCGTCCCCGACTTCACCGGCCGCTCGGCCTTCGTGTCCGAGCTGAGCGCGGTGCTGGCGTCGGCGGAGGGCCGGGTGATGGCGGTGTCGGCGCTGGCCGGGATCGGCGGGGTGGGCAAGACGACGCTGGCGGTGCACGTGGCCCATCAGGCGAAGGGCGCGTTCCCGGACGGCCAGCTGTACGTGGACCTCCAGGGGGCGGGGGCGCGGGCGGCGGACCCGGAGACGGTCCTGGGGTCGTTCCTGCGGGCCCTGGGCACGGCGGACTCGGCGATCCCGGACTCCCTGGAGGAGCGGGCGGCCCTGTACCGCTCGGTCCTGGACGGCCGGCGGGTGCTGGTGCTGCTGGACAACGCGCGGGACGCGGCGCAGGTGCGGCCGCTGCTGCCCGGCACCTCGGGGTGCGCGGCGCTGGTGACGTCCCGGGCCCGGATGGTGGACCTGGCCGGCGCGCACCTGATCGACCTGGACGTGATGTCCCCCGACGAGGCGCTGTCGCTGTTCACGCGGATCGTGGGCGAGGAGCGGGTGGCGTCGGAGCGCGAGGCGGCGCTGGACGTGGTGGCGGCGTGCGGCTTCCTGCCGCTGGCGATCCGTATCGCGGCCTCCCGGCTGGCGGCCCGGCGCACCTGGACGGTGTCGGTGCTGGCGGCGAAGCTGGCGGACGAGCGGCGCCGGCTGGACGAGCTCCAGGCGGGCGACCTGGCGGTGAAGGCGACCTTCGAGCTGGGCTACGGCCAGCTGGAGCCGGCCCAGGCCCGCGCCTTCCGGCTGCTGGGCCTGGCGGACGGCCCGGACATCTCGCTGGCGGCGGCGGCAGCGGTGCTGGACCTTCCGGTGGAGAAGACGGAGGACCTGCTGGAGTCCCTGGTCGACACGTCCCTCCTGGAATCGGCGGCCCCGGGCCGCTACCGCTACCACGACCTGGTCCGCCTCTACGCGCGTGCGTGCGCGGAACGGGACGAACAGCCACCGAGCGAGGGGGACGCGGCGCTGTCGCGGCTGCTGGACTTCTATCTGGCGACGGTCGGCGAGGTGTACCTGATCGAGCGGCCCGGGGACCGGCTGGTGGACCACCTGGAGCAAAGCCGTTACCCGGGGCTGACGTTCGGGACGCGGCGGGCCGCGCAGGACTGGTTGTACTCGGAGGCCGTGTGCCTGCTGGCCTGTGTCCGTCAGGCCGCGCGGACGGGGGCGCTGCGCCGCGCCGTCGACGTGCTCTGGGCGGCGGTGGACCTGGCGGAGTCGGGGGCCAACTCCAAGGAGTACGAGGCGGTCGCCGCGCTGCTGCGGAACGCGGCACGGGAAGCCGGGGATCCGCACGCGGAGGGCCGCGCCCTGACCGAGCTGGCCTTCGTGCACCACATCTCCGGCAGCCGGTTCGACGTGGCCCTCCAGGAGGCGCAGGAAGCCGTCCAGTTGGCCGCCGCCGGGGATCCGCTCACCGGCTGCTGGGCCGCCAACATCAGCGGGGTGGTCGCGCTGTACCAGAACCGGCACGAGGAGGGCGAGGCGTACTTCACCCGCGCCATCGACGACTTCCGGGCTCTGGGCGACCGGCCCGGCGAGGCGAGCGCGCTGTGCAACCTGTCGCGGATCCACCTGGCCACCGGCCGCACGGCGAGCGCGGTGGCGCTGGCCCGGCAGGGCGCGGCCATGTACGACAACATGGGGCACGCGCTGAAGGGCGCCAACGGCCGGTACGCGCTCGGTCTGGCGCTGACCCAGAGCGGGCAGCTGAACGACGCGGCGGGCTGCCTGCACCAGGCCCTTCAGGTGTTCCGGGACAGCCGGCAGCGGCTGTGGGAGGGCATGACCCTGTTCCGCCTCGCCGAAGTGGACATCGCCGCCCGGCGGCCCGCTCAGGGCGCGGCCAACGCCGAGATCGCGCTGACCGTTCTGCGCGGCATCGGCGGGGAGTGGCGGCGGGGGAACGTGCTCACCGTGCTCGGACGCGCCCTGAACGGCATCGGCCAGCTCGACCGGGCCCGGGTGTGCTGGCGCGAGGCCCTGGACATCTTCGAGGCGCTGGGCGCCCCGGAGGCGGACGGGGTCAGGGCTCTGCTGGCTCCCAAGGCGGCGGTCTGAGCCCGGGTGCGGGTCCCTGAGCCTGGTTGCAGGCCCGGGAAGGGACGTTCATCGTTCGTTTATCGCCGCCCGGCAGTCTCAGTGGTGCCGGGCCGTCGCGTCGGGGGGCAGGCGGAACGGCCGGGGCCGAGACCCTTAGGGTGAACCGGCCCTGCAAGATCCGCCCGGCAGTCCACGGGGGAGTTGCCGGGCGGATCTTGTACTTCCGGACCACGTTCTTTCTTGCAGGGGAGCAAGCGAATGACCGAAGAGACGAGCACCGAGAACGTCCACGCGACCGGCGAGCCGACCGGCGACGCCACGACGGACAACGTCCACGCCACCGGCGAGCCGATCACCACCAAGAACGTGCACGCCACCAGCGAGCCGCTCAAGCTCAAGGCCGAGGCCACGGGCGACGCGTCCACGGAGAACGTGCACGCCACGGACAACCCGGCCTGACGGCCGGCAGCACTGCACGTTTCCCGCAGGGGGATCGGCCGCGGCGGCGCGGAGGGGGAGCCGTCGCGGCCGAGGTGCGTGCGGGGCTAGGACGTGCGGGCGGCGGCCGAGCCGAAGCCCAGCCAGGTGTGGCGGTTGCCCCACCAGCACCAGCCGACCTTGGGGGCGTTGCGGCGCTCCTTGCCGTCCCGGCCCGTGCCGTTGCTGATCCAGATCGCCGGGGTACGGGCGTCCAGCGTGCCGTTGGGCTTGCGCAGGCGCGAGCCGATGGTCATGAAGCAGTGGTTGCGCTCCAGGACGGCCGGCTGCTGGAGGATCCAGTGGATGCCCTCGGCGAGCACCAGCGGGCTGCGGCCCCGCCCGGTGAGCGCGGGAAGCGCCTCCTCCGGGCTCCAGTTCGCCATGTCGTCGCCGCGGTCCACGCCGTGGACCAGATAGAGCGGGGCATCCGGCAGTTCGACGGCGCACGGAGTGAACTCGTCGACGTCCGGCATGTCCGTGACGACGAACCCGGGCCTGCCGTCGCGGACCAGGAGCGGGGCGAGGGCCGAGGCGGGGGCGCGGTCGGGGTGGACGGCCAGCAGGGCGCCCTCGGCCGCCGCGGCACCCGAGGCGCTCTCGGCCTTCTCGGCGAACGCCCGCATCTCGTCCGGGGTGATCCCCGCGGACGCGTGCACGCCGAGTTCGATCAGACGCTCCGCCTGCGTCACGAGCCCCGGCAGGACCACGGAACTGTCGGTGGAAGAGGGCAAGGTACTCCTCGGGTCGGAAGGTTCAGGTCGGCTCGGGTCAAACGACGGAGGCCGGACGTTTGTTCCCGCGCACGCGGTCCTTCCGTTCACCACCTGATCACCCTTCACCTCCCGTCGTTCGCAAGCTATTTGGTCCCGCCCGGTGTGAACGCGCATAGAACGCGAGCATCCTCATGACATGAACCTGCCCCCCGACAGTCGGGCGGCAGCCTCATGGAGGTGTGGGATGCACCGCAGACTCGGTACCGCACTGGCAACCTCGTCCCTCGCGTTCGTCACCGCCGTCGCCACCGCGACCGCGGCCGACGCCGCTCCCGCCGACAAGCCGCAGGTCCTGTCCAGCTGGACACAGACCAGCGCGAGCAGCTACAACGCGTGGGCCTCCGCCCGGGCCAACCAGGGCGCCTGGTCGGCCTACGGCTTCGACTGGTCCACCGACTACTGCTCCACCTCGCCGGACAACCCCTTCGGCTTCCCGTTCCAGATGTCCTGCGCCCGCCACGACTTCGGCTACCGCAACTACAAGGCCGCCGGCACCTTCAGCGCCAACAAGTCCCGCCTCGACAGCGCCTTCTACGAGGACCTCAAGCGCGTCTGCAACAACTACGGCGGCGCCACCAAGACCGCCTGCAACAGCACCGCCTGGACCTACTACCAGGCTGTCCGCGCCTTCGGCTGAGCCCGGCCGCACGCACCAGGGACGCCGGATCACGTCTCCGGCGTCCCCCGCAGCGCCCTCTTGACGACCTTCCCGCTCGCGTTCCGCGGCAGCCGCGCCACGAACTCCACCGACCGCGGCACCTTGTAGTTCGCCATCTCCCGGCGGGCCCACGCCATCAGGTCGTCCGCCGTCAGGACGGACCCGGCCCTGCGGACCACGTACGCCCGCCCCACCTCGCCCAGCCGCGCGTCGGGCACCCCGACCACCGCCACGTCCGCCACATCGGGGTGCAGGCACAGGAGTTGCTCGATCTCCGCCGGGTACGCGTTGAAGCCGCCGACGATGTACATGTCCTTGATGCGGTCGGTCACCCGGAGGTTGCCCGCCGCGTCCAGGACGCCCACGTCCCCCGTCCGCAGCCAGCCGTCCGGCGTCAGCGCCTGCGCGGTGGCCGCCGCGTCCTGCCAGTACCCGCGCATCACGTTGAACCCGCGGACCAGGATCTCCCCGGGCTCCCCGAGCGGCGCCGCCACCCGTACCTCCGTGCCCGGGATCGCCCGGCCCGACGTCGACGCGATCACCGCCGGGTCGTCCCCCCGGCGGCACATCGTCACGATCCCGCTCGCCTCCGACAGGCCGTAGGCGGTCAGCACGGTGGCCACGCCCAGCTCCGAGCGGAGCCGTTCCACCAGCCGCAGCGGGACCACCGCCGCCCCCGTCACCACCAGCCGCAGCGCCGAGAGGTCGAAGGCCCCGCGGGCGGGGTGGTCCAGCAGGGACTGCAGCAGCGTGGGCGGGCCCGGCAGCACCGAGACTCCCTCCGCCGCCACGTTCGCCAGCACGGTGTCCACGTCGAACACCGGCTGCGGGATCATCGTCGCCCCGCGCATCAGACAGGCGATCACCCCGGCCTTCCAGCCGAAGGTGTGGAAGAAGGGGTTCACGATCAGATAGCGGTCGCCGCGGCGAAGGCCCGCCAGGTCGCTCCAGACCTCGTACGCCCGCAGGGTCTGGCCGTGCGTGATCACCGCCCCCTTCGGGCGGCCCGTCGTACCGGAGGTGTAGACGATGTCCGACGGCGACGACGGGTCTACGTCGACCGGGTCACCCGCCGGCCCTTCCCCGCTCGCCAGGAAGTCCTTCCAGGTCAGGAAGGACTCCGGCGCGTCGTCCGCCAGCACCACCACCCGCTCCAGCGCGGGCAGCGACGCGAGCCCCGCCCGCCGCAGCGAGGCCACGTACGACGTCCCCAGGAAGGTCCCCGTCACGAACAGCAGCCGCGCCCCGCTGCGCCGCAGCACGTCCGCCGCCTCCGCCCCCTTGAACCGGGTGTTCAGCGGCACCAGCACCGCTCCCGCCGACACCGCGCCCAGCGCCGCCACGATCCAGTCCAGGGAGTTCGGCGCCCAGATCGCCACCCGGTCGCCCGGCCGGATCCCGTGCGCGACGCACGCCGCCGTCGACCGCGAGACCCGCTCGCCCAGTCCGGCGTAGGAGATCCGGGTACGGCCGTCCACCACCGCCTCGGCGTCCGCGTACCGCTCGGCCGCGTACCGGACGAGCCCCGCGATGCTGCCCCACTCCACGTCACCGCGCACAACAGCCTCCCCACCACTAGCTGACTACCCGTCAGATTAGCTATAACCTGACGACCTGTCAGTGGCGGCGAACGGGAGGGGCAGCATGGCCGGGATCAAGGACGCCACCGCCATCGTGGGCATCGGGCAGACCGCCTTCGCCAGGCAACTCCCCGAGGACGAGCGCACCCTCGCCTGCCGGGCCGTCCTCGCCGCGCTCGACGACGCCGGAATCGCACCGGGCGAGGTCGACGCGCTCGCCTCCTACACCATGGAGGAGACGGACGAGGTGGAGCTGGCCAAGGCGGTCGGCCTCGGTGACCTCACCTTCTTCAGCAAAGTCGGCTACGGCGGCGGTGGTTCGTGCGCCACCGTCGCCCACCTCGCCGCCGCCATCGCGGCCGGCCAGGCCACGGTCGGCGTCGCCTGGCGCTCCCGCAAACGCGGCAGCGGGCCCAGACCCTGGACCAACACCGATGTCCAACTCCCCACGCCCGCCCAGTGGACGCGCCCCTTCGGGCTGCTGCGCCCGGTCGACGAGATAGCCATGCTGGCGCGCCGCCACATGCACGAGTACGGCACCACCCGGGACCATCTGTTCAACGTCGCCCTCGCCTGCCGCAACCGCGCCAACCAGAACCCCGCCGCGATCATGTACGACCGCCCGCTCACCCGCGAGATGTACATGACCTCCCGCTGGATCAGCGAACCGCTCTGCCTGTACGACAACTGCCTGGAGACGGACGGCGCGCTGGCCTGTGTCGTCACCACCAGGGAACGGGCCCGCGACTGCGCCCAAAGGCCCGTATACGTCCACTCCGCCGCCCAGGGCCTGCCCGCCCAGCACCACGGCATGGTCAACTACTGGAACGACGATCCCCTCACCGGCCCCGCCTGGACCGCCGCCCGGCACCTGTGGAAGCACGCCGACCTCACCCCGCAGGACATCGACGTCGCCCAGATCTACGACGCCTTCACCCCGCTCGTCCCGCTCTCCCTGGAGGGCTACGGCTTCTGCGCACGCGGGGAGGGCGGGGCGTACACCGAGGGCGGTGCCCTGGAGATCGGCGGGCGGCTGCCCCTCAACACCGGGGGCGGCGGCCTGTCCGAGGCGTACGTCCACGGCTTCAACCTCATCACCGAAGGCGTCAAGCAGCTCCGCGGCACCAGCACCGCCCAGGTCCCCGGCGCCGCCACCTGCCTGGTCACCGCCGGTGAGGGCGTGCCCACCTCCGCGCTGCTGCTGAGGAGTTGATCCAGGATGCTCACCCCCGTCACCGACGCCGACGGCGCCCCCTTCTGGCGGTACGCCGCCCGGGGCGAACTCCGCGTCCAGACCTGCGCCGACTGCGCCGAGCCCCGCTTCCCGCCCCGGCCGTGCTGCCCGCACTGCCAGTCCTTCGCGAGCCGGTGGCGGCCCGTGACGGGACAGGGCCGCATCTGGTCCTACGTCGTCCCGCACCCGCCCCTGCTGCCCGAGTACGCGGCGCGGGCCCCGTACAACGTGGTGCTCGTCGAGCTCGTCGACGCGCCCCGGATCCGCCTGGTCGGCAACCTCGTCGGCCGGGCCGGTGAGCCGCTCGGCTCCCTGCCGCCGGACCGGGTGCGCATCGGGGCCCGGGTGCGGGCCGTCTTCGCTCCCGGCGGGCTGCCGCAGTGGGTTCTGGAGCGGCCGTGACCCTGCGCGTCTCCGCCGACCGGGACACCGGCGTCGCGGTCGTCACCCTGGACCGGCCCGACCGGCTCAACGCCATCGACCTCGCCATGGCACGGGAACTCGCCGACACCTGGCGGGCGTTCCGCTTCGACGACTCGGTGCGCGCGCTCGTCCTCACCGGCGCCGGGGAGCGGGCCTTCTGCACCGGGATCGACCGGGATGCCGTGGTGGAGCAGCCGAACTCGCCGTACATGCAGGACGATCCGCTGCTGAGGATCGGGCCCAAGTCCAACGACCTGTGGAAGCCGGTCGTCGCGGCGGTGCGGGGGATGGCCTGCGGCGGGGCCTTCTATCTGCTGGGCGAGTGCGACTTCCTGATCGCCGACCCCACGGCCGCCTTCTTCGACCCGCACACCGCCTACGGCATGGTCAGCGCCTACGAGTCGGCGCTGATGGCGCAGCGGATGCCCGCGGGCGAGGTGGCGCGGATGATGCTCATGGGCACCGCCGAGCGGATCTCCGCCCGGCGGGCCCACGAGGTGGGTCTGGTCTCAGAACTCACGGAGGAGGGCGGCCACTTGTCGGCCGCACTGAAGTGCGCCCGCGTGATCGCCGGTTACCCCGCCGAGGCCGTCCAGGGCACCGTCCGTGCCCTGTGGGCGGCCCAGGAGGCGGCCCGTGCCCCGGCCTTCGCCCAGGCCCCGCATCTCATCGCGCTCGGCAACGCGCCCGCCGAGCGGCAGGCGGAGCTGTTCGCGGGGCGGCGGACCGGGAGCCCCCGGGTGAGGTGAGCGCCGTCAGCCGGTCGTGCCGGGCATCAGCTCGGCCTCGCAGTGGTCGACCCGGGCCGCCACGGCCGCGTCGGGAAGGCCGACCTGGACGGTCACCGTCTCGTTCGCCGGGACGACCTCGTCGACGGTGGCCAGGTCCACCACGGCGGCCTGGGCGTCCAGGAAGTGGACGACGACGGTGACCTGGTCGCTGACACCGCCCGGGTTGGTGACCTCGACGACCGCGTACGGGTCGGCCTCGGTCGCGCAGCTCACCAGCTCCACCGTGGTGCCCCGCGCCGCCTCGGCGGAACCGGAGCCGCCCGAGCCGGAGCCGTCGTAGTCGTCGTAGTCGTCATAGTCGTCGTAGTCGTCCTGGCGCGAGGACGAACTGTCGTGGTCCTGGCCGGAGCTGCTGCACCCGCCGCCCGAGTCACCGTCCCCGCCGCTGCCGCCGGTGCCACGGCCCGACGAGAAGCCCGTCAGCGCCAGAACCACCATCGCCGTCACCGCCGCGTACCTGAGCCTGCGCCCCCGAAGATCCATGACGGCGACCCTACTGACCGCCTGTCACGATCATGTCACCGCGTGGCGACCAGGTCGTCCCCGGCGTAGCGTCGGGGTGGAGAGCGGCGTCCCGGCCGCTCCCGGCAGCGGCGGCCGCCGTCCGGACTCCCTTCCGTGCGCCGGTACGACGGCCGTCCCCCACGCCTCACGCCGTGCGTGCGGTGCCCGTGCCCTTCTCCGCGTCCAGCGCGTACACGCACCGGTCCTTGCTGCACGCGTACACCACCCCGTCCCGCACCAGCGGCGAGCCGGTGATCTCGCCGCCGGTCGCCAGCTTCCAGCGCAGCCGGCCGTCGTCGGCCTTGAGGGTGTAGAGCAGATGGTCGGTGGAGCCGAAGTGGATGCGGCCCTCGGCCACCGACGGCGCGCCCACGATCTCCCCGCCCGCCTGGAAGCGCCACTTCGGTGTTCCGGTGACCGCGTCCAGCGTGTACAGCCCCTTGCCGCTGCCCACGTGCACATGGCCCGCGGCCACCAGCACCGGCTCGATGGAGGATCTGGACTCCGTCGCGATCCGCCAGCGGTCGCGGCCGTCGGTCGCGTCCAGGGCGTACACCGTGCCGAGGTAGTCGGCGAGGTACACGCCGCCGCCGGTCACCGCCGGGCCCGGCACGAAGGCCGGCGGGCAGAGGAACACCGCCGGGGCCTCGAAGTGCCAGCGGACCTGCCCCGAGGTGACGTCGAGCGCCAGGACCCGGGTGCCCGCGGAGACGTAGACATAGCCGTCCACCGCCTGCGAGACCCGGACCGGGACGCCGCCGCAGGACGCCGCGTCGCCGATGGGGTACGACCAGCGCTCGTCACCCGTACGGGCGTCCAGGGCGCGCAGCCGGGCGTCCTGCCAGACGTAGACCGTGCCCTCGTGCAGGGCGGGGCCCGCCTCGGGGGACTCGAAGTCGGTCTGGGCGCCGGTCAGCTCCCACAGCTTCTGTCCGGTGGACGCCTCCCAGCCCTGCACCCCGCCCCCGCGGGTGCCGGTGACGACGGTGCCGCGTTCGGCCTTCAGGGAGTAGACCCAGGCGTCCGTCGGCAGCCGCCACAGGTCCCCGCCCTCCCGGCAGTCCAGGGCGAAGAGGGTGGGCCCGTCGGAGGCGTGGATGCGGCCGTCCGCGACCGCCATCGACCAGGCGACGTCCCTCGTCTTGAAGCGGCGGCGGCCGGTGCCGACGTCCAGGGCGTGCACCTCGAAGGAGGTGACGTAGACCAGGTCGCCGGAGACCGCGGGCGTGCCCCACACGTCGTTGGACATGCGGAACCGCCAGGGGCGCCAGCCGCTCGCCGTCTCCGGGGGCGCGGCCGGCGCGGGGGGCACGGCCGGGCCCACGGCCGCGTCGGTGCCGTTGACCCCGGGGCGCGGCTTGGACCAGGAGGCGACCAGGCCGGCCTCCGGCGGCGGTGCCTTCACGGCGGCGGCGCGGGCGTCGGCGACGCGCGGTCCCGGTCCGATCGGGACCTGGGCGCCCGCCAGGCGCACCGGGCCGGTGTCGGGGGCGCCGGCCGGGACGGGCGGCGCGTGCGGGGGCGGGGGCGGCACCGCGCGGCCGGCGCTGCGGCCCGAGGGGGCGGGGCCGGGCTTGGCCGGCGGGCGGCCGTTGCGGCGGGCCTCGATCAGGCTCACCGCCCGCTCGGGCAGCCACGCCGACGCCGTACCGCTGTCGTCCGAGCCGGAGCCGAAGAGGTGGGGGGCGAGCTGGGCCTGGAGGTCGGCCGGGTTGGGGCGGGCGGTCGCCTCCATCTGCATGCAGGACTCGATGAGCGGGCGCAGTTCGTCCGGGAGGCCTTCGAGGTCCGGGCCCTCCCGGAGCAGCATGAAGACCGTCTCCACCGGGTTGGCGCCGTGGAAGGGCGGGTGGCCGGTGGCCGCGAAGACCAGCATCGAGCCCAGCGAGAAGACATCGCTCGCGCCCGTGACGCTGCGGGAGTCCTTCGCCTGCTCGGGGGACATGTAGGCGGGGGTGCCCACGGCGACGTTCGTCATCGTCAAACGGGTGTTCGAGACACCGGAGGCGATCCCGAAGTCGATCACCCGGGGGCCGTCCTCGACGACGAGGACGTTGGAGGGCTTGAGGTCGCGGTGGACCAGGCCGGCGCCGTGGATCGACTGCAGCGCCTCCGCCACGCCCGCCGCCAGCCAGCGCACCGCCTGGGCCGGCAGGGGCCCGCACTCGTTCACTATCTCCTCGAGGGAGGGCGCGGGGACGTACGCGGTGGCCAGCCACGGCACGGCGGCGCGCGGGTCGGCGTCGACCACGGCCGCGGTGTAGAAGCCGGAGACGGCCCGGGCCGCCTCGACCTCGCGCGTGAAGCGGACGCGGAAGAGCTGGTCCTCGGCGAGTTCCGTGCGGACCGTCTTGATCGCCACCCGCCGTCCGGACGCCGAGCGCGCGAGATAGACCAGCCCCATGCCGCCGGCCCCCAGCCGTCCCAGCACCTCGAACGGCCCGATACGCCGCGGATCGTGCTGTGTCAGCTGATCCACCACTTGCCTGCCACCTCCCCGTACGGGCCGCGTCACCCACGTATGTACGCGGCCCCGTGCAGCGTCTCACCACCGCACCGCCATGGCGGCACGCACCCCGATTCTTCCTGTACGCGGGCACGGTTGCGAACCCGGGGTCAGATCGGGGTGTCTTCGGACAAAAGCCTCAGTTCGAGCGCTGGAGCAGCGCGAACGACGCCCCCTGATTGTCGGTGACGACGGCCACCGTGCCGTACGACGTCTCAAAGGGTGGAGCCTGGACGCGTCCGCCCAGTCGCCGCACGGCTTCGACGGCCTCCGCGCAGTCCCGTACGGCGAAGTGGACGAGGAAGTGGGGCGGCATCTCGGCGGGGAAGACGTCGGAGACCGGGGCGCGGCCGAAGTCCGGCTCGGCACCGGGGCCGAACAGGGCCTCGTGGAAGAGGTCGCCGTAGAAGTCGTTGGCGGCCTCGGTGTCCCGGGCGTACAGCTCGGCCCAGGCGAAGGTGCCGGGTTCACGGCGGCGCCCGAAGCCGGGGTGGCTGCCCGCCTGCCAGAGGCCGAAGACGGCGCCCTCCGGGTCGGTGACCAGGGCCGTCACCCCGTCCCCGGCGCCGGCCTCGACGGGCGCGGTGACGATCTGGCCGCCCGCCTCCCGGATCCGCCGGGCCAGCGCCTGGGCGTCGGGGGTGGCGAAGTGGACCGTCCAGACGGTCGGCATCCGTCCGTCCGTCTTGGGGACGAGGGCGGCGACCGGCTCCCCGTCCTTGAGCGCGTATCCCCGCTCGTCGAAGCTCCATCCGAAGAGCTCACCGTAGAACCGCTTGCCCGCCTCGACGTCGGGGAGCTGGGCGTCCACCCAGCAGGGGACGCCCTCGACATACCCGGATGCCCTGTTTTCGGCCATGCCGCCAAAGTAACGGCCCCTTGTGCGCGCCGCAGACCAGGGACACCTGCCTCCCCGCGGCCGGGCACCCCATTTGCAGTCGGCCGAATCGCGCTCCGATCACCCCTCGGTAAGCTGACGACATGACAGGACAAGTGCGTACCGTCGACGGCCGCGTGGCCGGCCGGCGTGGGCAGGCGACCCGGCAGAAGCTGCTCGACTGCCTCAGCGAGATGCTCAGCTCCTCTCCCTACCGGGACGTCAAAGTCATCGATGTCGCCCGGAAGGCGGGCACTTCGCCCGCCACCTTCTACCAGTACTTCCCGGACGTCGAGGGCGCCGTCCTGGAGGTCGCCGAGCAAATGGCCGCGGAGGGCGCCGGATTGACCGAGCTGCTCGCGGGGCGGTCGTGGGTCGGCAAGTCCGGCTGGCAGACCGCGCAGGAACTCGTCGACGGATTCCTGGAGTTCTGGCGGAAGAACGACGCGATCCTGCGCGTGGTGGACCTCGGCGCCGCCGAGGGCGACAAGCGCTTCTACAAGATCCGGATGAAGATCCTGAACTCGGTGAACAACTCCCTCGCGGACGCGGTCGCGGAGTTGCAGGCCAAGGGCAAGGTCGACAAGGACGTCAACCCGGCCGCGGTGGCGGGTTCGCTCGTCGCGATGCTCGCGGCGGTGGCCTCGCACCAGAAGGGCTTCCAGACCTGGGGCGTCAAGCAGGCCGAACTCAAGCCCAATCTGGCGCTGTTGGTGCATCTGGGCGTGACCGGCAAGAAGCCGTCCAAGTAGCGGCCCCGGAACCCTTCTGGGTCTCTTCAGGCCCCACGTCCTGTCAGGCAGGCGGCGGTTCACCCCGGTGGGCACCGGGTGAACCGCCGCCTGCCGTGCTATGCGGGCAGCGGCCGGTCACGGACGACGTGCTTCATCACCAGCGTCGAGGTCAGCCGCTGCACGCCGGGCAGGGTGGCCAGGCGCTCGTCGTACAGCCGCTGGAAGGCGGCGAGGTCGGCGGTGGCCACCCGGAGCAGATAGTCCGGCTCCCCGAACAGCCGCTGGGCGTCCAGGACGTGCTCGATCTCGCCGATGGCCCGCTCGAACCCGGCGACGGTGTCCCGGTCCTCCTGCCGCATCGAGACGAAGACCAGCGCCTCGAAGGTCAGCCCCACGGCCGTCGGCTCCACGACGGCCCGGTAGCCGCTGATCGCCCCCGACCGCTCCAGCTCGCGCAGCCGCCGGTGGCAGGGCGAGACGCTCAGCCGCACCCGCCCGGCCAGCTCGGTCACGGTCAGCCGCCCGTCCTGCTGAAGCTCGGCAAGAATTTTCCGGTCCACGTCGTCCATGAGGCAGATCCTCCCTCACGACAGGGGACGCCGAGCAAACTTCGACAGCACTTTCGGGCCATTCCAGCCTAATCTCCCCAGCATGGACTCCGGAACCCTTCTCTCCTTCCTCGCGCTCGACCTGCTGCTGGTCTGTGTGCCGGGCGCCGACTGGGCGTACGCGATCTCGGCGGGACTGCGCGGCGGCTCGGTGGCGCGGGCCGTGGGAGGTCTGGTGAGCGGGTACGCCCTGCACACCGCGCTGGCGGCCGCGGGTCTCGCCGTCCTGGTGGCGGGTTCGCCCGCGCTGCTGACCGGACTGACGGTGGCCGGGTCGGCGTATCTGGTGTGGCTGGGGTGGAGCGTGCTGCGCCGGCCGGGGGTGCCCGGGGCGGCGGCCGGCACCGGGGACCGGGTGTTCCTGCGCGGGGCGATGATCAGCGGGCTGAACCCGAAGGGGTTGCTGCTGTACCTGTCGGTGCTGCCGCAGTTCCTCGTCACGGACGGCGGCCGGCTGCCGGTCCCCGCGCAGACCGCCGCGCTCGGGTTGCTCCACATGGCGTGCTGCGCCGCCGTCTACCTCGCGGTCGGCCTCGGCGCCCGCGCGCTGCTCGGCGCCCGCCCGGCGGCGGCGCGGGCGGTCACCCGGACCTCCGGGGCGGCGATGCTGGGGATCGGCGCGTTCCTGCTGGTCCAGCACACGCTGTGAGTCCCTGGGGCTGCGAGTCCCTCGGGCTATGAGTCCCTCGGACTATGAGTCCCTGGGGCTGTGAGTCCCTCGGGCTGTGAGTCCCTGGGGCTATGAGTCCTTCGGTACGAGTCTGAAGAGCCGGATCTCCCGCTCCACCCGTGCCTGATACGTGGCGTAGGGCGGCCAGAAGGCCAGCACCGCCTGCCAGGCGGCCGCCCGCTCCTCGCCCTGGAGCAGCCGCGCGGTCACGGGGATGTCGGCGCCCTTCCAGTTGATCTCGGCGTCGGGACGGACGAGCAGGTTGGCGGTCCAGGCGGGATGACCGGTCCGGCCGAAGTTGGAGCCGACGAGGATCCAGGTCCCCCTCTCCGGCTCCGGCATGCAGGCGAGCGGGGTCCGGCGGGGCAGTCCGCTGCGGGCGCCGGTGGAGGTCAGGATCACCCCGGGCAGCAGCCGGGCGCTGAGCAGCACCCGGCCCCGGGTGAGCCGGTGCACGGCACGGTCCAGCGCCGGGACCACGTGCGGGGCGACCCGGGCGAAGCCGCGCGTCGAGGACACCTTCTGCACCAGCCGGACGCCGATCACACCCGCACCTCCCGCGCCCCGAACAGCCGCGCCGCCATGGCCGCACGCTCCCGCAGCCGATGCACCGGCCCGAACAGCAGCTCGTCGCCCGCGGCCCGCTTGAAGTACAGGTGAACGTCATGCTCCCAGGTGAAACCAATCCCCCCATGCAACTGAATCGCCTCCCCCGCAGCCCCCCGCAACGCCTCCAGCACCTGAGCCAGCGCGAGCCCGCCCACGGGGTCATGGGGGGTGGGGGCGTAGGGGGCGGGCCCGTCGGCGGTCGCGGGCCCGCCAGTGGCACCCCGGTCGGCGGCCAGGGCGCCGGGAGGTGGTCCGAGGCCGGAGGTCCAGGCGGCGTAGTAGGCAGCTGACCTGGCCGCCTGGACCTGGACGTACACATCGGCCAGGCGGTGCTTGACGGCCTGGAAGGAGCCGATCGGCCGCCCGAACTGCTCCCGCTGCTTCACATGCTCGACCGTCAGCTCCAGGACCCGGTCCGCGGCGCCGACCGCCTCGCAGGCGAGAGCGGCGGCGGCGGTGTCGCCGAGGCGGGCCAGGGCGGCGAGGGTGTCGGCGCCCTCCTCGCCCAGCAACCGCGCCTCCACGTCCCGGAGTTGGAGCCGGGCGAGCGGCCGGGTGGCGTCCAGGGCGGTCTGCCGGGTCCGGACGAGCCCGTCGGCGTCCCCGCGGACCAGGAAGAGGTCGGTGCGGGAGCGGGCGAAGCCGCCGGTGCGGGCGGCGACGATGAGGAGCCCGGCGCTGTGCCCGTCGAGGACGTGTGAGATCTCCCCGTACAGTCGCCGGCCGTCACCGGCCGTCGCTCGGGCCCGCACACCGCCGGCCTGCCCGCCGCCGGCCGCATCCCCGCTGTCGTCACCGACGCGCGCGAAGGCGGCGCCCGGGGCGGCCAGGGCAGCGGGTGCAGGCCGGGCCTGTACACCCCCCGCTCGCCCGCCGCCCGCCCAGTCGCCGTCGCTGTCGCAGGTGAGCGCGAGACCGGCGACGGGGGCCGCCAGGGCGGCGGTGAGGGATCCGGCGGCGATCCGGGGCAGCAGGTCGGCGCGCTGGCCGTCGGTGCCGAGGGCGAGGATCAGCGGGGCGGCGAGCACCGCGGTGGCGAGCAGGGGCGAGGGGGCGAGCAGGCGGCCCGTCTCCTCCATGGCCAGGGCCAGCTCGGTCGGCGTGCAGCCGACTCCGCCGTAGCGCTCGGGGAGGGCGAGTCCCGGCAGGCCGAGCTGGTCGGCGAGGGCGGTCCACAGGGCGGGGTCGTGGCCCGCCGGGGTGTCGACGGCGGCCCGCAGTTCCTCCGAACCGCACCGCTTGTGGAGCAGTTCGCGGAGCGTGCGGCGGATCTCGTCCTGTTCGGCGGTGAAACCGGCGTCCATCGCTGCCCCCTTCCCTCCAGATCTGACGGTCCGTCATATTAGGAGGGTCGGATCGAGATGCCCAGAGGGAGAGCCCTGTCATGACCGCCGGGAACCGGAAAGTCGCCGTGGTCGGGGTCGCCCTCTCCGACTGCGGCCGGCTGGACGACGCGACGCCCTACACCCTGCTCGCCCAGGCGGCCCGCCGGGCGCTCGCGGACGCCGGCCTCGACCGCGCCCTGGTCGACGGCCTCGCGTCCGCCGGCACCGGCGTCCTCGCGCCGGTCGAGGTGGCCGAGTACCTGGGCCTGCGCCCCACCTGGGTCGACTCCACCTCGGTGGGCGGCTCGACCTGGGAGGTCATGGCGGCGCACGCGGCGGACGCGATAGCCGCGGGGCACGCGAACGCGGTCCTGCTGGTCTACGGCTCCACCGCCCGCGCGGACATCCGGGCGGGCCGCAGGACCGGCGACCTGTCCTTCGGCGCCCGGGGCCCGCTCCAGTTCGAGGCGCCGTACGGCCACACCCTCGTCGCCAAGTACGCGATGGCCGCGCGCCGCCACATGATCGAATTCGGTACGACGATCGAGCAGCTGGCCGAGGTGGCGGTGCAGGCCCGGCAGCACGCGGCGCTGAACCCGCAGGCGATGTTCCGGGACCCGATCACGGTCGACGACGTCCTGTCGGGACCGATGATCGCGGACCCCTTCACCAAGCTGCACTGCTGCCTGCGGTCCGACGGCGGGGCGGCGGTGCTGCTGGCGGCGCAGGAGTACGTACCGGACTGCCGCACGGAGCCGGTGTGGGTGCTGGGGAGCGGCGAGTGCGTCTCCCACGCGGCGATGTCCGAGTGGGAGGACTTCACGGTGTCACCGGCGGCGGTGAGCGGGCGGCTGGCGTTCCGGCGGGCGGGGGTGCGGCCCGCCGAGATCGATGTGGCGCAGATCTACGACGCGTTCACCTACATGACGCTGGTGACGCTGGAGGATCTGGGGTTCTGCGCGAAGGGGGAGGGCGGGGCGTTCGTACGGGCGCGGGAGCTGCCGGTGAACACGGACGGCGGCGGGCTGTCCGCCCAGCATCCCGGGATGCGAGGGCTGTTCCTGCTGGTGGAGGCGGTGCGGCAACTCCGCGGGGAGTGCGAGGCGCGGCAAGTGCACGCCGCCGACGGCGGGTTGCCGCGCCTCGCTGTGGCGTCCGGGACGGGCGGGTGGTTCTGCTCGTCGGGGACGGTGGTGCTGGGGCGGGACTAGAACAGGGCGCGCGGGTCGGCGTGCAGGCGCTCGGCCAGGCGGATGGTGATGAACTCGTTGTCGTCCGCCTGGCCGGCCGTACGGCCGGAGGAGAAGGGGAAGTTGTTGTCGTTCAGGACGGCGAGGGTGCGGTCGTCGAGCAGGACGACGTCCTCGATCGTCTGGAACGGGAAGGTGAAGGTCGTACCGAAGCCGCCGAGCCTCTTCGGGTTCGCGAGGTTCATCAGGTCCGCGACGAGGGTCTTGTCCATGGCGCCGTCGCCGTTCCGGTCGCGGGTGTCGGCGAGGTAGATCCGCTTGAACCGGGCCGTCTCGCCCTGACCGCCGTCCCGCTCGATGACGAGGAAGCGGTGCTTGTCGACGGCGATGGCGTCGCCGATGGCGTGGGCGGAGGACTCCAGCCGGTACGTCCAGCGCTTGCCGGTGTACTTCCCGGCCTTCAGGTCGAACTGGTTGAAGCGCAGGTCACCGGGGGTGTCACCGGCGACCGTGCCCTCCAGCAGGGGATACAGGTACCGGCCGTCGACGGACCGGGCCATGCCCTCGAAGCCCTTGCTGCCGCCGAGGCTGGGCGTACCGCCGTTCAGGTACGGGTTCTCCGGTGCCTGGACGCCCGCCAGGGAGACCGGCGCCTCCAGCAGCTTGCCGGTGCGCGAGAAGTGCAGCAGGAAGGGGCCGAACTCGTCCCCGATCCAGTACGTGCCGTCGTACGCCTTCACGATCGACTCGACATCGAAGTCGGCGCCGGTGAGGATGCGGTCGGCGCGGGTCAGCGCGAACGGCACCTTGTGGTCGGGGTCGCTCAGGTGGAACCCGCCGAGCACCTCGACCGCGCCGGTGCGGGTGTCCGGCGCGACGCGGTGGACCCGCAGCAGGAAGTCGGCGCTGTTGGCCTTTCCGCCGTAGCCGTTGTCCGACAGCACGTCGTAGGTGCCGTCGTGCCGGTTCACCACGCCGGAGAAGCCCTGGACGGGCTGGTCGGCGAAGGGCGCGGAGATGCCGTTGAACGGGCCCGCGCCGATCGCGGCACCGGACGGCTCGCTGCCCGGCACGAACGTCTGCGCCGGCAGCGAGGCCCAGCCGGTCAGCGTGGCCCGCCCGGCGTCGGTGCGCCGCTCACCGGCGAGCGCGGAGGGCACGGCGAGGGCGGCCGTCAGGGCGACGGCGCTGAGCATGATCGTGGTTCTTCTCATGGCGGGCACGGTAGGGACGCTCGGTGACGTACGGGGCAACGGCAGGCGACGCCGGCCGGTGGGGAACAGGTACCCGTCGGGCTTCGTTGTGCACCACAGCACAGGACGACTCGTCGATCCGCCGGAGGAGACCGAAGATGGCCCTGACCCGCGAAGAGCGCGAGCAATTCCTCGCCGAGCCCCATGTCGCCGCCCTCGCGGTGCACGCGGGAGAGGGGCGCGCCCCGCTGACCGTGCCGATCTGGTACCAGGTCCAGGACGACGGGCACGTCTGGATCATGACCGGGCTGGACTCGCGGAAGAACCAGCTGATCAGCGCGGCGGGCCGGTACTCGCTGATGGTGGACCGGCTGGAGCCGACGATCCGGTACGTGTCGGTGGAGGGCCCGGTCGTGGAGACGGTGCCCGCGACGATCGACGACCTGCGCGAGATCTCGGCGCGCTATCTGCCGCCGGACAAGGTCGACGGGTATGTCGACTTCGCCTGGAAGAACCACGGCGAGCAGGTGATCGTCCGGATGCGGCCCGAGCGTTGGGTCTCCTCGGACCTGGGGAACATCTGACAATCGGGCATGGATCTTCATGAGCTGCTGAGGTCACTGCGGGTGTGGGACCCGGAGGTGACCGAGTTGCCGCCCTTCGACCCGGAGTCGGCGCCGGACGGGCCGCTGCCGCTGTTCGCGAGCTGGTTCGCGGACGCGGTGGCGGCGGGCCAGACCGAGCCGCACACCATGTCGCTGGCGACGTCGGACGAGGAGGGCAGGCCGGACGTACGGACCGTGATGCTGCACGGGGCGGACGCGGACGGCTGGTCCTTCGCGACGCACGCCGGCAGCAGGAAGGGACGGCAGCTCGCGGCCCGGCCGTTCGCCGCGCTGGGCTTCTACTGGCCGGTGCTGGGGCGGCAGGTGCGCGTACGGGGACCGGTGACGGCGGCCGCCTCGACCGACAGCCAGGCCGACCTGCACGCCCGCTCGACGGGGGCCCTGGCGGCGGCCCTCACCGGCCGGCAGAGCGAAGCGCTGGGCTCCCTGGACGAGTTGGCCCGCGTCTCGGCCGAGTCCTGGGCGCGGGCCCAGCGGGAACCGGACGCCCCCGTCCCCACCTGGACCCTCTACCGCCTGCACCCGGAGGAGGTGGAGTTCTTCCAGGGCGAGCGGCAACGCCGGCACGTACGGCTGAACTACCGCCGTACGGACTCCGGTTGGTCCCGTGAGCTGCTCTGGCCCTAGGCCGAGAGGGCTAGGCCGAGGGGGCTAGGCCGAGGGGGCTAGGCCGAGAGGGCTAGGCCGAGAGGGCTAGGCCGAGAGGGCTAGGCCGAGAGGGCTAGGCCGAGGGGGTCTCAAGCGCCCGCGCCGCCCGAGAAGTCGTGCACCTCGAAGTCGGCCACCGCCCGGTAGCCGAGCCGCTGGTAGAGGACGTTGGTGGTGGTGTTGGTGAGGTCGGTGAACAGGAGGACCTCTTCCGCTCCGGCGCGCACGGCGGCGCGGCTGACCTCGACCGTCACCGCACCGGCGTATCCGCGTCCGCGCAGGTGGGGCGGGGTGTAGACGGGGGCGATCCGGACCTGTCCCGCGACCATCGGGGTCACCCCGCACATGGAGACGGGGGTGCCGTCGGCGTCCTCCCAGAGGGTGACGCCGCCGTAGGCGATGCGGTGGTCGGCCCACGCCTCGACCTCCCCGGCCGCGTGCTCACCGACGCTCTCGGTGAACTCGCCGTACCACTGGATGAGCAGGTCCCGGTCCTTCTCCCCCGCCACCCGCGCCGCGCCCGGCGGAACCGGCTGCGGCATCATCAGCATGCCCAGCCGGTACAGCCGCTGGCGCTGGCGCAGGGCCGAGGTCGCGCCGGTGTGCCGCTGCCAGGAGCGGACGAAGCCGGCGGTCGTCTCGCGGGTGCCGATGATGCCCGGCACCGAGTGGCCTACGGCGACCAGATGGGCGGCGAGGGCGTCGGTCTCGTCGGCGGTGAGCGGGGTGACGTTGAGCCGGTAGGGCGGGGTGCGGAAGTAGGCTCCGCGCACCTGACCGTCCCGTTCCATCACCCCGAACACGGGCGGCTCGTCACCGCCGTACGCGCGCAGGCCGCGCGTGCGCAGTGACTCCGTCACCGTCAGGGCGACGGTGTGCAGATCGGGGCGCGACCGCAGGAAGCCACCCGCGTGGCCCAGAAAGCGGTCGAGGTCTTCGGTGACGTACCAGTCGTCCGAGCGCATGTCTCATGATCCCGCCTCCGTCCGGGACTTGGCCATGCTTTGTCAGGGTGAACACACGGCCGTCACATCGGCGCTAGAGTCCCGCCCTCACGATGCGTCCGGCTCCGGATCCTCCGCGAGCCGCGCGTGCAGGTGCGAGTCCCGGTAGGCGTCGTGCCGGCCGGCCTCCCACATGGCGCCGCGCAGGGTTCCCTCGTACCGGAACCCGCAGCGCTCGGCGATGTGGCAGGAGGAATCGTGGCCCACCGCGTGATCGAGTTCGATCCGGTGCAGGCCCAGATCGGTGAGCGCCCAGCGGGCCGCCAGGGCGAGGGCGCGGGTCGCGATTCCCCGGCCGCGCTCCTCGGGCAGGACCCAGTAGCCGACGCGCGCGGTGTTCATCACGCGGTTGATGACGTTGACGCCGATGTGCCCGAGCGGCCGTCCGCTCACCGGGTCCGCGATGCAGTACGGCGCCGCCCCGCCCTCCGCCGCGGTCCGCGCCGACGCCCGGAGCTGCTCGCGCGCGGTGTCCGCGTCCGTGGTGAACCGCAGGGGGGTGTTCCAGCGCCGGAACTCCGGGTCGGTTCGGCCCCGCAGCCATGCCTCGACATCGGCCCGCGACGCCGGGTTCCAGGGGCGCAGCCACAGGTCCGGGGTACGCAGATCGGGGAGGCGCGGTCCCTTGTAGCGCTGCTCGTCGAGGGCCATGAGCCCATTGAAACGGGTCACTCATTCGCGCGCATGGGGTGGGGGGCGGGGTGGGGGCAGGGGGGTGTGGGTGGGGGTGGGTGGGACAGGGGTGAGGGCTGGTGTGGGCGGGCGCGGGCGGGACACGGGACAGGGCGGTGCGGGTGGGCGCGGGCGGGACAGGGGGCAGGGCGGTGCGGGCGGGTGCGGGCGGGACACGGGACAGGGCGGTGCGGGCCAGCGCGCACGTAACACAGGTCAGGACGGTGCGGGCGGGCGCGGGCGGGCGCGGGCGGAACACCGGTACCCCGTCGCGGAATGCCGCCTCCAGCTCCATCCCGGCCCGCAGCGGCGCCTGCCCCGCCGCCCCCGTCCACTCCACGATCTCCGTCATCATCCGGGGCCCCTCGGCCAGGTCGACGACGGCGGCGACGTAGGGGGTGCGCTCCCCGAAGGGCGGGAGGTCGTTGCGGTGGACGACCGACCAGGTGTAGAGCGCGGCCCGGCCGCTCGCGGTCTCCCAGACCACGTCCTCGCTCCAGCAGTACGGGCAGAACTCGCGCGGGTAGTGGTGGGCCCTCCGGCAGGCCCGGCAGCGGCGCAGGAGCAGGCGTCCCTGCGCCGCCGCGTCCCAGTAGGGGCGGGTGAAGGCGTCGGGCTCGGGGAGGTCGTGGCGCGTCCGGGCCGCCATCAGAAGAGCCCCAGCGCGCTGTCCAGGGACCAGGTCTGCCAGGACATGCCGAACAGGGCCACCAGGGAGATCAGCGCCATCATCGAGTTCTGGCCCTGCTCGGCCCAGTCGTGGATCATCAGCGCGAAGTAGACGACGTTCAGCAGCAGCCCCGCGACCAGGGCGACGGGGGTCAGGAAACCGGCGATCAGGCCGAGGCCGAGGGCCAGTTCGGCGTAGGCGACGGCGTACGCCATCGTCCGCGGCCGGGGCGCCACGACCACGTCGAAGCCGGACCGTACGGCGGTCCAGCGGTGCTTGGCGGCCACGTCCGCCGCCCAGGCGATACCGCCGCCCTCGAACCAGGTCTTCTTGTCCTTGTGCCGCCAGCTCTCCAGCCACCACAGGCCGAGGCCTATGCGGAGCACGGCCAGCCATTCCGCGCCGCTGAGCCAGATCGTGTCCATGGATCTGACGGTACGTCAGGCAGCTCTTGGGCGGGAGACCCCCTGTGGGTCTCCTATGAGAAGCGCTGAATTGTTGGCAATTTTGTCGCCACTCCGCCTACCTTCGCATACGCAAGCCCAATGACCCGAGGGAGCCGAACGTGAAGCACAGGGCAGTCAAGCGCAGGACCGTCGTGATGGGCATCGGCGCGGCGGCCGGGGCGGCAGCAGCGGGCGGGATCGCCTTGAGCGCCCAAGCCTCATCGGGCTCGGACTCGGGCTCCGGCTCCGGCTCCTCGACCTCCTCCGCGTCCTCCTCCGGCGCGCTCGCCTTCGACCCGGCCGGTTACACCACGCTGACCACCACGGTCACGGACGCCGAGGGCACCGAGCACGAGGTGACGTACCGCTTCTGGAAGGCGATCACCTACGTCGCCAAGCCGGTGGACGAGACCTACCAGTCGCTGAACGTCAGCGTCCCGGTCAAGATCGACGGCAAGGCGGTCGACGCCTCCGGCGCCCCCATCCTGCTCGCGAACTCCATCGGCGGATACATGCCGTCCTCCGTCGCGAACGCGACCGGAATCGGCGGCGGAGGCATGCCCGGTGGCGGCGGGGGCACCCCCAGCGGCACATCCAGCGGCTCCCCCTCGGCGGCCGGCAGCGCCCTGCCCAACGCCAACGGGAACACCAACGCCACCGGCGGCGCCCTCGCCTCCAACCAACTGCTCGCCCTCGCCGCCGGGTACGTCGTCGTCGAGCCCGGCGCCCGGGGCCGCACCCTGAAGAACTCCGCGGGCGAGTACTACGGCACCGCCCCCGCCGCGATCGTCGACCTCAAGGCGGCGGTCCGCTACCTGAAGGCCAACAAGGGCCGCGTCCCGGGCGACGTCGACCGGATCGTCTCGGCCGGCACCAGCGCGGGCGGCGCCCTGTCCTCGCTGCTCGGCGCCTCCGGCGACAGCCCGCTCTACGCGGAGTACCTCGCGGAGATCGGCGCCGCCGACGCCTCCGACGCCATCTTCGCCGTCGGCGCCTGGTGCCCGATCACCGACCTGGAGCACGCCGACGGCGCCTACGAGTGGAACTGGGGCGGCAACACCCTCAGCACCGGCAAGCAGGTCGACCAGACGGTGTCCAAGGCGCTCCGGGCACAGTTCGCCGAGTACCAGGCGGGCCTGAAGCTGCGGGGGCTGAACCGCTTCGGCACCCTGAACGCCCGCAACTACGACGAGTACCTGGTCAAGCAGTACCTGGAACCGTCGGCCACGAAGTACCTCGCCGCCCTGTCCGACTCCGCGCGCGAGACCTACCTCGCCGCGCACACCTTCATCACCTGGAAGAACGGCAAGGCGTCCTTCACCTGGGCGGACTTCCTGACGCATGTGGGCGCCCGCAAGAAGACCGTGCCGGCCTTCGACGCCTTCGACCTGTCCACGGGCGAGAACAACCTGTTCGGCGCGGGCACCACCCAGGCCCGCCACTTCACGGCGTACGGCGCGAAGAACGACTCCACGGGCCTCGGCTCCCGGCGGGTCGCGAGCGACATCCCCGCCAAGCTGGACCTGATGAACCCGATGTACCACCTGGTGGAGAAGGTCAACTCCCGGCGCTCCAAGCACTGGTGGATACGGCTCGGCACCAAGGACTCGGACACCTCGCTGACCGTCTCCGCGAACCTGGCCGCCGCCGCGAACGGCCTCGGCGACGAGGTGAACCACTTCTACTACTGGGACGAGGGCCACGGCGCCAACACCGACGCCGGCGACTTCATCACCTGGATCGCCAAGGTGACGGGCCACAAGAGCAAGTAGCCGGCCGCCGTACGTCACCGGTCCCACCCACTTCTCCTACAGGCGTGATCAATCCGCAACCAATTCCGGTCTTGACCGAGACCCATCAACGGGGTGCGTGATTACGCTCGCGCTCATGGCCGACTCCACAGCGCATTCACCAACCGACGCGGACCGCCCCGTGTACGTCATCGGCGGCGGTCCCGGCGGGCTCGCCGTCGCGTACTCCCTGCGCGCCCGGGGCATCCGCGCCGTCGTCCTGGAGAAGTCCGACCGCGTCGGCGCCTCCTGGCGCGGGCACTACGACCGGCTGCGCCTGCACACCACCCGCCGCCTCTCCGGCCTGCCCGGACTGCCGATACCCCGGCGGTTCGGGCGCTGGGTGGCCCGGGACGACGTGGTGCGGTACCTGGAGAAGTACGCCGAGCACCACGAGCTGGAGATCGTCACCGGCGTCGAGGTCTCCCGCGTCGAGCGCGCGCCCGACGGCGATGGCTGGCTCCTGCACGCCACCGGCGGCCGGGAGCTGACCGGCGCCGCGGTGGTCGTCGCCACCGGCTACAACCACACCCCGCGGCTCCCGGACTGGCCCGGCCGCGACACCTGGACCGGCGAGTTCCTGCACGCCTCCGCCTACCGCAACCCCCGGCCCTACGCCGGCCGTGACGTCCTGGTCGTCGGGGTCGGCAACACCGGCGCCGAGATCGCCGTCGACCTGGTCGAGGGCGGCGCCTCCCGGGTACGGCTGTCGGTGCGCACCGCCCCGCACATCGTGCGCCGCTCCACGGCCGGCTGGGCCGCCCAGTACTCCGGCGTCCTGTGCCGGCGCCTGCCGATCGGCCTGGTGGACCGGCTCTCCCGCCCGCTGGCGAAGCTGAGCGTGCCGGACCTGTCGGCGCAGGGGCTGCCCCGCCCGGACACCGGCCTGTACAGCCGGGTGCTCGAAGGTGCCGTCCCGGTGCAGGACGTGGGCCTCATCGACGCCGTCCGCAAGGGCCGGGTGGAGGTGGTGGCCGCCGTCGACCGCTTCGACGACGGCAAGGTGACCCTCGCCGACGGCACCGTCCTCGAACCGGACGCCGTCATCGCCGCGACCGGCTACCTCCGCGCCCTGGAGGATCTGGTCGGCCATCTCGACGTCCTCGACGACCGCGGCAGACCGGTCGTGCACGGCGCCCGCACCCCGTCCCACGCCCCCGGCCTGTACTTCACCGGCTTCACCAACCCCATCAGCGGGATGCTGCGGGAACTGGCCATGGACGCCGAGAAGATCGCGAAGGCCGTGGCGAAGAGGGCCGGAGATCGCCTGTCCCGGCTGCCCGTCACCTGAGACGCTCGTTCCACGGGCGGTCCACGGGCGGTCCACGGGCGGTCCGAGGGCGGCCCACGGGCGGTCCACGGGCGGTCCTCAGGCAGCTTCTCCGCTCAACTTTGCCTGCACAGCCATTCCTGACGCAGTGTCAGTTCAGTAATCTGACACTGCGTCAGTTAATCGCTGTCACACAGGAGCGGGCGGACCGATGCTTGGATCAACCCACGGCAGCCTCACCACCGACTCCCGACGGACCCGGGTCATCGCCTGCGGCGAGCAGCCCGGGCCCGCCGTACACGGCCGGCCGCCCGAGGTCGACGATCTCGACGTCAGCGGCCGTCCCCTGTACGCGGACGTCCCCGATCTGGACCGCTTCTTCCGCCCCGAGTCGGTCGCCGTGATCGGCGCCTCGGACGCCGAGGGCCGGCCCAACACCGGTGTCACCCGGCAACTGCTCGCCTGGTCCGAGCGGGTCGGCGCCCGGCTCCACCCGGTGCACCCGAACCGCCCGTCCGTCTTCGGCATCCCCTGCTCTCCTTCCGCCGCCGACCTGCCCGAGCAGGTCGATCTCGCCGTACTGCTGGTCGCCGACCCCCTTCCGGTGATCGAGGAACTGGCCGAGGCCAAGGTGAAGTTCGCGGTCGTCTTCGCCTCCGGGTTCGCCGAGACCGGTGCGGAGGGCGCCGCCGCACAGGCCCGGCTGGCCGCCGCCGTCGCGCGGTCCGGAATGCGGCTGCTCGGCCCCAACACCAACCTCAACGCCTTCGAGGAGTTCCGCACCGACCTCGAAGGACCCGCCATCGCGCTGATCACGCAGTCCGGGCACCAGGGCCGGCCCGTCTTCGCCCTGCAGCAGCTCGGCGTGCGCCTCTCCCACTGGGCGCCCACCGGCAACGAGGCCGACCTGGAGACCTCCGACTTCCTCTCCTACTTCGCCGAGCGCCCCGAGGTGGGCGCCATCGCCTGCTACGTGGAGGGCCTGAAGGACGGCCGCTCCTTCCTCCTCGCCGCCGACCGGGCGGCCCGGCGGGGGGTGCCGGTCGTCGCGGTCAAGGTGGGCCGCACCGAGACCGGCGCCCGCACGGCCGCCTCGCACACCGGCAAGCTGACCGGCGCGGACGCGGTGGTGGACGCGGCGATGCGGCAGTACGGGGTGATCCGCGTCGACGGTCTGGACGAACTCCAGGACACCGCCACCCTGCTGGCCCGGGCGCGGCCTCCGCGCGCCGACGGCGTCGTCGTCTATTCGATCTCGGGCGGCACGGGCGCGCACTTCGCGGACCTGGCGACCGAGGCGGGGCTGCGGCTGCCGGTGCTGTCCGAGGCCAGGCAGGCCGAGCTGCACCAGTGGATACCCGAGTACCTGAGCGTGGCCAACCCGGTCGACAACGGCGGGCATCCGGTCGGCGACGCGCGCGGCCGGAAGATCATCGACGCCCTGCTCGACGACCCGGAGGTGGGGGTCCTGATCTGCCCGGTCACCGGGCCCTTCCCGCCGCTGAGCGACCGGCTCGTGAAGGACCTGGTCGACGCGGCCGAGCACACCGACAAGCTGGTGTGCGTGGTGTGGGGATCGCCGGTCGGCACCGAGCCCGCCTACCGCGAGGTCCTGCTCGGCTCCTCGCGGGTGGCCACCTTCCGCACGGTCGCCAACTGCATCACGGCCGTCCGCGCCTACCTCGACCACCACCGCTTCACCGCGGCCTACCGCTCCCCCTTCGACCGCGCCCCGCGCACCCCCTCCCCCTCCTTCCGCAAGGCCCAGGCGCTGATGCGCCCAGGACAGCAGCTGAGCGAGCACGCGGCGAAGCAGCTGCTGCGGGCGTACGGCATTCGCGTACCGCGCGAGCAGCTGGTGACCAGCGCGGCGGCGGCCGTACGGGCGGCCGGCCTCGTCGGCTACCCGGTGGTGATGAAGGCGTCCGGCGCGCGGATCGCCCACAAGACCGAGCTGGGCCTGGTCAAGGTCGGTCTCACCTCGGCCAGCCAGGTCCGCGACGCCTACCGGGGGTTGACGGACATCGCCCGCTACGAGGACGTCTCCCTGGACGGCATCCTGGTCTGCCAGATGGTCGAGCGGGGCGTGGAGATGGTCGTCGGTCTGACGCATGACGAACTCTTCGGGCCCACCGTGACCGTCGGGCTCGGCGGGGTGCTGGTCGAGGTGCTGCGCGACACCGCCGTACGCGTGCCGCCCTTCGGGGAGGAGCAGGCGCGGGACATGCTCCATGAACTGCGCGGCCGGGCCCTGCTCGACGGGGTCCGGGGGCGGCCCCCCGCGGACACGGACGGGCTCGTCGAAGTCGTCCTGCGGGTGCAGCGCATGGCGCTGGAACTGGGGGACGAGCTGGCGGAGCTGGACATCAACCCGCTGATGGTGCTGGAGCGGGGGCAGGGCGCGGTGGCGCTGGACGCGCTGGCGGTGTGTCGCTGAGATGAGCCGGCCGAACGAGACCGTTGCGATGGACATGCCCGATTCCCCCCGTGTGCCCGGAAATTCCGTTGATTCATTGGTACCGCACGCCACTGACAACCGGGTCCGCCGCATCACGCTCAACCGCCCCGAAGCCCTCAACGCCATCACCCCTGACCAGCGGGAACGCCTTATCGAACTGCTCGCCGAGGCGTCGGCGGACCCGGCGGTCGGAGCGGTCGTGCTCACCGGAACCGGCCGCGGATTCTGCGCGGGCGCGGACCTGCGCGGCGCGACCCCGACCCAGACCCCGACCGCGACCGCGACCGCGACCGCGACCGCGACCGGCGACCGGATCCCCGGCGACGTGGCCCGCACGCTCCGCCTCGGCGCCCAGCGCCTCATCGCCGCCGTCCTGGACTGCGAGAAGCCGGTCATCGCGGCGGTGAACGGCACGGCGGCGGGGCTCGGCGCGCATCTGGCGTTCGCCTGCGACCTCGTGCTCGCCGCGGAATCGGCCCGTTTCATCGAGGTGTTCGTCCGCCGGGGCCTCGTCCCCGACGGCGGCGGCGCCTACCTCCTGCCCCGGCTGGTCGGACCCCAGCGGGCGAAGGAGCTGATGTTCTTCGGCGACGCGCTGACCGCGGCGGACGCGGAACGGCTCGGGCTGGTCAACCGGGTCGTCCCGGACGCGGAATTGGAGAAGACCGCCCGCACCTGGGCGGAACGCCTCGCGACCGGCCCCACCCGCACCCTCGCCCTGACGAAACAACTCGTCAACGCCTCCCTCGACACCGACCGCACAGCCGCGTTCGCGGCGGAGGCGGCAGCGCAAGAGATCAACATGACGACCCGGGACGCCCAAGAGGGAGTGGCAAGCTTCGCCGAGCGGAGAAGCCCCGTGTTCCGGGGGCGCTGACCCCGTGCATCGGGGGCGGATCCGCAGACTCCCCACACCTTCCAATCTGACGCACCGTCAGGTTCAATGGCCGGTGTGATGGGACATGCAGGGATGGCCGCAGCCGCCGTCCGTTACCTCAGGTCGGCCGACGCCCCGCGCGTGGAGCCGCTGCCGCGGCCGGAGTTGCGGTGTGTCGGCGAGGACGAGCGGGCGCCGGTCGGGCAGGCCGAGTTCCGGCGGGTGCTCGGGAACTTCGCGACCGGGGTGACCGTTGTCACCTCACCAGCCGCCGACGGCGAAGCCTCACCCGCCGGTTTCGCCTGCCAGTCCTTCTGCGCCCTCTCCCTCGACCCGCCCCTGGTCGCCTTCATGGTCGGCCGTACGTCGACGACCTGGCCGCGCATCGCCCGCGCCGGCGTCTTCTGCGTCAACGTCCTGGGCGCGCACCAGGGCGAGCTGTGCCGTGGCTTCGCGGTCAGCGGCGGCGACAAGTTCGCCGGGGTCGCCCACGACGCGGCGCCGGTGTCCGGCTCGCCGCGCCTGGCGGGAGCGCTCGCCTGGGTCGACTGCACGATCCACGCCGTTCACCCGGGCGGCGACCACCTCATCGTGGTGGGCAGGGTGGACGCGCTGGGGGCGACCGGGGACGAGGTGGCGCCGCTGCTGTTCCACAGGGGCCGCTTCCTCTGACAAGGGGCCCGGCATGCGGCTCAGGGCCGCAGACCCTACGCGCCCCCCGCACCCCACCTCAGGCCCCTAGGCGCCCCACCTCAGGCCCCTAGGCACCCCACCTCAGGCCCCTACGCGACCGCCGCCACCTCGCCCCCCGGCCGACGCCGGATCACCAACGCCATCAGCGCGGCCGCCGCACACAGCGCCCCGGACGCGTACCAGACCACGTCGTACGACCCGAAGACGTCCCGCGCGACCCCGCCGAGGAAGGCCACCAGTGCCGCCCCCACCTGGTGGGAAGCGAGCACCCACCCGAAGACGATCGCGCTGTCCTCCCCGTAGTGCTCCCGGCACAGCGCCACGGTCGGCGGCACCGTGGCCACCCAGTCGAGGCCGTAGAACACGATGAAGAAGACCATCGGCGGGCGGACCGAAGGCGCCAGCAGCATCGGCAGGAACAGCAGCGAGATGCCCCGCAGCGCGTAGTACACGGCCAGCAGCCGCCGCGCCTCGTACCGATCGGTGAACCAGCCGGAGGCGATCGTGC
The DNA here is from genome assembly GCF_053592135.1 of Streptomyces sp. NPDC002784. Lineage (NCBI taxonomy): Bacteria > Bacillati > Actinomycetota > Actinomycetes > Kitasatosporales > Streptomycetaceae > Streptomyces > Streptomyces sp. NPDC002784. Next base: position 226,655 of record NZ_JBSFVD010000004.1, on the reverse strand, counting down.
CGATGACGTCGAACACCCCGATCACCGCGAGCAGCGAGGCCGCGGCCTGGACCGGCATGTGATGGTCGTGGGCGGCGGGCACGAAGTGGGTCTGGATCAGGCCGTTGGTGGAGGCGCCGCAGATCGCGAAGGTGCCGGCGAGCAGCCAGAAGGGGCCGGTGCGGGCCGCGTCGAGGAGGACCCGCACGGCACGGCGGGCGGCGCCCGTGGCGGGCGGCGGCTTCGGCACGAACTCCTTCGCGCCGTACGGCTTCAGGCCGACGTCCGCCGGGTGGTCGCGCAGCAGCAGCCAGACGAAGGGGACGACCGCGAGGGCCGCCAGCGCCACCGTCACGGCCGCCGGGCGCCAGTCGTGTTCGTCGACCATCCAGGCCAGCACCGGCAGGAAGATCAGCTGGCCGGAGGCCGACGCGGCGGTGAGGATGCCGGTGACCAGGCCCCGCCGCTCGGTGAACCAGCGGTTGGTGACGGTCGCCGCGAACGCCAGCGCCATGGAACCGCTGCCGAGGCCCACCAGCAGGCCCCAGCACAGCAGGAGCTGCCAGGCCGCCGTCATCCAGTACGTCAGCCCGGAACCGATGGCGATCACGCTCAGCGCGACCGCCACGACCTTGCGTATGCCGAAGCGGTCCATCAGCGCCGCCGCGAAGGGCGCGGTCAGCCCGTAGAGCGCGAGGTTGACGGAGACCGCCGCGCTGATCGTGCCGCGCGACCAGCCGAACTCCTCGTGCAGCGGGTCGATGAGCAGCCCGGGCAGGGAACGGAAGGCGGCGGCGCCGATGATCGTCACGAAGGTGACGGCGGCGACGAACCAGGCGCGGTGGATACGGCGCCCGCGGCGGGTCGGCCCGTCCTCCGCGGTGGTCGCGGCCTCGGTTGTCTGGGTCACGCCCTAGATGATCGCGTCCGGGATCCGCTCCCATCGAGTGGCCCGAGGGCCAGTGTTCGTTAGGATCGGGCCATGAGCAGTGGCCCGCAGGCACCCGAGTTCCGGCCCCACCGTGTCGTCGTGCTCGCCCTCGACGGCCTGCTCCCCTTCGAGCTGGGCATCCCGCACCGCATCTTCGGCCGCCCCAAGGACGCCCGGGGACGGCATCTGTACGAGGTCCTGACCTGCTCGGTCCGGCCACCGGGCCCGGTCGTCACGGACGCCGACTTCGCCGTCATGGTCGAGCACGGCCCCGAGCTGCTGGCCACCGCCGACACGGTGATCGTCCCGGCCTCCTACGAGCTGGGCCCGGTCTTCGAGGAGGGCGTGCTCACCGAGGAGCTGGCCGCGGCGCTCGCCCACATCCGCCCCGGCACCCGGCTCGCCTCGATCTGCACCGGCGTCTTCGTCCTCGCCGCCGCCGGGTATCTCGACGGGCGCCGGGCGACCACGCACTGGGCGGAGACCGACCAGCTGCAGCGCCTCTTCCCGGCCGTCGACGTCGACCCGGACGTCCTCTTCATCGACGACGGCGACGTCCTGACCTCGGCGGGCGTCGCCGCCGGGATCGACCTGTGCCTGCACATGGTCCGCCGCGACCACGGCACGGCCGTCGCCAACGACATCGCCCGCCGTACGGTGGTCCCCCCGCACCGCGACGGCGGGCAGGCGCAGTACATCCACCGCCCGGTCCCCGACCCCCAGCAGGCGACGACGACCAGGGCCCGCGCCTGGGCCCTGGGCCGGCTGCACGAGCCGATCCAGCTGCGGGACATGGCGGCGCAGGAGGCCATGTCGGTGCGGACCTTCACCCGCCGCTTCCGCGAGGAGGTCGGGGTCAGCCCCGGCCAGTGGCTCACCCAGCAGCGCGTGGAGCGGGCCCGGCAGCTGCTGGAGTCCACCGGTCTGTCCATGGACCAGGTGGCCCGGGACGCGGGTTTCGGTACGGCGCAGTCGATGCGGCAGCATGTGCAGGCGGCGCTCGGGGTGACGCCGACGGCGTACCGGCGGACGTTCCGTCAGGCCGAGAACGTCAGCACTGCCCGCGCCACCCGCCCCGCCTCCGCGTCGGCCGCCGCCTTCGCGAAGTCCTCGACCGGGTAGGTCCGCGTCACCAGTTCGTCGAGGAGCAGCCGGCCCGCCCGGTACAGCTCGGCGTAGAGCGCGATGTCGCGCTGCGGGCGTGCGGAGCCGTAGCGGCAGCCCAGGATCGACTTGTCCAGGTAGAGGGCGGCGACGCGGAAGGACGCCTCGGCGGTGGCCGGGGGCACGCCGAGGAGGACGGCCTGGCCGTGCCGGTCGAGCAGATCGACGGCCGCGCGGATCAGCTCGACGCGTCCGACGCACTCGAAGGCGTGGTCGGCGCCCGTGGGCAGGAGGTCCCGCACCCCTTCGACGGACGTCAGGAAGTCCGTCGCACCGAACCGGCGGGCCATCTCCTCCTTGGCCGGATTGGAGTCGACGGCGACGATCCGCAGGGCGCCCGCGATCCGCGCGCCCTGGATGACATTGAGCCCGATTCCCCCTGTGCCGATCACCACCACCCTGTCGCCGCGGTCCACCCGCGCCCGGTTGAGCACGGCCCCGACCCCCGTCAGCACCCCGCACCCGATCAACGCGGCGGACACCAGCGGCAGTTCCCGCGGGATCCGCACCGCCTGCACGGCCTTCACCACCGTCCGCTCGGCGAAGGCGGAGTTGGACGCGAACTGGTACACCGGGCGCCCGCCCCGCAGGAAGGGCTGCCCGGGCCGCCCGATGGCCTGCCGGCACATGGTCGGCCGCCCACGGTCGCACTCCGCGCAGGCACCGCAGTTGGCGAGGGTGGACAGCGCCACATGATCCCCGGGCACGACGTGCGAGACTCCCGCCCCGACGGCCTCGACCACCCCCGCGCCCTCGTGGCCGAGCACCACGGGAACGGGGAACGGAATGGTCCCGTCCACCACGGACAGATCGCTGTGGCAGAGCCCCGCCGCCGCGACGGCGACCAGCACCTCGCCCGGCCCCGGCTCCCGCACCTCCAGGTCGTCCACGACCTCGGTCCGCGTCCCGTCGAACACCACCGCGCGCATCAGACGCCCCCCTTGGGCTCCCTGGGCAGACCGAGCACCCGCTCGGCGATGATCGTGCGCTGCACCTGATCCGAGCCGCCGTAGATGGTGTCGGCCCGGGAGAAGAGGAACAGCTGCTGCAACTCGTCGAGCGTGTACGGCGCGGCAGGCGTCCAGTCTGCGGGCCCGGCCGCGGCACCCGCCCCCCGCACCGCCACGGCCAGTTCCCCGAGCCGCTGGTGCCACCCGGCCCACAACAGCTTGGCCACGCTGGAGGCGCCCGCGTCCCCGGAGCCGCCCAGGGTGCGCAGGGCGTTCCAGCGCATCGTGCGCAGCTCGGCCCACAGCCGGACGAGCCGGTCCCGCAGCACCGGGTCCGCCGCCGCGCCCGTCTCCACGGCGACCCCGACGACCCGCTCCAGCTCCCGTGCGAAGCCGATCTGCTGGGCCAGCGTGGACACCCCGCGCTCGAACCCGAGCAGGCTCATCGCCACCCGCCAGCCCTGGCCTTCGCCGCCGACGACGTGCTCCACGCGCGCGTGGGCGCCGTCGAAGAAGACCTCGTTGAAGTCGCTGGTGCCGGTCAGCTGCCGGATGGGCCGGACGTCGACGCGGCCGGGCTGGTCCATCGGCACAAGCAGGAAGCTCAGCCCTTGGTGACGCCGGGAGCCGGGCTCGGTGCGGGCCAGCACGAAGCACCAGTCCGCCTCGTGCGCGAGTGACGTCCAGATCTTCTGGCCGGTGACGCGGTACCCGCCGCGCGCGTCCCGCACGGCCGAGGTCCGCACGGCCGCCAGGTCCGATCCGGCGCCGGGCTCGCTGTACCCCTGGCACCACAGTTCGGCACCGGCGGCTATGGGGGGCAGGAAGCGGTCCTTCAGCTCCTCGGTGCCCCACGCGAGCAGGGTGGGCGCCAGCAGGTTCTCCCCGATGTGCCCCGACCGCGCGGGCGCCCCGCAGCGGGCGTACTCCTCGGCCCAGGCGACCTGCTGGGTGAGCGTGGCGGACCGGTTGCCGTACCCCGTCGCGGGCCAGGACAGGCCGATCCAGCCGGCCGCTCCGAGGGTGCGTTCCCAGGTACGGCGGTCCACAGCGGGGTCGGCATGGGCGCGGAGCCAGCCCTTGGCTTCCGCACGGAACGCCTCGTCCTCGGCACCGAATCCAAAATCCACGGGTCTCCTCCTGACGCCGGGCACGGGCACTCCCCCAGGGCGCCCCCGGACTACGGGGTGTTCGGCGGCCGGAGCAGCGGCATCGGGTCCACTCCCACCGTCCCGGGCAGGAAGTCCGCGAGCCGCTCCGGCGTCCACGGGCCCTCGGCGTACGCGGCCCGCAGTTCCCTGGGCTGCGCCCACACCGCCACCTTGGGCCCGGCGATCGTGTACACCTGCCCGGTGATGGCCTGCTCCCTGGCGCGGTCCGACAGCAGATAGACCACGAGGGCCGCCACGTCCTCGGGCTCCCCGATCTCCGTCAGCTCCATGGGCACCTTCGCCGACATCCGCGTACGGGCGACGGGGGCCACCGCGTTGGCGGTCACGCCGTACTTGTGCAGCCCCAGCGCGGCGCTGCGCACCAGCGAGATGATGCCGCCCTTGGCCGCGCTGTAGTTGGCCTGCGAGAAGGACCCCTGATGGTTTCCGCTGGTGAATCCGATCAGGGTGCCGGAGCGCTGTCCGCGCATCACCGCGCAGGCCGCGCGGAACACCGTGAACGTCCCCTTGAGATGAGTGGCGATCACCGGATCCCACTCCTCCTCGGTCATGTTGAACAGCATCCGCTCCCGCAGGATCCCGGCGCCGCACACCACCCCGTCGATCCGCCCGTACGACGACACGGCCACGTCCACGACCCGCTGCCCGCCCGCCATGGTGGAGATGTCGTCGGCCACCGCGACCGCCTCTCCCCCGGCCGCCTGGATCTCCTTGACGACGCCCTCGGCGACCTCGCTGGCGGGCGAGGCGCCGTCCACCGCCACCCCGTAGTCGTTGACGACGACCCGCGCCCCCTCGGCCGCCGCCGCCAGCGCCACCGCCCGCCCGATCCCCCGCCCCGCGCCGGTCACGGCGACGACCTTGCCTGCCAAGAAGTTCCCCATGCCCGGCCCCTTCCCGCGGTTTCTGACGGACCGTTAGATTTTATGACCCGCCGGACAGTCGGAGACAAGCCCCGGGGAGGGACCGATGTCACTGCCGGACGCGTTCCACGAGATCGCCAAGCGCGTGAACAACTGGGGCCGTTGGGGAGCAGACGACGAGATCGGCACCCTGAACCTGATCACCGACGAGGTCGTGCGCGAGGCCGCGGCCTGCGTCCGCAGCGGTCGGCGGGTCCCGCTCGCGCTGCCCTTGTGCCAGGACGGCGTACAGACCGGGATGATCCCCGGGCGGGTGAATCCGCTGCACGTCATGGTGCAGATCAACCAGGAGATCTTCGGTCCGGGCACGGTCGCGTGCAGCGACGACGCGGTGACCATGGGCCTGCAGGCGGGCACCCATTGGGACGCGCTGCCGCATGTCTCGCACGCGGGGCGGCTCTACAACGGCCGCCCGGCGGGCACCGTCACCGCGCACGGCGGCGCCGCCTTCGCGGGGATGGCCACCGCGCGGCACATCGTCTCGCGCGGGGTGCTGCTCGACGTGGCACGCGCGCGTGGCGTGCAACGGCTGGACGGCGCGCACGCCGTGACACCCGAGGACCTGGAGGCGGCCGAGGAACTCGCGGGCACGCGCGTGCGGGCGGGGGACATCGTGCTCGTCCGCACCGGCCAGATGCGGCTGTGCCTCGCCGGGGACAGGCACGGCTACGGCCATCCGTCGCCGGGGCTCTCGATCCGCACTCCGGAGTGGTTCCACGCGCGCGATGTGGCCGCCGTAGCCAACGACACCCTCACGTTCGAGATCTTCCCGCCGGAGATCGAGGACCTGTGGCTGCCCGTGCACGCGCTCGACCTGGTGGAGATGGGGATGCCGCAGGGGCAGAACTGGAATCTCGAAGAGTTGTCCACAGCCTGTGGACAAGAAGAGCGGTACGTCTTCCTGTTGTCGGCGACGCCCGAGCCGTTCGTCGGCGCGACGGGGGCCCCGGTGGCACCGGTCGCCGTCCTCTGAGCCTGAAGTGCGGCTGGCGGCGCGCGATCTGCCCGCCCCGAGCACGGCAGCGCGCACCGCCATCCGACTTCCGGCGCTCCCGCCCCGGCTGCCCCTCGGGCCCTGAGGGAGCCGACGCCGAATCACGACCCACACTCGTCGAGGGCTCCCGTCACCGGAACCCTCGTCGTCCCCTCGCGGCGAATCGCTGACCACAAGCGTGATCAAACGGACACGTCTCGTCAACACCCGCTCGGGGATTTATGGCGTACGCCCTATATGCCACGGGCGCACGTGGAAGCATGTCCCGGCGCACCGCACCGCGTCCGGCGCAAGGGCCTCCGGCCCGGTCCGCACGGACAGTGCCGCGTCCTCCGCGAGAACTGCGCCGCGCACTCCGCGAACACCCTCACACCGACCGCGGGCGCGCCCTCACACCGCCTCGAAGGCCAGCCCTTCAAACGCTCCGCCGCCATACGCCACCACCGGCTCCCGCCCCTGGGCGCACTGGTCCAGTTCGCACCAGATCCGCTTGCCGGGCCCCTCGGGCATCCAGCCCCAGCGGTCCGCGAGACCGTCGACCAGGGCGAGGCCACGCCCGCCCGTCTCGCCGCCGCCCGCACAACGCGGCACCGGGGCCCGGCCGCTGGCGTCCACCACTTCCAGCCGTACGGTGACCGGCTCGGCGCCGGCCGCCATCCCCGGCAGGAACAGCCGCAGCACGGCCGGACAGCCGGTGTGCACCACGGCGTTGGTGACCAGTTCGGACACGAGCAGGATCAGGGTCTCCGACAGCGACTCGTCGACCCCTATCCCGGATCCGGCGAGCCGCGAGCGGGCCCACCTCCGGGCTCGCCCCACTTCAGCGGGGTCGGGCCGGATCTCCAGCTGCACTTGAAGCACCTGCACCGCTCACACCATCCGAACCGGCGGACTCATAGCCCCGCGCTTCACGAGGGCCACGATCGTAGCCATTTTTTGCATGACCAGAACAATGGCCGGAGCCAGGGTCACGGAACGTGAATCCCTTAAGGGAAAGCATGGTTGACGTACAGTCACCCCAACAAGCGCTTCGGGCATATTCCAGCGCGAAGGAGTACCCGTGCGGGATACTGTGCGACGCTCTTGACGGGGAGTCGAACAGGCGGGGGCGGAAACCGCGCCCGTCCTGCGAGAACCGGCGCGCACCGCCGGATCCGGAGCCGCCTCCAGGGCAACTCCGGCATGGCTCGTGCTCGGAACCACTCGCATCTCACACAAGGTACCGGAGCACGGCGCCGACTCCGGGCCGTGACGAGTCACACCTAGGACACAACCCGATCTCAACGCTCCGTAGTTCCGGTGCGCCACGATCCGCGACACCTCCGGCCACCGCGTCCACGGTTCCGCAGGCGGGCGCCCTTTTCGCTTTTCATGCGAGCAGATCGACGGCCAGCAGTTCCTCACTCTCCGTGCCGCCACCGGCACGCTGGGCCCGCACCCACGCCCGCTTGAGATGCAGATGCACCTCGCATTCCCAGGTGAAGCCCATACCGCCGTGCACCTGGAGGCAGTCGCGGGCGCCGCGTACGGCGGCCTCGTCGGCCAGCAGCCGGGCTGCGGCGATGTCGGCGGGGTCCTCGGTCACGGCGGCCGCGTAGACGGCGGCACGGGCCGTCTCCGCCCGCACCAGCATGTCGGCGCACAGATGCTGCACCGCCTGGAAGGCGCCGACCGGCCGTCCGAACTGTTCCCGGGTCCGGGCGTGTTGCGCGGCGAGTTCGCACGCGCGCGTGGCGGTGCCCAGTTGCTCGGCGGCCGTGAGGAGGACGGCGAGGGGATCCGCCCCCCGCCCGCCGGGCACCCGGTGGAGCGGCGTCAGCGGGTCCACCGACCGCAGGGGTACGGCCTTCGCCGCGTCGCCGAGGACCACGTCCGCCTGCGTCAGCCACTCCACGGTTCCGCCGTCCACGGCCGTCACGACCGTTTCCCCGCCGGCCGCCCCCGGCACCGAGCCCGCCGCGAGATGCGTGGCGACCAACGGCCCCGGCAGCAGCGCCCGCCCCGTCTGTTCGAACGCCAACACCGCCTCGGGCAGCCCGAGTCCGACCCCGCCGTCCGCCTCCGGCACCCGCAGCGCGAAGAACCCCGCCTCCCCCAGCTCCCGCCACAGCGCCCGGTCCAGTACGGGCCCGGCCGCCGCCGCCCGCAGCGCCTCGGCACCGAACCGCCGGTCCAGCAGCTCCCGTACCCCCGCCCGCAAGGCCCGCTGGTCGTCGGTCAGTTGGAAACGCATGCTCATCGCCCCTTCGGCAGCCCCAGGATCCGCTCGGCCACGATGTTCCGCTGGATCTGCGAGGTACCGGCCGCGATGGTGTACGACAGCGACGAGAGCCGGTCGAGGACCCAGGGTTGGTCGAGATCGAGGGCGTCGGGTCCGAGGACGTCGGCGGCGGCGTCGTAGAGCTCCTGGCGGGCGTGCGAGTACCTCAGTTTGAAAACCGAACCCCCGACACCGGGTACCCCGCTCGCCGACGCCTCGCTCACGTTCCACTGCGTCAGCCGCCACAGCGCGCGGAACTCGGCGTTCAGGCGGCCGAGTCTGCGCCGCAGCGCCGGGTCGTCCCAGCGGCCGTTCCCGCGGGCCCGGGCGGCCAGTTCGCGCAGGACGCGGCGGCAGGCCACCACCTCGCCCACGAAGGCCGTGCCGCGCTCGAAGGACAGGGTGACCATCGTGACGCGCCAGCCGTCGTTCTCCGCGCCGACCCGGTGCGCGACCGGCACCCGCACCTCGTCGAGGAAGACCTCGGCGAACTCGGTGGACCCGGCGAGGGTCCGCAGCGGCCGTACGGTCACGCCGGGCGCGTCCATCCGCAGGGCGAGCCAGGTGATGCCCCGGTGCTTGGGCGCCTCGGGGTCGGTGCGCACCAACAGCTCGCACCAGTCGGCGACTTCGGCGTGCGAGGTCCAGATCTTGGACCCGGTGACCACATAGGCGTCGCCGTCGCGCCACGCGCGCGTGCGCAGCGCCGCGAGGTCGGATCCGGCGCCGGGTTCGCTGAAGCCCTGGCACCAGACCTCCGCCCCGCGCAGGATCGGCGGCAGCCAGCGCGCCCGCTGCTCGGGGGTGCCCTCGGCGGCGATGGTGGGGCCCGCGTGGAGCAGCCCGACGAAGTTGGCGCCGACATAGGGGGCGCCCGCGCGCTCGGTCTCCTCCAGGTAGATGAGCCGGGTGGTCGGGGAGGCGTCCCAGTGGACGTCGGCGTACCCGGCGTCGTGGAGCATGCGCTGCCAGCCGAGGTCGTAGGCGCGCCGTCCGGGCCAGTCGGAGGGGGCGGGCGCGGAGGGCAGCTTCGGCAGCACCTCGCCGAGCCACCGCCTCAGGCGCGCCCGGAACTCCTCCTCCTCGGGCGTGTACGTGAGGTCCATGCCGGCGAGCCCCCATCTGACGGTCCGTCAGTTCAGGCTAGCCCCGCACCCCTGGACCGACAAGGCGGTCCGCCCTACGCTCTGTCCACCATCTGACGAGCCGTCAGCAAGGGGGTCGCCGCCGTGACCGACACCGCACTCGACCTGAGTTCCGCCCGGACCCTGTGGGACCTGCTCGCCCGCCGCGCCGCCCGCACCCCGGACCGGCCCGTCCTCCTCCAGGAGGACCGCTCCGTGAGCTTCGGCGAGCTGCACGCGCGGGCCGAGCGGGTGGCGGCGGGCCTGCACGACCTGGGCGTGCGCCCCGGCACGGTCGTCGCCTGGCAACTGCCCACCCGGATCGAGACGGTCCTGCTCTCCCTCGCCCTGGCCCGCCTCGGCGCCGTGCAGTCCCCGGTCATCCCCTTCTACCGGGACCGCGAGGTCGGCTTCGCCCTGCGCGAGTCCAGGGCCGAGTACGTCGCCGTACCGGGCACCTGGCGCGGCTTCGACCACACGGCGATGGCGCGGCGGCTCGGCGCGAAGGGCGTCTTCGAGGCGTACGACCGGCTCCCGGACGGCGATCCCCGGGTGCTGCCCGCCCCGCCCGCCGAGGGCACTTGCGTGCGCTGGATCTACTGGACCTCCGGCACCACCTCCGACCCCAAGGGCGTGCTGCACACCGACCGTTCGCTGATCGCCGGCGGCTCCTGCCTCGCCCACGCCCTGCGCCCGACCGGCACCGACGTCGGCTCGATCGCCTTCCCCTACGCCCATATAGGCGGCCCGGACTACCTGGTGATGCTGCTGCTGTACGGCTTCCCGGCCGTGCTGTTCGAGCAGTTCGCGCTGCCGGACGCGCTGGCGGAGTACCGCCGGCACGGGGTGACGATGGCGGGCGGATCGACGGCGTTCTACTCGATGTTCCTGACCGAGCAGCGCAAACGGCCCGGCGCCAAGGTGGTTCCGACGCTCCGGCTGCTGGCGGGCGGCGGGGCGCCGAAGCCGCCGGAGCTGTATCACGCCGTGGTCCGGGAGATGGGCGTGCAGCTGACCCACGGGTACGGCATGACCGAGGTACCGATGATCACGATGGGCGACCCGGACGACGATCCGGAACTGCTCGCCGGCACGGAGGGGCGCCCGCCCGAGGGGATGGAGATCCGGATCGTGGACGGGGAGGTACGGCTGCGCGGGGAGGCTGTGTGCCGGGGCTATCTCGACCCGGACCAGACCGCGCGCGCCTTCGACGAGGACGGCTTCCTGCGCACCGGCGACCTGGGGCGGCTCACCGGCACCGGGCATCTGGTGCTCACCGGGCGGCTGAAGGACGTGATCATCCGCAAGGGCGAGAACATCTCGGCGCGGGAGATCGAGGAGCTGCTGCACCGGCATCCGGCGGTCGCGGACGCGGCCGTCGTCGGACTGCCGGATCCCGAGCGCGGGGAACGCGTGTGTGCCGTGGTGGAACAGCCGCAGGGGGCCGAGGAGTTGAGCCTCGCGCAGGTGACGGCGTATCTGCGCGCGGAAGGGCTGGCCGTGCACAAGCTGCCGGAGCGACTGGAGGTGGTGGACGCCCTTCCGCGCAACGACACGCTGCGCAAGGTGCTCAAGTACAAGCTCAGGGAGCGCTATTCGGGGACGGTGAAGTAGCGGGCGAAGGCGGTCACGATCTCGGACTCCTCCACCCGGCCGTCGCTGTCCGCGTCGAGGGTGGCCGCCGCGGCCTTCGCGGTGTCCGCGTCCACGCCGAGGGCGGTCAGCACGCGCGCGGTGTCCGCGACGGTGGCCGCTCCGTCGCCGTCCGCGTCGGCCACGGCGAGCGCCGCGTGCAGGAAGGGGCGGGCGATCTCGGCGAATCGGTCGGGGTTGTCGCGCAGCCGCTTGACCGCGCCGTCCACGAACTCGCCCCGGGTGATGCGCTGGTCGCCGTCCCGGTCCGCCATTCCGGCCATGCCCTGCCAGAACGCCTCGGCGCCGCTGTACAGCGCCTGGCCCTTGTCGGACCGGGCCGCCGTGCCGAACTCGGCGAGCAGCGCCTTGGCCGCCCCCATGAAGTCCGCACGGTCGATGTAGCCGTTGCCGTCCTGGTCGAAGGTGGCGAAGCGGGCGGCGATCTTGCCCTCGTACTCGCTGCTGACCATGTCTTTTCGTGCCGCCTTTACGTCACGGGGGGCGTGGGGCCCCGGCCTTCCCAGGGAGCGTACGACGTCAGGGGCCGTCCGGGAGCGGGAAAGCCACGGTTGTGCCAAGACCGGGGGAATTTCGGGACAACGGTGTGGCTGAGCGGGGGGAACTACGCCGACAGGGGTCCCGACTCGTCGGTGGTGGCGGAGTCCACGTCGGGATGGACCTCGAAGAGGCGGCGGACGCCGAGGGCGCCGAGGACGCGGTTGACGTGGGAGCCCTCGACGGCGCCGTGCGCGGGCAGTATCAGGCGCAGCCGGCCCCGGCAGGAGCGGACGAGCCGGCGGGAGGCGATGAGCACGCCGACGCCGCTGGAGTCGCAGAAGAAGACCTCGGACAGATCGAGCACCAGGCTGTGCCGGCCCTCGGCCACTTCGTCGTGCACGCGTTGGCGCAGCGCGGGCGACGTCACCAGATCCAGTTCGCCGGACACCCGCAGGACAGCCCAGCCGTCCTGCTCTCCGCAGGTCACCTTGAACGCCACCGCCATGCCCTTCGCTCGCCGGACCCCCCGCAAACGGAAGTCGTCCCTACGCTTCCATGCAGCGCGGCTGCCCAGCGGCTGTGCCCTGAAACACCGGGCCAGAAACAGAAAGAGAGCGGAAAAGGCTTGTTTCCGCCATCTCCGGTCTTGTTCGATCAGCAGGGGACCGGGTAGGCGACGGTTCACTATCACCCGGGGCCCGTCAGGGGGCGCACATTGCGACAAAGGGGCGTGCGCTGTCAGAGGTGCCGACTACATTCGAGGAGACAGTGGGAGCAGGCTTGACCAGGCACAGGCACGGTGAGGGGGCCGCATGGCGAAGAAGGACGCACCGCCCCGCTGGGACCGCAAGATGCAGCAGCGGCTCGCACGCGGTGAGGCGGCCGCCCTCGGCGAGCTCTACGACCGTTTCGCCTCCCTGGTGCACGGCCTGGCCCACACCGTCCTCGCCGACGAGCGCGGCGCCGACGCCGTGACCCGCGAGGTCTTCACCCACCTCTGGGAGCACCCCGACGCCTACGACCCCAGGCAGGGCCCGTTGCGCTCCTGGGTCGCCACCCTCACCCACCGGCTCGCCGTGCAGCGCCTGCGCGCCACCGAGACCGCGGCGCTGGCCCAGGGCGGCCAGGGCACCACCGAGGAACTGGAGCGCAAGGTGCGGCACGCCTCCGTGGCCGCCCGCGCCGACTACATCGTCCAGGCCATGCCGGTGCCGCTGCGCGCCGCCCTGGAGCTGGCCTACTTCCAGCGCCGCGACTACCGCCAGACCGCCGCCGACCTCGGCGTCACCGAGGACGAGGCCCGCCGCCGGCTCCGCCTGGGACTGCAACTGCTCTCCACCGCCCACGACGCCGGCGCCCCGCCGGGATACGGGGGTGCGGTGTGAACGACCCGGAGCGGTTCGAGCCGTTCGACGAGGGCGAGCCCAAGGACGGGCCGGAGGCGGACGACAGCGGCACCGGCAACGGCCCGGAGCAGCCGCCGCCCCGCATACCGTTCCCCCGCGCCTCCGTGGAGGACACCGGCAGGCCCCTGCCCGACCTCGCCGTGGACCCGGTGCCGCTCGTCCTGGAGCACCGGGTGCTGAAGTCGCTGCTCGGCGCCTGGGCGCTGGCCGCGTGCTCGGCGGAGGAGACGACCGCCGTCGAGGTCCACCTCGGTGACTGCGGCTCCTGCGCCGACGAGGCGCTGCGGCTGCGCGAGGCCGTGGGCCTGCTGCACCCCTCCGAGAGCCTCGACCTGGACCCCGCCCTGCGCACCCGCGTCCTGTCGACCTGCCTGGAGCGCCGCCCGCCGCGCATTCCGGTGCCGGGCTGGGCGGCGGCGTACGACGCGGAGACCGCGCGTCTGGACGCGCTGCTGCAGGACTTCGGGGACGCGGAGTGGCACGCGCCCGTGCGGCTGCGGTGGTTCAGGTCCGACGAGGCGACGACCCGCCGTACGACGGTGGCCGGGGTGATCGCCCATCTGCTGACCGTCGACGGCCTGATCGCCGTCGCCCTCGGCCTCGACGACCCCCTGGGCGACATCCCGGCCGACCGCCCCACCCCGTCCTCCCGCACCGAGGCGTACTGGCGCGCCTCCCACTTCCCGCCCACCCGCTCGGTGCGGGCGCCGTGGCGGGAACAGAGCCACGACCTGGTCCGCACGGTCTCCTTCACCGGCGGCCAGGCAGGCGGAATGCCGGTCTCCTACGGCGACTTCGAGCTGCCCCTGCACGACGCGATGCTGGACCGGGCCTTCGAGTGCTGGGTGCACGCGGAGGACATCGCGGAGGCGGTGGACTACCCGTACGCGGCGCCCTCGGCACGCCATCTGCACGACATGATCGACCTCGCCGCCCGCATGCTGCCCGCCGTGCTGGCCGAACGCCGGCGCGAGGGGCTGGCGGCGCCGTCGCACGGCCGCCACCTGGGCGTGGCCGGCGGCCCCGGCCGGAGCCTCCGGCTGGAGATCGAGGGCTCTGGGGGCGGCGAGTGGCTGATCCCCCTGGACTCCCCGGCGGCCGTGGGCTCCACGGAGTGGGAGGTGGCCCATGTGGCGCTGGACGGCGTGGAGTTCTGCCACCTGGCCGCGGGCCACGTGTCTCCGGCGGAGGCGGCAGCGGGGCAAGTGGGCGACCGCGAGGCGATCAGAGACGTGCTGTTCTCGGTGGCGTCGCTGAGCCGGATGTAGGGGTGGGCGGCGGCTTCGTCGGCGGCTGCGGGTGGGAGGGGGCTGGTCGCGCAGTTCCCCGCGCTCCTAAGAGGTCGGGCCGGTGGACGAACCCTCAGGGGCGCGGGGAACTGCGCGAACGGCCACGACGGGCCCGCAGCCGCCATCGAACAGCCGCTCCCCGCCCTTCAGGCGAAAACGACCGTCCTACGCCCGTTCAACAGAATCCGCCGCTCCGCATGCCACTTCACGGCCCGCGCCAGCGCCTGGCACTCCACATCACGCCCCACCGCCACCAGCTGATCCGGCGTGACACCGTGCCCGACCCGCTCGACCTCCTGCTCGATGATCGGCCCCTCGTCGAGATCGGCCGTCACGTAGTGCGCCGTCGCCCCGATCAGCTTCACACCCCGCGCATGAGCCTGGTGATACGGCTTCGCACCCTTGAAGCTCGGCAGGAAGGAGTGGTGGATGTTGATGATCCGGCCGCTCAACTGCTTGCACAGGTCGTCCGAGAGGACCTGCATGTAGCGGGCGAGCACGACCAGCTCGACGTTCTCCTCGCGCACGATCTCCAGCAGCCGCGCCTCGGCCTGCGACTTCGTGTCCTTCGTCACCGGAATGTGGTGGAAGGGAATGGCGTACGAGCCCACCAGCTCGGCGAAGTCCGTGTGGTTGGAGACCACAGCGGCGATCTCCACCGGCAGCGCCCCGATCCGCGCACGGAAGAGCAGGTCGTTCAGGCAGTGCCCGAACTTGGAGACCATCAGGACGATGCGCATCTTCTCGTCGGCCCGGTTGAGCTGCCAGTCCATCTGGAAGGAGTCACCGATCGCCGCGAAGCTCGCCCGGAGCTTGTCCACGGTCACCGGCGGGTCCGCCGAGAAGTGGACGCGCAGGAAGAACAGACCCGTGTCGTGGTCGCCGAACTGCTGACTGTCCTCGATGTTGCAGCCGGTCATGAAGAGGTAGCTGGACACGGCGTGCACGATGCCCTGCTTGTCGGGGCAGGACAGGGTCAGGACGTACTGGTCGGTGGGGACCGCGGCTCGGCCGGACTGCTCGTTCATGCACCACAGGGTCCCACACCCCGAGCCCGCCGATCACGGTCGTCCCGCTAGGCGGACCTCGTCATGATCCGCAGTACTTCGAGGGTGCGCGGGGGTGCGTCCGGGTCGTCCCCGTCGCTCGCCGCCATCCGTACGTGCGCGTCCCGCGCGGCGCGCACCGCGTCCGGCCACCCCTGGTGCTCCAGGTACGCGGCGACCGGCGCGTCGGGTCCGACCTGGTGCATGATCCGCAGCACCCGCAGCACGGCGGTGTCGACGAGCGCCGCCTCCTGGGAGTCCCGGAAGATCGTGCCGACGTACTTCTCGGCGGACCAGTTGTCCAGCCAGGTGTCCTCGACCAGGCGGTACACGGCGTCGGTGACGTCTCCGTAACCGTCGACGCCGGCCAGCCAGGCGTCGCGCTGGAACACCGGGTCGGAGAGCATGTGCAGCGCGGAGCGCACATTGCTGCGCCAGCGCCACCACGGCATGTCGTTCAGTGGCATGCCGCCCATGGTGGAGGAGCGACGGCCGCGACGGGAAGAGTTCTCCGAACCTTGCACGGTCATCGATCGTACGTTCCCGCCCGGCCGCTGGTCACGGCCCCCCGTAATTCACCGTGATGTCACCTTCCGTCGACCGTGGATCACTTCCGGGTTAGCGGTGTGAGGGAATCGTGCGTGTGCATGACCGGCAGGCGTCGTTTCCGCAGTACGCACCTCCCCGCGCTCACCCGACCCGTCAGAGCCACCGCCGGCAGAGCGGCGGCCCTGGCCGTGTGCGCGTCCCTCGCCGTCGGTTGCGGGGTCATCCCCGGTGTCTCGGGGGGCGCCGGGGACGATCCCATCACCGTCATGACCTGGGCACCGCAGGACACCACCGCCACCAACAAGCCCGGTATGCCCGCGCTGGCGCTGGCGTACGCCCGCTGGATCAACTCCCAGGGCGGCATCAACGGCCGCAAGCTGCGCGTGCTGAACTGCAACGACCACAACGACAGCGTCTCGGCGGCGAAGTGCGCCGAGCGCGCCGTCGACGAGAAGGTGGTCGCCGTCGTCGGCTCCTACAGCCAGCACGGCGACTCCTTCTTCCCCACGCTGGAGAGCGCCGGAATCCCGTACATCGGCGGCTACGGCGTCACCGGCGCCGAGTTCACCAGCCCGCTGTCCTACCCCGTCAACGGCGGCCAGCCCAGTCTCCTGGCCGGTCTCGGCCGGGAGCTCGCCAAGGACTGCGGTCCCGTCGCGCTCGTACGGCCGGACAGCATCGCGGGCGACGAGCTGCCCGCCCTGCTCAACTCGGGCCTCTCCGCGGGCGGCCACGCGGACGCGGGCGACCAGCTGGCGGCGGAGGACGCCACCGAGTACTCGGAGCACTCCAAGAGGGCCCTGGAGTACACCGGCACCGACCCGGCGCGGCCCGGCTGTGTGGTGCCCGCCCTCGGGGACCGCACCAGCACCTTCATGGACTCCTTCCGGCGCGACCGCGAGGACTATCCCGGCGTGCGCACGGCGACCGTGCTGGGCAGCGTCGACCAGACCGTGATCGACGCCTCCGGCGGCAAGTCCGGGCCCTACGAGGGCGCGTACATCACCGGCTGGTACCCCGTCGCCAGCGACCAGCGCTGGGACGAGATGAAGAAGGTGATCAGCGCGCACGCCTTCGGCGACAACCGCATCGACGCCGCGGACGCCGGAGTGCAGACCACCTGGATCGCCTACACCGTGTTCAGGTCCGTCATCGATTCCCTGGGCGGCGGCGAGGTGACCGCCCGCTCGGTCCGC
This sequence comes from Streptomyces sp. NPDC002784, assembly GCF_053592135.1. Taxonomy (NCBI): domain Bacteria; kingdom Bacillati; phylum Actinomycetota; class Actinomycetes; order Kitasatosporales; family Streptomycetaceae; genus Streptomyces; species Streptomyces sp. NPDC002784. The sequence continues at coordinate 209,539 of NZ_JBSFVD010000004.1, read as the reverse complement.
CGGGCCCTGGACAACGGTCTGGAGATCAGCACCGGCGGTCTCACCCCGCCGCTGAACTGGGACTACACCGAGAGCCTCGCCTCGGTGGGCTTCCCGCAGCTGGTCAACGCCGACGTGACCCTTCAGGTCGTACGGGACGGCCGGCTGGTGTCGGCCCGGAAGGGCTTCGTCGATGTGACGAAGACCCTCCAGCAGGCCGACCTCGGCTGAGCGCTCAGAGCTGGGTCGGCTGGCGCTCGGTCAGGCCGTACGACTTGGCGATCGAGTTCCACAGGCCCGCGGCCTTGGCCTTCTCGGCGCTGGCCGTGCCGCTGGCCGTGTTGCCGGCCTGGGTCTGCGGGGTGGACCGGGCCTGCCCCTTCTTGCAGAGGTTGCCCTTGCGCTGCGCGACCTGGTCGGCCCAGGCCGCGTAGTGGTTGTCGGCCGACGCGGACGCCTGCCAGGCCTTGTTGAGGGCGGCGGTCAGCTCGGTGTGCTGCGGCAGCTTGTCCACGGCCAGCGTGGACAGCTTGGTCACCAGGTCGGTGCGCTGCTTGGCCGCGTCCCTGAGGTCCTTGGCCGCCTGGGCGAGGTTGGTGCAGGCCTTCACATCGGCCACCGCGTTGATGACCATGGTCCGGCTGTTGCCGCTGTCGGCCAGCAGCTTGTCCAGCTCCACGGCCTGCTGCCGGACGGGGTCGACGGACGGGGAGGGCGAGGCGGCGGACTCGCTCGCCGGCGCCGCGGCGGCGACGGGCTTGTTGTCGCCGGTGTCGTCCCCGCCGCCACTGGCCAGCAGCGCGCCCGCGCCGATGCCGACGACCGCGATGGCGACGCCGATGGCGGCGAAGAGCGTCACCCGCGAGCCGGTGCGCCCGCCCTGGCGGCGGTCCTCGTCGTCGTGGGTCTCACGCCGCGGGATGAATGCCGGCGGCCGGCCGCCGTGAGGCCCCGGCTGGGGCTGCTGGAACCGCGGCATCTGCTGGGTGGCGGCGGCCGGGGGCTCGCCGCCCGGCTCGCTGCGGAAGAGGCTGTCGAACTCGGCGGGCGGCTGCCGCTCGCCGCCCTCGCCCGCGGGCACGGGCGCGATGTACTGCGTGGCCTCGGCGTCCGGGCTCGGCACGGGATTCGGCACCGGGCCCGCGTTCCGCCGGACCCGGCCGAGCACCTGGGTGCTCTCGGCGGGGGCCTCGGGGGTGATCTCGGGCGGCAGGGCGCCGCCGCCGACCGGCGGGATGTACTGGGTGGCCGCGTCGCCGGCGACCGGCGGTATGTACTGCGTGGGGCCGTCCGCGACGGGCGGGAGGTACTGGGTGGCCCCGTCGTCACCGTAGGGCGCGGGCGCGGCGGGCGGCAGCGCTCCGGCGCCCTGGGGGTCGTAGCCCGGGGAGGGAGTGCCGTAGTCCTGCGCGCGGTAGTCCTGGGTGCCGTAATCCTGGGTGCCGTAGCCCTGCTGGCCGTAGTCCTGCGGGCCGTGGTCCTGTGTGCCGTGGTCCTGTGTGCCGTGGTCCTGTGTGCCGTACGACGGTGCCGGGGCGTTCTCCGGCGGGAGCGGCTGGGAGGCGGCCGGCGGCCGGTCCGGGGTGCCCCAGGCCGCCGCGGGCCGCTCCGGCCCGGCCCACGGCTGGGCGGGATCGGGCGTCCAGCCCTGGCCCGGGGGCGGGGTCGCCGGGGGCTGGTGCTGCTCGGGGCCCCAGGCGCCGTTCCAGGCCTGGCCGCCGGGCGGGGCCGCCGGGGCGGGCGGCGGGGCCGGCTGGGCGTACTGCCGGGGGCCGCCGGGGCCGCCCGTCATGCCCGGGAGCAACGGCTCGCCTCCGTCGGAGGGCAGCACGATGCCTTCGCGCGCGGGTCGCGCCGAGGGCTCCTCGCCCTGTCCACTCTGCGTCACCGGGACTCCTACCAATGGGGGACCTTCGGGATCGTCGGCTCACGCTACCGGGTCCCGAGAGCCGCGTGCCACGCAGCGCAGACCGTGACGCCCGTCCCTGTGACCGCCGTTACAGAGCGGCCCCCCATTCCCTGTCCCCGCCCTCCTCTCCCTTTCCCTTCCCTTTCCCTGCCGCCGTTTCCGCTGTGTTCACGGCAGGGTTTCCGGGCCGTTCACGCAGCCGCCTGAAGCTCCAGCCGGGCGCCGAACTCCCTTACCACGGGCTCCTCCCGGTACGGCTCCAGCCGCTGCTGGAAGTCCTCGAGATAGTCGGCGCCCCGGTTGGACCACAGGGTCTCCAGCAGCTCCACGGCCTTCAGGCCGGTGTGGCAGGCCTGTTCGACCTCGCGCTGCTGGACCTGCGCCGTGGCGAGCAGCACATAGCCGATCGCGCGCCGCCGCGCCTTGCTCTCCGGCAGCCCGGCCAGCGACTCCTGCGCCCGCCGCGCCGCAGCCTCGGCCTGCCCGAGGTCGCGGTGGCAGTGCGCCAACTCGTCGGCCAGATATGCCTCGTCGAAGTGGGCGATCCACACCGGGTCGTCCCCGGCGGCCGGATCCGCCGCCTCCAGCGCGCTCACCGCACGCCCGGACGCCGTCTGCGCCGCCCGTACGTCGCCCAGCAGCGCGTGGCCCCGGGCCTCGGCCGCGTAGAACATCGACTCCGCGCGCGGGGTGACGCGACCGCGTGCCCCCTCCTGCGCCGCCCGTGCCAACTGCGCGATCTCGCGCGGGTTCCCGAGCTGCGCGGCGAGATGGCTCATGGAGGCGGCGAGGACGTAACCGCCGTAGCCGCGGTCCCCGGCCGCCTGGGCGAGCCGCAGGGCCTGGATGTAGTACCGCTGGGCGAGGCCGGGCTGGCCGGTGTCGATCGCCATGTAGCCGGCCAGCTCGGTCAACCGGGCGACCGCGGCGAACAGTTCACGGCCCACGGCCTCCCGGTACGACCCGGCGAGCAGCCCCGAGACGACGCTGTTGAGGTAGTGCACGACGACCGGGCGCACATGCCCGCTGCCGTACTGGTGGTCCAGGTCGACCAGGGCCTGGGTCATCGCCTTCACGGCGGCGACGTCGGACTGCCCCACCCGCGCGCCCGCCGCGCGCGCCACCTGGGAGTCGGGCGCCGAGATCAGCCAGTCCCGGCTGGGTTCGACGAGCGCGGAGGCGGCGACGGACGAGCCGGACAGGAAGTCCCGGCGCCCCACGTCACTGCGCCACAGCTCACACACCTGCTCGATGGCGCCCAGGACGGTCGGCGAGAACTGCAGCCCGACGCCGGAGGCGAGGTTCTTGCCGTTGGCCATGCCGATCTCGTCGATCGTGACCGTACGGCCGAGCTTGCGGCCGAGGGCCTCCGCGATGATCGCCGGAGCGCGTCCGCGCGGCTGCTGGCCGCGCAGCCAGCGGGCCACGGACGTCTTGTCGTAGCGCAGGTCGAGGCCGTGCTCGGCGCCGCACATGTTGACCCGGCGGGCCAGCCCGGCGTTCGAGCAGCCCGCTTCCTGGATGAGCGCCTGCAACCTTTCGTTCGGCTGCCGCGCGACGAGCGGCCTTGCGGCCATGGCGTACCCCCTGTGGCTGCGGTGCCTGCCGAAGCACCGAGTTGACGTGTCTTCGCACCGAAAAGATCCGGCCGGGAAGATCAATGCCCCGCGGACATACCGAAAATGCGAGACATGCGAGGATTGCCGGGGTAAGACCTGTGTCCGACCCCACTCGTGGCTACCCACCTCCCGCCGAGGATCCTCCTGCGCGCCCCCACACATGCATCCATGCGCCCCAGATGCCGAATCGATGCTCCTCCCCCGCGCGCGCTACGCCCGTAACCCGAGGTGGGTGCGGGAGTTGTGATGTGCGTGGAAGAGACGATCGCGGGCACTGAAGCCGCTCAGATTCCGAAGCAGCGCGGGGAATCGCTGCTGGAGACCGCCGTTCGCTACGCCGAGGAGCGCCACTGGGACGTGTTCCCCGGCACCTGGCTGGAAGCCGTCGATGGGATGCAGCGCTGCTCGTGCGGCGACGCCTCGTGCGATGCGCCGGGGGCGCATCCCGCGCGCGCGGACTGGGGGACGCAGGCCACGGGCAGTGCGACGGTCGCCCGCCGGATGTGGTCCAAGCAGCCGCTGGCGTCGATCCTGCTGCCCACCGGGCGCACCTTCGACGCGATCTCGGTGCCGGAGACGGCCGGGTTCCTCGCGTTGGCCCGCATGGAGCGCATGGAGCTCACGCTCGGCCCCGTGACGCTGACGCCGGACCGCCGGATGCACTTCTTCGTGCTGCCGGGGGCCGGGGTGAAGGTCCCCGACCTGGTGCGCAAGCTCGGCTGGTCGCCGTCCTCGCTCGATCTCCTCGCACTCGGCGAGGGCAGCTGGGTGGCCGCTCCGCCGACCCGCTTCGGTTCCCGGGGCGCCGTCCAGTGGGCCTGCCGCCCCACCCCCGCCAACCGCTGGCTGCCGGACGCCGAGGAGTTGATCTCCCCGCTCGCCTACGCGTGCGGACGGGACCGCTAGCCCTGCCCGTAGGGTTCGGGCATGACGTCAGCTGTGGTCGTGCGGGGGCTCTGGAAGCGGTTCGGGCAGCAAGTCGCCGTCGCGGGGATCGATCTGGAGCTGCCCGCCGGGAAGTTCATCGGCCTGGTCGGGCCCAATGGGGCCGGCAAGACCACCACGCTCTCCATGGTGACCGGCCTGTTGCGGCCCGATCAGGGGTCCGTAGAAGTCGTCGGGCACGACGTGTGGCGGGATCCGGTCCAGGTGAAGGCACGGATCGGGGTGCTGCCCGAGGGGCTGCGACTGTTCGAACGGCTGTCGGGGCGCGAACTGCTCGCCTACACCGGCCGGTTGCGCGGTCTGCCCGGCGCCGAGGTCGACAAGCGGGCCACGCAGCTCCTCGACGTGCTGGACCTGGCCGGCGCCCAGCACAAGCTCGTCGTCGACTACTCGACCGGCATGCGCAAGAAGATCGGGCTCGCCGCCGCTCTCCTCCACAACCCCGAAGTGCTCTTCCTGGACGAGCCGTTCGAGGGGGTCGACCCGGTCTCCGCGCAGATCATCCGGGGCGTCCTGGAGCGGTACACCGCCTCCGGCGCCACCGTCGTCTTCTCCTCCCACGTCATGGAGCTCGTCGAGTCGCTGTGCGACTGGGTGGCCGTCATGGCGGCCGGCCGCATCCGGGCGCACGGCACCCTCGCCGAGGTCCGCGGGGACGCGCCCTCCCTCCAGCGGGCGTTCCTGGAGCTGGTCGGCGCCCAGGGCCGCGATGCCGGGTCCGACCTCGACTGGCTGGGCGGCGGGGCCCGATGAGCGCGCCCACGACCGCGCCGGCCGCCCCGGCCGCCTCCGTCACCTCCGTCACCTCCGTCTTCGTACGGCTGAAGCTGTCGCTGCTGCGCAACGGGCTGCGCCAGTCCAGCGGCCGGCGCGCCGCCTACGTCGCCTCGGTCGTCGTCACGCTGCTGTTCGCCGCGTTGCAGCTGATCGGCCTGATCGCGCTGCGCGGCCACGCGCACGCCGCGTCCCTGGTCGTCCTGCTGGTGGCGGTGCTGGCGCTCGGCTGGGCGGTGATGCCGCTGTTCTTCCCCGGCGGCGACGAGACCCTCGATCCGACCCGCCTGGTCATGCTCCCGCTGCGCCCCCGCGCCCTGGTGCGCGCCCTCCTCGCGGCCTCCCTGGTCGGCATCGGCCCGCTGTTCACCCTCTGCCTGCTGACCGGTTCGGTGATCGCGGTCGCGCACGGCCCCCTGGCGTACGGGGTGGGCGTCGTCGGAGTCGTCCTGGCGCTGCTGGTGTGCGTGGCCCTCGCGCGGGCCGTGGCCGCCGCCAACATCCGCCTGCTGACCAGCCGCAAGGGCCGGGATCTGGCGGTCCTGAGCGGTCTGGTCATCGCGGTCGGCGCACAGGTCGTCAACTTCGGCGCGCAGCGGCTCGGTTCCTCGGGGCTCGGGGAGCTGGACCCGGCGGCCGACGTGGTGCGCTGGCTCCCGCCGGCGTCGGCGATCGGCGCGGTGGACGCGGCGAGCGAGGGTTCCTGGGGTGTCGCGCTGCTGCAACTGGGCCTGGCGGCCGGGGCGCTGGCGGCCCTGATCGCCGTATGGTCCCGGCATCTGACCCGCCTGATGACCGAACCGGACGGCTCGACCCTGCAAGCGGCCACCGAGACGGCCGTACGGGAGTCCACGGGCCTCGCCCGGCTGCTGCCCGCCGGGCGCACCGGCACGGTCATGGGGCGCGGCCTGCGGTACATGTGGCGGGATCCGAAGACCAAGGCGGCCTGGGTGACCTCGCTGGCCATCGGCCTGATCGTGCCGGTGTTCAACGCCGTGCAGGGCACCGGCTCGATCTACTTCGCCTGCTTCGCGGCCGGGATGCTCGGGATCCTGATGTACAACCAGTTCGGGCAGGACACCTCGGCGTTCTGGATGGTCGCGTTGACGATCTCGTCCCCGCGGGACGCCTACGTCGAACTCCGCGCGCGTGCGTACGCGCTGCTGCTGATCACCCTGCCGTACGCCACGCTGGTGACCGTCCTGACGGCCGCCCTGCTGGGCGACTGGTCCCGGCTGCCCGAGGCGCTGGGCCTGTCCTTCGCGCTGCTCGGCGCGATGCTGGCGACCGGCGCCTGGACCTCGGCCCGCTTCCCGTACTCGATTCCGCAGGAGGGCTACAAGAACGTGGCCCCCGGGCAGGTGGGGCTGGCCTGGATCTCGATCTTCGGCGGAATGGTCGCGGCGGCGCTGCTCTGCGCGCCCTTCATCGCCCTGACGATCTGGCTGAACGTATCGGCGAACGGCGAGAACTGGACCTGGCTGCTGCTGCCGGTCGGAGCGGCGTACGGGGCGGGCATCACGCTCCTGGGCCTACGCCTGGCGGCCCCGCAGACAGCGGCAAGACTCCCGGAAATCCTGACGGCGGTGAGCAAGGGCTGAGGGGGAGAACAACTCCCCCAGGGACACGGGGAACTCGGGGCAAGGACAACTCCCCCAGGGGCGCGGGGAACTGCGCGACAAGCCCCCACCGCCCCGCAGCCGCGAGACGATCCGGACCACCCCTGCGAGCGCGCCCCTCAAACCGCCCGTACCGCGTCCAAGAACGGCTCGATCGCGCCCCGCCAAGCCTCCGGCTGGTCGTAATGGACGAGGTGCCCGGCATCCGCCACTTCCGCGTACTCGCCCCGCGGCAGCACCCGGACCATCTCCTGCGCCTCGGCCCGCCCCAGCTCCCCGTCCAGCCCGCGCACGACCAGCGCCGGGCACTGGACCTGCGCCAGTTCCTCCCAGTGCGCGTCGTACACCCAGGTCTCCCGGGACTTCAGCATCTGCTCGGGCTCGAACACCGGCCGCCAGCCGTCCTCGCCCTCCTGCATGACCTCGGCGTAGAACTCCCCGCGCGCGGGATTGGGCCGCTCCACCCAGGGATCGTCCTCGCCGAACCACTTGCGTACGTCGGCCAGCGTCGCGAAGGGCAGCGGCCATGACCTGAACCAGTCGGCCCACTCCCGCTGCGAGGCCGCGCCGAGCGCGGAGGCCCGCATGTCGCAGATGATCACGCCCGACACCAGGTCGGGCCGTTTCGCGGCGAGCTGCCAGGCCGTCAGCGCCCCCATCGCGTGCCCGATCAGGACGGCCGGCGCGAGGCCGAGCTGCTCCAGGGCGGCCTCGGCGTCCTCCACGTATGCCTCGCGGGTGAACGCGGCCTGCGCCGGCTTGTCGCTGCGGCCGTGCCCCCGCTGGTCCAGGGCGACCGCGCGGTGCCGCTCGGAGAGCCAACGGGCCGTGGCCGCCCAGTGCGAGGCCCGGCCCATCAGCCCGTGCAGTAACAGCACGCCGTGCCCCGGCTCGCCCTCCGCGGACGCCGGCCGGTCGTGCTTGGGTGGGTCGCCGAACTCCCAGGCCGCGAGGCGTACCCCGTCCGTCCCGGTCACGTCGAAACGCCGCGCCATAGGTCTGGCACCCCCCTAGCTCCGCCTGTCGTGCCGTTGCGTCGGTGTCACCCGGAGATTATCGAACCTCTATTCGAAAATGCGGTCTCGGCGGACAACACCCCTCGTTCGAGTGACCACCCTCAGGGATTGACCGCCGCAGCCGAGGGGAGATCTTCAACGGGAGGCGGACCGCTCGGGGAAACCGGTCCGAGGGGAACGACCCTGGGAGCTCGGGGCTCCGGGTCGACACAGGGGAGGACAGGCCCCGGCGCCGCGAGGCGCCGGGGCCCTCCACACGTCTGCGGCGCATTCTCCGCCCCCTCAGGTCATATGCCCCTCGCGACAGCCTTGCACGCGAAGCGCCGGAGCGCTGCGATTCGGCGGACTGAATCTCGGAAACGACGAGATCGCGTCGTTCGCCTCAACTTCCCCCGTGGTCCCGGCAGTTACGGTCAGCGCTTGGCGACGAACACATGCGAGGCGACGTCCGCCGCCAGCTCGGCCGCCTCGCCGCCGCTGCCCACCAGCACGCCACCCGGGGACTCGGTCACGCTCACCACCGAGCCGGGCTGCACGCCCGCCCGGCGCAGCGTGTACATCAGCTGCGCGTCCGTCTGGATCGGCTCGCCGATCCGGCGCACCACGACGGTCTTGCCCTCCAGGCCCGGGTCCAGCTCGGCCAGCGAGACCATGCCCTCGTCGAGGAAGGGGTCGGCGCCGTCCTTCTCGCCTAGCTCCTCCAGACCGGGGATCGGGTTGCCGTAGGGCGACTCGGTGGGGTGCCGGAGCAGCTCCAGCACGCGGCGCTCCACGGCCTCGCTCATCACGTGCTCCCAGCGGCAGGCCTCGGCGTGCACCTGCTCCCACTCCAGGCCGATCACGTCGACGAGCAGACACTCGGCCAGGCGGTGCTTGCGCATCACGCGGGTGGCGAGCCGGCGCCCCTCGTCCGTCAGCTCCAGATGGCGGTCGGAGGCGACGGACACCAGTCCGTCCCGCTCCATCCGCGCCACCGTCTGGCTGACGGTCGGCCCGCTCTGGTCGAGCCGCTCGGCGATCCGGGCACGCATGGGGACCACACCTTCCTCCTCCAGCTCGAGGATGGTGCGGAGATACATCTCCGTGGTGTCGATCAGTCCGGACATACGTGCCCCTTGATGAGATCTGCCGGAAGCGCGACAGCTTCGCGGCGCGTGCGCTGGCCCTGGCCCTGGCCTCAATTCTGACGCATAGCGCTGACAACCGTGCCGCGCCGTTGAAACCAGGGGGTTTCGCGCTCCCGGCCGGGGGTGCGAGGCGGTCCCCGCCGGGCGCCTGGGACCGCCGTACCGCCGTATTGACACCGCAGTGGTCCAGACCGCACGGTGATCCGCGACACAGATCACCACCACCGCACTTCGCAGGCAAAGGGGCCCCGCGCATGAGCGACCGCAAGCTGGCCGGCCAGTTCTTCGACGCCGCGATCGGGCTGCTCCAGCGGGTCCGCGACGAGGAGGCCGGCACCATCGAGGCGGCCGGCACGCTGCTCGCCGACACGGTCGCCGACGGCGGGCGGCTGTTCGCGTTCGGCGCCGGACACTCCTCGCTCGCCGCGCAGGACGTCGTCTACCGCGCGGGCGGGCTCGCCCTGATGAATCTGCTGGCCGTGCCGGGGGTGGTGGGCGTGGACGTGATGCCCGCCACGCTGGGGTCCGCGCTGGAGCGGGTCGACGGGCTGGCCGCCGCCGTGCTGGACACCTCGCCGCTGCGCGCGGGGGACGCCCTGGTGATCGTCTCGCTGTCCGGGCGCAACGCGCTGCCGGTGGAGATGGCCATGAACGCCCGCGCGCTGGGCGTGAAGGTCATCGGCGTGACATCCGTGGCGTACGCGTCCGAGACCACGTCACGGCACGTGTCCGGGACGTATCTGAAGGACCACTGCGATCTCGTCCTCGACTCCAAGATCGCCGTCGGGGACGCCGAGCTGACCCTGGACACCGTGCCGGCGTCGTTCGCGCCCGCGTCCACGGTCGTCACCACGGCCCTGCTCCAGGCCGTCATGGCCACCGCGGCCGGCGCCCTGGCCGAGCGGGGCATCGAGCCGCCGCTGCTGCGCTCGGGCAACGTGGACGGCGGGCACGAGTGGAACGGACGGGTGCTGGCGGAGTACGGCGACCGGATCTTCTACCGGCGATGAGCCCTCACAGGGCGTTCGCCAGGTCCAGGGCCGTCGCGATACGGGCCGCCACGTCCTCCGCGTAGGCCGCGTCGGAACGCTCGAAGGGGGTCCGGCCGCCGCCCCGCAGGAACGTCACCACGCCCAGCGTGCGGCCCCGGCTGCGCAGGACCGCGCACAGGGCGTGCACCGCGTCCGGCGGCCACTGGCGGGCCTCCGCCCAGGCGCGGGCCTGTTCCGGCGGTACGGTGCCGACGCTGGCCCGGACCGATCCGGCGCGCGCCACGCACTGCAGCGCCGGGTGGCCCTCCGTGTAGCGCACGGGCAGACCGGCGGCGCCGGAGGGCAGGCTCGGGCCCGGTGCGCCGGAAGGCGTGGCCGCGGATCTGACCAGGCGGACCGGACCGGCCGAGTCGGCGTCGCTCAGGGTGCCGCCCGCGATCCGGTCGACCAGGGCGTGGTCGGCGAACCCGGCGAGCGCGAAGTCGAGGTGGACGGTGGCCGCCTCCGCGGGGTCCTCGCACTCGGCAGCGGCCCGCGCGGCCCGGTGCATCTGGTTGGAGCGGAACCGCAGCTGCGCCGCCTCCTGCTCGCCCTGCTTGGCCTCGGTGACGTCCTGGAAGAGCCAGCCCACACCGAGCGGCACCGGCTCCTCGGCCAGCGGCGAGGCCAGCCGTACGAAGCCGCAGCGCCAGCAGCGCCGCTGCTCGCCGTCGGGGGTGCGCACACTCACCCAGATCTCCGCCGGGGCCGGAGGCGCGCCTTCCGCGAGGACGTGGGTGAGGGCGCTCTCCAGTTCCTCGACGCCCCGGGCGAGCAGCTCGCCGAGCGGGCGGCCCAGGACGGACGTACGCCCGATGCCCAGCGCGCGGGCGGCGTGCGCGTTGACGACGGCGGGGCGCAGGTCGGCGTCGACGAGGACGACGCCCCAGCTCGCGTCCTCGAACAGGGCCTCGCTGAGCGCGATGGACCGCTCCAGGTCGATCTGCGCGTGCACCTCGCTGAAGGCGCAGTAGACGCCCGCGGGCTTGCCGTCGGGTCCGCGGACGGCCGCGGACTGGGTGCGCACGAGGACCCGGCCGCCGTCCTTGGTGAGCAGCGCGAACTCGTTCACCTGCCGTCCGGGGGCGTCCATGGCGGACATCAGCCGCCCCTCGACCTCCTCGGCGTCCGCGCTGCGCACGGCCCAGCCGGCGAAGCCCTGCCGCCCGACCGCCTCGGCGGCGGTCCAGCCGAGGATCCGCTCGGCCTCGCGGTTCCAGTGCGTGACGACGCCGTCGGCGTCGAAGGCGCACAGCGCCGCGTCCATCCCGTCCAGCAGCGCGGCGAGCAGATCGGAGCCGCCGGAGCCCTCGGGACCGGTCCCCTCGGGTTCGTCCGGCCCCAGCTCGTCGGTGGTCCCACTACGCCGGGAAGCACTCACCTGGACCCCCTGCCAAGCCGCGTCCGCACGCGTACGGTGCGGACGTTCGCCCACTAACAATCATTCAACTCGAACGTGACGCAGCACACACCGGGTTCCCACAAGATTGAGAGAATCGTTGTACGCCGGAAACGTCGTACCACTCACGGCTCAAGCCGCAGCGTGAGCCACACCTCGCTCTCGTCCTCGGGCGCCACATACCGCTCCACCTCGACGAACCCCCGCCCCTCGGCGAACCGCAGCCCGTCGGTGTCGGCGGCTGGTACGACGGTCTCGATGCCCCGGGCACCCAGCCCGCGCGCGCAAGACAGTGCTCGTGCAGCGCCATGCCGAATCCGCGCCGACGGTACGACATGAAGATCATTCACACGAGCCGTCTCCCCGCACCACACGCCCCTCAATCTCGATGCCCGGAAGATTCACCGCAATCTGCGGCTCCTTCAGCGGGGCGACGGATACGGCTACAGCGTCCGCCTTGAAGCAGCCCGGTCACCTTCCCGAAAAATCGGTTGAACGCTCCCCGGCCGCTTCCTAGGGTGATGTCCATCGCTGAAAGGAGGTGATCCGGTACATGTATGAATCCCGGGCGCGCGAGGTGACTGCGGGCTAGTAGTCCGCCGTCGTACTCAGTTCGGCGCCGGACCAGCGGGTGCGAGATACCCGCAGCCGGCCAATCCAACGCAGTCACCCGACCCGCGAGCTCGCCGGTGCGTCCGGCCGGCTTCTCCGCCTGATGGTGGAGGAACCGAGCTCGCGGGTCGTCTGCGTTGGCGGCCCCGTCTCAGGGGGTGATGTCGGCGTAGCCATCGACCTGTCGGGGATCGCGCGAGCCCGGGCCGACGTACCGTGCGGACGGCCGGACCAGGCGGCCGGTGCGCTTCTGCTCCAGGATGTGCGCCGACCATCCGGCGGTGCGCGCGCAGGTGAACATCGACGTGAACATGTGGGCCGGCACCTCGGCGAAGTCGAGGACGATCGCCGCCCAGAACTCCACGTTCGTGGCCAGCACCCGGTCGGGACGCCGGGCGTGCAGCTCGGCCAGCGCCGCCTTCTCCAGCGCCTCGGCCACCTCGAAGCGCGGCGCACCCAGCTCCCGGGCCGTACGCCGCAGCACGCGCGCGCGGGGGTCCTCGGCGCGGTAGACGCGGTGCCCGAAGCCCATGAGCCGCTCGCCCCGGTCGAGGGCCTGCCTCACGTACGCCTCGGCGTCCCCGGTCCGCTCGATCTCCTCGATCATGTACAGCACGCGCGAGGGCGCACCGCCGTGCAGCGGCCCGGACATCGCCCCTACGGCGCCGGAGAGCGCGGCGGCGACATCCGCGCCGGTGGAGGCGATCACGCGGGCGGTGAAGGTGGAGGCGTTCATGCCGTGCTCGGCGGCGGAGGTCCAGTACGCGTCGACGGCGGCGACGTGCTTGGGGTCCGGCTCGCCCCGCCAGCGGATCATGAACCGCTCGACGACGGACTGCGCCTTGTCGATCTCGCGCTGCGGCACCATCGGCAGGCCCTGCCCGCGGGCGGACTGGGCGACGTAGGACAGGGCCATGACGGCGGCCCTGGCGAGGTCCTCACGGGCCTGGTCGGCATCGATGTCGAGCAGCGGCTTCAGGCCCCACACGGGCGCCAGCATGGCGAGCGCGGACTGGACGTCGACGCGGATGTCGCCGGAGTGCACCGGGATCGGGAACGGCTCGGCGGGCGGCAGGCCGGGGTTGAAGGCCCCGTCGACGAGCAGGCCCCAGACGTTGCCGAAGGAGACCTGGCCGACGAGGTCCTCGATGTCGACGCCCCGGTACCTGAGTGCGCCGCCCTCCTTGTCGGGTTCGGCGATCTCCGTCTCGAACGCGACGACTCCTTCGAGTCCGGGTACGAAGTCGGACATCAGGCGGCTCCCTCGTGATGTGTGGGACAGATGGTGTTGTGGGGGTGATGGTGCGGACCGTGTTCTGGTGCGGCAGGGACGGCTGCGCGCCCGGTGGATCCGCGGTCGTGGCTCGAAGGACTCGCGGTCCTGGGCGGTACCCCAGTGATGCCCCGTGCGACTGGCGGTCACCCAACCGAACGGCATCAGAACGATATCCCCGAGTGCCACCTTTGGGGAGGGCTTGCGGCACTGAGTGCCACGCAGTGATGAAGGACACCGTGCCGAACGCGCCGCGCGTATACGGCAAGATGACCGCGTGACCGACCGAGACGCCGTACCGCCGGACCCCGCCGTGATGCGCCAGCAGTACCGGGCCGCGGGCCTCGCCGAGCACGAGCTGGCCGCGACCCCGGTGGAACAGTTCGCGCGGTGGTTCAAGCAGGCCGCGAGCGAGGCTCATCTGTTCGAGCCGAACGCCATGGTCGTCTCGACCGCGGACGCCGAGGGCCGACCCAGCTCCCGCACGGTGCTGCTGAAGCAGTTCGACGAGCAGGGCTTCGTCTTCTACACCAACTACGACTCCCGCAAGGCCCGTGACCTGGCGGAGAACCCGTACGTCTCGCTGCTGTTCCCCTGGCATCCGATGGCCCGTCAGGTCATCGTCCAGGGCATCGCGCGGCGCACCGGGCGGGACGAGACGGCCGCGTACTTCCGTACCCGCCCGCACGGCTCCCAGCTCGGCGCGTGGGCCAGCGAGCAGTCCACGGTCATCACGACGCGGGCCGACCTGGACGCCTCGTACGCGGAGCTGGCCGCCCGCTACCCGGAGGGCGAGCAGGTGCCCGTGCCGCCGAACTGGGGCGGTTTCCGGGTGGCGCCGCAGTCGGTGGAGTTCTGGCAGGGCCGCGAGAACCGGCTGCACGACCGGCTGCGGTACGTGATCCGGCCGGACGGCGGCTGGCGGGTGGAGCGGCTCAGTCCCTGAGCGGTGCCGGACAGCGTCCCGTCCAGCAGGCGGGTCAGGTCCCAGGTCAGTCCCCAGGTCAGTCCCTAAGGGGTCCCGCCCAGCGTCCCGTCCAGCAGGGCGGCCCACTGCGCCACGACTCGCTCGCGCCGCCCCTGGTCGTCCGTCAGCAGGTTCGCCAGCCCCAGCCCCCGGGCCATGTCGAGCAGCCCCTGCACGGTCTCCCGCACCCCCGGCGCGGACTCGTCCGCCCCGAGCAGCTCCACGGCGATACGGTGCGTCTCCCGGCCGACCCGGGCCTCCAGCTCGGTGACGCGCGGGCGCAGCTGCTCCTCGTTCGACGCGGCGACCCACAGATGCAGGGCGGCACGGAACAGGGGCCCGGTGTACAGGTCGACCAGCGCCGACACCACCGCCCGCCGGTCCTCCGCCGCGCCCGTCGGGAACAGCGCCCGCAGGGCCGTGGAGCGTTCCTCGGCGACGTATTCGACGGCGGCGGTGAACAGGTCCTCGCGGGTCGGGAAGTGGTGCTGGGCGGCGCCCCGGGAGACCCCGGCGCGCTCGGCGACGACGGACACCGTGGAGCCCGCCCAGCCGTGTTCGGCGAGACAGGCCACGGCGGCCTCCAGGAGCCGCTGCCGGGTCGCCCGGCTGCGGTCCTGCTTGGGAACGCGGTCGCGTTCGGCCGTACTCACACCACCCATGAGGGATCCCGTCGCTCCAGGAAGGCCGTCATCCCCTCGCGGGCCTGCGGGGCGGAGAACAGCCGGGCCGAGAGCGCGGTGAGGTCGGCCGCGTCCCGGTCGAATGACTCCAGCACCCTAGCCGTGAGCAGCCGCTTGGTCTCGGCCAGGGCCTCGGGGGCGGAGCGCCGCAGGCCGTCGAGGACGGGCTCCAGTACGGCGTCCACGTCGTCCCCGGCGGCCGTCAGCAGGCCGATCCGGGCCGCCTCGGGGGCGTCGAAGCGCTCGCCGGTGAGGTAGTAGCGGGCGAGGGCGCGGGGGTCCGTGCGCGGCAGCAGCGGGAGCGAGATGACCGCGGGGGCCACCCCGATCCGTACTTCCGTGAACGCGAAGGTCGCCGAGTGCGCGGCGGCCGCGATGTCGCAGGCGGCCATCAGGCCCAGGCCGCCCGCGCGTACGTGGCCGGTGACGCGGGCGACGACGGGCCGGGGCAGTTCGACGATCCGCCGCAGCAGGCCGACCAGCGCGTCCGGGTGGGGCGGGTCGCGCAGGTCGGCGCCCGCGCTGAAGGTGTTGCCGGTGTGGGTGAGGACGACCGCGCGGACGGCCGGGTCCTCGGCGCAGTCGGTGAGCGCGTCGGTGAGTTCGCCGACCAGCTTGGCCGACAGGGCGTTGCGGTTGTCCGGCGAGTCGAGGGTGAGCGTGTGGACGCCCCGCGCGCGTGTACGGCCGATCAGTGTCACGCGCGCTCCCTGAGCTCGCGCCGCAGGATCTTCCCTGAGGCGGCCCGGGGCACGCCGTCGATGAAGGAGACCTGGCGGATCCGCTTGTAGGGGGCGACGCGTTCGGCGACGTGCATCATGACCTCCCCCTCGGAGAGGTCCGCGGCCGACGGCTGGCGGACGACGTACGCGCGGGGGACCTCGTTGCCGTTGTCGTCGGGGACGCCGATGACGGCGGCGTCGGCGATGCCGGGGTGGGTCAGCAGCAGTGCCTCCAGTTCGGCGGGGGCCACCTGGAAGCCCTTGTACTTGATGAGCTCCTTGACCCGGTCGACGACGAACAGCCAGCCGTCGGTGTCGACCCGGCCGACGTCGCCGGTGTGCAGCCAGCCCTCCTCGTCGATCATCGCGGCGGTGTCCTCGGGGCGCTTGAGGTAGCCCTTCATCACCTGCGGGCCCCGGATCAGGATCTCGCCGGCCTCGCCGACGTCCAGGTCCTTGCCGGGGTCGTCGAGGGAGACGATCCGCATCTCGGTGCCGGCGATGAGCTTGCCGACGGTGCCGGGGGGCGCCTCGCGCATGCTCTCCAGGGGTACGACATGGGTGCCGGGGGACAGTTCGGTCATGCCGTACGCCTGGCCGATCGGGGGCAGGTTCAGGCGCCGTGAGCAGGCCGCGGCGAGCTGGGCGTCCAGGGGGGCGGCGGCGCTGACGATGTGCCTCAGGGACGACAGGTCGTACTGGGCGACCAGGGGGTGCTTGGCGAGGGCGAGGACGATCGGAGGGGCCACGAACAGGTCGGTGATGCGGTGGTCCTGGATGGCCGCGAGGAAGGTCTCCAGCTCGAAGCGGGGCAGGACGACGACCGTGGCGCCTTTTCTGAGGGGGGCGTTCATGAGGGCGGTGAGGCCGTAGACGTGGAAGAAGGGCAGGACGGCGAGGATGCGGTCGCCGGGTTTCGCCGGTATCGACGGTTCGAGCTGGGCGAGGTTGGTGGCGATCTGCCGGTGCGTGAGCATCACGCCCTTGGGGACACCGGTCGTGCCGGAGGAGTAGGGCAGCGCGGCGATGTCCTCGGCGGGGTCGATGTCGACCTGCGGTTCGGGGGCGGTGGAGGCGAGCATGTCGATCAGCGAGCGGTGGCCGGGCGCGCTGTCGCAGACGAGGATCTCCTCGATGCCGCCCGCGAGTCCGGCGGCCCGCCGGGCGACCTCCAGCAGCGGGGAGACGGTGACGATCCAGCGGGCCTCCGCGTCCTTCAGCTGCTTGGCGAACTCCTCGGGCGTGGCGAGCGGGTGCACGGTGGTGACGGAGGCACCCGCGCGCGTGGCGGCGTAGAAGGCGGTCGGGAAGGCCACCGTGTTGGGGCTGTGCAGGGCGAGGACGTCACCCTTGCGGACCCCCGCCTCGGCCAGCGCGGCCGCGATGCGCCGGTGGAAGTGGTCCACCTGCGCGTAGGTGAGGGTCATGCCGTTCGTACCGTCGATCAGCGCGGGCGTGTCGCCGAACTCGGCGGCCCTGCCGAGCACGGCGTCGTGGATGGGGAGTTCGACGGGCGGGACGTCTGCGTACTCGCTGCGGAACATCGTTCCTCCAAGACGGCCTAGTACGACTTGGGCAGGCCCAGGGTCTGGTGGGAGACGTAGTTGAGGATCATCTCCCGGCTCACCGGGGCGATGCGGGCCACGCGCGCGGCGGTGATCAGGGACGCGAGCCCGAATTCGCGCGTGAGGCCGTTCCCGCCGAGCGTGTGCACGGCCTGGTCGACCGCCTTCACACAGGCTTCCCCGGCCGCGTACTTGGCCATGTTGGCGGCCTCCCCGGCCCCCATGTCGTCGCCGGCGTCGTACAGATGGGCCGCCTTCTGCATCATCAGGCGGGCCAGTTCCAGCTCGATGTGCGCCTGCGCGAGGGGGTGCGCGATGGCCTGGTGGGAGCCGATCGGGGCCTTCCAGACGGTGCGGTCGCGGGCGTACGCGATCGCTTGCGCGAGGGCGTAGCGGCCCATGCCGATCGCGAACGCGGCGGTCATGACGCGTTCGGGGTTGAGCCCGGCGAACAGCTGGAGGAGTCCCGCGTCCTCGTCGCCGACGAGCGCGTCGGCGGGGAGCCGTACGTCGTCCAGGGTCAGCTCGAACTGCTTCTCGGCGGCGTTGAGTTCCATGTCGATCTGCCGCCGTCGGAAGCCTTCGGCGTCGCGCGGGACGATGAACAGGCAGGGCTTGAGGTTGCCGGTGCGGGCGTCCGCGGTGCGGCCGACGATGAGGGTCGCGTCCGCGATGTCGACGCCGGAGATGAAGACCTTGCGGCCGGTGAGCAGCCAGTCGGCGCCGTCCCGGCGGGCGGTGGTGGTGATGCGGTGGCTGTTGGAACCGGCGTCGGGTTCGGTGATGCCGAAGGCCATGGTGCGGGTGCCGTCGGCGAGGGCGGGGAGCCACTCCTGTTTTTGGGCGTCTGTTCCGAAGCGGGCGATCACTGTGCCGCAGATGGCGGGGGAGACGACCATCATGAGGAGGGGGCAGCCGGCGGCACCCAACTCCTCCAGCACGATGGAGAGTTCGGCGATGCCGCCGCCTCCGCCGCCGTATTCCTCCGGCAGGTTGACGCCGAGGTAGCCGAGTTTGGCTGCGTCTTCCCAGAGGGCTTTGCGGTCGTAGTGGCGGCCGTGGCGTTTGCCGAGGGCGGCGACGGCTGATCGGAGGGCCTTGTGTTCTTCGGATTCGAGGGTGGGGTGCATGGGGATCCTTCCCGGGTGCGGGTCTTGTGTGGTTGCTCGCGCCCACGCGGCGGTAGCCGCAAATTGACACGGCCCCGCGCCCCTAGGTGGGCTCGACGACCGCCAGCAGAGCGCCCACCGTCACCTGTTGTCCGCGCACGGCCTGCAAGGCCGTCAGCGTTCCCGTGACCGGTGCTGTGATCTTGTGTTCCATCTTCATCGCCTCCAGCCACAGCAGGGGCTCTCCGGCCCGTACGGCGGCTCCTACGGCCAGTCCGTCCGCGAGGCGGACGACCGTGCCCGGCATGGGGGCGAGGAGGGAGCCCGGGGCGAGCTGGGCCGTGGGATCGGGGAAGCGGGGCAGGGGTTTCAGGGCCGTGTCGTTGACGTACAGGGCGTCGCCGTAGCGCGCCACCTCGAACCTGCGCTGTACGCCGTCCACTTCGAGTACGACCCGGCCGGCGCCCGTCTGTACGACGCGTACGCCGTCCGCCTCCAGGCCCGCCCTGGTGTGGCGGTAGCGGACCTCGTGCTCCTCGCCCGCCATGGCGTAGCGCTTGATCTGCGGCTGGGAGGGCACGTTGCGCCAGCCGCCGAAGCGGGAGCCCGTGCGGTGGGCGTCGGCCAGGGCGGCGGCCAGGGGGGCGTGCGGGTCGGGGGCGGGGTCGGTGAGGGCGGGGAGGTGGCGGTCGTAGAAGCCGGTGTTCATCCGGGCCGTGGTGAACTCCTCGTGGCGCAGGGAGCGGACGAGGAGGTCGCGGTTGGTGACCGGGCCGTGGATCGTGGCCCTCTCCAGGGCGCCCGCGAGTTTTCGGAGCGCGCCCGCGCGGGTGGGGGCGTGGGCGATCAGCTTGGCGAGCATCGGGTCGTAGTGGACGCCGATCTCGTCGCCGTCGCCGTAGCCGCTGTCCAGGCGCACGCCGTCGGGGACGGCGAGCCGGTGCAGGGTGCCGGTCTGCGGGGCCCAGTCGCGGGCCGGGTCCTCGGCGTAGAGGCGGGCCTCGATCGCGTGGCCACGCGCGCGTGGGGGCTCGTCGGCGAGGGGCTGCCCCTCGGCGACGCTCAGTTGCAGGGCGACCAGGTCGACGCCGAACACGGCTTCGGTCACGGGGTGTTCGACCTGGAGGCGGGTGTTCATCTCCAGGAAGTGCGCGGTGTCGTCGGCGACGAGGAACTCGACGGTGCCCGCGCCGACGTAGCGGACGGCACGCGCGGCGCGTACGGCCAGCGTGCGCAGCTGCTCCTCGAGCCGGTCCGAGAGGCCGGGTGCCGGTGCCTCCTCGACGACCTTCTGGTGGCGGCGCTGGAGGGAGCAGTCGCGGGTGCCGAGCGCCCACACCGTGCCGTGCGTGTCCGCGAGCACCTGCACCTCGACGTGCCGGCCGTGCTCCACATAGGGCTCGACGAAGACCTCGCCGTCGCCGAAGGCGCTGGTGGCCTCCGCGCGGGCGGCCTCCAGGGCGGCGTCGAGTTCGTCGAGGCGGCGCACGATCCGCATCCCGCGCCCCCCGCCGCCCGCGGCGGCCTTCACGAGGACCGGCAGGTCGCCCGACGTGACCTCGCCCAGCGGCGCGAGCCCCATCAGCTCCTTCGCGCGGGTCTTGGAGGCCATCGCCTCGATGGCCTCCGGCGGCGGCCCGATCCAGATCAGGCCCGCGTCCAGCACGGCACGCGCGAAGCCGGCGTTCTCGGAGAGGAAGCCGTAGCCGGGGTGCACGGCGTCCGCGCCGGCCGCGACGGCGGCCTTCACGATCAGATCGCCGCGCAGGTACGTCTCGGCGGGCGTCGCCCCCGGCAGCCGTACCGCGGTGTCGGCCACGCGCGTGTGGAGGGCGTTGTCGTCGGCGTCCGAGTGCACGGCGACGGTCCGGATCCCCGCCTCGTGGCAGGTGCGGAAGACCCGGCAGGCGATCTCGCCCCGGTTGGCGACGAGTACAGAAGTGATCACTGCTGATCCCTCACATCCGGAAGACGCCGAAGCCACCGCGCGCGCCCTGGTAGGGCGCCGTGTGGACGGCGGACAGGCACAGGCCGAGCACGGTGCGGGTGTCGCGCGGGTCGATGACGCCGTCGTCGTACAGCCGCCCGGACAGGAACATGGGCAGCGACTCGGACTCGATCTGCTGCTCCACCATGGCCCGCAGGGCCGCGTCCCCCTCGTCGTCGTACGGCAGCCCTTTGGCGGCCGCCGACTGGCGGGCGACGATGGACAGGACACCGGCGAGCTGCTGGGGGCCCATGACGGCCGACTTGGCGCTGGGCCAGGCGAACAGGAAGCGCGGATCGTAGGCCCGCCCGCACATGCCGTAGTGTCCGGCGCCGTAGGAGGCCCCCAGGAGCACGGACAGGTGCGGGACGCGGGAGTTGGACACCGCGTTGATCATCATCGCGCCGTGCTTGATGATCCCGCCCTGCTCGTACTCCTTGCCGACCATGTAGCCGGTGGTGTTGTGCAGGAAGAGGAGCGGGATGTCCCGCTGGTTCGCCAGCTGGATGAACTGGGCGGCCTTCTGCGACTCCGCGCTGAACAGCACGCCCTGGGCGTTGGCGAGGATGCCGACCGGGTAACCGTGCAGCCGTGCCCACCCGGTGGCCAGGCTCGTCCCGTACAGCGGCTTGAACTCGTCGAAGTCGGAGGCGTCGACGATGCGGGCGATGACCTCACGCGGGTCGAAGGGTGTGCGCAGGTCGCCCGGGACGATGCCGAGCAGTTCCTCGGCGTCGTACTCGGGCGGCTCGGCCGGCCCCGGATCCGGGTACGCCTTGCGGTGGTTGAGCCGGGCGACGACCCGGCGCGCCTGCCGCAACGCGTCCCGCTCGTCCACGGCGAAGTAGTCCGCGAGCCCCGACACGCGCGCGTGCATCTCGGCGCCGCCCAGCGACTCGTCGTCGCTCTCCTCACCGGTGGCCATCTTGACCAGCGGGGGCCCGCCGAGGAACACCTTGGCGCGCTCCTTGACCATGATCACGTGGTCGGACATGCCGGGGACGTAGGCGCCGCCGGCGGTGGAGTTGCCGAAGACGACGGCGACGGTGGGGATCCCGGCGGCGGACAGCCGGGTCAGGTCGCGGAAGATGGCCCCGCCGGGGATGAAGATCTCCTTCTGGGACGGGAGGTCGGCGCCGCCGGACTCCACCAGGCTGATGCAGGGCAGCCGGTTGGCGAGCGCGATGTCGTTTGCGCGCAGGGCCTTCTTCAGCGACCAGGGGTTGCTGGCACCCCCGCGCACGGTCGGATCGTTGGCGGTGATCAGGCACTCCACGCCCTCGACGACCCCGATGCCGGTGACGAGGGAGGCGCCGACGGCGTAGTCGCTCCCCCAGGCGGCCAGCGGGGACAGCTCCAGGAAGGGCGTGTCGGGATCGAGCAGCAGCTCGATGCGCTCCCGCGCGAGGAGCTTGCCGCGCTTGCGGTGCCGCTCGACGTACTTCTCGCCGCCGCCCGCGAGGGCCTTGGCGTGCTCGGCGTCGAGGTCGGCGAGCTTGGCGAGCATGGCCTCGCGATGGGCCCGGTAGTCGCCGCCCCGGGGGTCGAGGGCGGTGCTGAGAACCGTCACAGGAGGGCCTCCGGTATGTCCAGGTGCCGGGAGCGCAGCCACTCGCCGAGCGCCTTGGCCTGCGGGTCGAAACGGTGCTGGGCGGCGACTCCGGCGCCGAGGATGCCCTCGACGACGAAGTTCAGGGCACGCAGTGCGGGGAGCGCGTGGCGGCGCACGGGCAGCTCCGCGCACTCGGGGAGCAGTTCCCGGAACCGGTCGACGGTCAGCTCGTGCGCGAGCCAGCGCCATGCCTCGTCGGTGCGCACCCACACGCCCACGTTGGCGTTGCCGCCCTTGTCGCCGCTGCGGGCCCCGGCGACGAGGCCGAGCGGGGCGCGGGTACGGGGTCCGGATACCGGCGGGTCGGGAAGCGCGGGCTCCGGCAGGTCGTCGAGTACGCGGGTGTCCTGGGGCGGCGCCACATGGATCCGCCGGCCGTCATGGAGGACGGCCACATGTGCGGCGGCGCCATGGGGGACGTACACATCCTCGAAGACCCCGTAGGGAGCGCCCTTTCCGGGTGGTGCGAGCACATGGAACCCGGGGTAGCTGGCGAGGGCGAGTTCGATGGCGGCCCCGCTGAGCGCCCGCCCGACGGCCGTCTGGTCCGGGTCCCGGACGACGAGCCGGAGCAGGGCGCTGGCCGTCTCCTCGGTCGGGGCGTCGGCCCGGTCGGTACGGACGAGATCCCACCGGGCCTCGGCGGGCGGCGACTTGGCCAGCGCGTCGGTCAGCTGCGCGCGCACCAGCTCGGCCTTGGCCTCGATGTCGAGCCCGGTGAGCACGAAGACGACCTCGTTGCGGAACCCGCCGAGCCGGTTGACGCCGACCTTGAGGG
The DNA here is from genome assembly GCF_053592135.1 of Streptomyces sp. NPDC002784. NCBI lineage: Bacteria > Bacillati > Actinomycetota > Actinomycetes > Kitasatosporales > Streptomycetaceae > Streptomyces > Streptomyces sp. NPDC002784. Next base: position 186,813 of record NZ_JBSFVD010000004.1, on the reverse strand, counting down.
TGGGCGGCGGGGCCTCGCCGCGCACCGGGCCGATGCGGACGCGGTCGGGGCCGTCCTGGGAGAGCCGGACGGTGTCCAGCCGGGCGGTGACGTCGGGCCCGGCGTACCGGGCGCCGGAGGTCTCGTACAGGAGCTGGGCGGTGACGGTGCCGATGTCGACGAAGCCGCCCGTGCCGGGGTGCTTGGTGATGACGGCGGTGCCGTCCTCGTGGATCTCGGCGAGCGGGAAGCCGGGCCGGCGGACGTCCCGGCCCTGGAAGAAGGCGTAGTTCCCGCCGGTGGCCTGCGCCCCGCACTCCAGCACATGTCCGGCGACGACGGCGCCCGCCAGCCGGTCGTGGTCCGTGGGGGCCCAGCCGAAGTGCGCGGCGGCGGGCCCGGTGACCAGGGCCGCGTCGGTGACCCGTCCGGTGACGACGACGTCGGCGCCCTCCCGGAGGCAGGCGGCGATGCCGAAGCCGCCGAGGTAGGCGTGCGCGGCGAGGCTGCCGGGGTGGGCGGCGGTGAGGTCGTCGCCCTCGACGTGGGCGACCCGCACGGGGATGCCGAGCCGGTCGGCCAGTTCCCGTACGGCGGCGGCGAGTCCGGCGGGGTTGAGCCCACCGGCGTTGGTGACGATCCGCACGCCCCGCTCGCGGGCGAGCCCGAGGCACTCCTCCAGCTGCCGCAGGAAGGTGCGCGCGTATCCGGCGCCGGGGTCCTTGAGCCGGTCGCGTCCCAGGATGAGCATGGTCAGCTCGGCGAGGTAGTCGCCGGTGAGGACGTCGAGTTCACCGCCGGTGAGCATCTCGCGCATGGCGTCGAAACGGTCGCCGTAGAACCCGGAGGCGTTGCCGATACGGAGGGTCACGCGGCGTCTCCCTCGGGCTCCCGATCGGCACCGGGCGGCCCGGCGAAGGCCTGGGCGATGTCCAGCCACCGCTCGGCGTCCTCCCCCTCGGCCCGCACCGCGAGGTCGGCCCGGTGGGCACGCCGGGTGACCAGCAGGCAGAAGTCGTGGGCGGGCCCGGTGACTCGCTGAGGGGCGCCTTCGGGGCCGTAGGCCCACACCTCACCGCTGGGAGCGGCGAGTTCGACGCGGAACTCCTCGGCGGGCGGGGTGAGTCCGCGGATCGCGAAGGCGTAGTCGCGGGCGCGCACACCGATGCGGGCCACATGCCGGAGGCGGTCGGTGGGTGTGCGCACCACACCCAACGCGTCCGCCACGTCCTGGCCGTGGGCCCAGGTCTCCATCAGACGGGCGCTCGCCATGGAGGCGGCGGCCATGGGCGGGCCGTACCAGGGGAAACGGGCACCGTCCGGGGCGGCGCGCAGGGCGTCGTCCAGGGCCTTACGTCCGGCGCGCCACGCGGCGAGGATCTCGGCGGGCGGTTTCTTCGCCCCCTCCTCGGCGCCCTCGTCGACGAAGGTCTCGGGCGCGGCGAGCGCCTTCTCGACCTCCTTGGCGAAGGCGTCGGCGTCGGTGACGGCGAGCAGGGCGGCGTGATCGGTCCAGGCGAGGTGAGCGATCTGGTGGGCGACGGTCCAACGGGGGGCGGGCGTGGCGAGGGACCACTGGTCCGGGCTCAACTCGGCTACCAGCCGGTCGAGTTCATCGCTCTCTGCACGCAGGTCGTCGAACACGGGCGTCGGGTCGGCCATGGGGTGGAGCATGGCAGTGGGCCGAGAATCAATCAAGCGTGCTTGCATGATTTCTTTTCCCGCAACTCCCGTACCCGTGCGCATCCTTGTGGCTACTCTCGGTGATTGGAGGTGGTCGCTGTGTCCAATATCCGGCAACTTGATCCGAGCGCGTCGCCCCTGGACTACTACGGCTACGAGCTGCGGCGGTCACGGGAGGCGGCGGGGCTGACGCTGGCGCAGCTGGGGTCGATCGTGTTCTGTACGGGGTCGTTGATCGGGCAGATCGAGACGGCGCTGAAGGTTCCGCAGCGGGAGTTCTCCGAGCGGGTGGATGCGGCGCTGGGGACGGGCGGGACGTTTTCGCGGCTGGTGGGGTTGGTTCTGCGGAGCCAGTTGCCTAGTTGGTTTCAGCCGATCGCTGACTTGGAGGCGAAGGCGACCTTTGTCTCCACGTATCAGGCGCAGCTGGTGTACGGCCTGCTACAGACGAAGGCGTACGCCCGCGCAGTCCTCAGCACGAGGGATGACGGGGACGTCGAGGACAAGGTAGCGGCGCGCCTGGAGCGCCAACGCATCCTGGACCGGGAGCAACCACCTGTCATGTGGGTGGTGTTGAGTGAGGCAGTCCTGCATCAGGAAGTTGGCAGCCGTGAGGTCATGCGCGAGCAACTGGCGCACTTGTTGACCCTGCAGAGGCGCAAGTGGCTGGAGATCCAGGTGCTGCCTTTCGGAGCGGGTGCACACACGGGCCTGATGGGCTCGTTCACCCTCCTTCGCTTCCACAACGACCCCGACATCGTCTACACGGAGGACTTCGTTCAGGGGCACATGACGGCCAATCCTGAAGCCGTCAGGGAGGGTTCGGTCCGTTACGATCATCTGCAAGCGGCCGCCCTCTCCGTGGACGACTCGGCGGCCCTCATCGCCCGTGTGATGGAGGAACGGTATGGAATCGAACCTGAACGTGACGGGCACGACCTGGCGTAAGTCGACGTACAGCGGAAGCACGGGCGGCGACTGCGTCGAGTGCGCGCCCCTCGGGGCTGCCACCTGGCGCAAGTCGTCGTACAGCGGCGACACCGGAGGCGAATGTGTCGAAGTCGCCGACCTCGTCCCCCACATAGCGATCCGCGACTCCAAGAACCCCGCCCACGGAACTCTCACCGTCACCCCCGAGACCTTCACCCGGTTCGTTTCCGCGACCGCTGCCGGCGTCTTCGGCTGATCCGGACCGGTTCAGGCCTCGGGCGCCACCCTCGGCGTCTTCGCCCTCCCCCGTCCCACCTGTGTCCGTACCGCGCCCATGCTTGCCGCGATGACCAGGGCGATGGCGATCGCCTCCGTCGTGGCGAGGGCCTGGTCGAGGATGAAGAAGCCGGCCGTCGCGGCGATGGCCGGTTCCAGGCTCATCAGGATGGCGAAGGTGGAGGCGGGCAGGCGTCGTAGCGCCAGGAGTTCGAGGGTGTAGGGGAGCACCGAGGACAGGATCGCCACCGCCGCTCCCAGCGCGATCGTCACCGGCTCCAGGAGCTTCCCGCCCGACTCCGCCACCCCCAGCGGCAGGAACAGCACCGCCGCCACCACCATCGCCAGCGCGAGTCCGTCCGCCTGCGGGAAGCGCCGGCCCGTACGCGCGCTGAAGATGATGTACGCCGCCCACATGGCCCCGGCGCCCAGGGCGTAGGCGACGCCCACGGGGTCCAGGCTGCTGAAGCCTCCCCCGCCGAGGAGGAAGACGCCCGCGAGTGCGAGACCGGCCCAAACCAGGTTCACCGCCCGGCGGGAGGCCAGGACCGACAGCGCCAGCGGGCCCAGCACCTCCAGCGTCACCGCGGGGCCCAGCGGGATCCGGGCCACCGCCTGGTAGAAGAGGCCGTTCATCGCGGCCATGGTGATGCCGAAGACGACGACCGTCCCCCAGTCGGTGCGGGAGTGGCCGCGCACGCGCGGGCGGCAGATCAGCAGCAGGACCACCGCCGCCACCGCCAGCCGCAGCGTCACCACGCCCAGCGCGCCCGCCCTCGGCATCAGGGTCACCGCGAGGGCGCCGCCGAACTGGACCGAGATCCCCCCGGCGAAGACCAGCCCGACCGGACCGAGGGAACCCCCGCGGCGCGGCGCACCGGCCGGGGCGGGGGCGGCAGAGGCGGCGGTGGTCGGCGCTGGCGAGGTCACGGGCAGTCCTGGAGGCTCGGGTTATCGTTCATCGTGCTGTACTTCTGAGTCCAGGGTAGTGGACTATGTCAGGTGTGTGAAGCTAATTAGATACTGACCCCTGGTCCAGCCCTTCCGCCAGCACCTCCGCCAGATGCCGGCCCCGCACCCCCGCCAGCTGCTCCAGCTGAGTCCGGCAGGAGAACCCGTCGGCCAGGACCACCGCCCCCTCCGGGGCCTGCCGCACGGCCGGCAGGAGCTGGTCCTCCGCGCAGGCCGCCGACACCTCGGCGTGGCCCTTCTCGAAGCCGAAGTTGCCCGCGAGGCCGCAGCAGCCGCCGCTCAGTTCGCCGGAGAGCGTGGCGGCCTGGCGCAGGCGGCGGTCGGCCGCGTCCCCGAGGACCGCGTGCTGGTGGCAGTGGGTCTGGCCGGTGACCGGGCGGTCCACGTGGGGCGGGGTCCAGTCCGGGGCCAGGCGTTCCAGCGCCTCCGCGAAGGTCAGCACCTGGCCCGCCAGAACGGCCGCCCGCGGGTCGTCGTGCAGCAGCTCCGGCAGATCCGCGCGCAGGGCCGCCGCACAGCTCGGCTCCAGGACCACCAGCGGGACCCCGACCGCCAGTACCGGTTCCAGCAGGTCCAGCGTGGTGCGCAGCACCGTCCGGGCGCGGTCCAGCTGGCCCGTGGACAGGTACGTCAGCCCGCAGCACACCCTCCCCCGGCGCCCCGCCCCGAGCAGCGGCACCGCCCACCGCGTACGGCCGTCCCCCACCGGCCGCCCTCGCATCCGCAGGGTCGGCGGCAGCGCCACCCGCAGCCCCGCCGCCTCCAGCACCCGCACCGCCGCCCGTCCGACGGCGGGCGAGAGATGCTCGGTGAAGGTGTCCGGCCACAGGACCACCAGCGGGCCATCAGCACCCGCGGACCGCCTGCGCCGCCACCATCCGCTGAACGTCTGCGCGGCGACCCGGGGGATCTCCCGCTCCGCCGCCACCCCGCCGAGCCGCTTGCCCACCGACGCCAACACCGGCACGGACGCGAGCGAGTTGACGACCCGGGCCGCCCGCAGCCGCGCCACCCAGCGCAGCCACACCGGTAGCCGGCCCATCGTGTAGTGGGCCATCGGGCGCCGCCGCCCGGCGTAGTGGTGGTGCAGGAACTCCGCCTTGTACGTGGCCATGTCCACGCCGACCGGGCAGTCGGAGCGGCAGCCCTTGCAGGACAGGCACAGGTCGAGCGCGTCGCGGACCTCCGTCGAGCGCCAGCCGTCGGTGACGACCTCGCCCGCGAGCATCTCGTGCAGCAGCCGGGCCCGCCCGCGCGTGGAGTGCTCCTCCTCGCCCGTCGCGCGGAAGGAGGGGCACATGACGGCGGGACCGGTCGCCGCGGCCGTACGGCACTTGGCGACGCCGACGCAACGGCGTACGGCGGCGGAGAAGTCACCGGCGTCCGCGGGGTAGCCGAAGGCCACGTCGACGGGTTCGCGGGGCAGCACGGAGAAGCGCAGGCCGGAGTCCAGGGGGGCCGGGCGGACGAGCATGCCGGGGTTCAGCAGCCCGTCCGGGTCCCACACGTCCTTCGCCCGCTCGAACAGGCCGACCATCCGCTCGCCGTACATCCGCGGCAGCAGCTCCGCCCGCGCCTGTCCGTCCCCGTGCTCCCCGGACAGCGACCCGCCGTGCGCCACGACCAGGTCGGCGAGCTCCTCCGAGAAGCGCCGGAAGCGCCCGACGCCCGCCTCGGTGAGCAGGTCGAAGTCGATCCGGACGTGGATGCAGCCGTCCCCGAAGTGGCCGTACGGCGTGCCGCGCAGTCCGTGCTCGGTCAGCAGGGCGCGGAAGTCGCGCAGATACGGTCCCAGTCGCGCGGGCGGCACCGCGCAGTCCTCCCAGCCGGGCCACGCCTCGCTGCCGTCGGGCATCCGGGTCGCCGTACCGCTCGCGTCCTCACGGACGCGCCACAGGGCCCGCTGCCCGGCCGGGTCCGTGACGACCAGGCCGTCCACGGCGTCGGCGGCGCGCACGATGGTCTCCGCACGCGCGCGTGCCTCCTCGGGCGTCTCCCCGCCCGTCTCCACGAACAGCCAGGCGCCGCCCCGGGGCAGCGTGACCGCCGAGGGCACCAGGTCCGCGGCCATGCCCTCCACCGTCAGCGGGCCGTACGGCAGCAGCCCCGCCGCCGCCTCGGCCGCCGCCGTCTCGTGCGCGTATCCCAGGACCGCGAGGGCGCGCGCGGGTGGCGCCGCCACAAGGTCCACGACCGCCTCGGTCAGCACCCCGAGCGTGCCCTCGGAACCGCAGAAGGAACGGGCCACGTCGGCGCTGTTCTCCGGCAGCAGCGCGTCCAGGGCGTAGCCGGAGATGCGGCGGGGCAGCTCCGGGAACCCGGTGCGCAGCAGGGCGAGTTCGCCGTCCACCAGGCCGCGCAGCCCGTCCGGCGCCCCGGACCAGTCCCGGCCGAGCCGCAGCCGCCGCCCGCGCGCGGTGACGACGTCCAGTTCGCGCACGCTGTCCGCGGTCGTCCCCCAGGCCACCGAGTGCGCGCCGCAGGAGTTGTTGCCGATCATGCCGCCGAGCGTGCAGCGGCTGTGGGTGGAGGGGTCGGGGCCGAAGCGCAGGCCGTGCGGCGCGGCGGCCTCCTGGAGCCGGTCGAGGACAAGACCCGGCTGGACGACGGCGGTACGGCTCTCCGGGTCGAGGGAGACGAGACGGTTCAGGTACCGCGTGAAGTCCAGCACGACGCCGGTCCCGGTGGCCTGTCCGGCGATGGAGGTGCCGCCGCCGCGGGGGACGACGGGGACGGCGTGGGCCCGGCAGACCTCCAGCACGGCGGCCACGTCGTCGGCGTCGCGGGGTGCGACCACGCCGAGCGGGACGCGCCGGTAGTTGGACGCGTCCATGGTGACGAGCGCGCGAGCGGTGGCACCGAAACCGACGTCACCGCGGACAACCTTGCGCAGTTCGGCCTCCAGATCCGTCATGCCTCCACTCAACCAGCGAAACGTCTCAGCCGACGGACTGCATTTCGCCCCGGTTTCCCCCAGCCGCTAACCTCACCCCGTGGCTGAGATCCAGATTCCCTCTGACATCAAGCCCGCGGACGGACGTTTCGGCGCGGGCCCCTCCAAGGTGCGGACGGAGGCGCTGGACGCCCTCGCCGCGACCGGCACCTCCCTGCTGGGCACCTCTCACCGCCAGGCCCCGGTCAAGAACCTGGTCGGCCAGGTCCGCGAGGGCATCGGCGAGCTGTTCCAGCTCCCGGACGGCTACGAGGTCGTCCTCGGCAACGGCGGCTCGACCGCGTTCTGGGACATCGCCACCCACGGCCTGATCGAGAGCAAGTCGCAGCACCTCACCTTCGGTGAGTTCAGCTCGAAGTTCGCCAAGGCCGCGAAGCTCGCCCCCTGGCTGGCGGAGCCGACCGTCATCGCGAGCGACCCCGGCACGCACCCGGAGCCGCGGGCCGAGGCGGGCGTCGACGTCTACGCCTACACCCACAACGAGACCTCCACCGGTGTCGCCGCCCCCATCAAGCGGGTGGCCGGTGCCGACGAGGGCGCGCTCGTCCTGGTCGACGCCACCTCGGGCGCCGGCGGTCTGCCCGTCGACATCGCCGAGACGGACGTCTACTACTTCGCCCCGCAGAAGTCCTTCGCCTCCGACGGCGGCCTGTGGGTCGGCGTCTTCTCCCCGGCCGCGATCGAGCGCGCCGAGCGCGTCCACGCGTCCGGCCGGCACGTCCCGGAGTTCTTCAGCCTGCCGACGGCGATCGACAACTCCCGCAAGAACCAGACGTACAACACCCCGGCCCTGGCCACCCTCTTCCTGCTGAACCAGCAGCTGGAGTGGATCAACGGCCAGGGCGGTCTCGCCTGGTCCACGGCCCGTACGAAGGACTCCTCGACCCGGCTGTACGGCTGGGCGGAGGAGAGCAAGTACGCGACCCCGTTCGTCACGGACCCGGCCAAGCGCTCGCAGGTCATCGGCACGATCGACTTCTCCGACGAGATCGACGCCGCCGCCGTCGCCAAGGTGCTGCGCGCCAACGGCATCGTGGACACCGAGCCCTACCGCAAGCTCGGCCGCAACCAGCTGCGGATCGCGATGTTCCCGGCGATCGACCCGGCGGACGTCGAGGCGCTGACGAAGTGCGTCGACTACGTGATCGAGAAGCTGTAAGCAGTCTCCGTACGGCAGTGCAGGGCGCCCGGCGAACACCGCCGGGCGCCCTCTCTTTTGACCGCCAGCTTTCTGGAAGATCCTTCAGCGGCCGAGCTTCTGGAACCGCCGCACCGCGAGCGGCAGGAAGATCGCCGTCAGGACGAGGGGCCAGACGCCCGCCATCAGCAGGGCGTTCTGCTCGATCCAGGAGTCACCGCCGCCGACCGGGGTCCCGAAGAGGTCGCGGGTGGCCGCGGCCGTGGAGGAGATCGGGTTCCAGGCCGCGACCCAGCCCAGCCAGTCCGGCATCAGCTGCGGCGCGACGAAGATGCTGGAGATCATCGTCAGCGGGAAGGCGACCGCGAACAGTCCGCCCGCCGCCTCCGGGTTGGGGACGAGCAGACCGAGCCACACCCCGATCCAGATCAGCGAGAACCGCAGCCACAGCAGCAGCCCGAACGCGGCCAGGAAGTTGAGCCCGCCGTCCGGCCGCCAGCCCATCGCGACCGCGGTCAGCATCATGATCGCCAACTCGGCGCAGGCGCCCAGCAGATCGGTGACCCCGCGACCGGCGACCACCGCCGAGGAGGCCATGGGCATCGAGCGGAACCGGTCGAGGACGCCCTTGGTGGAGTCGTAGACCACCACGGTCGCGGTGTTGATGAAGCCGAAGGCCATGGTCATCACGAACATGCCGGGCATCAGGAAGTCCTTGTAGTCCCCGCCACCGGGCACCTGCATGGCGCTGCCGAAGACATAGCCGTAGAGCAGGACGGAGAGGATCGGGAAGCCCAGCTGCCAGGCGATGTTGACCGGCTGGCGCTGATAGTGGGTCAGTCCGCGGCGGACGATGTTCCATACGTCGGAGAGCAGCCAGTACGTACGGCCGCCCGGGGCCTGCGTGTTCAGGTCCACGGCGCTCATGCCGCCGCCTCCTTCTCGGTGCGGTGTCCGGTCAGGCGCAGGAACACGTCGTCGAGGCTCGGCCTGCGCAGCCCGATGTCCTCGACCCGCACGCCCTCGTCCTGGAGGGTGCGGGCGACCTCGGTGAGCGCGCTCACCCGGTCGGTCACCGGGGCATGGACCCGCAACTCGGCCTCGTCCGCCTCGGGTTCACCGTCCGAGACCCGGGAGACGACCTTCACCACCCGCGGGATCTCCGACCGCTCGGCGACCACGACCTCGACCCGGTCCCCGCCGACGAGGTTCTTCAGCCCGTCGGGGGTGTCGTCGGCGATGGCCCGCCCCTGGTCGATGACGGTGATCCGGGAGGCCAGCTTGTCGGCCTCCTCCAGATACTGCGTGGTCAGCAGCACGGTCGTGCCGCTCGCCACCAACGCCCGCACCGACTCCCAGACTTCGCCCCGGCTGCGGGGGTCGAGCCCGGTCGTCGGCTCGTCCAGGAACAGCACAGCGGGGGCGAGGATCATCGAGGCGGCGAGGTCGAGACGGCGCCGCATGCCGCCGCTGTACTTGGCGACGCCCTTCCCGGCGGCGTCGGTCAGGTCGAACTGCTCCAGCAGCTCGGTGGCGCGCGCCTTGGCCCGCTTGCCGCCGAGGTGGAACAGGCGGCCGAACATCTCCAGGTTCTGCCGGCCGGTGAGCACCTCGTCCACGGCGGCGTACTGCCCGGTGAGCCCGATCCTGGCGCGCACCTGGCGCGACTGACGGACGACGTCCAGGCCGGCCACCGTCGCCCGGCCGCCGTCCAGCCTCAGCAGCGTGGACAGGATGCGCACGGCCGTGGTCTTGCCCGCGCCGTTCGGGCCGAGCAGTCCGTGCACGGTGCCCTCACGGACGGCCAGGTCGAAGCCGTCCAGGGCACGCTTGTCGCCGTAGCGCTTCTCCAGCGCCTCGGCCCGTACGGCGTATCCGTCGCTCATGGGGTCCCCTTCTCCGTAACTGAGTACACCGTACCCGATTGCGCGTACGCCGTACCCAGTTTTTTTCGGAGGACCTAAACTGAAGGGCATGACCAGCGGCAAGGGCGGTACGGAGACCAGTGGCAGCGGTGACATCGCCCGCACCATGGAGCTGCTCTGGGACACCGGCAGGCGCCCCAGCCGCGGGCCCAAACCGGCCCTCACCCTCGACCAGATCGTGGAAGCCGCCGTCCGGGTGGCGGACGGCGAGGGCCTGGAGGCGGTCTCCATGCGCCGGGTCGCCGCCGAACTCGGCACCGGCACCATGTCGCTGTACCGGTACGTCCCCGGCAAGGGCGAGCTGCTCGACCTGATGCTGGACCGCGTCCAGCGCCCCTCCGAGAACCCCGCCGACCTCGGCGACGGCAGCTGGCGCTCGGCGCTGGAGGCGCTGGGCCGCGCCACGCTCGACCTCTACCGCCGCCACCCGTGGCTGCTCCAGGTCAACCAGTCCCGTCCGCTCCTCGGCCCGAGCGCCCTGGACGGCATGGAGAAGATCCTCGCCCGGCTCAAGCCGATGGGCCTGAGCGACCCCGAGACGGTCTCGGCGATCATCATGGTCGACGGCTATGTGGTGGGCGCCGCGCGCACCCAGCTGTACCAGCGGGAGGCGGAGCGGCGCACCGGCCTGACGGACGCGGAGTTCTGGCAGGCGCAGACGCCGATGCTGGAGAAGGTCCTGACGTCCGGCCGCTACCCGCTGCTCTCCTCGCTGGCCGAGGACACCTGGAGCTCCGACTTCGACCACTTCGAGTTCGGGCTCCAGCGGATCCTGGACGGTCTCGAAGTGTTCGTGGCCCGGCGCCGGGAGGAGTGAGAGCGGGGGGTCAGCGCCGCCGCAGCCGCCGGAAGCCGAGCGCGACGGCGAGGACAGCGGCCACGGCCAAGGCGCCGACCTTGTAGTCCCCGCCGCCCTCGCCGTCCTCGCCGGTCGCCGAACTCCCCTCCCCCGAGGGTGACTTGCCGGTACCCTCCGCGTCCCCCGGGGCGTCCTCCGGTTCCACGGAGCTCTCGGCGCCCTCGGCGCCGTACATGAGCGTCGAGCCGTCGGCGGTGTAGGTGACCGACTCGCCCTGCCCGAGGAACGGCACGCTCAGCCGGCCGGTCTTCTTCAGGTCGCCGCCGTTCCAGTCGTAGGCGGCGGCGCCGAAGTAGCTGCGGACGACGAGCGTGCTCCCGTCGGGCGCGAGGGTGGCGTCGGTGGCCTGGAGGTTCGCGACGGTGGCGCCGGGCTTGAAGACGTTGGTGCCGGAGGCGGAGAGCTCGGCCGGGCCCTCGTAGAGGCGGCTGTCCCCGTCCTGCTTGTCCACGATGTAGACGCGCCCGGTCTTGGGGTGCACGACGAGCGACTCGGCGTCCCGCGCCCCGTCCTGGTACTTCACGACGTACTGCGTGGCCCTGACCGTCAGGTCCCGCAGCTCCTCGGGCTCGGGCAGCCGGTAGATCCACACGTGCGGCCAGGTGCCGCCGAGGTTGTCGCCGATGTCCCCGACATAGAGCTGGTTGCCGGGCCCGACGGAGATCGCCTCGACGTCACGGGGGGCGCCGACGCCGGTCATGGTGATCGTGGCGACGGTGTCGCCGGTGGCGCTGTCCACGGCGTAGAGGTAGGCGCCGTCGTCGCTGTCGTTGTGGGTCCAGTAGATGCCGGGGTGCTGGCGCGAGGCGGCGAGACCGCTGGACTCGGTGATGCGCGGGTCCTTGATGGTGAAGCCGTCGTCGCCGTCGGCTGCGGCGGCGGGCACGGCGCACGCGCCCGCGAGGAGGGCGGCGGCGAGGACGGCGAAGGGTCGGCGCATGCCGTCAAGCCTGCCATCCCGCCCCGCCGTTCGGGCGGGCGGGCGTGTCCGGCCTCACACCCCACCCGTCCCGCGGATCGTTCATCATGAGCGGATGCTCAGGTTCATGCCCGTCGGTGACTCCCAGACGATCGGAAGCGCGGGCGAACACACCTGGCGCCACCGGCTGTGGCGGCACCTGCGCGACACCTGCGGCGGCCCCTTCACCCTCGTCGGCCCGCGCGAGACGCTGTACGACAAGGCGACGGACGCGCCCACGTCGTACGCGTACGCCGACCCCGACTTCCCCCGGGCCCACCTCGCCGGGTGGGGCGAGGGCTGGCTGCACATGGCCCCGCTGATCGGCGAGGCGGTGCGCACCCACCGGGCGGACGTGCTCCTGGTCTCCCTGGGCCTGATCGACCTGGGCTTCTACACGAACCCGGAGCAGACGGCGGAGAACGTACGCGCCTTCGTGGCCGAGGCGCGGGCGGCCCGGCCGAAGGTGCGGATGGCGATCCTGCCGGTCGTCCCCAACGTCCGGGCGGAGTCCGAGCCGGATTTCGGCGCCCAGGTCACCCGCTTCAACGAACTCCTGGCGAAGACCGTCGCCGACCTGGACGAACCCCGCTCACCGCTGCTGCTGACCTCGCCCCCGCCGTCGTACGACATCACCCTCGACACCTACGACGGCACCCATCCGAACGCGAGCGGCGAGCACAAGATCGCGCAGGCGTTCGCGACGGCGATGTGGCAGGGGTGGGGGATCGGCGGGGAATACGTTCCTGAGTGCGGCTCGTGACCTCGTGACCGCTCGTATCGTTGTACTGCGCGGCTGACCGTGTTCGAGCGGCAGCCGGGGAGGAGCGCCACGATGACCGTCCTGGAAGACAGGATCGAGATGGCCGAGATGAACCACGGGCCGACTCTGGACGACCTGTTCGAGTCGCTTGAGCGGATCACCCCCGATGGATACAGGGTCGAGATCGTCGAGGGGACCGTTTTCATGTCGCCGCAGCGGGACACGCACTGGGAACTCATCGCCGACATCTACGACCAGCTTCGCACCAAATACCCGCGCCAGCGCATCAAATCCGACGTCCGCATCGACTACCCAGGCCACCTCAACGGCTTCGCGACCGACGTGACACTGCTGGCCGAGGGAGCCGAGAAGACGGAAGAGGGCCGCTGGCGTTGCAAGGACGTCGTTTTCGTAGCCGAGGTGATCTCCAAGGGAACCGCCGCCAACGACTACGGCCCCAAGAAGTCCGCCTACGCCGTCGCCGACGTCCCCCTCTACCTGGTCGTCGACCCCTACCAGGGCCGGTGTCACCTCTACACGAACCCCAAGGGCGACGACTACGCCACCGAGACCAAGGTCCCCTTCGGGGACGAGGTGGACCTCACCGGCACCGTCGTCGATCTCACCCTCAGGACCGACGAGTTCCCCCGCGACTGACACAATCGGCCGACATGGCGATCATTCATCACACCACCCTGAAGCCCACCAAGCTCGACCTGCTCACCACCTGGCTGCCCACCCGCCCCTGGTACGCAGGCACCGGCACCCCGGAGCTGACCAAGGCCGGCGGCTTCCGGCTGGACGATCCGGCGGGCGAGGTGGGGATCGAGTTCATGGTGGCGGCCGATGCCGACGGGGCCGCCTACCTCGTCCCCCTCACCTACCGCGGCGCCCCGCTGGACGGCGCCGAGCACGCCCTCGTCGGGACCATGGAGCACGGCGTGCTGGGCAAGCGCTGGGCCTACGACGGCTGCCAGGACCCGGTGCTGGTCGCCGAGTTGTTCGCCCTGGTCGAGGGGAGCGCCCAGGCGCAGGCGCAGAGCGTCGACAACACCCCGGACCCTGACATCGCCCGCTCCTTCACCGGCACCGGCGGCCTGCGGGCGCACGGCCCCGCCGTGGACGACGAGTCCGGCACCGAGCTGCCCGCCGAGGACGGCACCACCCTCCGCCTCCACCGGCGCCTCGGCCTGCCCGACACCCCTCCCCCGGGCGCCGCCGGCCATGTCGCCGGGCCCTGGACGGCCCGGGACGGCAGCCGCGTACGGGGCCTGTTCGCCGAACTGCGGTAAGGGACGCTTGCTTCGAGTCCGCTCTACGGCGTTGGCTGGACCGTCATGAAGTACACGCAGCTCGGACGCACGGGTCTCAAGGTCAGCCGACTCGTCCTCGGCACCATGAACTTCGGACCGCAGACCGACGAAGCCGACAGCCACGCGATCATGGACGCGGCGCTGGACGCGGGCATCAACTTCTTCGACACCGCCAATGTGTACGGCTGGGGCGAGGACAAGGGCCGCACCGAGTCGATCATCGGCAGCTGGTTCGCCCAGGGCGGCGACCGCCGCGACAAGGTCGTCCTCGCCACCAAGGTGTACGGCAACATGGGCGCCGACGGCCCGGCCTGGCCGAACCACGACAAACTCTCGGCGCTCAACATCCGCCGGGCCGTCGACGCCTCGCTGAAGCGGCTCGGCACCGACTACATCGACCTCTACCAGTTCCACCACATCGACCGGGACACCCCGTTCGAGGAGATCTGGCAGGCCATCGACGTCCTCGTGCAGCAGGGCAAGATCCTGTACGCGGGGTCCAGCAACTTCCCCGGCTACAAGATCGCCCAGGCCAACGAGACCGCCGCCCGCCGCGGCTCGTACGGCCTGGTCAGTGAGCAGTGCCTGTACAACCTCTACGAGCGGCGCGCCGAGATGGAGGTCATCCCGGCCGCGCAGGACTACGGGCTCGGCGTCATCCCCTGGTCACCGCTGCACGGCGGTCTGCTCGGCGGCGTGATCAAGAAGGAGGCGGAGGGCGGGCGACGCGGTTCCGGGCGCGCGGCCGACACCCTCGCCGACCCGGCCGCCCGCGCCCGGCTGCAGTCCTACGAGGATCTGCTGGACAAGCACGGCGTGGCGCCCGGTGAGGCGGCCCTGGCATGGCTCCTCACGCGTCCCGGCGTCACCGGCCCGATCGTCGGTCCGCGCACGGCTCAGCAGCTCGACTCCGCGGTGAAGGCGGCCGAGCTGGAGCTGAACGAGGAGCTGCTGACCGGGCTGGAGGAGATCTTCCCCGGTCCGGGGCCCTCTCCGGAGGCGTTCGCCTGGTAGCGCGGGAGCCGGCGGCACGGGGAGGGGAGCGCGCCCGGTCGGGTGCCGGGGCGCTCCCCTCACCTGCCGACTGCGGAGGCCAGGGCCACCACGACGAACATCAGCACAAGCGCACCGGCCATGATCCGGTTCCGGGTTTTCGGGTCCACGCCATCGAGCCTAACCGGCCCCGCCGAGCGGCCGGCGGGCGACCGCCTCGTACCGGGGCTGCTCGCCCGGCACCCCGGACACCGGCAGCTCGCTGCGCATCAGCACCAGCTCCCGCACCGTCCAGGTGCGGCTCGTGAAGGCGTCCAGCGCCGTCCGGCAGGGGCGGGTGTCCACGGCCGCCCGGCTGCGGGCCACGGTCAGATGCGCCGTGTACCGCCGGTGCTCCCCCATCGCCACGCCCGCCTTCCGCCCCGCCGCCTCCGCCCGGTCGGCGAGCAGGCGCAGGGCCGGCAGATCCCCCTCCGCGCCCACCCACAGCACCCGCCCGTGCCCGAACTGCCCGCCCCCGCGCAGGGCCAGCGGGAAGGGCCGCGTCCGGTGCGCCGCCCGCGCGAGCCGCTCCGACAGATCGGGGACGACGGCGTCGTCGACCTCGCCGTAGAAGGCGAGGGTGAAGTGCCACCCGGGGCGGCCGGTCCAGCGCAGGGCGTCCGAGCCGGGCAGATGCTTCAACCGGTTCACCTCGGCGGCCAGTTCACGGGAAACGTCGTCCGGCGGGAGCAGCGCGGCGAAGAGTCTCATGGGCCCACCCTGCCACTCAGGCCACCGGTGCCAGTCGCTCCCGCTCCCTCGGTACGAACCGGACCACCGGGTGGCCGTGGCGCCAGCTCAGCGCCAGCCGGAGGTTGCCGACGCGGGCCAGGACCAGCCCGATCACGACCGCGGCGGCCGCCGCGATCACCCCGCCGGCGGCCAGGCCCGCCCGGACGCCGTAGGCGTCGGTGATCCAGCCGGCGATCGGCGCGCCCAGCGGGGCGCCGCCCATGAACACCATCATGTACAGGGCCATCACCCGGCCGCGCATGGCCGGGTCGGTGCTGAGCTGGACGCTGCTGTTGGCGGTGACGTTGACCGTCATGCCGAACATCCCGATCGGGATCATGAGCAGGGCGAACAGCCACAGCGAGGGGGCGAGGGCGGCCACGATCTCCAGCGCGCCGAAGGCCACCGCGCCCGCGACCAGCACCCGCAGCCGGGCGGTGCCGCGGCGGGCGGCGAGCAGGGCGCCCGCCAGGGAGCCGACCGCCATCAGGGTGTTGAACAGGCTGTAGGAGCCGGCGCCCGCGTGGAAGACGTCGTCGGCGAAGGCGGAGAGGTAGACGGGGAAGTTGAAGCCGAAGGTGCTGACGAACCCGACCAGGACGATCGTCCAGATCAGCTCCGGGCGTCCGGCGACATACCGCAGGCCCTCTCTCATCTGGCCCTTGCCGCGCGGGGCGCGCTCGACGACGTGCAGGTCCCGGGAGCGCATCAGCAGCAGTCCGGCGATGGGCGCGACGAAGGACAGGCCGTTGAAGAGGAAGGCCCAGCCCGTGCCCACACCGGTGATCATCAGGCCGGCCACCGCCGGGCCGACGAGCCGCGCGGACTGGAAGTTCGCGGAGTTCAGGCTGACCGCGTTCTGGAGCTGGTCGGGGCCGACCATCTCGGTGACGAAGGTCTGCCGGGCCGGGTTGTCGACGACGGTCGCGAGGCCCACGGCGAGGGCGGCGAGGTAGACGTGCCAGACCTCGACGTGTCCGTTCAGGGTGAGGAAGGCGAGCGCGAGGCCGGTCAGGGCCATGGACGCCTGGGTGACCAGCAGCGTGGGCCGCTTGGGCAGCCGGTCGACCAGGACACCGCCGTACAGGCCGAGGAGCAGCATCGGCAGGAACTGCAGAGCCGTCGTGATGCCGACGGCGGTCGCGGAGCCGGTGAGGCTGAGGACCAGCCAGTCCTGGGCGATGCGCTGCATCCAGGTGCCGGTGTTGGAGACGACCTGCCCGATGAAGAACAGGCGGTAGTTGCGGATGCGCAGCGAACCGAACATCGAGGACTTGCGGGGGGTGGTAGGGGTGGCCGGTGCGGGGGCGGAGGGTGCTCCGGATCCCGTACTCAACAGGGTTCGCCTCCTTCTGCCTGCTGCTTACAGATGTGCGAGCTTCTCCAGTACGGGGGCGGCGGCGCGGAGTTTCGCCCACTCGTCCTCGTCGAGAGCGTCGATCAGGGTGGCCAGGAAGGCGTTGCGCTTGGCGCGGCTCTCGGCGAGCATCGCCTCGGCCTGCTCGGTCTTCGTGACGACCTTCTGGCGCCGGTCATCGGGGTGCGGCTCCAGCCGGACCAGTCCCTTGGCCTCCAGCAGCGCGACGATGCGGGTCATCGACGGCGGCTGGACATGCTCCTTGCGGGCGAGTTCGCCCGGGGTGGCCTGGCCGCAGGTGGACAGGGTGCCGAGCACCGACATCTCGGTGGGGCTCAGCGACTCGTCGACCCGCTGGTGCTTGAGCCGACGGGACAGCCGCATGACCGCGGAGCGCAGGGAGTTCACGGCGGCAGCGTCGTCGCCATGGGTAAGGTCCGACATGTTCTTTAGGTTAACTCATTACCCTGACTAAGGACCACCCTGACACGCATACGTGCCCGTGACCCTGGCCACTGAACCCCGCCATCACTCGTACGAGTGAGCCGAATCCGGAAAGTGACCCATGGTCCGGCCGCCTGAGGTGACCCTCATGCCATGGGGACCAGCGTGCTCAGCCTGCGGATGGACGGGGAGCTGCTCGAACGGCTCCGGCACCATGCGGCGAAAAGAGGAATGAGCGTCCAGGACTACGTGGTCCGGACGCTCATTCGCGACGACTTCGACGAGCGGTTCCAGACCGCCGTGGAAGAGACAGAGAAGTTCTACGGCCTTACGTGAGGCCCAGCGCCGGCATCAGGTAGTAGAAGCCGAACACCGCCGCCACGACATACATCGCCGCGGGGATCTCCCTGCCCCGCCCGGCCGCGAGCCGCAGCACCACGAAGGTGATGAAGCCCATGCCGATGCCGTTGGTGATGGAGTAGGTGAACGGCATCATCAGCATCGTCACGAACGCCGGGATCGCGATCGTGTAGTCGGCCCAGTCGATCTCCTTGACGGAGTTCGCGAGGATCAGGAAGCCGACCGCGAGCAGCGCCGGGGTGGCCGCCTGGGACGGGACCATGGTGGCGATGGGCGTCAGGAAGAGCGCGACGGTGAAGAGGCCGCCGGTGACGACGTTCGCGAAGCCGGTGCGGGCGCCCTCGCCGACGCCGGCCGTGGACTCCACGAAGGCCGTGGTGGCCGAGGAGGAGCTGGCACCGCCCGCGGCGACCGCGACGCCGTCCACGAACAGGACCTTGTTGATGCCTGGCATCTGGCCCTGGGCGTCGGTCAGCTTGGCCTCGTCGGAGACGCCCATGATCGTGCCCATCGCGTCGAAGAAGCACGACAGCAGGACCGTGAAGACGAACAGCACGCCGGTCAGCACACCGACCTTCTCGAACCCGCCGAAGAGGCTGAACTCACCGATCAGGCCGAAGTCCGGGGAGGCGACCGGGTTGCCGGGCCACTTCGGGGTGGTCAGGCCCCAGGAGGGGATGTCCGCGATCGCCTCGATGATCACCGCGAGGACCGTCATCGCGACGATCGAGATCAGGATGGCGCCGGAGACCTTGCGCACGATCAGGGCCAGCGTCAGCAGCGCGCCCAGGATGAAGACGAGCACCGGCCAGCCGTTGAGGTGACCGTCGCCGCCGAGCTGGAGCGGGACGGTGGTCTGGGCGGCGTCCGGGATGCGGGAGACGAACCCGGCGTCGACGAGCCCGATCAGCATGATGAACAGGCCGATACCGATCGAGATCGCCTTGCGCAGCCCGAACGGCACCGCGTTCATCACGCGCTCGCGCAGGCCGGTGGCGACCAGCAGCATCACCACGAAACCGGCGAGGACGACCATGCCCATGGCGTCCGGCCAGGACATCCGGGGCGCGAGCTGGAGCGCGACGACCGAGTTCACCCCGAGCCCCGCGGCCAGCGCGATCGGCACATTGCCGATGACGCCCATCAGCAGGGTGGTGAAGGCGGCGGTCAGGGCGGTGGCGGTGACCAGCCGGCCGTTGTCGAGCTGGTTGCCGTACATGTCCTTCGCGCTGCCCAGGATGATCGGGTTCAGCACGATGATGTAGGCCATCGCAAAGAAGGTGGCGAAGCCACCGCGCACCTCACGCGCGAGCGTGCTGCCCCGCTCCGAGATCTTGAAGTAGCGGTCGAGCGCACCATGGGCGGGCGCGCCGCCCGGCTGCTCGGGGGCGGGGACCTTGGCGGAGGCCGAGGTGGTCATTGGCGTTTCCTACGAACAGAAGTGGTCAAAGACAAACGGTTTCAGTATGAACATATGAGGGAGGGAGCGCTATCTCCGCGCGTAGACCGGCGTGGCCCGTAAGCTGTGCGCATGGCGAAGTGGACACCCCAGCACGAGGCGCCGGAGCCCCTGGAGGGCCCCGTCGTCGCCACCATCACGGGCGGCACGATCCTCTGGTTCGTCCTCTTCCTGGTCCAGCTCCCCTTCTACGGCTGGCTCGACGACCACGGGCACCTGTGGTGGCTGTGGACCTGCCTGGCCGGCGGCGGACTCGGCCTGATCGGCGTCTGGTACGTCCGCAAGCGGGACGCGGCGCTCAAGCGCGAGGCCGCCGCCGAGTAACCGCCCGGCGTACAACCACGGCACCACTTCGCCCCGTTGTCCGTCCTCCCCAGGTCGGATCTTCCGCGCACTCGGCGGGTGAAGCCGTAAATCCGCACGTACCGTCGAATGCATGACGCACATCGACGCGGGCACCGAAGTCGATCCCGGCCACCCCCTGCCCGCCCCGGTGGGCAAGGGCGGGCTGACCGCCGCCGAAGTGGCCGAGCGGGTCGCGCGGGGGCAGGTCAACGACATCCCGGTGCGCAGCAGCCGGTCCACCGTCGAGATCGTCCGCGCCAACGTCTTCACCCGGTTCAACGCGATCATCGGCGTGCTCTGGCTGATCATGCTGGTCGTCGCGCCGATCCAGGACAGCCTGTTCGGCTTCGTCATCCTCGCCAACACCGGCATCGGCATCGTCCAGGAGTGGCGGGCGAAGAAGACCCTGGACTCGCTCGCCGTCATCGGGGAGGCCCGGCCCACCGTCCGGCGCGACGGGGCCCCGGCCGAGGTCAGCACCTCGGAGATCGTGCTCGACGACCTCATGGAGATCGGCCCCGGCGACAAGGCCGTCGTCGACGGCGTCTGCGTCGAGGCCGACGGCCTGGAGATCGACGAGTCCCTGCTCACCGGCGAGGCCGACCCGGTCGTCAAACGGCCCGGGGACCAGATCCTGTCCGGCAGCTTCGTGGTCGCGGGCGGCGGCGCCTTCCAGGCCACCAAGGTGGGCCGCGAGGCCTACGCCGCCCAGCTCGCCGAGGAGGCCTCCCGCTTCACCCTGGTCCACTCCGAGCTGCGCTCCGGCATCTCCACCATCCTCAAGTACGTGACCTGGATGATGATCCCGGCCGCGCTCGGCCTGGTCGCCACCCAGCTCTTCGTGAAGAACACGGACCTCGACGACTCGATCGCCCGGACCGTCGGCGGCATCGTCCCCATGGTCCCGGAGGGCCTGGTCCTGCTCACCTCCGTGGCCTTCGCGATCGGCGTCATCCGACTTGGCCGAAAACAGTGCCTCGTCCAGGAACTTCCGGCCATCGAGGGCCTCGCCCGCGTCGACACCGTCTGCCTCGACAAGACCGGCACCCTCACCGAGGGCGGCATGGACGTCACCGAGCTGCGACCCCTCAACGGCAGCGACGAGTCCTACGTCCGCACGGTCCTCGGCGCCCTCGGCGAGTCCGACCCCCGCCCCAACGCCTCCCTCCAGGCCATCATCGACGCCTGCCCCGAGGCCGAGGGCTGGCGCTGCACCGAGTCCCTGCCCTTCTCCTCCGCCCGCAAGTACAGCGGCGCCACCCTCAGCGAGAGCGACGGCGAGTCCGGTACGTGGCTGCTGGGGGCGCCCGACGTCCTGCTCGCCCCGGACGACCCCGCCCTCGCCGAGACCGAGCGGCTCAACGAACAGGGCCTGCGCGTCCTCCTGCTCGCCCGCGCCGCGCACGAGCTGGACGCCCCCGACGTGGCCGCCGGCGCCCGGCCGACCGCGCTGGTGGTGCTGGAGCAGCGGCTGCGGCCCGACGCGGCCGACACCCTGCGCTACTTCGCCGAGCAGAACGTCAGCGCCAAGGTCATCTCCGGCGACAACGCCGTCTCCGTGGGCGCGGTCGCGGCGAAGCTCGGGCTGGCGGGCAGCACCGTCGACGCCCGGCTGCTGCCCCACGACAGGGACGGCATGGCGGACGCGCTCGACGCGGGCACGGTGTTCGGGCGGGTCACCCCGCAGCAGAAGCGGGACATGGTGGGCGCGCTCCAGGCGCACGGGCACACCGTCGCGATGACCGGGGACGGCGTGAACGACGTCCTCGCGCTGAAGGACGCCGACATCGGCGTCTCCATGGGCTCCGGGTCCGAGGCCACCCGGGCGGTCGCCCAGATCGTGCTGCTGAACAACAGCTTCGCGACACTCCCCTCGGTGGTCGCCGAGGGACGGCGGGTCATCGGGAACATCACCCGGGTCGCCACGCTGTTCCTGGTGAAGACGGTGTACTCGGTGCTGCTGGCGGTGCTGGTGGTGTGCTGGCAGGTGGAGTACCCGTTCCTGCCACGGCACTTGACGCTGCTGTCCACCCTCACCATCGGCGTCCCCGCCTTCTTCCTCGCCCTCGCGCCCAACAAGGAGCGGGCCAGGCCCCAGTTCGTGCGGCGGGTGATGCGGTACTCGATCCCGGGCGGGGTGGTCGCCGCGGTCGCGACCTTCCTGACGTATCTGATCGCCCGTCACCACTACACGGGCGAGGGCGCGCTGGACGCGGAGACCAGCGCGGCGACGCTCACCCTGTTCCTGATCTCGATGTGGGTGCTGGCGATCATCGCCCGGCCGTACACCTGGTGGCGGATCGCCCTGGTCGCGTCCATGGGGCTCGGCTTCGTCCTGGTCCTGGCCGTGCCCTGGCTGCAGGAGTTCTTCGCGCTGAAGCTGGTCGGGCAGACCATGCCGTGGATCGCGGTGGGCATCTCGGTGGGAGCGGCGGCCGCCCTGGAAGTGACCTGGAAGTGGGTCGACCGCCGGTTCCCGGCGTAGGCAGTCCTACTGCACGTCGATGGCGTCGCCCTTGGCGCTCACCGGGGCGGTGCTCGTGATGCCCGCGTAGGTGAAGCGGTAGTAGCCGTCCTCGGACGCCGTGACCGTCGTCTTCAGGGCGCCGCCCGTGGCGGTCTGGATGCCCTTGACGTTGGTGTACGCCGAGGTGCCCGCCTTGCGGAACTGGAGCACCACCTTCTGGCCGGCCGGGAGGCCCACGTACTTCTCGGCCTGCCAGTCGGCGCGGGTCAGCTTGCCGGTGACCGTGAGGGTCTTGCCCTTCTGCACCGGCTCCGGGGAGGCGTTGACCGTCAGCTTCGACGCGCGCTGCACCAGCGTGCCGCCGAGGTCGCCCTGGTCGGCGTACCCGACCTTGGTGATGTCGTAGTTCTCGCCGAGCGGGTCCTGGCCGTTCTGGGCGAGCGCGAGGGCCGCGCCCTTCCAGCTGCCCGCGTCGGAGTTCGCCAGTTCGCCCTCGGCCGGGAGGATGTCGATCTTGCCGGTGCAGGTGGCGGTGGTGGCCGAGGTCGAGGCGCAGGTGGCCGGCTTGGTGCCGAACAGCATGTTGTCCGGGGTGGTGTAGGCGCCCTTGTAGAGGTAGGGGCCGGTCTGGAAGTCTTCGGCCTCGATGTCGACGTCGGCGGCGTGGGTCATCGTGTAGGTGACCGTCGTCGAGACGGGGGCGGTCGTGCCGACCTTGACCGTCTTGGCGATCTTGAAGTCGGAGAAGGTGACGTCCATGTCGTACGGGGCGTCCGCGCGGGTGCCGTAGGCGTCACGGATCTTCTCGACGCCGGCGCGGTAGGCGGAGGCGGAGTCGTCGGCCTGCGCGGCCGGCGCGGCGAAGGCGGACAGGGCCAGGGCGCCGGAGACGGCGGCCACGGTGGCGCGAATACGCATGCGTTCCCCAAATGGTCGTGAAGAGAGCCTGGATGCTCCGCATGATCAGAGGGGCAAGCGGACCGTTCGGTTGCCCGACGGCCCCCAAAACACCGACACCCGGCCCCGGATGGCTTCCGGGGGCCGGGCGTCGGCGGAGGTGCGAGGTGCTTACTGCACGTCGACGAAGTCGCCCGTGGCCGTGGCGGGCGCGGTGCTGGCGATGCCCGCGTACTTGAAGCGCCAGTAACCGTCGCTGGAGGCCGTGACGGTCGTCTTCAGCGCGCCGCCGGAAGCGGTCTTGATGCCCTTGACGTTCGTGTAGGTGGACGTGCCCGCCTTACGGAACTGCAGCACCACCGACTGGCCGCTGGGCAGGCCGACGTAGGAGCCGCTGTCCCAGCTGGCGCGGGAGAGCTTGCCGGTCACCGTGAGGGTCGCACCCTTCCGCACCGGCTCCGGGGAGGCGTTGACCGTCAGCTTGGACAGGCGCTGGAGCTTGGTGGTGCCCAGGCTGTCCTGCACGGCGACACCGACGTTGTCCCAGTTGACGCTCTCGGACATCGGGTCCTCGCCGTTGTAGTCGACGGCCCAGCCGCCGACCTTCCACGTGGTGGCGTCGGCGTTGGACAGCTCGAACTCGGGGTAGACGTCGATCGTGCCCTTGCAGGTGGCCGTGGTGGCCGATGTGGCGGTGCAGGTCGGCCACTCATCGCCGTAGAGCAGGTTCGTCGGCTCCTCGTAGGTGCCGCCGCGCCAGATGTCCACGTCGAAGAGGAGCTCGGGGTCCGTCAGGTCGACGTCGGCGCCGTGCGTGACGGTGTACGTGACCGGCACGGTCTTCTTCGCGGTGGTGCCGACGACGATCGGCTTGCCGCTGTTGACCTTGACGTTGGAGAAGGTGAAGTCCAGCGCGTACGGGGTGCCCGTGTCGGCGGCGGCGTAGGTGCTGCGGGCGGAGCCGTCAGCGGCCTGCTTCGCGGCCTGCACGGACTGCTTGATGTCATCGAGGGTGTGCGAGTTGGTGTCTGCCTGCGCGAGAGGCGCTACGACGGCGGACAGGGCGAGGGCGCCGGTGACGGCGGCCACGGTGGCACGTATGCGCATGTGTTCCCCACGTTGGAGAGGGGCCCCGACGGTGGTCGTTCCCTACGGCTCGTCGTCGGCCGGGGCCCAAAGTGATCGTGGAGCCTGTTGGCTCGCATGATCAGATCCATGACGCGGGTGAATGGTTGTACGGCGTACGAAAATTGTGTGCGGGAATTTCCCGGACCGTGTGAAGACCTCAGTCGAACCAGCGGTCCCGCGCCAGCTCCCGCGTCCGCGACGGATCCTCCAGCAGCGCCGCCACCTCGAACCGCCGCGGCCACTGCCGGGCCGCCCAGGCCAGCCCCGCCGCGACGCCCTCCAGCGTGGCCGCGTGCAGCACGCCGTCGTCGGTGAGCCGCCAGTCGATCTCCACGCCGTCCACGACGAGTTCCTCGTGCTCGACGTAGGAGACCGGCGTCCGCGCCCCCAGCAGCACCCGCACCGGCTCCGGTACGTCGTGCTCGGTGCCCTCGGAGTCGACGGACCCGGTGACGAACTCGCTCAGCCGCCGCACCTGGAACAGCTCGGCCAGTTCGGCGGCGCGCGACGGCCGTACCGGCAGCAGCGGGACGCCCCCGGTGAAGGGGAGCAGGTCGGGGGAGTCGACGACCACGGCGTCGGCCGCGTCCACCACCTCCACCCGGCCGTCGACCACGGCCCGCAGCTCGTCCGGCAGGGTCACCCGCTCGGGGTCGAGGTCGGCCAGCGCGCCGTACAGGGCGTGCAGTTGGGACCCGGTCACCGTCCGTCCGGGATCGGCGAGCCGGTCCAGCAGCTCGGCGGCGCCGCCGGGTTCGTCGAGCAGCGCGGCCACGGAGGTGCGCACCCCCAGGGCGCGCAGCACCTGTTCGTCGTCGAACCCTGTCGCGTCGGCCTCGTCGTACAGGCCGCGCAGCAGCGGGTCGCCGCCGGAGGCGAGCAGTCCGGCCGGGCGGCGGCCGTCGAGCACCGGGTGCCCGCGCAACCACCAGGCGGTGTAGGGCCGTACGACCTCATGCGTGCCGTCGGGCAGCAGGATCCGCACCTGCTGGGTGAGGGCGTCCCTGAGCGGCGGCCGGGCCAGCAGGGCCAGCGCCTGCGGCCACTTGTCGTCGTCGACGAGGTCCAGGTCGCGCACGGCGACCAGTTCCGTGGCGACGGGCGGCACCGGTGTGTCCGGGAAGCGGTCGAGGATGTCCTCGCTCCACACGTCCACGGCGTCCAGCAGTCCGGCGTCGTCGGGCTGGGCGAAGTCGCCCTCGCGGGGCTCCAGTTCGTCCGGGTCGAGGACCACGTCCGTGGCGCGGACCAGCGCGAAGGTCGCGAGCACTCCGCAGGCCGCGAGCGGCTGTTCGCCCCACCGCTCGGCCAGTTCGGCGTCCACGGCGGCGAGTTCGCCCTCGCGCATGACCTGGTGGAAGGGGCTGCCGGGCAGCACCAGCTCGCCCGCGGGCGCCAGTTCGCCCTCCTCGTCGGGCAGGGCGAGGGCGCCGAGCCAGGGCTCGTCACCCGGTTCGAGGTCGGCGTCGCGCACCAGGGCCAGCACGGTGTCGGCCAGCTCCTCGGCGTCGAGCGTGTCCCGCTCCCAGTCGAGACCGCCCTCGTCGTCCAGGGAGGCGGCCACCGCGGCCCGCACCTGCGGGGTGGTGAGCACGGCCCGCGGGGTGGCGGCCAGCGCGCCCAGCTTCTCCAGCAGCGGGTGGGCGGCGTCCGGGTGCGCGACCTTCAGGCCGAGCCGGGCGAGCAGTTCCAGGTCGATCCCGGCGTCCGCGGTGGGCAGCAGCACCTGACGCGGGCCGATGGTGGTCCGCCCTCCCCCAGCGAGCGGCACCGGCAGCCCGGAGAGCCGGTCGGGGTCCACTCCGGCGAGGCTGTCGTAGAGCCGCCGCCACCAGTCGGGTTCCTTCTCCAGGCCGGCCAGCCGGTCGACGGCGTCGGTCAGCGGCACCCGTGCGACGCCCAACGTCCGCAGCTCCACCCGCCGTTCGAGCCCGGCGGGCAGCAGGGTGGGCAGCACCTCGGCGAGGACCCGCACGGTGTCGGCGCCCGCGCCCTCCACGACCTCCGCGTCCCGGGGCCGCACGGCCTCGGGGAGAGCGTCGGTGTCGGCTTCGGGGGTGGGCGGCGCGAATGCCGACGGCGGGAGGGCGGGCGGGAGGAACTCCGTGCGCGGCAGCCGCTCCAGGATCGCCGCGCGCAGGGCGCCGTCCAGCTCGCCCTTCCCCAGCGGGCCGGGCACCAGGTCGATGATCCCCGCGGTCACCGGCCGCCAGGCGGCGAGCAGCTCGGCGTAGGCGTCGGCCGCGCGCTGCACCAGGAAGTCGGTCAGCGGGCCGGGGGCCGCGTGCCGCCGGGTGGTGTCCAGCGGGAAGGAGGCGATGAGCAGCGCGGGCACCCCGAGGGCCTCGTCGCTCGGGGTCGGCGCGTGCACGACGGGGCTGGTCCGCGGCCGGACGGGGGCGCCGTCCTCGTCGGCGGGCACGGCCCAGGTGACCGACCAGTGCGGCCGCAGCCGCTCCTCGACGGGCCGGTCGGCCAGCAGCTCGGCCGCGGCCGGCCCGCTCGCCGTCGTGGTCCGCCAGCGGGTGGCGCCGTCGCGGGAGTCCTCCACGACGGTGAAGTCGCCGTCCGTGCGGCGGCTGATCGTGCGCACGGTGTCCGTCTCGACGACGACCTCGGTGAGCCCCGGCAGGGCGAGCAGCAGGGCGTCGTCGATGGCGCCCAGGAGCCGCTCGGCGAGGTCGGCGGCGGCCGCGTCGCGCAACGGCAGGATGACGGCGGTGTCGTAGGGGCCGGGGGCGGTGCCCTCGGCGGCGAACGGGAGCCGCAGCAGGGGCACGTGCCCGTCGCGGCGCCGGATCTCGTCCCCGAGGCCGGGGCTGTGCCGGGCGGTGTCGGCGGCGAGCTCCCGGGCCTCGGCGAGCGACCAGCGCACCCCGCCGTGCCGGCCGACCACGGCGGGCTCGTCGGTGACGGACAGGACGGCGGCGAAACCGACGCCGAAGCGGCCGATGGAGGGCGTGTCCCGCTTGGCGGAGGCGCGGAGCGTGGCGAGCGACTCGACGCCGGCCGCGTCCAGCGGCGCGCCGGTGTTGGCGGCGACGAGGACACCCTCGCGCAGGGTGAGCCGGAGCCGTCCGGGCACGCCCGCGCGGGCGGCGGCGTCGGCGGCGTTCTGAGCGAGTTCGACGACGAGGCGGTCCCGGTATCCGCCGAGGACGAGGTCCTCCTCGGCGTTGGCGTCCTCCCGGAACCGGGCCGGGCTGGTGGCCCAGGCGTCCAGTACACCGCGTCGCAGCCGGGCGGTCCCGAACGGATCCGCTCCCTCGACGGCCGGCCGCACGAACTTGCTCACGTTCACTCCACTCATCGGCGTGACGATGAAGGTACCGCGAGGTGGGGCGCCGCTAACCCCGGGCCGAGGGCTCCAGGGGGTGCGTCACGGCTAGGTCCTGTCGTTTGGACGCCGGGGTGATCCAAACGACAGGGCTTAGGAGTGCCCCAAGTCCGCCGCGTCCTCGTCCGACACCGCCGGCACCGAGCCCGAGTCCGAGGACGGGCGCAGCGGGAAGGGGTCCACCGTCGTCTCGTCGATCACCGGCGGGGCCGGCTGCGGGGGCTTGGGCATGACGGCCGCCTCGGAGTGGCCGCCGCAGCCGTAGGTCAGCGAGACGACCCGGCCGTCGGCCGGGGAGAACTCGTTGGCGCAGACGCCGAAGGCCTGGCCCAGGGAGCCGCCGAGGCGCATCAGGAAGCCGCAGCTGACGCAGGAGGCGGGGGCGGCCTGCGCCATCGGGGTCTTGGCGCCGAACGCCTCCTCCCACCGGTCGGCGGCGACATGCAGGCCGTAGCGCGACAGGACCCGGGCCCGGCGCATGCCCAGTTCCTCGGCGACGGCGGCGATCGAGCCACGGGCCGGGACGACCGGCAGGTGGGCGGGGCTGCCGCCGGTGACCTCGGCGTCCTCGGCCTCGACCAGCTCGGCCATCTCGTGCGAGACGGCGGAACTCGGCACCGGCTCGTCCTCGCCGGTGTAGCCGGGCTCCAGACGCAGGTCCTCGGCGTCGGTGGGGAGCAGATCGCCGGGGCCCATGTCGCCGGGGCGCAGCCGCTCGCTCCACGGCACCCACTCGGGCGCGAGGAGGGCGTCCGGGCCGGGCAGGAGGACCACCTCGTCGAGCGTGACGAGCTTCGCGCGGGAGGCCCGGGCCACCGTCACGGCCCAGCGCCAGCCGCGGTAGCCGAGCTCCTTGCACTCGAAGAAGTGCGTCACGACGCGGTCGCCCTCGGAGACCAGACCCACGTGCTCCCCGACGACGCCGGGCGCGGCTGCCTCCTCGGCGGCGGTGCGGGCGAGGTCGGTCGCCTCGGCGCACAGGCGGTCGGGGGTGCGGCTTCGCGTGGTCGCTGCGCTCACAGGTATCGCTTCTCTCCTACGCCGTCTCTCGGGTGCGGCTGCCTGAAGGCGGCGGGACGGGCGGACGGAGCGGACCGGGGGACCGCGTCGACGTCCGCGCCCCCTCGCACTCGGGCGCACCTGTCACCATCCATTCTGCGGGATGGCCGAGATACGCACGCTACCTGTTCACCGGCGCTCGGCCTACACCGACGGTCGCAAACCACTGACAAAGCCGCGCCCATACGCGCGGTAACCGCACTACGTTCGACCATCTCGGGGCACTATGACGTCGTGGCAGCCGCGCGGACGCCTCAGGGAGCCACCGGAGTCGGTGGGGACAGGGGCCGCACACGAAGCGGCGGTTCGGGCCGACTTCGCGGCGCCGTCCGCCGCGTCGGGCGTGCCCTGCACTTTCCGGTCACCGGCACCGCCCGCGGCATCCGCAAGGCGACCCACGCGCAGGGGGCGGGCGAATCCGGACTCGGCAAGCTGATCGAACTGCACGGGGTGAACGGCGCCGGCGACATGATGATCACGGTCGCCCTCGCCTCCACCGTCTTCTTCTCCGTCCCCACCGACGAGGCCCGCGGCCGGGTCGCGCTCTACCTCGGCATCACCATGGCGCCGTTCACGCTCCTCGCGCCCGTGATCGGCCCCCTGCTGGACCGCGTCCCGCACGGCCGCCGGGCCGCGATGGCCGGCGCGATGCTCGCCCGGGCCCTGCTGGCGCTGGTCCTGTCCGCCGCGGTGATCACCGGCGGCATCGAGCTGTATCCGGCGGCGCTCGGCGTGCTGGTGTCGTCGAAGGCGTACGGCGTGGTCAGAAGCGCGGTCGTGCCCCGGCTGCTGCCACCCGGCTTCTCCCTGGTCAAGGCGAACTCACGGGTCACGCTCGGCGGGCTGCTGGCCACCGGGGTGGCGGCGCCGGTCGGCGCCGGGCTCCAGGCGATCGGCCCCCGCTGGCCGCTGTACGGCGCCTTCGTGCTCTTCATGGTGGGGGCGTTCCTGTCGTTCACGCTGCCGCCGAAGGTCGACTCGGCCAAGGGCGAGGACACCGCGCTGCTGGCGGCGGACGAGGAGCATCTGCACGGACCGCACCTGAAGCCGCTCAAGCGCCCCGGGCTGCGCACGGTCGGCATCGCCGTCACCCACGCCCTCGGCGCCAACGCCGCCCTGCGCTGCCTGTCCGGCTTCCTGATCTTCTACCTCGCGTTCCTGCTGCGCGAGCATCCGCTGGCCGGGCAGAGCGCCGCGGTGTCGCTGGGGATAGTGGCCGTCTCGGCCGGGGTGGGCAACGCCTGCGGCACGGCGGTCGGGGCGTGGCTGAGGTCACGCGCCCCGGAGATCATCATCGTGGCCGTGGTGGCCTGCGTGATGACCGCGGCGATCATCGCGGCAACCTTCTTCAGCGCCGCCCTGGTGGCCTGCCTCGCGGCGGTCGCCGGGTTCTCGCAGGCGCTGGCCAAGTTGTCCCTGGACGCGCTGATCCAGCGGGACGTGCCGGAGCTGGTGCGCACCTCCGCCTTCGCCCGCTCCGAGACGCTGCTGCAGATGTCCTGGGTGCTGGGCGGCGCCATCGGCATCGTGCTGCCGCTGAGCGGCAGCCTGGGCATGACGGTGGGCGCGGTGATCGTCGCCGCGGGCTGGCTGACCACGGTCCGCGGCCTGATCCGCTCGTCCCGCCACAGCGGCCCCCCGCGCACGAGGGTGGCCTAACGCACCGGCACGCCGCACCCCAGGTAAGGAACCGGTAGGGCGCTCCCGATAGCCTTCGCCCCATGACCATGCAATCCGCTGTGCGACGCCGCCGCGCCGTCGCCGCCGCCGGCGCCGTATCCGCCGGACTGCTCGTCCTGTCGGCCTGCGAGAAGCCCACGCCGATGGCCACGATCACCGTCGGTTCGTCCTCGGTGAGCGAAGAGGCCACCTGCGGTGGCGAGGGCGAGGCCCTGAAGGCCGCGGCCCTGACGGAGTGCCTGAAGGAGACCGACATCAAGTCGCTCACCGTGGACCCGGACGAGACCGTGCGCTTCGGTGTCGACCCGGACATCGCGGACAACGGCTGGACGATCATGATGAACGGCCAGCCGCTGCTCCAGGAGCCCCTCAAGAAGACGTACACCACGATCCCGGGCAGCGTGTTCTTCAACGCCCAGTACGGCGCCCAGGGCAACTCGACGCTGGTGTCCATCCGGGAGGGCGAGAAGGAGACGACCGGTCTGTGGTCCTTCAAGCTGAAGAAGGACGACTGACCACGTCCGCCCTGCGCGTCCTCGTGGCCACCGCGGTCCCCGCCGAACGGGACGCGGTGGCACAGGCGTTCCCGGGCGAGGTCATCGCCGTCGGAGTGGGCCCGGCCCGCGCCGCCGCCGGCACCGCCACGGCCCTCGCACGGGCCCCGTACGACCTGGTCGTCTCGGCCGGGATCGGCGGCGGCTTCGCGCCCCACGCTCCCCTCGGCTCCCTCGTCGTCGCCGACGAGATCACCGCCGCCGACCTGGGCGCCGAGACACCCGACGGGTTCCTCCCGGTCACCGAACTCGGCTTCGGCACCGTCACCCACCGTCCGCCCGAAGCACTCGTACGGGAGACCGCGGCCGCGACCGGCGCCCTGACCGGTGCCGTGCTCACCGTCTCCACCGTCACCGGCACCGCCGCCCGCGCCGCCGCGCTGCGCGCCCGCCACCCCACCGCCCTCGCCGAGGCCATGGAGGGCTTCGGCGTCGCCGAGGCGGCCGCCCTGCACGGCGTTCCCGTGCTGGAGATCCGCGCCGTCTCCAACCCCGTCGGCCCCCGCGACCGCGCCGCCTGGCGCATCGGGGCGGCGCTGGCCGCGCTGACCGAGGGCTTCGGGAAGCTCACACCCGTACTGGAGAGTTGGAAGTCGGTATGAGGCTCCGGATCGCGTACTCCCCCTGTCCGAACGACACCTTCGTCTTCGACGCCCTCGCGCACGGCCGGATCCCCGGCGCGCCCGGGCTCGACGTGACGTTCGCGGACATCGACCTCACCAACGGCATGGCCGAGCGCGGTGAGTTCGACGTGCTGAAGGTGTCGTACGCGGTGCTGCCGTACGTCCTCGACGAGTACGCGCTGCTGCCCTGCGGGGGCGCGCTGGGCCGGGGCTGCGGTCCGCTGGTGCTGACCCGGGAGGCCGGGGCGGATCTCACCGGCCGTACCGTCGCGGTGCCGAGCGAGCGGTCGACGGCGTATCTGCTGTTCCGGCTCTGGGCGGCGGACACCCTGCCGGACGGGGTCGGCGAGATCGTGGTGATGCCGTTCCACGAGATCATGCCGGCCGTGCGGGACGGGAAGGCCGACGCGGGACTCGTCATCCACGAGGCGCGCTTCACCTACCGCACCTACGGGCTGCACAAGCTCGCGGACATGGGCGAGCACTGGGAGCACACCACCGGTCTGCCCATCCCGCTCGGCGCGATCATCGCCAAGCGCGCGCTCGGCGCGGAAACCCTGACCCGCCTCGCCGAAGCTATCCGCGCCTCGGTGCGGGCCGCCTGGGACGACCCCGAGGTCTCCCGCCCCTATGTGATGGAGCACGCCCAGGAGATGGACCCGGCCGTCGCCGACCAGCACATCGGGCTGTACGTCAACGAGTTCACCGCGGGCCTCGGTGAGGACGGCTACGCGGCCGTGCGCGGCCTGCTGACCCGCGCCGCGGCCGAGGGGCTGTTGCCGCCCCTCGGCCCGGACACGCTGGAATTCCCGTAAAAGCGGCGGCTATACGTCGAGCTGGTCGGCGACCGCCCGCAGCAGACCGGCGATCTTCCCGCCTGCGGCCTTGTCGGGATAGCGGCCCCGCTCCAGCATCGGCGTGATGTTCTCGAGCAGGGTCGTCAAATCCTGGACGATGGAGGCCAGCTCGTCCGGCTTCTTACGGGTGGCCGCCGCGACCGAAGGGGTCGGGTCGAGAACGGTGACGGACAGGGCCTGGTCACCGCGCTGCCCGGCGACGACCCCGAACTCCACTCGCTGGCCCGGCTTGAGCGTCTCGACTCCGGCGGGGAGGACCGAGGAATGGACGAAGACGTCACCGCCGTCGTCGCGGGAGAGAAAGCCGAAGCCCTTCTCGCTGTTGAACCACTTGACCTTGCCGGTAGGCACGTCTGTCCTCGTCCTCGTACTCGTCGGAAAACTGCATGGGAAAACGGCTCTTGATAGCACTCGGGCGGGTCGACCATGACCCGCCGGTACCAAGGCTAATGGTCTTCGGGCGGGTGACAAGACGTCCCCCGGTTGTTCCTTCGGGCAGGGAACTACCCTGGTCCGGTGCGTGACAAAACCCAAACGAATTCCGCCGCGCCCGGTGACCGACTGATCCGAGTCGGAGCGGTCGTGTTCTTCCTCGGCGCCCTGGCCACTGTGGTCACGGTGGCCCCGCTGCTGCTCGGCACGACGCCTTTCCCGACGTACATGTTCGGACTGAGCATGCTCATGGGCGTCGGTTTCCTGATCGCGGGCGCGGGGGTGTTCGCGTCGATCGCCGCGGGACGCCGTCAGGCGCGGGCGGGCCGGTAGCCCGCCAGCCAGCCCGGGAAGAGCGTGAGGTCGGCGAGGACCACGTCGGCACCGGCCGCGCGCAGGGCGTCGGCGCCGTA
Organism: Streptomyces sp. NPDC002784; assembly: GCF_053592135.1. NCBI lineage: Bacteria > Bacillati > Actinomycetota > Actinomycetes > Kitasatosporales > Streptomycetaceae > Streptomyces > Streptomyces sp. NPDC002784. Next base: position 153,885 of record NZ_JBSFVD010000004.1, on the reverse strand, counting down.
GGGCCCGGTCGCGACGGCGACCGAGAGCGCCTCGGCGATCCGGGCGCCACGGATGTCGCCCAGGTGGTCGCCGACGTAGACGCCCGCGGCGTGCTCGCGCAGCGCCTCCCCCTTCCGCTCGGCCCACAGGTCACCGATCACCGCGTCGGCCTCGATGCCGAGGTGGGCGAGGTGCAGCTTGGCGTTGGGCTCGTACTTGGCCGTGACCACGATCGCGCGGCCACCCGCGGCCCGCACGGCGGCGATCGCCTCGGCCGCGCCGGGCAGCGCGGGCGTGGCGGTGATGGCGTACTCCGGGTACATCGACCGGTACAGGTCGGCGATCTCCCGCACCCGCCGGGCCGGGAACCAGTGGGCCAGCTCCTCCTCCAGCGGCGGCCCGAGCCGGGTGACCGCGAGGTCGGCGTCGACGAAGGTCCCGGTGCGCTCGGCGAGCGCGGTGTAGCAGGCGTGGATGCCGGGACGCGAGTCGATGAGGGTCATGTCGAGGTCGAAGCCGACGGTGAGGGCGGGTGCGGGGTACACGGTGGAGGCCATGGGGGCCATTGTGCCCATCGTCTCCGGCGGACCTACCTCCGCCGTTGCGACCGCCACACCAGGTACAGCGCCGACGCGACCGCGGCGCCCCGCACGACCCACGGCCAGGTCTCCGCGACCGCGTCGCTCATGTGCCCCTCGGCGATCGGATCGCCCCAGCGGCCCTCGGTACGCCCCCACAGCCACACCACGCCCGCGGTGACCGCGAGGGCGGGGAGCACGACGACGGCGCCCTTCTTCTCGGCGTCGGTCAGCCGGCGGGAGCCGTAGGCGAGGAGCCAGCCGAAGATCAGGACGACCAGGTTGCCGATGCCGGCGCCGGTGAGCAGGAGGGCGGCGGCGAGCAGCAGGAGGGGGTTCCGCCAGGTCTTCCAGGCGGCAGCGGCGGGCAGGGGGACGCCGAACCGCCGCCGGCGCGGGGCGGCCTCCTCCTCGACCAGGTCCTTCTCGACCGGGTCCTTCCCGACCAGGCCCTTCCCGACCACGGCCGGAGCCTCCGCCGGCCGCTTCTCCTCCCTCGGCGGCGGCGGCCTGAGCAGCTCGGGAATCTCCACGCCGCCGACGAACCCGGGCACCTCGTCCCCGACCCCGAAGGGGCTGGAGTCCACCCGCCACCAGTCGGGCTGGGCGGCACTGTCCCCCAGCTCGTGCGTACTGGCGAGATGGGGCGAGGAAGGGACGTCCAGGACCGCGTCGTCGGCTTCGGCGGGCCGGGGCCGCGGCACGATCCGCCGCGGCCGCTTCTCCGCCCGGTCCGGCTGTACGGGCACGGAGGCGGGCGGCGCCTGGGGCGCCCCGGCGCCACCGGCCGCGGTGACCACCTCGTCGGGGGTGCCCAGCCGGGCGATGATCCGGCGGACGGCGGCGGGACTGTCGACGGGAACCCGGGCCCGGCGCCGGTCGATCTCGTTGCGCAGCTCCGAGACGAGCCGCATCCGGGTACCCGACGGCAACTGCCGCTGCTGGGCCACGTCCCCGACGCGGCTCAGATACTCGTAGACGACCTGGTCGCTCTCAATCCCCACCGAAGTCCCTCCGGGGGTCGGCACGTTGAAACCCCGTCGCACGACGGTACCGCGCCGAAGCAGACATCTTGGACCCGCCCGCCCGCGTCCCGCCACAGCTCCCGCGGGACGCGGGCCGGACCCCTCGTCGTACCCACCCGCTAACGTGGGTCGGATGAGCGACCCGGCATCCTCGCCCCGTTCCCTCGCGGAAGCGCTCCGCGCGCGGGACGACGCCTCCCTGGCCGTACTCCTGCGCGCCCGCCCCGACCTCATCACCCCCGTCCCGACGGACCTCACCCAGCTCGCGACCCGGGCCGGCACCCGCGCCTCGGTGGTCCGCGCCCTGGAGCGCCTGGACCGCTTCGCCCTCCAGACCGCCGAGGCCCTGGCCGTGGCCGCCGACCCGGCCCCCTACGCCGAACTCCTCGGCCTGATGGCGGGCGACGAAGGCGACCCGGCCGTCGAGAGCGCCCTCCCGCGCGCCGTCGCCCTGCTGCGCGAGCAGGCCCTGGTCTGGGGCGACGACGACCGCCTCCGGCTCGTGCGCACGGCCCGCGAGCTGCTCACACCCAGCCCGCAGCACCCCTCCCCGACCGGCCTCGGCCCGACCGTGCGGGAGGCCACCGCGGGCATGTCCCCGGGCCGTATCCAGGAGATCGTCACCGCCGCCGGACTGCCCTCCACCCACGACGCCGTCTCCGCCGTGACCTCGCTCACCGACCTGTTCACCGACCGGCGCCGGATGGCCGCCCTGCTCGCCGGCGCCCCCGCCGACTCCCTCGACGTGCTGACCCGGCTGCTCTGGGGCCCGCCGTACGGCCAGGTCACCGCCGACCCCGCGCCCCGCCTGCGCTGGCTCCTGGACCGCGGCCTGCTGCTGCCCACCGCGCCCGGCACGGTCGTCCTCCCCCGCGAAGTGGCCCTGCACCTGCGCGGCGGCCACGCGCACCGCGCCACCGAACCGCTGCCGCCCGCCGTGGAGGCCGCCGCCACGCACCGCCCACAGGTGGTGGACGCCACGGCGGCCGGGCAGGCGTACACCGCCCTGGCCACCATCGAGGAGCTGCTGAAGGACTGGCACGAGGGCGGCCCGGCGGTCCTGCGGGCCGGCGGCCTCAGCGTCCGCGACCTCAAGCGCACGGCCGTGGCGCTGGACGTCGCCGAACCGGTCGCCGCGTTCTGGGTCGAACTCGCCTACGCGGCCGGCCTCATCGCCTCCGACGGCGAGGCCGACGAGCGGTACGCGGCCACCCCGGCCTACGACGAGTGGCTGGAGCACTCCCCCGACCTGCGCTGGGCCCGGCTCGCGGCGGCCTGGCTGGCGGCCACCCGCACCTCGGGGCTGATCGGCGGGCGCGACGCCAAGGACCGCACGCTCTCCGCCCTCGGCCCCGGCCTCGACCGCTCGGCCGCCCCCGAGGTACGGCACCGGGTCCTCACCCTGCTCGCCGCCCTCCCCGAGGGCGCCGCCCCGAGCGCCGAGTCCGTGCTCGCCCGGCTGCGCTGGGAACGCCCGCTGCGCGGCCCCCAGAAGGACGACGACCTGCGCGGACAGCTGGCCCGGTGGACGCTGGCGGAGGCCGAGATGCTGGGCGTGACCGGCCGGGGCGCCCTGTCCGCACACGGCCGCGCCCTGCTGGGCGCACCGGAGACGAGGCCGCACCGGCCCGAGGAGCACCCCGAAGGGCCGGGCGACAAACTCCCCGTCCACCACCGCCCCAGCCCCGCCACCGCCCCCCTCTCCCCACCGGAACAAGCGGCGGCCGCCGCGACCGCCGCCCGCCTCCTGGCCCCGCTGCTGCCCGCGCCCCTGGACCACGTGCTGCTCCAGGCGGACCTGACCGCGGTGGCCCCCGGCCCGCTGGAGCGCCCGCTCGCGGACATGCTCGGGGTACTGGCGGACGTGGAGTCCAAGGGCGGCGCGACGGTGTACCGCTTCACCCCGGGCTCGGTACGCCGGGCCCTGGACTCCGGGCAGTCCGCCTCCGACCTGCACGCCTTCCTCAGCGCCCACTCCCGCACGCCGGTGCCGCAGCCGCTGACGTACCTGATCGACGACGTGGCCCGCAGACACGGCCAGCTCCGGGTCGGCGCGGCCTCCGCCTACGTCCGCTGCGACGACGACGCCCTGCTCAACGAGATCCTCGCCGACAAGCGCGCCGCGGGCCTGCGCCTGCGCCGCCTCGCCCCGACGGTCCTGGCCGCCCAGGCCGACCCGGCCGCCCTGCTGGACGGACTGCGCGCGATGGGCTTCGCCCCGGCCGCCGAGTCCGCCGAGGGCGACGTCCTGATCACCCGCGCCCTCGCCCACCGCACTCCGCCGCGCACCGCCCCCGAACCGGTCCCGGACGGCCCCCCGGTCCCCGACCCGACCCTCCTCTCGGCGGCGATCCGCGCCATCAGAGCGGGCGACATGGCCGCCACCACCCCCCACCGGCAGCCCCCGCCGGCCGGCGGCGAACTCCCCCGCACCAGCTCCGCCGAGACCCTCGCCACCATGCAGGCGGCCGTCCTCACCGGCGACGCCCTGTGGATCGGCTACGTCAACGCCGAGGGCGCCGCCAGCCAGCGTGTCATCGCCCCCGTCCGCGTGGAGGGCGGCTTCGTCACGGCGTACGACCACACCGCGGACGAGGTCCGGACATTTCCGCTGCACCGGATCACCGGGGTGGCCGAGCTCGCGGACGACTGAGCGTGATCGTCGGCGGGTGCGGCACACTGGAGGTTTGGACCAGTCCGGAGGGATGCGTACGTGAACGGACCGCTGATCGTCCAGTCCGACAAAACCCTGCTCCTGGAAGTCGACCATGAGCAGGCCGACGAGTGCCGTCGGGCCATCGCGCCCTTCGCGGAGCTGGAGCGGGCGCCGGAGCACATCCACACCTACCGGGTGACCCCGCTCGGGCTGTGGAACGCGCGCGCCGCCGGGCACGACGCCGAGCAGGTCGTGGACGCGCTCGTGCAGTACAGCCGGTACCCGGTGCCGCACGCGCTGCTCGTCGACATCGCCGAGACCATGGATAGGTACGGCAGGCTGACGCTCAGCAAGCACCCGGCGCACGGTCTCGTGCTGACCACCACCGACCGTCCGGTGCTGGAGGAGATCCTGCGGTCCAAGCGGATCATTCCGCTGGTCGGGGCGCGGATCGACCCGGACACCGTGGCCGTGCACCCCTCCGAGCGCGGCCAGATCAAGCAGACGCTGCTGAAGCTGGGCTGGCCGGCCGAGGACCTCGCCGGGTACGTCGACGGCGAGGCGCATCCGATCGAGCTGGCCGAGGACGGCTGGGCGCTGCGGCCGTACCAGAAGCAGGCGGTGGAGAACTTCTGGCACGGCGGGAGCGGGGTCGTCGTGCTGCCCTGCGGTGCCGGCAAGACGCTGGTCGGCGCCGGGTCGATGGCGCAGGCCAAGTCGACCACCCTCATCCTGGTCACCAACACCGTCTCCGCCCGGCAGTGGAAGCACGAGCTGGTGAAGCGGACCTCGCTCACCGAGGACGAGATCGGCGAGTACAGCGGGACGCGCAAGGAGATCCGGCCCGTCACCATCGCCACGTACCAGGTGCTGACGACGCGGCGCAAGGGTGTCTATCCGCATCTGGAGCTGTTCGACTCGCGGGACTGGGGGCTGATCGTCTACGACGAGGTGCACCTGCTGCCCGCGCCGGTCTTCAAGTTCACCGCCGACCTCCAGGCGCGGCGGCGGCTCGGGCTGACCGCGACCCTCGTCCGCGAGGACGGGCGCGAGTCGGACGTGTTCTCGCTCATCGGCCCCAAGCGGTTCGACGCTCCCTGGAAGGAGATCGAGGCGCAGGGCTACATCGCGCCCGCCGACTGTGTCGAGGTGCGGGTGAACCTCACCGACTCCGAGCGGCTCGCCTACGCCACCGCCGAGCAGGAGGAGAAGTACCGCTTCTGCGCCACGACCGCGACCAAGCGCAAGGTCACGGAGGCGCTGGTACGGCGGTTCGCCGGGCAGCAGATCCTCGTCATCGGGCAGTACATCGACCAGCTCGACGAACTGGGCGAGCATCTGAACGCCCCCGTCATCAAGGGCGAGACCTCCAACGCCCAGCGCGAGAAGCTCTTCGACGCCTTCCGGCAGGGCGAGATCAGCGTGCTGGTCGTCTCGAAGGTCGCGAACTTCTCCATCGACCTGCCGGAGGCCACGGTCGCCATCCAGGTCTCGGGCACCTTCGGCTCCCGCCAGGAGGAGGCCCAGCGCCTGGGCCGGGTGCTGCGTCCGAAGGCCGACGGCCACCAGGCGCACTTCTACTCGGTGGTGGCCCGCGACACCCTCGACCAGGACTTCGCCGCGCACCGGCAGCGGTTCCTGGCGGAGCAGGGGTACGCCTACCGGATCGTGGACGCGGACGAGCTCCTCGCGGACGACTGAGCCGCCTGCAGGGCGACGGCGAGGGCGACGGCGAGCAGGGCGTACGGCGCGGCCAGCGGCTGCTGCCAGCCGGGCAGCCGCAGGTCCAGGTCGCCCTCGTGGGGCAGCAGCCACATCGTGCGGGCGGTGAAGACGGCCGCGACCAGCGCCGCGAGCCGCGGGCCGTGTTGCGCGAGGAGTACGGCGAGCAGCGGGACGCACCACACCCAGTGGTGGGTCCAGCTGATCGGGGAGACGAGCAGGGCGGTACCGGCGGTCAGCAGGACGGCGTGGTGGTCCGCGGCGGCGGTGCGGACCAGCAGGAGGCCCGCCGCCGCGACGGGCAGCGCCACCAGCAGCCAGGCGGGGCCCGGCGCCGGGTCGCCGAGGGCGCGGGCGACCAGGCCCTGGAGGGACTGGTTGTCGACGATCCACGCCTTGCCGACGCGGGCGGTGTCGTGGAGGTGGCGGGTGAAGTAGTCGAGGGTCGCGGCCGGCAGCGCCAGGGCCCCCAGCAGGACGGTCCCGGCGCAGGCGGCCGTCGCGGTGAGCGCATCCCGGCGGTGCCCGCGCAGCAGCAGGTACACGATGAAGACGGCCGGGGTCAGCTTGATGCCGGCCGCGATGCCCACCGCCACGCCCCGGGCGCGGGCGCCGGGCGGGCGGGTGAGGTCCCACAGGACCAGACAGACGATCGCGAGGTTGATCTGGCCGAACAGCACGGTCTGGAAGACCGGTTCGAGCCAGAGGGCGAGGGCCGCGACACCGGCCCGGACGGCCACCGGGAGGGCGGGCAGGCCGGCGAGCCGGGCGGAGAGCTGGACGAGCCAGGCGAGCAGGAGCGCGTTGCCCGCGAGGAAGGCCGCCTTCAGGGCGGTGACGGGGACCAGCGCGGCCGGGACGAACAGCAGGGCCGCGAAGGGCGGATAGGTGGCGGGGAGGTGCCACTCGGTGACGGTGAAGCCGTACAGGTCCGTGCCGTGCAGGACCGCCTGTCCCTCGGCCCGGTAGACCAGCGCGTCGGCCATCGGGAGGCCCTGGTGGACGCAGAGGGCGGCGAAGGCGGTGCCGGAGACCGCCGCCAGGAGAAGGGGTGTTACGGAGGGTGAGCTGCGGGTCACGGTGTGACCCTAGGGGGTCACTTGCGGCGGACGCCCGCTTCCTCGCCGTACTCCCCGAGGATGACGACGTCGAAGGCGGCGCCCGCGAAGACCTTCACGGCGCGCAGGGCGTCGCCGAGGCGGTGGCGGTGACTGCCGAGGAGGGGGCTGGCTCCGGCGGCCGGGTGGCGGCCGGGGGCTGAGGTGACGGTTGCTGCGCTCATGTCTCCATGGTGGATTCCGGGACATAAGGAGGGCATCGGTCTCGGGGCCGAATCGGGGTGGGGCCGCTGTCCACCTGTGGACCGAGCCGTACCCCTCGGGGGGAGGGCCCGGTCCCCTAGGGGACGGACACGGAGGAGGCGGGTTCAGGCGTGGCGGGGGCGGGAAAACCGTTGGCCCCCTCCTCCCCCGCTCACCTAGAATCTCCGCTCTTGCCCGCCTCCCTTCACGGAGTGCCGCCGTCCGGCCGGTAACCGGACGGCTTCTCGCAGCGCCCGATCCCGTAGGCCCACCGGAGGCACTCCCTTGTCCACGCCCGCTGACGACCCCCTGGCCCGTGAGCGTTCCCATCTCGCCTCTTCCCGCGCCGCCCTGCGTGCGATGCGCGCGGACGTCGAGGCGCTCGACATCACGGACGTCACCGCGAACTGGGTCAACGCCGCGGTCCTCGCCCACCAGATCGACGAGCGGATCAAGGCGCTGGCCGACCTGAGCGACACCCCGCTGTTCTTCGGCCGCCTCGACTATCTGCACGCGCCCGGCGCGGACCGCTCGGAGGGCGCGCAGGGGGAGCAGTTCTACATCGGTCGGCGGCATGTGCACGACGCGGCCGGCGATCCGATGGTGATCGACTGGCGGGCGCCGGTGTCGCAGCCGTTCTACCGGGCCTCGAAGAAGGACCCGCAGGACGTGGCGCTGCGCCGCCGGTTCGGCTACACGGGCGGCGACCTCACCGCGTACGAGGACGAGCACCTCTCCGACCCGGCCGAGGCGGCGCGGACCAGCAAGCTGCTCCAGCAGGAGATCGAGCGCCCGCGTGTGGGCCCGATGCGGGACATCGTCGCCACGATCCAGCCCGAGCAGGACGAGATCGTCCGGTCCGGTCTGGGCGGCACGGTGTGTGTGCAGGGAGGGCCCGGCACCGGGAAGACGGCGGTGGGGCTGCACCGGGTGGCGTATCTGCTGTACGCGCACCGCGAGCGGCTGGCCAGGACGGGGACGCTGGTCATCGGACCGAACCGGTCCTTCCTGCACTACATCGAGCAAGTGCTTCCCGCCCTCGGGGAGCTGACGGTGCGGCAGGCGACCGTGGACGACCTGGTCGCGCAGGTGGAGGTGCGCGGCACGGACGACGCGGCGGCGGCGGTCGTCAAGGGGGACGCGCGGATGGCGGAGGTGCTGCGGCGGGCGCTGTACGCGCATGTGACGATGCCGACGGAGCCGGTCGTGGTGGTGCGCGGCTCGCGCCGCTGGCGGGTGCCGTCGTACGAACTCGAAGGCATTGTGCGGGAGTTGCTGGACCGGGAGATCCGTTACGGCGCGGCCCGGGAGGCGCTGCCGCAGCGGATCGCGCATGCGGTGCTGGTGCAGATGGAGCGCTCGGGGGAGGCGCCGGACGACCGGGTCCAGGACGCGGTGGCACGCAATACGGCGGTGAAGGCGGCGGTGAAGGCGATCTGGCCGGTGGTGGAGCCGGCGAAGCTGGTGCTGCGGCTGCTGACGGACGCGGGGTTCCTCGCGGAGCACGCGGAGGGGGTGCTGAGCGAGGAGGAGCGCAAGCTGATCCTGTGGGAGCGGCCGGTGCGGTCGGTGAAGTCGGCCAAGTGGTCGGCGGCGGACGCGGTGCTGATCGACGAGGCGACGGATCTGATCCGGCGGACGCATTCGCTGGGGCATGTGGTGCTGGACGAGGCGCAGGATCTGTCCCCGATGCAGTACCGGGCGGTGGGGCGGCGCTGTTCGACGGGTTCGGCGACGGTGCTGGGGGACTTGGCGCAGGGGACGACTCCGTGGGCGACGCAGAGCTGGGCGGAGGCGCTGTCCCATCTGGGCAAGCCGGAGGGCGTGGTGGAGGAGCTGACGGCGGGCTTCCGGGTGCCGACGGACGTGATCACGTACGCCTCCCGGCTGCTGCCGCACATCGCGCCGGGGCTGGCGCCGGTGGCGTCGGTCCGGGAGAACCCGGGCTTCTTCGAGGTGCGGGCGGTAGGGGGGACGGCGGAGGTGGTGGGCGCCTGCGAGGAGTCGCTGCGCAACGAGGGGTCGACGGGTCTGATCGCGGCGGATGCGCGGGTGCCGGAGCTGGCGGCGGCGCTGGACGCGGCGGGGATCGGCTACCTGTCCCCGGGTGAGGAGACGACGACGCGGACCCGGCTGACGCTGGTCCCGGCGTCGCTGGCGAAGGGTCTGGAGTACGACTACGTGGTCCTGGACGAACCCCGGGCGGTGGTGGACGGCGAGCCGGACGAACGGACGGGGCTGCGGCGGCTGTACGTCACGCTGACGCGAGCGGTGTCGGGCCTGATCGTGACCCATACGGCGCCGCTGCCGCGTGAACTGACGGCCTGATCTCAGGCGGAGCGGTGCCCCAGGGGGCAGAGCCCCCTGGGGCCGGGGTGAAGAACGCCCGGCGCGCTCACACCCCGTCCAGCACTCGCCGCCACTCCCCCACCGCCGCCTCCGACACCGGCCCGGACCAGCCGGTGGGCCGGGCCGCCCCGCCGATGTGGAACGCGTCGATCCCCGCGGACAGCAGATACGGCACGTGTTCCAGCCGCAATCCCCCGCCCACCAGCACCCGCTGCTCGTACCCCGGCTCCCCGCTCCGCGCCGCCTCCGTAAGCAGCGTGGGCAACCCCTCGTCGACCCCCGCCGCGGCCCCCGCGGTCAGATAGGTGTCCAGCCCCGTCATCCCGTCCAGTGCCTTGCGCAGCGCGTCCCGGTCCGCCGCCCGGTCGATCGCCCGGTGGAACGTCCACCGGCACCCGTCCAGCGCCCCCACGACCCGCTCCACCGCATCGAGGTCGACTGCCCCGCCGGAGTCGAGGAACCCGAGCACGAACTCCTCGGCCCCCGCTCCCCGCAGTTCCTCGGCGGCCCCCACCAGCCGGTCGGTGTCCCCCGCCGCGAACCCGTCGGCCAACCGCACCATCACCCGCACCGGGATGTCCACGGCGGCCCGGATCCCGGTCACGGTCGCGGCCGGCGGGGTCAGCCCGTCGGCCGCGATGTCGGTGACCAGTTCGAGGCGGTCCGCGCCTCCGGCCTGGGCGGCGACCGCGTCCTCGACGTCGAGGGCGATCACCTCCAGGAGTGCACGCTTGCTCATGGGGCCCCATTCGTCGGCGACCAAGGGTCGACATCAGGTGTACAGGTCTAGTCCAATCCTGCCAAGACTACGCCCGCCGCACGACCCGCCACACCCCGGTTCCGGGGAGAATGAGCCCATGGCAGATCTCGACGACCTCCGCTCCCGCTGGCTGCGCACCCTGCTCGCGGCGCGGGAGGACGACTCCTGCGCCAGCGACCCGTCCCGGTACGGCGACGCGCTGCTGAAGCGCTGGTCGGAGCCGCAGCGGCGCTATCACACCGTGGAGCACCTCGCGGCGGTCCTCGGCCACGTCGACGTACTGGAGGAGTACGCCGCCGACCCGGCCGCCGTACGGCTGGCCGCGTGGTTCCACGACGCCGTCTACCTGCCGGAACGCTCGACGAACGAGGAGCGCTCCGCCCGTCTCGCCGAGCGCGCCCTGTCCGAGGCCGGAGTGTCCGCCGAGCGCACCGCCGAGGTCGCCCGGCTGGTCCGGCTCACGGTGACCCACGACCCCGCCGACGACGACCGCGACGGCCAGGTCCTGTGCGACGCCGACCTCGCGATCCTCGCCGCGCCGCCCTCCGCGTACGCCGCCTACACCGCCGCCGTCCGCGAGGAGTACCACTTCGTGCCGAACGACGCCTTCCGGGCGGGCCGGTCCGCGGTGCTGCGGCAACTGCTGGATCTGCCGCGGCTGTTCAGGACGCCGTACGGGCAGGAGAAGTGGGAGGCCACGGCCCGGTACAACCTCGCCGCGGAACTCGAAATGCTCTCGCTCCCGTCCGGCCCGTCCGCATAGCCTGCCCGCATGCGACACATGGGCGGGGAACGCGTACAGCAGGCCGTGGCGGGCTCGGTGGCCCTGTTGCGGACGGCGGCCGGGAAGGACTGGGACACGGTCAAGGCCGCGCGTTCCGAGTGGAGTTGCCGGGAGGCGGCGATCCACATCGCCCACGACCTCATCGTCTACGCCGGCCGGCTCGCGGCGCGGGGCCGCACCGCTCACGTGCCCCTGACGGTCACTCCCGACGCCACCGCCGGGAACGAGGGGCTCCTGGAGGCCATCGAGACCACCGGCACCCTGTTCACCGCCACCCTGCGCACCACACCGCGCCACATCCGCGCGCCCCACCCCTGCCCCTTCCTCAGCGCGAACGCCGAGGGCTTCGCCGCCCTCGGCGTCGGCGAGGTGCTGCTGCACACGTACGACATAGCCGAGGCACTGGGTCTGGTCTACGAACCGCCCGCCGAGCTGGCCGGGTTCGCCCTCACCCGGCTCCTCCCGCACGTCCAGCCGGGCCCCACCCCCTGGGCCACCCTGCTCTGGGCCACCGGCCGCGGCACCCTCCCGGGCCGTGCGCCCGTCACCGACTGGCACTGGATCAACCCCCTGGTCGTCCCCGCCGAGCGGCTCACCCTGGAGAGCCTGACCCCCGCCGCCGCGGCCGACCTCGCGGCCGGGGGCGACGGCGGCTACGCGTGGGCGCAGGGCGGCCCCTACGACGGCACCCGGGAGGCCTCCGGGATGCTGCTCAAGGCGTACGAAGCGGGCGCGCACCGGCCGGAGTTCGGCGTCTTCGTCCTCGTGCGCACGGAGGACGACCGGGCCGTGGGCGCCCTCGGCTTCCACGGCGTGCCCGACGAGGAGGGCCGCGTGGAGATCGGCTACGACCTGGCGGAGTCGGCCCGCGGCCACGGCTACGCGACCGAGGCGCTGCGCGCGCTGTCGCGGTGGGCGCAGGCCAGGGACGACGTACACACCCTGCTGGCGACGATAGACCGCGCCAACCTGCCGTCGCAGGCCGTGGTCACCCGGTCGGGCTTCGTCCGGGCCACGCCGGAGGAGGAGCGGGCGATGGGCGAGAGCCGGGAGGCGGACGGCCCCCTGCACGTCTACCTCCGCAGCGTCCGCGGCGCCTGGGCCCGCTCGGGTTCTTGCTCGGACCGGGGCTAGCGGCCCTTCGGCCGGCGCAGTCCCGCTCCGTTCAGCAGCCGCACCACGTCCCGGCTGCTGACCTCCACCGCGCCCGCGGCGACCGCGTCGGCGTAGCGGTGCGAGGGGATGTCGTAGTGGTCGCGCTCGAAGGCCCGCCGCGGGACGCCGAGGCGGTCGGCGAAGTCGTGCAGCTCGGCGAAGGAGACGTCGCTGACCAGGTGGGACCACATCCGGCCGTGCCCCGGCCAGGTCGGCGGGTCTATGTAGACGGTCAAGGGGACCCCCTCACGAGCCAGCCCCGCCCGTCGCCGTCCCCAGCAGGCCCACCGACGCCACCTTCACGCCCGCCTTGTGGCAGACCCAGTGCGGATCGGGGCCCAGTTCGGGTTCCACCTCCAGCGCGTGCGGGTCGCCGTGGCCGCAGACCGGGCAGAGCGGCCAGCGGCCGTACCGTTCGAGGAGGGCGTCCTGGACGTCCTGCGCCACCAGCCCGGCGATGTACTCCGTGCCCTCGGGCCACTGCTCCACCCACCAGCGCCGCTGCGCGACGGACTCCTCCACGAGCGACACGACGTCCGCCTCGGCGACCTGGCCCGCGACCAGATCGGCGAGCACCAGGGCGCGTGCCGCGTGCAACGCCTGCTCCAGGGGGCTTACGGGGTGGCCGGAGGGATCCATGCCCCCATTGTGCGCACTCTTGACCACAACACCGAAGCGAAAATATCTTTCAACCGTGACTCAGCAGGTGAAGGAAACTTTCGGAGCCGGACCGGGACAGGCCGGTCCGTCCGGCGGCCCGCCGCCCGCCCCCGCCGCCCTCGCGGCCAAGGTGCGCACGCTCGCGCCGTCCATGACCCGCTCCATGCAGCGGGTCGCCGAGGCCGTCGCCGGCGACCCGGCCGGCTGCGCCGCGCTCACCGTCACCGGTCTCGCGGAGCTCACCGGCACCAGCGAGGCGACCGTCGTCCGCACCGCCCGCCTGCTCGGTTACCCCGGCTACCGCGATCTGCGCCTCGCGCTCGCCGGCCTCGCCGCCCAGCAGCAGTCCGGGCGGGCGCCCGCCATCACCACCGACATCGCGGTGGACGACCCCATCGCCGACGTCGTCGCCAAACTCGCCTACGACGAGCAGCAGACCCTCGCCGACACCGCCGCCGGACTCGACACCGCCCAGCTCGGCGCGGCCGTGACCGCCCTGGCCGGCGCCCGCCGGATCGACGTGTACGGCGTCGGGGCGTCCGGGCTGGTCGCGCAGGACCTCACGCAGAAGCTGCTGCGCATAGGGCTGATAGCCCACGCGCACAGCGATCCGCATCTCGCCGTGACGAACGCGGTGCAGCTGCGCGGGGGCGACGTGGCGCTCGCGATCACGCACTCCGGGTCGACCGGCGACGTGATCGAGCCCTTGCGGGTCGCCTTCGAGCACGGGGCGACGACCGTCGCGATCACCGGACGGCCGGACGGTCCGGTCGCCCAGTACGCCGACCACGTCCTGACCACGTCCACCGCGCGCGAGAGTGAGCTGCGCCCGGCCGCCATGTCGTCCAGGACCGGACAACTGCTGGTCGTGGACTGCCTGTTCGTCGGAGTCGCGCAGCGGACGTACGAGTCCGCCGCGCCCGCCCTGTCGGCGTCCTACGAGGCGCTGGCCCACCGGCACCGGCGGTAGCCCTCATCTGATCCGTCCGTGGAAAGAGCCCATGACCTCACCGTCCAACCCCCGTGAGCTGCGCGCCGAGTTGGAGTCCCTCACCACCGAGGCGTTCCGCCCCGACCTCGCCGACATCGACCGGCTGCCCACCCTCGACATCGCCCGCCTGATGAACGGCGAGGACGCCTCCGTACCCGCCGCCGTGGCCGCGCGGCTCCCCGAGATCGCCGCCGCCGTCGACGCCGTGGCGGAGCGGATGGCGCGCGGCGGACGGCTCGTCTACGCGGGCGCCGGCACCGCGGGGCGGCTCGGCGTGCTCGACGCCTCCGAGTGCCCGCCCACCTTCAACACCGGCCCCGGCCAGGTCGTCGGCCTGATCGCGGGCGGGCCCGAGGCCATGGTGAGCTCCGTGGAGGGCGCCGAGGACTCCGGGGAGCTGGCCCGCGCCGACCTCGACGCGCTCACCCTGACGCCCCTGGACACGGTGGTCGGCGTCTCCGCCTCCGGCCGTACCCCGTACGCGATCGGCGCCGTCGAACACGCCCGCTCCCTGGGCGCGCTGACGATCGGCCTGGCCTGCAACGCGCACAGCGCGCTCGCGGCCGCCGCCGAGCACGGCATCGAGATCGTGGTCGGCCCCGAGCTGCTCACCGGCTCCACCCGCCTGAAGTCCGGCACGGCGCAGAAGCTCGTCCTCAACATGATCTCGACGATCACGATGATCCGGCTGGGCAAGACGTACGGGAACCTGATGGTCGACGTCCGCGCCTCCAACGACAAGCTGCGGGCCCGCTCCCGCCGGATCGTCGCGCTGGCCACCGGCGCGGGCGACGAGGAGATCGAGCGGGCGCTCGCCGCCACCGACGGCGAGGTGAAGAACGCCGTCCTGACGATCCTCGCCGGGGTCGACGGCCCGACGGCCGCCCGCCTTCTGGAGGAGTCCGGCGGCCATCTGCGTGCCGCGCTGGCGGCGGCGGTCCGCTGACCCCAGGCTCGGGGGGTGAGCACCTCGTACGACACCGCCGCCGCGATCCTCCCCCTGGTCGGCGGCCCCGCGAACGTCACCTCCGTCGCCCACTGCATGACCCGGCTCCGGCTGGGCCTGGCCGACCGCTCCCTGGTGGACGAGGAGGCGCTGCGGGCGGTGCCCGGCGTCCTCGGGGTGGTCGACGACGACACCTACCAGATCGTGCTGGGGCCGGGGGTGGTGGCGCGGGTGACGCCGGAGTTCCAGGCGCTGGTGCTGAAGCGGGCGCAGCAGCAGCGCAACGCGACCCCGGTGAAGCTGGCCCTGCGCCGGGTCGCGAACATCTTCGTGCCGCTGATCCCGGCGCTGATCGGCTGCGGGGTGCTGGCCGGGCTCAACGGCCTGCTGGTCAACCTCGGCCGGCTGCCCGGGGTGACCCCGGCCCTGTCGGTGATCGCCACCGCCTTCATGTCCCTGATCGCGGTGTTCGTCGGGTACAACACGGCGAAGGAGTTCGGCGGCACCCCGGTGCTCGGCGGCGCGGTGGCGGCGATCGTCGTCTACCCGGGGGTGGCGAAGGTGACGGCGTTCGGTGTGACCCTCGCGCCGGGGCAGGGCGGGGTGCTCGGGGCGCTGGCGGCGGCCCTGCTGGGCGTGTACGTGGAGAAGTGGTGCCGCCGCTGGGTCCCGCCCACGCTGGACGTCCTGCTCACCCCCACCCTCACGGTCCTCGTCGCGGGCCTGGCCACGCTCTACGGCCTCATGTACACCGCCGGTGCGGTCTCGACCGCCATCGGCACGGCGGCGACCTGGCTGCTGACGACGACGGGGGCCTTCGCCGGCCTGGTCCTCGGCGGCCTCTTCCTGCCCCTGGTCATGCTGGGCCTCCACCAGGCCCTGATCCCGATCCACGCCACCCTCATCGAGCAGCAGGGCCACACCGTCCTCCTCCCGCTGCTCGCGATGGCGGGCGCCGGACAGGTGGGCGCGGCGGCGGCGGTGTACGTCCGGCTGCGCCACGACACGACCATGCGTACGACGATCAGGTCGGCGCTCCCGGCCGGGCTGCTGGGCGTGGGCGAGCCGCTGATCTACGGGGTGTCCCTGCCGCTCGGCCGCCCCTTCCTCACCGCCTGTGTGGGCGGAGCGGCCGGGGGCGCCTTCGTCGGGCTGTTCGCGATGCTCGGCGAGCGGGTGGGCGCGACGGCGATCGGGCCGTCGGGGTGGGCGCTGTTCCCGCTGCTGGCGGGCAACAGGGGCCTGGCCCCGACGGCCGCGATCTACGCGGGCGGGCTGCTGACGGGGTATGCCGTGGGCTTCCTGACGACGTACGCCTTCGGCCTGCGGGCCGTGGCTAGCCCAGCAGCAGATCCGACTTCAGCTCCCGCAGCTCCCGGGCGTCGATCCCGAGCCCCGCACGGAGGTAGGAGGTGAAGGAGCCGTACTCCTCGCGGACCTCCTCGAAGCCGGCGTTGAGGTACTCGGGGCGGACGTCCAGCAGGGGCTTGTAGACCTTGGCCTGCGCCGGGGGGAGGGAGGCGAGCGCGGCCTCGTTGGCGGCGGCGCGGTAGGTGTTGCTGGCGAGGTAGTCGTCCATGACCGTCTCGCGCGGCACGCCCAGCGCGGTGAGCAGGGCCGCGCTCGACCAGCCGGTGCGGTCCTTGCCGGCCGTGCAGTGGTAGAGGACGCCGTGCCGGTCCTGGTCGGCGACGCCCGCGTAGACGGCGCTGTAGGCCGCGCGCGCCGAGTCGCCGCTGACCATGACCTTCTCGCCCTCGACCATCATCCGCACCGCTTCGGCCTCGGTGGTGGGCATGGTGGTGAAGGCGCCCGAGTCACCGATGACGTCGGCCACCGTGTACGTGGCGCCGGTGGGCACGCGGTCCGGGTCCGCCGCGCGCTCCGACTGCATCCGCAGGTCGAACACCGCCCGGACGCCGAGCCGCGCCAGCTTCGCCAGGTCGCCGTCGGTGAGGTGGTTCAGGGCGTCGGAGCGGTAGATCTCGCCCATCTTCACCCAGTGGCCGTCCTTGGTCCGGTAGCCGCCCGCGTCACGGAAGTTGACGGTCCCGTCGAGCTTGATCAGCCGGTCCGCGAGGTGCAGCGACCCACCGCGCTCGGGCACCAGGTCGAACCACTGCCGGTCGGCGGCGGCCAGACCCCGCACGGTCACGTCACCCCGCGCGCCGCCCCGGGCGACGACCTCGCCGCCGGCCTTCACGGTCACCTTCCGCACGCCGGGCGCGGTCCAGACGATCCGGTACGAGCCGTCGTCGTTCGCGGTGACGGTGGCGGCGGAGAAGGGGATGCGGTGGCCCGTCGGGGACGCGTGGGCGGCGGCCGGGACGGCCGTGGCGGAGGCGGCGAGCGCGGTAAGGGCGAGAGCGGCACCGGCGCGGGTGAGGTTCTTCATGGGACGGATGGTGTGTGCACACATCGACATCCGGGTGAACGCCAGTCGGCTGACACCTTCTGCCGTGATGGCAGTTTGTGCCAGCTGTCAGTGGCGTCTGCGAGGGTGTCCGTACGGAGGTCGACGGGGCCGGCTGTGGGCCGTCGGCGGGGTGTGCGCGCTGAAGGGGGGGCCCCGTGACGGGGCACGGCTGGGACGGCATGGACCACCGCGACTGGAAGGACCACGAGGAGGTGCGGCGGCGGCTCGACGCGGGGGCCGATCCGGAGCGGTTCGGCGTCGGGGGCTCGCGGCCCCTGCACCGGGCCGCGGTGTTCGGCTCGCCCCCGGTCGTCGCGGAGCTCGCGGGCCGGGTGGCCGACGTGGACGCGCAGAAGAGGGGGGTGACCGCTCTCTGGGAGGCGCTGATGGGCCGCCGCACGGAGAACGCCCGCGCGCTGATCGCCGCGGGCGCCGACCCGTACTGGGTCGGGTACGGCGGCTGGACCGTGGCCCGCCTCAGCCTCGCCGGACCCGATCCAGACCTGGTGCCGCTGGAGGAGGGCAGACCCGGTCTCACGGACGCCGAACGCGCGGTCGCGGAGGAGGGGCGACGGCTCATAGCGGCGCTCGGCGACTGTCACTACGACGGCCTGGGGCTGGCGTGCGTCGCCGGGATCGACGCCGGGGAAGCGGTACGGCGGCTGTCGGCGACCCCGGTCGACCCGGAGTTCATGGCCGGGCTGATGGAGGACCCGCTCTCCGCCTACGACCTGGACGAGGACATGCGCCTCCTCGGCGTGACGGCCGTGCCGGGCGGCTGTGTCGTCACCCAGCCGTGGGGCTACGCCCCGTCGCAGCCGGTCGTCATGCGGCTCCTGTCCGAGGGCACCCTGGCCTACGGCCTGTACGCCAACGCCAAGAGCGGCAACCAGGGCTGCGTCTTCCGCGACGGCGTCGGCGAGGGCTGGGACCTGCATCCCGGCGGCGGCCCGAACCCGCAGGACGGACCGCGGGAGGTCCTCTTCGCATACGTCCACGCCTACCACGCGATCGCCTACTGCCTCGCCTACGCCGGTCTGCGCCCGACGGACGCCCGCTCGGTCCTCGGCCCGCCGGACCACTGGGTCCGGCTGCCGGAGCGGGATTACTGGACGCACTGACCTGGACGCGGGTGAGGGGCCCGGCGCGGCCGGGCCCCTGGGGTGAGCGTCAGCTCAGGGTCTTCAGGGCGGCCGGGTCGTACGCGGCCAGTTCCGACACGCGGCCCGCCAGGACCTTCTGCGCCCACCGCGGGTCCTGGAGGAGGGCGCGGCCGACGGCCACCAGGTCGAACTCGTCGCGCTCCAGGCGGTCCAGGAGGTTGTCGAGGGAGCCCGTCTCGGCACCCTCGCCCTGGAACGCCTTGAGGAAGTCGCCGTTCAGGCCGACCGAGCCGACGGTGATGGCGGGCCTGCCGGTCAGCTTCTTGGTCCAGCCGGCCAGGTTCAGGTCCGATCCCTCGAACTCGGGGAGCCAGTAGCGGCGGGTGGAGGCGTGGAAGGCGTCGACACCGGCCGCCGCGAGCGGGGCGAGGATGGCCTCCAGCTCCTCCGGGGTTTCGGCGAGGCGGGCGTCGTAGGCGTCCTGCTTCCACTGCGAGTAGCGGAAGATGACGGGGAAGCCGGGCGAGACGGCGGCGCGGACGGCGGCCACGATCTCCGCGGCGAACCGGGTCCGGGCCACCGGGTCACCGCCGTAGGCGTCGGTGCGACGGTTGGTGCCCGCCCACAGGAACTGGTCGATCAGATAGCCGTGCGCGCCGTGCAGTTCGACGCCGTCGAAGCCGATCCGCTCCGCCGCGGCGGCGGCCTCGGCGAACGCGCCGATGACGTCGTCGAGGTCCTGCTGGGTCATGGCCTTGCCGGTGACCTCGTCGGCGCCGACGCGCAGACCCGAGGGGCCGACCGCGGGGGCGTCCGCGAACGGCGGCTCGCCCTGGCGGCGGACCATGCCGATGTGCCACAGCTGCGGCACGATCGTGCCGCCCGCCGCGTGCACCGCGTCGGCGACCTTCGCCCACCCCGCGAGCTGCTCGGCCCCGTGGAAGCGCGGCACCCGGTCGCTCTGGCCGGCCGAGTCATGGCCGACGTACGTCCCCTCGGTGACGATCAGGCCGACACCGGCGGCGGCCCGGCGGGCGTAGTACGACACCACGTCCTCGCCCGGGACGCCGCCCGGCGAGAACATCCGGGTCATCGGCGCCATGACGATGCGGTTGGGCACGGTCAGGCCGTTGATCGAGGTCGGGCGGGAGAGGATCTCGGCGGCGCGCGAGGCGGCCTCGGATGCGGCGACGGTCACGTGGGGGCTCCTTGAGGGGGTACCGACGGGTATGTGCGCGTGCATTTACCACACCTCGGTGTCAACCTCCGGGACCCCGCCCCCATTCCCCCCGACCGGGAAATGACCGTATGACCCAGCCCACGAACACGCCCGAGGGCGGCACCCCCTGACGAACAGGGAGTGCCGCCCTCGGCAGAACGACGACCGACCGGAGTCGATCAGAAGTCCATGTCACCGCCCGGCATGCCGCCCGGAGCGGCCGCGGCGGCCTTCTCCGGCTTGTCGGCGATGACGGCCTCGGTGGTGAGGAACAGCGCCGCGATGGAGGCGGCGTTCTGCAGCGCGGAACGCGTCACCTTCGCCGGGTCGATGATGCCCTCGGCGATCATGTCGACGTACTCACCGGTCGCGGCGTTCAGGCCGTGGCCGACGGGCAGGTTGCGCACCTTCTCGACGATGACGCCGCCCTCGAGACCACCGTTGACGGCGATCTGCTTGAGCGGGGCCTCCAGCGCGAGCTTCACGGCGTTGGCGCCGGTCGCCTCGTCGCCCGAGAGGTCGAGCTTCTCGAAGACCGAGGAGGCCTGCAGCAGGGCCACGCCACCACCGGCGACGATGCCCTCCTCGACGGCCGCCTTGGCGTTGCGCACGGCGTCCTCGATGCGGTGCTTGCGCTCCTTGAGCTCCACCTCGGTGGCGGCACCGGCCTTGATGACGGCCACGCCGCCGGCCAGCTTCGCCAGACGCTCCTGCAGCTTCTCCCGGTCGTAGTCCGAGTCGCTGTTCTCGATCTCGGCGCGGATCTGGTTGACCCGGCCCTGGACCTGCTCCGAGGAGCCGGAACCGTCGACGATCGTGGTCTCGTCCTTGGTGATGACGACCTTGCGGGCCTTGCCCAGGAGGTCGAGGGAGGTGTTCTCCAGCTTGAGACCGACCTCCTCGGAGATGACCTCGCCGCCGGTGAGGATGGCGATGTCGTTCAGCATCGCCTTGCGGCGGTCGCCGAAGCCCGGGGCCTTGACGGCGACGGACTTGAAGGTGCCGCGGATCTTGTTGACGACCAGGGTCGACAGGGCCTCGCCCTCGACGTCCTCGGCGATGATCAGCAGCGGCTTGCCCGACTGCATGACCTTCTCCAGCAGCGGGAGCAGGTCCTTGACCGAGGAGATCTTGGAGTTGGCGATCAGGATGTACGGGTCGTCGAGGACGGCCTCCATACGCTCCATGTCGGTGGCGAAGTACGCCGAGATGTAGCCCTTGTCGAAGCGCATACCCTCGGTGAGCTCCAGCTCCAGACCGAAGGTCTGGGACTCCTCGACGGTGATGACGCCTTCCTTGCCGACCTTGTCCATGGCCTCGGCGATGAGCTCGCCGATCTGGGTGTCGGCGGCGGAGATGGAGGCCGTGGAGGCGATCTGCTCCTTGGTCTCGACGTCCTTCGCCTGCTCCAGCAGGGCGGCGGAGACGGCCTCGACGGCCTTCTCGATACCGCGCTTCAGGGCCATCGGGTTGGCACCGGCGGCGACGTTGCGCAGGCCCTCGCGGACCAGCGCCTGGGCGAGAACGGTCGCCGTGGTCGTACCGTCACCAGCGACGTCGTCCGTCTTCTTGGCGACTTCCTTGACCAGCTCGGCGCCGATCTTCTCGTACGGGTCCTCGAGCTCGATCTCCTTGGCGATGGAGACACCGTCGTTGGTGATCGTGGGGGCGCCCCACTTCTTCTCGAGGACGACGTTGCGGCCCTTGGGGCCGAGCGTCACCTTCACGGCGTCCGCGAGCTGGTTCATGCCGCGCTCGAGGCCGCGCCGCGCCTCCTCGTCGAACGCGATGATCTTGGCCATGTGAAGTGGTCCCTCCAGGACTGGGGGTGATTCCTTCGGACCGCGCCCGCGCCCGCGACGGACGGCTCGCCGGCCTGTGGTTCCTTGCCCCACCTGGCCTGCGGGCCTCACCGACCCGGTCCTTCGTTGTCACTCTCACCTTCAGAGTGCTAACGCCAATGATTAGCACTCGGGGTAGGCGAGTGCAAGCGGCTCTCGGGGATCGGGCCCCCTGTGTGCGGTTCTCATGCGGTTGCCGTCGGGTCCGCCGGGCACACGGAAGGGCTCGCACCCGGGGGGTTGGTCCCCTTGGTGCGAGCCCTTCAGCGGAAGACGTAGCTTGCGGTTCGTTGGTCGCGCGTTCAGGCAGATACGCGAACCATGTCGGCCTGCGGGCCCTTCTGGCCCTGCGAGATCTCGAACTCGACCCGCTGGCCCTCTTCCAGGGTGCGGTACCCGTCCATCTGGATCGCGCTGTAGTGGACGAAAACATCCGCACCACCGTCGACCGCGATGAAGCCGTACCCCTTCTCCGCGTTGAACCACTTGACGGTGCCCTGAGCCATGCCTAACTCCCCTATTACTGGCCCTTGCACAGATCCGCACTTCGCGGATCCGGGTCAGACCTCACCCCCCACGGTTTGGGGGCGTGCGCCGGAACGCGTCGACCGCGGCTGAATGTATCTGTCCAACTGCCGTCTGCAACAGGTCAATCGGACGAGAATTCTGGACGCGCACAGTCCGGAATGTAGTGAGAATTCGCCCGAACTCAGGGCAAGTCGGGCTCCATAAAAGGAGCAGATGACGCAAAAGGCGCGCACACTTTGGCTACTTCTCGTCGCATAGGGCTTCAGTACTCATATGCGCCCGGCATGCGAAGTGCGACGGGTTCCCCAACTGTACCGCGCTCAACCAAGCAGAATTGCCCCCTCCGTTTGTCTTACGGAGAGGGCAATTCGATGAACTCAGGGTAACGCGCCTTACCGACGGTAACGATCAGCCGCCGGCCACCGCCGGAATGATGGAAACTCCGGCGCCGTCGGGGGTCGCCGTCTGCAGGCCCTGCTCGAAGCGGACGTCGTCGTCATTGACGTACACATTCACGAAGCGGCGCAGCTTGCCCTGGTCGTCCAGGACCCGGGCGGCGATTCCGGTGTGGTTCTTCTCCAGGTCGGCGATGACCTCGGCGAGGGTGCCACCCTCGGCCGTCACCTCGGCGGCACCACCGGTGTAGGTGCGCAGGATGGTGGGGATGCGGACGTTGACGCTCATGAGTCGAGGCCAGCCTCTCGGAAGGAGTCGAGGTTCGGGCGGATCGTCGCGGTGAGGCCGGTGCCGGCCACCGCGTCGAGGGTCTTGAGGCCGTCGCCGGTGTTGAGGACGACCGTCGTCCTGGTGGGGTCGAGCAGGCCGTTCTCGATCAGCTTGCGCGTCACGCCCACCGTCACGCCGCCCGCCGTCTCCGCGAAGATCCCCTCGGTCCGGGCCAGCAGCTTGATCGCGTCGACCACCTGCTCGTCGGTCACGTCCTCCACCGCGCCGCCGGTGCGCCGGGCGATGTCCAGGACGTAGGGCCCGTCGGCCGGGTTGCCGATGGCCAGCGACTTGGCGATGGTGTTCGGCTTCTGCGGCCGGACCACGTCGTGGCCCGCCTTGTAGGCCACCGACACCGGCGAGCACCCCTCGGCCTGCGCGCCGAAGATCTTGTACGGCCTGTCCTCGACGAGCCCGAGCTTGATCAGCTCCTGCAGACCCTTGTCGATCTTCGTCAGCTGCGAGCCGGACGCGATCGGCACGACGATCTGGTCCGGGAGCCGCCAGCCGAGCTGCTCGCAGATCTCGTACGCCAGGGTCTTGGAGCCCTCCGCGTAGTACGGCCGCAGGTTGACGTTGACGAAGCCCCAGCCCTCGCCGGCCGGGTCGCCGATCAGCTCGGAGCAGAAACGGTTCACGTCGTCGTAGTTGCCCTCGATGCCGACCAGCTCGCCGCCGTACACCGCGGCCATCACGACCTTGCCCTGCTCCAGGTCGTGCGGGATGAACACGCAGGAACGGAAGCCGGCGCGGGCCGCGGCGGCGCCGACGGCACCGGCCAGGTTGCCCGTCGACGAGCAGGAGAGCGTGGTGAAGCCGAAGGCACGGGCGGCCTCCAGGGCCTGGGCGACGACCCGGTCCTTGAAGGAGTGCGTCGGGTTGCCGGAGTCGTCCTTCACATACAGACCGCCGGTCACGCCGAGTTCGCGGGCCAGGTTGTCGGCCTTGACGAGCGGGGTCCAGCCGGGGTTGAGGTTGGGCTTGCCGGCCACGTCCGAGGGGACGGGCAGCAGGGGCGCGTAACGCCAGATGTTCGCGGGTCCCGCTTCGATGCGCTTGCGGAGTTCCTCGGTGTCGTACGCCGAGAAGTCGTAGGCGATCTCCAGCGGGCCGAAACACTCCTCGCACGCGAAGACCGGGCCGAGCGGGACGCGGTGTCCGCACTCCCGGCAGCTCAGGGCGGCGGCGGGACCGAGATCGACAGTGGTGTTCCCGGTGCTTGCGACAGTCTGCACAGCCATGTGAGGCGAGGCCCTTTCTCCTCATCTTCCTCACGACGCATCTCGCCGTGAGACGGATTTGGCACCTTCCCTAGCCGGGAGCCTCGCGTGAACGAGACCGGCTGGAGGGTTGCCGGGGCTTCATCGGGCCGTATCCCTCTGCCCCTCTGGATGAGCGGTATGAAGTTGTGAACGCCGGGTCGGCCAGGACATGCGATGGTCACCCGCGTTGTTCAAGACTGTAACCGACGACCGGGACAGTTGAGATAGTCGTCCGAACGGCGAGATGGATCACAAACAGCGGATCACAAGCGAAGGAGCCGCCTACGTGCTGGAAGAAGTCGAGCGCTGGCTGAGCACCCGCTCCTGGTCGGTGACCGATCGCCCGCTCCACCAGATCATGGCCGCGAAGCGCAGCTCGGGCCAGTCCGTCTCCGTCGTGCTGCCCGCGCTCGACGAGGAGGAGACGGTCGGCGACATCGTCGCCGTCATCCGGCACGACCTGATGCACCAGGTCCCGCTGGTCGACGAGATAGTCGTCGTGGACTCCGGGTCCACCGACCGCACCGCCGAGGTCGCCGCGGCGGCCGGGGCGACGGTCGTGCACCGGGACGCGATCCTGCCGCGGCTGCCCGCCGTGCCCGGCAAGGGCGAGGTGCTCTGGCGCTCGCTGCTGGTCACCCGCGGCGACATCGTCTGCTTCATCGACGCGGACCTGAAGGAGTTCTCCTCGGACTTCGTCTCCGGCATCGTCGGCCCGCTGCTCACCGACCCCGGCGTGGACCTCGTCAAGGCGATGTACGACCGCCCGCTCATGGTGTCCGACGGGCGCGCCCCCGGCACGACGGCGGCGGGCCAGGGCGGCCGGGTCACCGAGCTGATGGCCCGCCCGCTGCTGAACATGCACTGGCCGCAGCTCGCCGGCTTCGTGCAGCCGCTCGGCGGGGAGTACGCGGCCCGCCGCTCCCTGCTGGAACAGCTCCCCTTCCCCGTCGGCTACGGCGTGGAGCTCGGCATGCTGGTCGACGCGCTGCACCTGGCCGGCCTCGACGCGCTGGCCCAGGTCGACGTCGGGGTGCGCAAGCACCGGCACCAGGACGGCCAGGCGCTCGGCCGGATGTCCGCCGCGATCTACCGCACGGCCCAGCTCCGGCTGGCCCGCGGACACCTCATCCGCCCCGCGCTCACCCAGTTCGAGCGCGGCGAGGACGGTTTCGAGCCGCGGACGTACTCGGTGGACACCGAGGAACGGCCGCCGATGGCGGAGATCGCGGAGTACGCGTCCCGCAAGGTGGCGTAACCCACGCCGCACGCGGCGCCTCGCACGTTTGAGCGTTTACGGCACGGGCTAGGTTGGAGCACATGGCTTCCATGTACGGCGCCGCTCAGGTGCTGGTCGCGTCGAATCGCGGCCCGGTCTCCTATGAAGTGCAGGAAGACGGCTCGCTGCGCACCAAGCGCGGGGGCGGCGGACTGGTGTCGGGCCTGTCGGCCATCGGCCCGGACGCCGGTGCCCTGTGGGTGTGCTCGGCGCTGTCCGACGGCGACCGCGAGGCGGTGCGGCGCGGGGTGGGCGAGGACGGCGTGCGGATGCTCGCCGTACCGGCCGAGGTGCACGCGGACGCGTACAACGGCGTCGCCAACTCCGTGCTCTGGTTCGTCCACCACATGCTCTACCAGACCCCGCTGGAGCCCACCTTCGACTCCGCGTTCTGGCGGCAGTGGGAGAACTACGTCCGCTTCAACCGGGCCTTCGCCGAGGCGCTGGCCGACGAGGCGGCCGAGGGGGCGGCGGTCCTGGTGCAGGACTACCACCTCACGCTGGTGCCGGGGCTGCTGCGCAAGCTCCGCCCCGACCTGCGCATCAGCCACTTCTCGCACACCCCGTGGGCCCCGGTGGACTACTTCCGCATGCTGCCCGACCAGGTGGCGCGCGAGGTGCTGGAGGGCATGCTCGGCGCCGACCGGCTCGGCTTCCTCACCCAGCGCTGGGCGGACGCGTTCACCGCGTGCTGCACGGAGCTGGCGGGCGGGCTCGGAGACACCGAGGTCGGGGTGCACGGGCTGGGGGCGGACGCGGACTTCCTGCGCCGCCGGTCGCACGAGGCGGACGTCGAGGAGCGGATGACGGCGCTGCGCGCGGAGATCGGGGAGGGCCGCCGGGCGATCGTCCGGGTGGACCGGACCGAGCTGTCGAAGAACATCGTGCGCGGGCTGCGGGCCTACCGGCAGCTCCTCGACGACCACCCCGAGTGGCGCGAGCGGGTCGTGCACGTGGCCTTCGCCTACCCCTCCCGGCAGGATCTCGCCGTCTACCGGGAGTACACGGCGGAGGTGCAGCGGGTCGCCGACGAGATCAACGCCCAGTACGGCACCCCGGGCTGGACTCCGGTCGTGCTGCACGTCAAGGACGACTTCGCGCGCTCCCTCGCCGCGTACCGGCTCGCCGACGTGGCCCTGGTCAACCCCATCCGGGACGGCATGAACCTGGTCGCGAAGGAGGTGCCGGTCGTCTCCGACGAGGGGTGCGCGCTGGTGCTGTCGCGGGAGGCGGGGGCGTACGAGGAGCTCGGCGAGCACGCGATCGTGGTGAACCCGTACGACGTCCTGGACACCGCGCGCGCCCTGCACGAGGCCCTGACGATGCCGCCGCACGAACGGGCCGACCGCTCCAAGCGGCTGGCCGCGGCGGCCACGGCCCTGCCCCCCGCGCAGTGGTTCATGTCCCAGCTGCGGGCGCTGACCGGCTGATCCCGCCGGCTCACCGCAGGTGCGCCGCCAGCTCGCTCAGCAGCGCCACCACTCCCGCGGGGCCCGGGACCACCAGGTCGGCCTTCTCCTGGAGCTCCGGGACCTGCTCGCTGCCCCTGCTGCACACCAGCAGGCCGGGGGTGCCGTCGGCGCGGAGTTTGTCGACGGCCGCGTAGGCGGGCAGGTCGCCCAGGTCGTCGCCGGCGAAGAGGACCGAGGTGGCGCCGGTCTCGCGGACGTAGCCGAGGAGGGCGACGCCCTTGTCCATGCCGGGCGGGCGCAGTTCCAGGACCAGCCGGCCCGGTTCGACGATCAGGCCGTGCCGGGCGGCCAGCTCGGCGAGGGGCTCGCGCAGGGCCTCGAAGGCGGCCTGCGGATCACCGGCCCGGCGGGTGTGCACGGCGACCGCGCTGCCCTTCTCCTCGATCCAGGTGCCGCGCCAGGCGCCGACCCCGTCGAGGAATCCGGGCAGCTCCGCGCGGACGACGGCGACCCCGGGGTCGGGGGCGGGGGCGCTGACGGTGCCGGTGCCCGCGTCCCAGCGCTCGGCGCCGTAGTGGCCGAGGACGACGAGACGCTCCAGGCCCGGCACCCCGGCGAAGCCGCCGTAGCGGACCGCGACTCCGGCGGGCCGGCCGGTGACCACGGCGACGGCGGCCACCTTCGGCGCGAGCGCGGCGAGCGCGCCCACCGCGTCCGGATGGGCCCGTGCCTGTTCGGGGTCCGGCACGATCGGCGCGAGGGTCCCGTCGAAGTCGATGGCGATCACCGCCCGCGAGGGTTCGGCGAGGATCGCGTCGAGGCCGGCCCGGCCGGCGGGGGTGACCGGGGTCGGCAGGGAGGTCGATTCGGTGTGGCTGCCCATACGGCGACCCTATCCAGCTCCGCCCTCGCCGGTCAGCAGGGCCTCACCGCTCCGCTCGCCGTGACGCGCGCACCCTGCGCAGCCGGTTCACCGTCACCGGGTCGTGCGCGAGGGCCCGCTCGTCGTCCAGGAGGGCGTTGAGGAGCTGGTAGTAGCGGACGGGGGCCAGGCCCAGTTCCTCGCGTATCGCGCGCTCCTTGGCGCCCGGGCCGGGGAAGCAGCGGCGTTCCAGGGCGAGGATGGACTGTTCCCTGGGGTTCAGCGGGTCCGGTGCCATACCTGGCACGGTAACCCCCGCCACCGACAGTCCGGCTACTCCGCGCTCTCCTCCGCCACCGCCGTCACCTGCAGCCGGCGCAGCACCGTGGCGGGGCTGCCGCCGGGGGCGACCGCGGTGCCGATCTTCTCCTTCACCGCAGCGCTGACCGCGGCCCAGGAGGTACGGCCCACCGGGTAGAGCTCGGAGGTGGGCAGGGCCTTGAGGAAGGGCCGCAGGTCGGCGTCCTGCTCCGCGGCGCTCATGGTGTCCCAGACCGAGTTCGTCACGGGCAGCAGGTCGTACTCGCGGGAGAAGGCGAGCACGTTCTTCTCGTCGTAGACGAAGTCGAGGAAGTCGCCGGTCTCCTTGGCGTGGCCGTTCTGCTTGAACGCCATCATCCAGTCCGCCACGCCCATGGAGACCTTGCTCGGGCCGTCCTCGCCCGGCATCGGCACCATGCCGAACTCCACGCCCTTCGCGGCGGCCGCCTTCATCAGCGAGGGGTGCCCGTTGAGCATGCCGACGTCGCCGTCCGTGAACGCCTCGAAGGCGTCGGCGCGGTTGAGCGAGGCGGGCGCGACCGGTCCCGTCAGCTCCTTGTCGACCAGCTCGTCCTTCAGCCAGCCGAAGGTCTCGATGTTCTCCGCGGAGTCGATGCCGTAGGTGCCGGCGTCGGTGTCGGTGTAGCCGCCGCCCCCGCTGAGCAGCCACTGCATGGTCTCCGCCTGCGCCTCCTCGGGACCGAGCGGCAGGGCGTACGGGTACTTCACCCCGTTCGCCTTCAGCGCCTCGGCGGCGGCGGCGAGCTCCTGCCAGGTCTCGGGGGGAGTGATGCCGGCCCGCTCGAAGAGGGATTTGTTGTAGAAGAGCAGACGTGTGGAGGAGGCGAACGGCATGCCGTACTGGGTGCCGTTGACCGCGCCCGCGGCGGCCAGCTGCGTGAGGAAGTCGGCCTGGGTGGTGATGGAGAGCAGCTCGCTGGCGGTGTACAGCTTCCCGGCCCTGGCGTAGTCCGCGTAGGCCCCGATCTGCGCCAGGTCGGGCGCCTTCCCGGCGTCCACGAGCTCCTTGACCTTGCGGTCGACCTCGGTCCAGGAGTAGACGCTGACCTCGACGTTCACGTCCGGGTGGGCCTTCTCGTACTCCTCGACCAGCGAGGCCCAGTACTTCCGGGAGCTGTTCGCCGCGCTGTCGCCGTAGTCGGCGGCGACCAGCCGCAGCGTGACCTCGTCCGACCCTCCGGTCAGGCCGCAGCCGCCCAGCACCGCCGTCATGCCCAGTGCGGACACCACCGCGATCATCCCTGCCCCACGCCGCTGCACCGCTCTTCAGCCCCAACCCTGCGAAAACTTTCGACCCGACGCCATAAGGTCTACACCACGTGAGTGGACTAGACCTCTCCCGGGTCGACGGGCCACACTGTCCCCGTGAGACATGTCATCGCCCTCGACGTGGGCGGCACCGGGATGAAGGCCGCCCTGGTCGGAGCGGACGGCGCTCTGCTGCACCAGGCCCGCCGGCCGACCGGACGCGAGCGCGGCCCCGACGCGGTCGTCGCGGGCATCCTCGACTTCGCCGCCGAACTGCGCGCGCACGGCGCCGAGACATTCGGCGAGCCCGCCGCCGCGGCCGGTGTCGCCGTCCCCGGCATCGTCGACGAGGCGGCCGGCATCGCCGCCTACTCGGCCAACCTCGGCTGGCGCGACGTACCCCTGCGGGAGCTGATCACCACCCGGCTCGGCGTCCCGGCCGCCCTCGGCCACGACGTACGCACCGGCGGCCTCGCCGAGGGCCGGGTCGGCGCGGGCCGGGGCACCGACCGGTTCCTGTTCGTGGCGCTCGGCACCGGCATCGCCGGCGCGATCGGGGTGGACGGGCGGGTGGAGGCCGGGGCGCACGGGTTCGCGGGCGAGATCGGCCATGTCGTCGTACGCCCCGGAGGCGCCCCCTGCCCCTGCGGCCAGCGCGGCTGCCTGGAACGGTTCGCCTCCGCGGCCGCGGTGAGCGAGGCCTGGGTCAGGGCGGACAAAAACCCGGACGCGGACGCGGCCGACTGCGCCAAGGCCGTCGCGTCCGGTGACCCGAACGCCGTGCGCGTCTGGCAGGAGGCCGTGGACGCCCTGGCCGACGGCCTGGTCACCGCCCTCACCCTGCTGGACCCGCGCACGCTGATCATCGGTGGCGGCCTCGCCGAGGCGGGGGAAACCTTGTTCACACCCCTGCGGGACGCCGTCCGGCGCAGGGTCACCTTCCAGAAGGTGCCGGAGATCGTCCCGGCGGCTCTGGGGGACACGGCCGGATGTCTTGGTGCGGGCCTCCTGGCCTGGGACCTGCTGGCCACAACAACTCGGATCCAGGAGGAATCGGCCTGATGGCAACCCCCCCAGGGGCGCGGCGAACTGCGCGCTCGGCCCCCACCGGCCCGCAGACGATCCTCAAGGGTGCCCGCGTAGTCATGCCCACAGGAGTCGTCAGCGAAGGCCAGGTGGTCATCGAGGGCGACCGCATCGCCGCGACCGCGCAAGAGAACGCCCAGTTCATCGACGTAGCCGGCCACTACCTGGTCCCCGGCTTCGTAGACCTCCACAACCACGGCGGAGGCGGAGCCTCCTTCACCTCGGGCACCGTCGACGAAGTACTGCAGGGCATCGACACCCACCGCCGCCACGGCACCACCACCCTCGTCGCCTCCACGGTCACCGGTGACATGGACTTCCTCGCCCAGCGCGCGGGATTCCTCTCCGAGCTGGCCGAGCAGGGCGACATCGCCGGGATCCACTTCGAGGGCCCGTTCATCTCCCCGTGCCGCAAGGGCGCGCACTCCGAGGAGCTGCTGCGCGACCCGGACCCGGCCGAGGTGCGCAAGCTGATCGACGCCGCGCGCGGCAAGGCCAGGATGGTCACCCTCGCCACCGAACTGCCCGGCGGCATCGACTCCGTACGGCTGCTCGCCGAGCACGGCGTCATCGCGGCGATCGGCCACACGGACGCGACGTACGAGCAGACGGTCGAGGCGATCGACGCGGGCGCCACCGTGGCGACGCACCTCTTCAACGCGATGCCCGCCCTCGGCCACCGCGCCCCGGGACCGATCGCGGCCCTCCTGGAGGACGACCGGATCACCGTCGAGCTGATCAACGACGGTACGCATCTGCACCCCGCCTCCCTGCAGCTGGCGTTCCGTCACGCGGGCGCGGACCGGGTGGCGTTCATCACCGACGCGATGGACGCGGCCGGCTTCGGTGACGGCCGGTACATGCTCGGCCCGCTGGAGGTGGAGGTCGCCGACGGCGTCGCCCGGCTGGTGGAGGGCGGCTCGATCGCCGGCTCGACCCTCACCCTGGACCGCGCCTTCAAGCGGGCGGTGACGGTCGACGGGCTGCCCGTGGAGGACGTGGTGAAGGCCCTGTCCACCAACCCGGCCCGGCTGCTGGGGATGTCCGACACGATCGGCTCGCTGGAGCCGGGCAAGTACGCCGACCTGGTGCTTCTGGACGACGCCTACGAGGTGAAGGGCGTGCTGCGCCGGGGTGCATGGGTGGTCGATCCCCAACTGGGCTGATCCGTCCGGCATCCGCGCGACGGCGGCCGTTCCGAGGGCTGGGACGGCCGCCGTCTCTTTGGCATGATCAGGACCGGAACAGACGGCACCACTGACCCGGGGAGGTCGGCCCGGGTGATCCTCACGGTCACGCTGAACACCGCTCTCGACATCACGTACCGCGTAGCGGCGTTGCGTCCGCACGCCTCCCACCGCGTCTCCGAGGTCCTCGAACGCCCCGGCGGCAAGGGCCTGAACGTGGCGCGGGTGCTGGCGGCCCTCGGCCACGAGGTGACCGCCACCGGCTTCACGGGCGGCGCGACGGGCCGGGTCGTACGCGAACTGCTCACCGACGGCACCGGGGTGGGCGACGCGCTCGTCCCGCTCGCCGGTACGACCCGCCGCACGATCGCGGTCGTCGACGGCCGCACCGGCGACACGACCCAGCTCAACGAGCCGGGCCCGGTCGTCACCCCCGCCGAGTGGTCCGCCTTCCAGGAGTCCTACGACCGCCTGCTCGCGTCGGCGGACGCGGTGGCCCTCTGCGGCAGCCTCCCGCCGGGCGTCCCGGTCGGCGCCTACGCCAGCCTGGTCCGCGCGGCACGCGCCGCGGGCGTCCCGGTGCTGCTGGACACCAGCGGCGAACCCCTGCGCCGGGCCGTCGCCGCCCGCCCGGACCTCATCAAGCCCAACGCCGACGAGCTGGCCGAGCTGACCGGCTCCCACGAGCCGTCGCGCGCCGTGCGGGACGCCCGCCGCCGCGGCGCCCGCTCGGTGGTCGCCTCCCTGGGCGCCGGCGGTCTGCTCGCCCTCACTCCGGAGGGCCGCTGGCGGGCCGTCCCGCCCGCACCGCTGCGCGGCAACCCGACCGGCGCGGGCGACGCGGCGGTCGCGGGCCTGGTGTCGGGCCTGGTCGAAGGTGTCCCCTGGCCGGACCGGCTGGCCCGCGCGGCGGCCCTGTCCGCGGCGAGCGTGCTGTCACCGGTGGCCGGGGAGTTCGACCGGCGGGCCTACGAGGACCTGCTGGGCCGGGTGGCCGTGACGGGCGAGACCGGCGCGGCCTAGCCCTTGACCTGCCCGGACTTCAGCCACAGCTGGTCCAGCAGGACGTTGCACTTGTCGCCCTCGGCGCAGGACACCGAGATGGTGTTGGTGCCCTTGTTGAGGGTCGGGTAGGCGTACGTGGTGGTCCAGCCCTTGGCGAAGTCGCCGTCGGCGGCGTTCGCGAAGTTGTCCATGCGCAGCTTGGAGCCGAACGGCTTGCCGTTGACCGTCAGCGTCATCGACTGGTCCTCCCCGGCCGCGCTGTAGCGCGCGAACAGCGTGTAGTCGCCGTCCGCGGGGATGCGGTCCACCGTCCAGGTCACGGAGTTGCCGACCTGGTTGAGGTTGCCGACGTAGAAGCCGCCGGAGGACTGGGCGCCCTGGACGTCCGAGGCGATCGCGGCCGTGCCGCCGAGGCGCAGCGCCTTGGCGTCGATCGGCTTGATCTCCTCCTTCTCCTCGGCGCTGCTGCTGGCCGACGGGCTCGGGTCCGTGCTCTGGGACTGGGTCGGCGTGGAGTCGGCCTGGCTGCCGCCGTCGTCGTCGCCTTCGCCGCCCGCCATCGCCACCGCGATACCGATGACGACGGCGGCGACCACCGCGATCGCGCCGATCAGCAGCCCCCTGGTGTTCGGCCCCCGGCCCCGGCCGCCGCCGCCGATGCCGTCGCTGTAGGAGGCCATCTGCTGCTGGGTGGTCGGGGCGCCGCCCGGGAAGGTCTCCGGGGCCGAGTAGTGCGCGTTCGGCTGGGCGTACCCGCCCTGCTGCTGCGGCACGTGTGCGTAGGGTGCCGCCGTCTGCTGGCCGTACTGCCGCTGGCCGACCGAGCGCACCCGGTTCACCGAGTTCGGGTAGCCGTAGCCACCGGACGGTGGCTGGGCGCCGTTGGCCTGCCCGTCGGCGTAGAGGTAGCCGAACGGGTCGTCGTCCTCGGGCGTAGTGGCGCCGTTGTTGCCGGACGTCATCCCTTGGTCTCCTCACCAGGTGCGGGGCGGATGCGGTACGTGTGACGAAGGGCGAGCCTACCCGCTCTGGCTGACCCGAACGGGTGACTCGGACCGCATCAGCTCGCTGACCTGGGCTTCATCCCGCACGTCTGTGCTGTTTGGGACGAGATCGTTTCTCTACGTACATCCGCTCGTCCGCGGATTTCAGCACCTCGTCCGCGGTCATGCCGCAGTGGGCCCACCCGATGCCGAAGCTGGCGCCCACCCGCACGGCGCGGCCGTCGACCCGGATCGGCTGGATGATCTCGTTGCGCAGCCGTACGGCCAGGTCCTGGGCGTCGGCCCGGCCGAGCCCGTCGGCCAGCACCACGAACTCGTCGCCGCCGAGCCGGGCCACGGTGTCGCCGTCCCGGACGGCCCCGGAGAGCCGGCGGGAGACCTCGATGAGGACGGCGTCGCCCGCGTTGTGCCCGAACCGGTCGTTGATCGACTTGAAGCCGTCGAGGTCGCAGAAGAGCACCGCGAGCCCCTTGGTGCCGTCGTCCTTGTCACCCTCGGGGGCGACGGTGTGGACGTGGTGGTCGTAGCCGTCGAAGGCCTCGGCGCCGGGGCGGAAGTCGAAGCCGTGGCCGTTGACGTCGTAGGCCGGGTGACCGTAGGCCGCGTCCAGGGACTCCAGGGCACCGGCGTGGGTGGGGCGCTGGCACAGCCGCGAGGAGAGCCGGGCGCGCAGTTCGGCGGAGTTCGGCAGCCCGGTCAGGGAGTCGTGGGAGGCGCGGTGGGCGAGCTGGAGCTCGCGCCGCTTGCGCTCCTCTATGTCCTCGACGTGCGTCAGCAGGAAGCGCGGTCCGTCGGCGGCGTCGGCGACCACGCTGTTGCGCAGGGACACCCAGACGTAGGTGCCGTCGCGGCGGCCGAGGCGGAGCTCGGCGCGCCCGCCCTCGGCGGAGGTCCTGAGCAGGGTGCCGATGTCCTCGGGGTGGACGAGGTCGGAGAAGGCGTAGCGGCGCATCGCGGAGGCGGGGCGGCCGAGCAGCCGGCACAGGGCGTCGTTGGTGCGCAGGATCCGGCCGTGCTGGTCGCCGCCCATCTCGGCGATGGCCATGCCGGAGGGGGCGTACTCGAAGGCCTGCCTGAAGCTTTCCTCGCTGGCGCGCAGCGCCTGCTGCTCGCGCTCCAGCCTGACCAGCGCGCGCTGCATGTTCGCCCGCAGGCGGGCGTTGCTGATCGCGATGGCGGCCTGGAACGCGTACATCTGGAGCGCCTCGCGCCCCCACGCGCCCGGCAGCCGGCCGTTGCGCGGGCGGTCCACGGACAGGACGCCGATCAGCTCGCCGCTGCCGCTGCCGTGCACGCCGGGCGTGTACATGGGGGCGAAGAGCCGGTCCGAGGGGTGCCACTCGTCCTCGAAGCGGGGCGCGGGCCCGTCGGTGTACCACTGCGGGACGTCGTCGTCGTCGAGGACCCAGCCCTCGGTGTGCGGGATGAACACCAGGTCGCCCCAGTGCTCGCCCATGCTCAGCCGGCGCTCCCAGGACTCGCGGGAGCCGGTCCTGCCGGTGATCAGCGCCTCGGCGGCGGGGTTCCCGGCGAGGGCGGCGACGACGAGGTCGCCGTCGGGGCGGACCAGATTGACGGCCGCGAGCTCGTAGCCGAGGCCGGTGACGACGCCGTCGGCGACGGTCTGAAGCGTGTCCGCCAGGCTGCGCGCGGTGTTCATGTCCGCCATGACCTGGTGCAGTTGTCGCAGGGTCGCAAGACGGACGTACGGCTCCGACTCGGTCTCCATGCTCGCCCTCCCCCCGAGACCTCGCAGCGAATCAAGGGTTGTCTTCGGCGTGTTTTCTGTACGGGGCCCTTGCTGTTCTTGATGAAGGTTCCCCGCCACTGAATCACAGCGCGCTGCCCACCCGGTACACAGGGTCAACAATTACCGGCCCTTGTGACTCAAGTCACAGCTAAAGATGAACAATTGCGCAGTGTTTCTGCGTTTTTCCGGTGCGTTTACCGACCGCAAACCGTGGGTGCCGTCGGTCGGAGGTCCTAGGTCCGTTCTCGGCCCCGGGCCCGATGCGGTGGCCTCGCCCCGGAGACTAGCGTTTCCGGCGTGCCGAACACTCCCCGCGCCGCGCAGGTCCCGATCACCGCACCCGCCCTCGCCGGGCATGCTGAGGGGGTGAGCAACGACGAGTTCCGCGCCGCCATGTCCCGGCTGGCCGCCGGAGTGGTCCTGGTGACCGCCTTCGAACCCCCGCTCGCCGCCGACGGGCCGAAGGGGGAGGACGTGGGCATGACGGCGACGGCGTTCATGTCGGTCTCGCTGGACCCGCCGTTGGTCCTGGTCAGCCTCCGCACGGGCGCCCGGATGGACGAGCTGCTCGACGAGCAGCCCCTGTGGGCGGTCTCCGTGCTGTCCGAGAGCCAGCGGCACATCGCCGGGCGCTTCGCCATGAAGGGCCGCATCAGCGACCGCCTCCTCTTCGAGGACATCCCCTACGTCCGCGGCGCGGCGACCGGTGCCGCGCTGGTGGGCGGCGCGCTGGCCACCCTGGAGTGCCGCACCGAGCAGCGGGTGGAGGCGGGCGACCACACCCTGGTGATCGGCCGGGTCCTGACGGCGGGCGTGCCGAGCGCGGAGGGCGGGCCGCTGACGTATTTCCGCGGTCGCTATCGCCAATTGGGCTGAGCCGGAATTCACATGACGGGGTGTGAACTTCCTGCCTAGTGTGCGCGCATGACGACGCCCGGACCCCGCCTGGAAACCCTCACTCCGAAGAATGTCGAGGACGCCCTCGCCATCCGGATCCGCCCGGACCAGGAGGACGCGGTCGAGCCGGTGGCGCACTCGCTGGCCGAGGCCTATGTCTGGCCCGGGGTCGCCTGGCCCCGCCTGATCGTCGACGAAGGCCGGGCGGTGGGCTTCCTGATGGCGTTCCTCGACATCGACTGGAAGGGCGACGGCACCCTCATCCGCTCCGGCCTGTGGCGTCTGAACATCGCGGCGCAGGAACAGGGCCGGGGCTACGGCCGCTTCGCGGTCGAGTCGGTGGCGGCGGAACTGCGCCGCCGGGGCGGCACCGAGATGTACGTCACCTGGCACCCCGGCCCGACCGGCCCGGAGAACTTCTACCTCGGCCTCGGCTTCGCCCCGAACGGGGAGACGAGCGGAGGCCAGACGGTAGGCGTCCTGAAGGTCTCCTGACCGAGCCACGCCTGCAGCCCGGCCAGCCAGTCACCCCCCGCCCAGCCGCCTCGGCCACGGCTTCGACCGAACGGCGTGACGAGCGAGGCCCGGCGGGAAGGGGCCCGAAGCTCCCCTGGCTCAGCCGCATCTCCGGCCCGCCCAAGCCGCCTCGGCCACGGCTTCGACCGAACGGCGTGACGAGCGAGGCCAGACGGCAGGCGTCCTGAAGGTCTCCTGACCGAGCCACCGAGCCTGCGCGGCCCGTCACGCGAGCCGGACCTCCAACCCGGCCAGCCTGACCGAGCCACCGAGCCTGCGTGGCCCGTCACGCGAGCCGGACCTCCAGCTCTGCCAGGCGCTCGGGGGACGTGACGATGTCGATGGCGGCGATCCGGTCCCGTACGACCGTGAAGGCCAGCACCCGGTCCACCCGCCCGTCGACCAGCGCCGCGAGGCCCGCCCGACCGTCCACCAGCGCGGGCCGGGTGAGGCCCGCGAGGGCGGCGTAGCCGGAGGCGCCCCTGGCCACGGCGAGGGCACCGGTCGCCACCCCTGCCTCGCTCCGCGCCACCACATCCGGGTCGAGCACCCCGACCAGCGCGTCGAAGTCCCCGTCCCGGACGGCGGCGAGGAAGGCGTCCACGACCGCCCGCTGCCGCGCCGGATCCCCCGCCGCCGGTTCCGCGCCCCGCACCCGGCGCCGGGCCCGGCTGGCGAGCTGCCGGGTGGCGGCGGGCGTACGGCCGAGCACGGTCGCGATCTCCTCGTAGGGAACCGCGAACAGGTCGTGCAGCACGAACGCGAGCCGTTCGGCGGGGGTGAGGGTGTCCAGGACGACGAGCAGCGCGACCCCGACCGAGTCGGCGAGCAGCACGTCCTGCTCCGGGTCCGCCCCGGCCGCGGGCCGCGGGCCTACGGTGTCCAGGGGCCGCTCGCCGCGGGAGCCGCGGGAGCGGAGCATGTCGAGGCAGACCCGGCCGACGACGGTGGTCAGCCAGCCGCCGAGGTTGTCGATCCGCGCGGCCTCGGACCGGCTGAGCCGGAACCAGGCCTCCTGCACGGCGTCCTCGGCCTCCGCGGCGGAGCCCAGCACGCGGTGGGCGACAGCGTGCAGACGCCCTCGGTGCGCCTCGAAGCGCTGGGCGAGTACGTCGTGGTCGGTGGTCATCGGTCCCTCACACCCTCTCGTCGTGACCCGTGCGGTCACTGACATGACGGAGGGGACGAAGGCGATGTGACGGGGTGAGGTGACGGGGTACCGAGACAGACGGCTGCCGCCGGTCACTATCCCCAGCCACGGCCCGAGCGGCCCCGCTTGGTGTCCGAGCGCTGCTTCTTCTCCCGCAGCCGCCGTTCGTTGATGCCCCGGGGGATGCGGGTGGCCCTGCGCGGCTTCGGCGGCGGCGCCGTGGCCTCCGCCAGCAGCGCCGCGAGGCGCACCGCCGCGGTCTCGCGGTTGCGCCACTGGGAGCGGTGCTCGGAGGAGCGGACCGTGACGACGCCGTCGACCAGGCGCCCGGCCAGCCGTTCCAGCGCACGCTGCTTCCACACCTCGGGCAGCGCCTCGGTGCGCGCGAGGTCGAAGCGGAGCTCCACCTGGGAGTCGCTGGTGTTGACGTGCTGTCCGCCGGGCCCCGAGGAGCGCGAGAAACGCCACAGGAGCTCGGCCTCGGGGAGCGAGACGGAGCCGCGAACGACGTAAGGACCGGACATGCCGTCCATCGTCGCGCGTCTGTCCGGTCCACGTCACGCGAATATCCCGGGGACCTCCGAAAGGGCGAGTAAAGAAAGTAAAGCGACGGGGAACCTCGCGTACCCCTCTCGACGTTCATAGGGGTAGCTGTAGCTTCGTGCTCGTACGCAAAACGAGGGAAGGGACTCCCAACAATGGCTGTAAGCCTGTCCAAGGGTGGCAACGTCTCGCTCACCAAGGAGGCTCCGGGCCTGACCGCCGTCACCGTGGGCCTCGGCTGGGACGTCCGCACCACCACCGGCACGGACTTCGACCTCGACGCCTCCGCGATCGCGGTCAACACGCAGGGCAAGGTCTACTCCGACGCCCACTTCGTGTTCTTCAACAACAAGCAGACCCCGGACCAGACCATCGTCCACACCGGCGACAACCGCACGGGTGAGGGCGAGGGCGACGACGAGGCGATCAACGTCAACCTGGCGGGCCTCCCGGCCGACATCGAAAAGATCGTCTTCCCGGTCTCGATCTACGACGCCGAGAACCGCTCGCAGAACTTCGGCCAGGTCCGCAACGCCTACATCCGCATCCTCAACCAGGCCGGCGGCGCCGAGATCGCGCGCTACGACCTGTCCGAGGACGCGGCGACGGAGACCGCCATGGTCTTCGGCGAGCTGTACCGCAACGGCGCGGAGTGGAAGTTCCGCGCGGTCGGCCAGGGCTACGCCTCGGGCCTGGTCGGCATCGCCCAGGACTTCGGCGTCAACGTCTGACCGTTCGCACCGATCCACCCGAACCCCCGGCTCCGGCCGGGGGTTCGGTCGTTGGAGCAGTAGCGTCCTCGGCATGCTTCTCGAACGCCTGCCCGTCTCCCCCGGCCATGACATCCCGGGCCCGCTGCTCACCGAACTCGCCGCGCTCTACGCCTCCAACCGCGACTTCCACGCCCTCAGCGGCGACTTCCCGGATCCGGACGACATCCGGCCCGAGCAGGTGGCGGCGGCGCTGGCCGAGGAGTTGGCGCACCCCGGCGCCGAGGTGCTGCTCGCCCGCAGCGAGGGGCGGCTCGTCGGAATCGTGATCACCCTCGCCCGGCACCCCGATCCGGCCGACCCTGACCCCTGGATCGGTCTGCTGATGGTGGACGCGAGCGCGCACGGTCAGGGACACGGGCGGCGCATCGCGCAGAGCGTCGAGGACCGCTTCCGCACGGCCGGCCGCACCGCCGTGCGCCTCGCCGTCCTCGCCGGCAACCCCGCGGCCCTGGCCTTCTGGACCGCCCTCGGGTACGAGACCGTCGGCCACCGTGAGGACCGCCGGCTGGGCCGCCCGTGCGCGGTGCTGCGCAAGCCGCTGCGCACCCTCCGCCGCGCCGCCCGCGTCGCCGTGCTGGACCCGGAGGGGGCGGTGTTCCTCTTCCGGTACGACAACATCGAGGTCGGCGTGCACTGGGCGCCGCCCGGCGGCGGGCTGGAACCCGGCGAGGGCCCGCGCGAGGGCGCCCTGCGGGAACTGGGCGAGGAGACCGGCTGGACGGATCTGGAGCCGGGGCCGCTGCTGTGCACCTGGGAGCACGACTTCACCCACGCCGTGGGGCCGGTCCACCAGCACGAGCACATCTACGTCACCCGGGGCCCGCGCCGCGAACCCTCCGGCCCGCATCTCGCCGCCGCGCACGCCGAGGACGGCATCCTCGCCTGGCGCTGGTGGACGCGCGCGGAACTGGCCGCGGCACCCGATCCCCTCTGGCCGCCCGACCTGGCCCGGCTGCTGACGGAGTGGGAGACGCCGGTGTGACGGGCAGGGCAGCGAGGGGAAGTTCAGGCCGTCAGGGGCGGTCCGGTTTCCCCTCCCCGTACAGCCAGTCCGTCCAGATCCCGCTGAAGTCCTCGTCCGGCGCCCGGCGTTCGACGTACCGGGTGAAGTCACCGGTGCTCGCGTTCCCGTGGCGCCGGGCCGCCGCCCACCCCCGGACGAGGTCGTGGAAGGCGTCGTCGCCCACCCGTTGCCGGATCTTGTGCAGGACCATCGCACCCCGGTCGTAGACCGGCCGGTCCGAGATGTGCCCGGCGTTGGCCGGCTCGGCGGGCGGGAAGGCCCAGAGGTCGGCGTCGTCACTGCCGTACAGCGCCTCGAAGGTCTGCTGCGCGCTGTCGCCGCCGTGGTCCTCCCGCCAGAGCCACTCGGCGTAGGTCGCGAACCCCTCGTTGAGCCACATGTCCTGCCAGGACTCGGGCGTGACGGAGTTGCCGAACCACTGGTGGGCGATCTCATGGACCAGCAGCCCGGTGTCGGGGGTGCCGGGGAAGACGGGCCGGTTCTGGGTCTCCAGGGCGTACTCGGAGTCCCCGGCGCGGGCGATGATCACGCCGGTGGAGGAGAAGGGGTACGGCCCGAAGGTGTCCCGTGCCCACGCCATGACCTCGGGAAGCTCGTCGGTGTTCTCCTCCCGCGGGTGCACGGCCGTGTACACGGGGACGCCCCCGGCCGTGGACCGCCGGATCTCGTACCCGCCGATGGCGACCGTCGCGACATAGCTGGCCATCGGCTCGGCGACGCGCCAGCTGAAGGTCGTACCGCTCCGGGAGGTCCGCTCGCCGGTCAACTCCCCGTTGGAGACGGCTCGCAGGCCCCGGGGCACGGTGACCTCGATGGTGTAGGTCGCCTTGTCCGAGGGGTGGTGGTTGCCGGGGAACCACGCCATCGAGCCCGTCGGCTCACCGAGCGCGAGGGCGCCGTCCTCGGTGCGCAGCCAGCCCTCCCGGGAGCCGTCCGGGTCGGTGATGGTCCGGGGGGTGCCGGAGTAGCGGACCCGCACCTCGAAGGCGTCGCCCCCGTCGAGGGCGCGGGGCGGGCGGACGGTGAGCTCCTGGCCGCCGCGGCTCCAGCGGGCGGCCTCGCCCTGGACGGTGACGGCGTCGACCGTCAGGCCCAGCAGGTCCAGGTCGAAGGCGGAGAGGTCCTGGGTGGCGCGGGCGGTGATCGTGGCCGTGCCGGTGAGCCGGCGGGCGGCGGGGTCGTAGGCGAGATCGAGGGCGTAGTGGCCGACGTCGTAGCCGCCGTTGCCCGCCTTCGGGAAGTACGGGTCGCCGACACCGGGGGCGCCGGAGGTGCCGGGGCCGCCGCCGCACGCCGTCAGCGCCAGCACGACCAGGGCGGGGGCGAGGCGCACGGACCGGGACACGATCGCGATCCTACG
Source organism: Streptomyces sp. NPDC002784 (assembly GCF_053592135.1). NCBI lineage: Bacteria > Bacillati > Actinomycetota > Actinomycetes > Kitasatosporales > Streptomycetaceae > Streptomyces > Streptomyces sp. NPDC002784. Next base: position 112,445 of record NZ_JBSFVD010000004.1, on the reverse strand, counting down.
AGGCCATGACACCATCACCTGGTGCTCGACATCGGCTACGCCCTCTCCAACCGCTTCCCGGACCCCCCGCAGACGGACTACCGCCGCGCGGACGTCCACGCGCTGCGGCACGACCTGTTCTGCGGTGACGTCTACCTCGCGGACACCAAGGCGGACCGGGAGTTGTCCACAGCCTGGGGATGGGTGCCGGTGCTGGACTTCGCGTGGGCGCTGTGCGACATCGTGGAGCGGATCGACCGGGACCCGGCGGGCTCCCGGGCCTCCCGCCCGCAGCGGGCGGAGCTGGACTTCACCGAGTCCACCGACCGGATGCTCTTCGAGCGCCGCTTCGGCTGGGTGGACGTGGAGGCGGACTGGATGCCGGCGGAGGAGGCCCCGCTGACCTTCTCCCACAGCGAGCTGCGCCGTGAGGCCCGTGACTTCCTGCACGACCTCATCGCCGACCTGTGCGACCTGCACGAGGACCTGGCGGAGAACCCGGCGATCTGGACCCTCCAGGCCCGCTTCCCCCGCACGGCTTGACCCTCAGCCCCGGCACTCCCCCCGCAAGCGGTGCCCCTCAGCCCCGGCGCCTCCCCACGAGCCCTGGCTCTCGCGCCGCCCGCGCCCGCCCAGCCCTGACCCGTGTGCCGCCCGCGCCCGCCGCCTGCGGCCTGCCCCTCAGTCCCAGCGCCTCCCCCGCAAACCGTGCCCCTCAGCCCAGCACCAGCGCCTCCCCCCACATGTCCCGCCCCTCAGCCCCGGCGCTCCCCCACCCCGCGAGCCCTCCCCCCTGTCCCCCTGCCCCCCCAGCCCCCGCTCAGTCCTCCACCCGGATCCCCAGTGCCCCCGCCAGCACCGGTGCCAGGTCCAGCAGTTGCCCCGTGCTGATCACCGCCCCCGACAGGCGCTCCACCCCGCGCGCGACCTCCAGCGCGGCCGCGTCCCTGAGGTCCACGTCCGTCAGGGTCGCCCCGGCGAGGTCCGCGCCCTTCAGCACGCAGCCGGGGAACGCGACCCGCTCCAGCCTGGCGCCGCCGAAGTCCGGCTCCACCAGGACGCAGTTCTCGAAGACGACGTCTCTGAGGCGGCTCCCGCGCAGGTTCAGATAGTCGACCTTCCCCCCGCGGATCACGACGCGCTCCAGGACCGCGCCGTGCAACTGGACCCCGCCGAGGCGGGCATCGTGCACCTCCACGTCCCGCAAGGTCGCCTCGGAGAGATCCGTGCCGACCCCGCGCGGAGCGGTGAGCACCGAGTCCAGGAAGCGCGCCCGGGCCAGTCTCGTCCCGTCCAGCACGCACGCCCCGAGCGCGCAGTCCAGGAAGCGGGCGCCGCCCCCGTCCTGCCCGGCGAGATCCGCCTCCCGGAACTCGAGCCCGTCATAGTCCCCGTCCGGCTCCAGCCCGCCCCCGGTGTGCGGCTCCAGCGCCGGCAGCCGCACCTCGGGGCGCCGGGCCGCCTTCACCCTCGTACCGCCACCACCCGTAGTCGCCATGCACCCCATCCTGCACCCCACCACTGACAACAGCGCTGACCTGCGCAAACCCCGCCGATGTCACACTTCGGGGCGCCCGCTGCGTCGTACTGGCAGAAAGGCCACCCAGCACCAGGCCCCGAAGCAGCAGGCCACCCGAGCAGAGGGAGACCCCCATGCACCGCATCACCGTCATCGGCGGCGGCTTCGCCGGACTCGCCGCGGCCATCACCGCCGCCGAAGCGGGCGCCCAGGTCACCGTGTACGAGGCCCACCACACGCTGGGCGGACGGGCGCGGACCGCCGAGGGCCCGTACCGGACCAACGAGGGACCGCACGCCCTCTACAACGGCGGCCCGCACTGGGCCTGGCTCAAGCAGCGCGACCTGATCGGGGCGCTCGCCCCCGTCCCGCCCCTGGAGGCCGCCCGGCTACGGCTGCTCCACAAGGGCGCGCTGCGCCGCACCCCGCCCTTCGGCATGCTCAAGCTGCTGCGCCGCGGGCTGCCCCAGGCACCCGTCGACGTGGACTTCCTGACCTGGGCGACCGAGATCGCCGGTGAAGAGGGCGCCCGCGCCGCCGCCCACTATTCGGCCGTGGCCCTCTTCCACCACGACCCCGGCGCGCTGTCCGCCGCCTTCGTGCAGGAGCGGCTGCGCCGCGCCACCAAGCTCCCCCCGGAGGCGCACTACCCGCGCGGCGGCTGGGGCAGTGTCGTCGGGCGGATGGCCGACCACGCCTGGAACCTCGGGGTCCGGATCGAGACCCTGTCCCGCGTCGACGCCCTCCCGACCGACACCCCGGTCATCGTCGCCACCTCCCTGGACTCCGCCCGGCGGCTGCTGAAGGACGACACCCTGACCTGGCCCAGCGGCCGGACCGCACTGATCGACCTGGCGGTACGCACCCGGCGCGGGGACGCCTTCGTCGTGTCCGACCTGGACCGCCCGGGGTGGATCGAGCGGTTCACCGCGCAGGACCGCACCCTCGCCCCGGCCGGCGAGCAGCTGATCCAGGGGCAGATCCCGCTCGGCCCGAAGGAGTCGAAGGCCGCCGGGATCGCCCGGGCCGAGCACCTGCTGGACCTCGCCTTCGACGGCTGGCGGGACCGTGTCACCTGGCGCCGGGAGGCGCTCGCGCACGGCCGTACCGGAGCCGTGGACCTGCCCGGCACCAGTTGGCGGGACCGCCCCGCCATCGACCGGGGCGACGGCGTCTACCTCGCGGGCGACCAGGTCGCCGCGCCCGGGGTGCTCTCCGAGGTGTCCTTCACCAGCGCCCTCACCGCGGTGTCGCTGGCTCTCGGACAGAACTCCCTTGACCTCAAGCATGCTTGAGGTTGAAGAGTGGTCACTCGAACGAGCCACAAAGTGACCGAGTGACCACGTGACCGAGTGATGGGGAACCCCTGATGCACGCCATCCGTCTGCACGCCTTCGGCCCGGCCGAGAACCTCACCTACGAGCAGGTCGAGGACCCCCGGCCGGGCCCCGGCCAGGTCCGTATCGCCGTCGCCGCGGCCGGGGTCCACCTCCTGGACACCGCGCTGCGCGAGGGCGCGCAGGGACCGGCCCCCACGCCGACGCCGCTGCCCACCATTCCCGGCCGGGAGGTCGCGGGCGTGGTCGAGTCCCTCGGGGACGGCGTGGCCGAACCGTGGCTCGGCAGGCGGGTGGTGGCCCACCTCGGCTTCGCGCCCGGCGGATACGCCGAACTCGCCGTCACCGATGCCGAACGGCTGCACGAGATCCCGGAGAACCTGGACTTCGCCGAGGCGGTCGCGATGATCGGCACGGGCCGTACGGCGATGGGGATCCTCCAGTTCGCCGAGCCGGGACCGGACTCCGTGGCCGTCGTCCCGGCGGCGGCCGGCGGCATCGGCACCCTGCTCGTGCAGTACGCCAAGAACGCCGGCGCCACCGTCGTGGGCCTCGCCGGCGGCCCGGAGAAGGTGGCCCGCGTCCAGGCGAACGGCGCCGATCTCGCCGTCGACTACACGGACCCCGACTGGCCGCAGAAGGTCCGCGCCTGGCTGGGCGGACGCGCGGCCACGGTGGTCTTCGACGGGGTGGGCGGCGACGCGGCCCGGGAAGCCGTGGCGCTGCTCGGACCCGGCGGCAAGCACATCGTCTTCGGCTGGTCCGGCGAAGGCATCCAGGGCGGCGAGCCCTATCTCGTCGAGGGCGTCTCCGAACAGGTCCTGGGCCCGGTGATGCTGGCCAGGGCGGGCGGCCCCAACCCGGTCCGCACCCTGGAACTACGGGCCCTGACCGAGGCAGCCGAAGGCCGCCTCACCCCAGCAGTCCACCGCTTCCCCTTGCCAGAAGCCGCCACCGCCCACCGAGCCCTGGAATCAAGGGCAACGGCGGGAAAGGTCGTACTGGAGCCGTAGAGGCAAGAAGATCCCGGCCCCAAAGAACCCAGGGCACCACCAGTGCCCTCAGGGGCGCGGGGAACTGCGCGACCAGCCACCCCCCACCCGCACCCGACACCCAACCCCCCGCGGCACCCCCGTAGTCGCCCCCGCCCCAGCCAAGCGCTCAGCGCTCAGCGCCCCGCCACCCGATCCGCAACCCGCGCCAGCCTCGACGGCTCCGCCCGACGCGTAACCGTCTCCCGCCGATCCGCCGCCCGGTACACCGCGTACATGCCCTGAACCCCGAGCCACCGCAACGGCTCCGGCTCCCACTTGCGCACCTTGTGCCCCACCCACGGCAGATCCGTCAGCTCGGTACGCCCCCCTTGCCCCGAGTCCTGCTGCACCAGATCCCGAAGTGTCCGCGCCGCCAGATTCGCCGTAGCCACCCCCGACCCGACGTACCCGCCCGCCCAGCCCAGCCCCGTGGACCGGTCCAGCGTCACCGTGGCGCACCAGTCCCGGGGCACCCCCAGCACCCCCGACCAGGCATGCTCCACCCGCACCCCGGCCAGCGAAGGGAAGAAACCGACCAGGATCTCCCGCAGCGCCTCGATCGTCGCCCCCTGCGTCCGCCCGTCGTTGTCGGTGGCCGAGCCGAAGCGGTACGGCACTCCGCGCCCCCCGAGCGCGATCCGCCCGTCGGCCGTGCGCTGGGCGTACATGTAGGCGTGGGCCATGTCACCGAGCGTCTCGCGCCCCTCCCAGCCCACTGACGCCCACTGCTCGTCGGTCAGCGGCTCGGTGGCGATCATCGAGGAGTTCATCGGCAGCCAGGTCCGCCGCTCACCCTTGAGCGCGGCGGTGAAACCCTCGGTGCAGCGCAGGACGTAGGGCGCGCGGACGGTGCCGTACGGCGTCACCGCGTGCTTGGACCGGATCTCCGTCACCGGCGTCTGCTCATGGATGACCACCCCGAGCGCCTCGACGGCCGCCGCGAGCCCCTTCACCAGCTTCACCGGATGCACCCGGGCGCCGTGCGGGGTCCAGGACGCCCCCACCGCGTCCGCGACCCGGATCCGCTCGGCGCTCTCCCTGGCGCCGTACAGCTCCCGGTCCTTCTCCCCGAACGCCAGCTCGGCCTCGTGGAAGGCCCTCAGCCGCGCCAACTGGGCGGGCGTACGGGCCACTTCGAGCACCCCGCCCTGGTGCACATCGGCGTCGATGCCCTCCGCGGCGGCGACGGCGACGACCTCGTCGACGGTGTCGTTCATGGCCCGCTGCAGCCGTACGGCGGCGTCCCGCCCGTGCAGCGCGGCGTACCGGTCGCGGCCCGCGATGCCGTTGTACAGCCAGCCGCCGTTGCGCCCGGAGGCGCCGTAGCCGCAGAACTTCTGCTCCAGGACGGTGATCCGGAGGAAGGGCGCCGCCTTCTTCAGGTAGTACGCGGTCCACAGCCCCGTGTACCCGCCGCCGACGATCACCACATCGGCCGAGGCGTCCCCGGGCAGCGGCTCCCGCACCGCAGGGAGGCCGTCGTCCGCGTACCAGAAGGAGACGCCGCCGTTGACGACATCGCTGACCGAGCTGCTCATGACCTGGACGTTAACCCGGGGCGACAGCCACTGTCTCCTTCGGATTCCGTCGAAAACGCCTGGAGGGCGACGCGGGCCCGGCGCTACCGTCACCCCGTGACCGCCGACCTCGCCGACCGCGCCGAACGGTTCCTCCAGCAGTGGGAGCTGCGCCCGGACGGCCCCCCGATGAGCGGCCGTTGCGCCCTGGTCCTCCCCGTGCTGCAGGCGGACGGCACCCCCGCCGTGCTCAAGCTCCAGGACGTCGACGACGAGACCGTGGGCGAGCCGGTCGCGCTGCGGGCCTGGAACGGCGACGGCGCGGCCAGGCTCCTGGACGCCGACAACGGCACCCTCCTGATCGAACGGCTCGACGAGAACCGGGACCTGGACGGCCTCCCCGACACCCGTGCGGCCACCCTGGTCGTCGCCGGGCTGCTCGCCCACCTGACCGCCACCCCCGCCCCGCCGGAGCTGCGCCGCCTCGCCGACATCGCGCCGAGGCTGCTGGACCGCGCGACGGCCGTGCTCCCTTCGCTGCCGGACCCGGCCCTGCTCAGGGACTGCGCGGCCGCGGTGCGGGAGGTCGCGGACGAACCCGGCGACCGGCTCCTGCACTGGGACCTGCACTTCGAGAACGTCCTGGCCGCCGAGCGCGCCCCCTGGCTCGCCATCGACCCCAAACCCCTCGCGGGCGACCCCGGTTTCGAGCTGCTGCCCGCGCTGTGGAACCGCTTCGACGCCGGCGAGGTCCGCTGGCGCTTCGACGCGATGACGGACGTCATGGGCCTGGACCGGAGCCGGGCGCGCGCCTGGACGCTGGGCCGGGTGCTGCAGAACGCGGTGTGGCAGCTCGAGGAGGGCGAGCCGCCGCTGCCCGAGCAGCTGGAAATCGCCGAACGCCTGCGCGGCCTCAGCGGTTAACCTCCGGGCATGATCCGCACCGCGACCCCCGCCGACATCCCCGTCATCCACTCCCTCGTCCGCGAGCTGGCCGAGTACGAGAAGGCCCCGGACGAGGCCAACGCGACCGAGGAGCAGCTCCACGAGGCCCTCTTCGGCGAACGCCCCGCCGCCTACGCCCATATCGCCGCCGACGACACGACCGGCGAACCGGTCGGCTTCGCCCTGTGGTTCCTGAACTTCTCCACCTGGCGCGGCGTCCACGGCATCTACCTGGAGGACCTCTACGTCCGCCCCACCGCCCGCGGCGCGGGCCACGGCAAGGCCCTGCTCACCGAGCTGGCCCGGATCTGCGTGGAGCGCGGCTACCAGCGCCTGGAGTGGTCCGTCCTGGACTGGAACACCCCGTCCATCGCCTTCTACGAGTCCCTGGGCGCCCGTCCGCAGGACGAGTGGACGGTGTACCGGCTGACGGACGAGGCGCTGCTCACGCTGGGCGGCTGAGCAGGCCCCGGGCCACCGCCAGCGGATCCCCGCCGAGTTCGGCGTGGACCGCCATGACCAGCTCGGGCCGGTCCAGCAGCGCCTCGCCCGCCGGGTCCCCGGCCGCCCGGGCCGCGAGCCCGAGTCCGACCCAGGTCTCGGGGTCGCCCCGGCCGCGCAGGACGCGCTCCCGGCAGGCCCGCAGCGCGCCCGCCGTGTCCCCGGTGACCAGGGCGACGTCCTCGGGGCGGGCGCCCTCCACGGTGGCGCCGGGGTCCTCGCGCAGGGCCGCGAAGCCGTCCGGGTCGGCCAGCAGCCAGCGCAGCAGCACCGCCCGGGTGTCGAGCCCGCGCGCCGGAGCGCCGGGGACCAGCTCCGGTTCCCCCGGCACCGGCTGGCGGCCCTCCGCGTGTGCGCGTACCACCCGCGGGTCGGGGCGCAGGTGATACGCACGCCAGGTGGCCCGGTGATCGGCCGCCGCGAGCTCGGCGGCGACCCGGGCCCGCGTCTCCACCGGCTCGGCCAGCCAGGGCGCGAGCCGCCCCGCCAGCTCGGCCACCAGCCGCCGTCCCAGCTCGGTCAGCCCGTCCGCGGCGGCGATCCCCCGCAGGGCGTGCGCGGTCTGGGCCCGCCACAGCGCGAACTCGAAGCGCCCGAGCGGGTGTTCGCGGCGCCGCCAGAACCCGGTGACCCCGAAGAAGGCGTACACCCCCTGCAGCAGCCCGCCGAGCGGCCGCGGATCGTCCCGCCACGGCGCGTAGTACAGCCGCCGGCCGCCGCCCTGGTCGTCGTAGAGCGTGAACAGGTGCATGAAGGCGCTGAGTTTGTTGTGCTGGAACTCGTGCACCAGCGTCGAGGCGAGCTGTTCGCCGTCGTCCGGGACGGAGGCCAGGGCCGCGCCGAAGGCGTCCCCGGAGGAGGCGCTGTGCGGGCGGAAGCGTTCGGCGCGTGGACGGGGCACGAGGGTCACCAGGCCGTCCCCCAACGCCCGGGCCTCCTCGGCGTCCAGGGCGTTCAGGATCTCCCAGGCCGCCGAGAACAGCTCCTGCCACACCTCGGCGGCGACGGGCTCGGTGGGGGCGGGGGTGCGCAGGGTGCGGTACGGGTCGGCGTCGTCCAGGAGCAGCGCGCATCCGTCGGCGTTCAGCCGGGTCAGGGGGTGCCAGTCGGGTCCGTCGAGCGGGCGTCCGGCGACGAGCACGCGCCCTTCGGCGGCGGTCACTTCCACCGCGTCCGCACCGGACACCCGCAGGGCTCCGAGGGCGGGCAGTACGGCCCACCCGTCCCGGACGGGGATGACGGTACGGAAGTCCAGCCCGGCCCGGATCGCCGCGCTCGCCGCGACGGCGTGCAGATAGCCGGTGTCCGGAGGGCTGTCCCCGGCCGCCGTACCGCGCAGCCGCCGCAGGGTGTGCGCCGCCCACACGCCGACGGACGGATAGGCGAGCAGTTCCTCGAAGGCGGTCTCGTCCGCGGACCGGGCCCGCATCAGCAGGTGCCAGGCATCCGTCGGCGGCTGTGCGGCGGAGGCGTCCAGCAGGGCGCGGACGACCAGCAGCCGCCAGCTGCGTTCGCTCGCCCGGAGCGCGGCCACGGCCGCGGGCCCGCCCCCGCCGCCGAGGAGTTCGTCGAAGGAGCCGGCGGCGAGGACGTGCGGGGCGGTCACGCTTCGTCGCGCTGCGGGTTGTAGCCGCCGAGGCTGCCGGCCGGGTCGTCGATACGGCTGAGCAGTCGCCGCAAGGAGCCGTCGGCGGCCGGGAGAAGGGGGAGGGAGGGCCAGGCGTCCAGCGGAACACCGCTCAGGTCGACCAGCTCGGACTCGACTCCGGACTTGTCCATGACCCCGTCCATTTCACTGTTTCAGGTGTTTTACGTGGTTTCCAGCGCGACCCTAGTGCATCACGCGCACCGCACGGGTTCACGTCCGCCGAATCCGCCCGGATCGAGTGACGCGACGGTGGTGGGGGTAGGCACCCGACGGGACGGAAGTCGCCTGACAGAGCGAGGAGTTGCGCAGCGGTGGGGCCTGATCCGGAGCGGGTGGCGCAGGTGCGGACCGGCGGCGGCCTCGGCCTCCGGCGCGGTTCGGGGTACCTGGTGGGCGACCGCTGGGTTCTCACCTGCGCCCATGTCGTCGGCGACGCGCGGGAGACGGCCGTACGGCTCAACGGCAGGGAGGCCGCACCGGCCCGCGTGGCGCTCGCCTCCGACAAGGCCGACGTGGCGCTGCTGGAGATCACGCGCCGGGTGGCGGACTGCGAGCCGCCTCCCTACGGCGCCGTACCGCAGACGGCCACCGCCCTGCCGTTCACCGCCAGCGGGTACGCCGGTCCCCACGGCGCCTGCCGCACGGGCGGAACCATCTCGGCCCTCCCCCACCACCACAGAGGCATCCTCGAACTCGCCGTCGAGCCGCCGGGAGAGGACCCCGGCTCCGGTCGTTCGCCCTGGGAGGGCATGGCCGGCGCCGCGGTGTGGCACGACAGCACCCTGATCGGCCTGGTCGGCACCCTCCTCCGGGGCGACGGCCCGAGCCGTCTTGCCGCTGTCCGCGTGGACCACTGGTACGCGCTGCTGACCGGCACCGAACTGGCCCTGCTGCACCAGCACGCCGGACTGCCCGCGACCCCCGCCGAGCTGAACCGCATCGCCGCCCCGGTCACCCTGGCGCACCTGCCCGAGAATCTCCCCCTGCGCGAACTCGACGGCCTGGTCACGGCGTTGACCGCGCTGCCCTCGGTGAGCGACCGCAACGGCCTCGCGCTGATCCTCGACGGCATCGACCCGGTGATCTCGGCCATGAGCCCGCGCTCACCCGCCCTGCGCCCGGACGTGTTCGCGATCCTGCGCACCTGTCTTCGCTATCGCGGGACCTTGGACCAACTCCTGGAAGCGATACGGTTGGTGGAGGGCGATTCCGTAGGGGTGGCCCGAATGGACCAGGAGGCGGTGGAGTTGTCCCGGCGCCATCGCTGACCTGATATCGCGGCGCCGCACCGGCGCGGTGTTTCATCGCCTGTACGGCGGGCCATTATCAGGAGGATGTGAGCAAGCCCGCACCACAAGTGCAGCCGGGGGGAAGGGGTTTGGCCGTCATGGAGCCGTCTGTGGCCGCCGTCGAGTCCAACCTAGTCGATCTCGCGGGGGTGTCTCTTGAAACGCTGCGCTCCATGGACTGTCAGGTTCTCGCCGGATCCCTGGAGGAGCTGCGGCAGCGCATCGACCTGGCGCAGGCGAGCGTCAGCGATTTCAACGCGGAGCGGTACGACTGAGGAGGCCAGGGCCGCCGATGCGTGCTGAGCCCCCGCTCCCCCATCACCGTCTGCCGTCGTCCGGCCTGGAGGAACTGAGCTGCGGCGAGGGCGGTCCGGCCACGATCGACCTGCTCCTAGGGGCCGAACGGAGCCGACGACTGCTGCTCTTGCGGATGCTGGACGACGCGACCGACCTCGGCCCGGCCTGGGAACTGCTCAGCAGCGCACAGCACCACGCACCCGACGTGGTCGACGAACTGCTGATGTACCCGCAGACCGGAATGTGGCTGGCCACGGCGCTGCGTCGGCTGCGCGGCAGCGCTCAGCAGGACGATACGCCGCTGTGGGTGGTGCTGGGCCATGCAGCCTGCCTGGCCGCCGCCGCGGCGCTACGCGCGGAGCTGGACTTCTCCATCGAGGTCCCGATGCGTCACGGCCGGGTACCACTGCCCACCCTGGGCTGTGCCGAACTGCCCACCACCGATCCGTGGACGACGGCGACGGTACGACGAAAGGCGGGCCGCGCGGTCGTCACGGCACCGGGCGCCACGGTCTCCGTGCCGACCTCACCGGACACCCCGGCGCCGGGCTGGCACCCCCTCCGCCGACTGTTGCTCGGCCCTCCGGCCCACCACCTCTCCCTGACCCTGGACGACGTCGACCCGTACCGGACCTACCCCCGGCCGACCGAGCCGCGCCCGCTGTCCGCGGAGGCGGCCGAGGAGTGGGGGCGCGTGTTGGAGCGGGCCTGGACCCTCCTGCTGGACGAACAGCCGAGGACCGCGGAGGCGATGCGCCGGGGGCTGCTGTCGCTCACACCGGGCCCGGCGAGGGAAAGGTTTCGGCCACGCAGTGTGACAGCTGGGGATGCGTTCGGCGGCGTCGAATCCTCGGAACCGGACGACGTCGTTCAACTGGCGGTGACCCTGGTGCACGAGTTCCAGCACACGAAGCTGGGCGGTCTGCTGCACCTGACGCCGCTGCTGACCGAGGAGACGGCCGAGGCCCCCGAGCTCTGGTATGCCCCTTGGCGGGACGACCCCCGGCCCCTGGACGGCCTGATGCAAGGCATCTACGCCTTCGTGGGCATCGCCCGCTTCTGGCGCACCCACCGCCTGGCCTCGGGCGCGGCGACACCCATGGCGCACTTCGAGTTCGCCCTGTGGCGCGCCCATGTGACGACGGCCCTGCGCCAGGTCCACCGCCATGAACGCCTCACGCCGATCGGCGCACAACTGCTGGACCGCCTCTACGCCTTGTGCACGCGCTGGCTGGACGAACCGGTCCCGGAAGTCCCCCTCACCCTGGCCCGCGTCTGCGCCGCCGACCATGCGACCCGCTGGCGTGCCCACCACCTGCGCCCGCCACGTCACGCGGTGGAGGAGGCGACCCTGGCGTGGCTGTCCGGCGCCCCGGCTCCGCCGCGCTCCCTGGCGGCCACCCCCGAGGTGACGACGGACGAGTCGGCTCGCTGGCTGGACACCCTGGCGGTCCTGACCCGCCACCGCCTGTCGGGAGAGGACCCGGAGAAGGCGGCGGCCACGGTGACCGGAGCGCTGCGGGCGGACGCCCTGCTGGCCGCGGGGGAGGCACCGGCGGCCCGGGAGGCCTACACGGCCCACCTGCTGGCCGACCCGGACCACCCCACGGCCTGGTCGGGCCTGTCCCAGGCGCTGACCCTCATGGGGGCGTCCCCCACGGCGGCCCACTTCCTGCGCCACCACCCGGAACGGGCCCGCGCGGTGCACCGGGCCGTGACCACGGCCACCGGAACACCGCCGGACCCGGTCGCCCTGGCGGCCTGGCTGGCGTCGTAGCGCCGGTTACAGCGGCATCGGGTCGATGTCGCAGTTGGCCCGCTCCCGGGCCCGGGCCTGCACCGTCGCCGGGTGCGGGGCCGGCTCCGCCGCCCGCAGCCGGGGGGCGTCCAGGACCTGTTCCATCCGGGCCAGCGTGTCCGCCCGCAGCAGCTCCGCCTCGTCCTCCAGACCCAGCGCCGCCAGGTCCAGGGAGAGGTTCGCCGCGCACACCAGCGCCGTCGGATGGTTCTCGCCCAGCCGGCCGCGACTCAACTCCAGGGTGCGCTCGCCCAGTTCACGCGCCTCGGAGACCTGACCCAGCACGCTCAGATCGCTGGCCAGGTTGATGGCGCAGGCAAGGGCGATGGGATGGCTCTCGCCCAGCCGGCCGGTCAGCGACGCCAGCGCATCCTCGTCCAGGGCCCGCGCCTCCTCGGCCCGGCCCAGCAGCCGCAACGTCACCGCGAGGTCCACATCGGCGGCCAGCACATGGGGATGGTCGGCCCGGAACACGCGGCGGAAACGCTCGCTCGTCTTCACGCCCCGATCCCTCGCCGCCTCCAGCTCGCCGTTGTGCCGCAGCGCCACCGAAAGCGCCAGCGCGGCGGTGAGGGATTCGGGGTGGGTGTCGCCGTACCGCCGGGTGAACTGGTTGAAGGACTCCCGCGCCAGCTCCAGTGCCTTCTCGTGGTCGCCCTCCTTGCGGCACGCCTCACCGAGCTGCCGCAGCGACTGGAGAGTCGAGGGGTTCCCGGCACCGAACGCGGGCCGGAATCCGTCGACAACCGCCTCCTGCAGGGACCGCGCACCGACATAGTCCCCCGTCTCACGGACATCGATGGCGATGGATCCCTGGGTGATGAGCGACTGGTGGTGATCAACCCCGTACAGCCGTGTCTTCAGTGCGTGCGTGTGCCGGTCCAGCTCCAGTGCCCGCTGGAAATCACCCACCAGACGCAGGCTCACCCCGAGGTTGTGCGCAGTGCCCAGGGTCGTTGGATCGTCCTCACCGAACGCGCGCCGGGCCCGGTCGTAGGCCATCTCGTCCAGTGCCACGCCGGCGGCGAAGTCGCCCTGGGCACGGCGTACCGCCGCCTCCAGGTTCATCGTCTCCAGCGCGTCCTCGCGGGTGTCCTCAGGGCCCTCGGGCGCGGTACGGGCGTAGATGTCCTTCAGCTGGGAGACCAACCGGGAGGCGTCGTCGTACCGGCCGACCTTCAGGTACAGGAAGCACAGCCACCAGCCCATCAGCCGGGTCTGTTGGTCCTCCTCGCCGAACAGCGACTGCCATGTCTGCCAGGCCTGCTCTGTGAACTCACGGGCCACCGTGTGGTCACCCCAGTACCAGAGGTACTTGGCGATGTTCATCACGAGCTCGCGAACCCACGGCTGGTCCGACTCGATCGCGTTCGAGGCGATGACATGGCCGTACAGCTCGGCGTATCGGGGCCAGTTGGCCGATTGGTTGGGACCCTTGGGGTCGGCGGCGGCGAGAAGGGTGTGGGCCCCGTTGCGCATGCGTTTCTGTTCCTCGGCGGTCATGCGGTGGATCAGCACGGCCTGGACGAGGCGGTGCATTTCGATCGAGTTGGTGCGATGGTCGATGCGGGCGAGCGAGTAGCGGTTGATCTCACGGACGGCGCGGGCGAGCCGCATCGGGTCGTTCAGCGCCCGGTCCAGCTCGGAGTCGATGGTGGAGCCGCCGAGTCCGGAGAAGATGGACCGTGAGATCGGGTCCGGCGCGAAGAAGGAGCACAGCTGGAGCAGGCGGAGCGCGGCCAGGCTGCGTGTCTCCAGATGGTCCAGCGAGACGTTCCACGCGGCGGCGACCGGGAGCTGGTAGTCCGGCGGCGGCGAGACTTCCAGCAGTTCGGCCCGTTTGTGCTCGAACAGCCGCAGGTACTCCGACACCGGCATCCCGGTCTCCGCCCGCCAGGCCGCCGCCTGTTCCAGCGCCAGCGGCAGGTCCCCAAGGGCGTCGGCGAGGCGGTTCGCCTCGGCGTCGTCGAGGTCGTCGGGTCCGGAGCGGCGCAGCAGCTCGATGCTCTCCTCACGGGTGAAGACATCGACTTCGAGAGAGGGTCCGACCACGCTCCAGCGCCGGTTGCGGGAAGTGACGAGGATGGTGCCGCTGCCCCCGGTCGGGAAGTAGTCCCGGACCCGCTCCGGGCTGTCGGCATTGTCGAAGATCAGCAGCCAGCGCGAGTACGGCCGTCCTTCGCGCAACGCCTCCCGCACCGCCGGCCCGGCCACGTTGGCATCGGCGCTGGTGACCAGGCCGAGCCGCTGGGCCAGCTCCACCAGAGCCTGCCCGATCTGACCGGGACGCTCAGCAGCGATCCACCACACGACGTCGTAGTCCGACTGGTGGCGGTAGGCGTACTCGATGGCCAGCTGGGTCTTGCCGACACCGCCCATGCCGTGGATCGCCTCGGGCAGCACGGTGGTGGTGCCCTCGCGCAGCCGCTCGCTCAGTCGCTCCAGAAGGTCCACGCGGCCGGTGAAGTTCGGGTTGCGCGGCGGGATGTTGCCCCAGATGCGCGGCGTCGAACGCCCGCTCTCCACCGCGGGCTGCGTATGCGTGGCGGTCATGGCCGTGGCTCCTTCTGAAGTTGTCCCGGCCCCCGTCGGGGCCTGTTCGACGGCGGGGCGTCCGCTCTGCGGAACGGTGCGGGAGCCCACGCCCTTGCGCAGGCTCACGGAGTTCTGCCGGTCGTACTCGCGCAGGGCGCGCGCCAGGCGTTCGGCTCGGGGGAGGAACCGCCCGGACAGGGCGCGCAGCGCGGCCAGTTCGACGCGCAGGAAGGCGACATTGCGGCGGGTGACCGAGGGCACGTCGACCGTTTCGAGGAGTTCCTCGGGGGCGGGCAGGACGGGTCCGGCGTCCTGGGGCGCGGTGGCGAGCAGTCCGCGTACGTCGTGCAGCACCCGGGCGGTGTCCCTGCGCCGGGACAGCGCCAATAACTCCTGGCGGATGTCGGGCCCGAACACGAAGGCCACGTCGGCCGCGCGCTCGGCGTCCGCGCCGGCGGGCCGTACCAGACCGCTCATCAGCAGCTCGGCCAGATGGGCGGGTCCGGCGCCCGGCACCGAGGCGGTGACCGCGTTCATGACCGGCAGCGTCAAGGGCGCGGCCGCCAGCCGGGTGGCGAGGCTGAAGGCTTTCGGGGAGGCGGCGGCCCGGAAGTCCGACACCCGCTCCCAGGGCGGTACGCCGCTCGCCGGGTCGGGCACGTCCTCCACCCAGGGCACGGCCCGTGCCGCGTCCGCCCGGCGCTTCCAGTCCCGGGCGCGGACGCCGGACATCTCCACCCAGTCGCCGGTCCCCCGGGTCACCAGGTCCACCCAGCCGGACAAGGAGTGCTCGGTCGGCTCCAGGACGGGCACCGGGACCACACCGGAGCGGGCGTCCGGGGCGTCGACGGGTTCGAGGGGGGAGGCGCGCAGTTCCCAGCGCAGCGCGTCGTTCGCGGCCCAGGGGCGGGCGCTGCTGAACCGCATCCGGTTCACATCGAGGCCGGCCCGCGACCACAGGTTCTGGGGCAGCAGATGCAGCACCGCGAGGGGTTCGGTCCGCCCGAGCTCGCGCAGCAGCGGAAGCACCGCGTCCGACCGCCAGCCCGCGGCGAGCCCGTCGGTCAGCACCAGCACCACCCGGTGCTCGGAGGAGACGGGCGGCAGCTGCTCGAGCCGGATCCGAGCCGGCTCGGTGTCGTCCGAACTGAGCAGTCGTACGGTGCTGATCTCGCCCAGCCGATCCTCGCGGGCGAGATCGCCGGCCAGCTTCTCGACCGTCTCCCGCCACACCCGCATGGTCGCGTGGTCGTCCACGACCAGCAGCACGGACGGAGGGCCCGCGGACAGTGAGCGCGCCAGTTCGCTCAGGACGTGCGGCACGACGTCGAGTGACGCCTCGTCAGACGCCGTTTCCGCCGCTGATCGTGGGACATCGTCACACTGCATAAGCGCTCTCAGAGCGTCCGGTAAGGCCCGAGGACGAAAGGGGTACCGAAGAGGAATCCCGTACTCCGCGGGCATGCGTGACATCCACGTGCCAAGCCTGGCAGTGGTCTGCATACAGTGCAAGACGGCAGGCCACAGGGGGAGGGAGCACAAATGGGACAGTCGATCGGCGGATGAATCGGCGGATAAAACGCGCCCCCCTGCGGTGTCTGGCTCGCCGGTCTTTCTCGCGTCCAGCGTGGCACCGCGCACAGTCGGGTGCAAGGCCGTCTGCCACTTGGCTGCGCGGATCGGCAACCGGCCCGCGCCGGGCGGCAGAAGGCGCCCGATCCCGCTCTGCGACGTCATCGCCGCTACACCGGCCCCGTGGGACCCGGCTTGCGCTCGGGATCGTCCAGCAGGATGGCCAGATGCCGGCCCACGTGCCCGTCCCAGCGCTCCGGTCCGAGGGCGAGCGCGTCGTTGCGCCACTTGCACACGCTCTCCGCCAGTGAGCCGAGCCCCCGGTCCTGGAGGATCTCGCCGATCGCGTCCTGGAAGCCGGCGTCGGAGCAGTCCGTGCGGTGCCAGATCATCGCGGGCACCCCCGCCCGCAGCCCGGCGAGCACCTCCCGGCGCCCGGTGCCCGAGTCGTCGCCCGGCGGCTCGCTGAGCACCAGGCACACCGCCTGCCGGTCCTCCTTCAGCTCCCGCTCCAGATGGAAGAAGTACGCCCCGTCCTGCGCCGGCCGGCCCCAGTGCGGATGGCTGTCCGCCGGGCGCTCCTTCAGCTGCCGCCACTTGTGGTGCCAGGCGCGGTGCCAGGCGGCACGCTGCAGCCTTTCGAGCGAGCGCACGAACACCGGGTAGTCCATGGCCAGCGGTGTCGGCTCGGGGTGGCCGGAGTCCTTCGCCCACCACTCCACCGGCTCGTTGAGCAGCTCCCACGGGAGCACGAACTCCAGGATCACCGGCTGGCGCAGGTCCGCCCAGCGCTCCTCGGACTCCTCGATCAGCCGCTCCACCGCGCCCGGCAGCTCCGCGCGGCCCAGATGGACGGTCTCGCCGCGCACCGGGTGCCAGCCCTCGGAGTCGGACTGGCGCCAGTGCGAGAGGTAGTAGCGGTCGGCCTCGTTGCGGTCCGGCTCGAACTGGATCATCAGATAGGCGGGCACCAGCGAGGGCGGGGGCTGCGGGAACTCCGAGTGCTGCCACTCCGCCAGCCGGTCCTCCACGCGCAGCTCCTGGGCCCGGCCGCGGTTGAACCGGCGCAGTTCCTCGGCGGCCTCCGCGCGGCCCTCCTCCATCAGCCGGTCGGCGGACAGCGCCAGGAAGGCCATGCTCGGCGGCAGCTCGCCGGCCGGGGAGTTCTCACCGGCCAGCCGGAGGAAGACCTGCCAGCCCGTCTGGCACCAGGACGGCAGCTCCTGCACCCGGGAGCGGCTGGCGCGCCGGGCCATGGCGGCCAGCTCGGCGGAGCGCACCGACTCCAGGACCGGCCGCAGCTGGCCGAGGTCGGCGCTGTTGAAGAAGTCGACGGCCTCCCACTCGTCCACGAGCGGCCATAACGCGGCGACCGAGGCCGACTGCTGTTCCACGTACTCCAGCGACCGCACCAGACACGCCGTACCGTCAACGGCGGTCATGCACGCCTTGACGACCTGGAGGAGCCAGGGCCGCAGCCGGTCACCGCTGAACGGCTCCACCGTCGAGCCCAGTTCGCCGGCGAGCATCTCCCGCCATAACTCGCGGCTGCTGGCCTGCTTCACCGTCGCCGACTCCTGAAGCGTGTCCACGATGGCCACGGCCAACTCATTGCGGACCCGTTCCGGACCTCTCACCCCGTGACCTCCCCAAGCCGGCGCGGTTCCGTCGTGCCGACCAGGGTACGGCCGCGGAGGGTGCCGCGGCAGGGGAAAGGAGAGCCCCCTGTCGGATTCGAACCGACGACCTTCGCTTTACAAGAGCGGCGCTCTGACCAGCTGAGCTAAGGAGGCGCGCACGTACGTGCCCGAGCAGTGTACCCAGGACCGGGAGTGCCCCAGTCGAAAATTTCCGCGAAGTTCACAGGGGTCCGGGTACTGACAGACCAGGTGAACGGCAGGTACCGTCCGAGGGCAGTCCACTCGTCTGGACTACACCACCACCTTCCTACAACGGATCGTCCGGCACGTTCCTGCCGGTAGAAGGGGGCCCTTCACCATGGCCACTGTTTCGTTCGACAAGGCGACCCGGATCTACCCGGGTTCCGAGAAGCCCGCCGTAGACGCGCTCGACATCGAGATCGAGGACGGGGAGTTCCTCGTCCTGGTCGGCCCGTCCGGCTGCGGCAAGTCCACCTCGCTCCGCATGCTGGCGGGGCTCGAGGACGTCAACTCCGGCGTGATCCGCATCGGCGACCGTGACGTCACCCACCTGCCGCCGAAGGACCGGGACATCGCCATGGTGTTCCAGAACTACGCGCTCTACCCGCACATGACGGTCGCCGACAACATGGGCTTCGCGCTCAAGATCGCGGGCGTCAACAAGGCGGAGATCCGCCAGAAGGTCGAGGACGCGGCGAAGATCCTCGACCTCACCGAGTACCTCGGCCGCAAGCCGAAGGCGCTCTCCGGCGGTCAGCGCCAGCGTGTGGCGATGGGCCGGGCGATCGTGCGTGAGCCGCAGGTCTTCCTCATGGACGAGCCGCTGTCGAACCTCGACGCCAAGCTCCGGGTCTCGACCCGTACGCAGATCGCCTCGCTCCAGCGCCGTCTCGGCATCACCACGGTCTACGTCACCCACGACCAGGTCGAGGCCATGACGATGGGCGACCGCGTGGCGGTCCTCAAGGACGGTCTGCTCCAGCAGATCGACTCCCCGCGCAACATGTACGACCGTCCGGCCAACCTCTTCGTCGCCGGCTTCATCGGCTCCCCCGCCATGAACCTGGTCGAGGTCCCGATCACCGACGGCGGTGTGAAGTTCGGCAACAGCGTCGTCCCGGTCAACCGTGACGCCCTCAAGGCCGCCGCCGACAAGGGCGACCGCACGGTCACCGTGGGCGTGCGCCCCGAGCACTTCGACATCGTCGAGCAGGGTGGCGGCGCCGCCACCGCCCTGGCCAAGAGCACCGAGGACGCGCCGGCCGGTCTCGCGGTCACCGTCAACGTCGTCGAGGAACTCGGCGCCGACGGTTACGTCTACGGCAGCGCGAAGGTCGGCGACGACATCAAGGACCTGGTCGTCCGCGTCAGCGGCCGCGCGGTCCCGGAGAAGGGCGCCACGCTGCACGTCGTGCCGCGTCCGGGCGAGACCCACGTGTTCTCGACCTCTACGGGTGAGCGTCTGTCCGACTGACTCGGCCAGGTGTGACGAGAAGGGCCCCGCGGACCGCCGCGGGGCCCTTTTTCGCTGTCGACAAATACCCCGGCATACCGCCCGTTTCGAGCAGTGAGCGTCAACCCCTTACCCAAAAAGAGGCACCTCTTCATCCCCCGAACCGGTGACTAAATGTCGCCAAATCATTACCGGGCGCTACCCTCACTCGCGTGAAGCACTCCACTAACCAACAGACGCGACGCGGCCGGGGCCCCGCCCATCGGATCGGCCGCTCCCTCGCCCTCGTCCTGCCCGTCGTCCTGGTGCTCTCCGGGACCCTCGCGGTCACCCGGGTCAACTGGTCGGGGACCCCCTCGAACTCGGTGCTCACGGCGTCGGACGCGTCGGTGTCGGACGCCAAGCCCGGCTCCCGCTCCCGCACCCCCCAGGACGCCCTGCGCGACCAGCTCATCGCCGAGCTCACCCGGGAGGACCCGGGCGTCGCGCTCACCCACCTCCAGCAGGCCGTCGACGGCCGCCCGGCGCTCGCCAAGCACTGCGCCTCCATCGCCCGCGCCCTGGGCCGCGCCGCGGTCCGCGTCTACGGCCCGGTACGCGCCCAGTCCTACGCCCGCCCGGTCTGCGACACCGCCTTCGCCACCGGCGTGGCAGCGGCCCACCGCTGACGAGCAAGGGGGGCGGGGCCGCGGGCCCCGCCCCCCTCGGCGCCGTACCCGCGCACAACACGCACCCCCCACCCCGGTGGGCCACAGGGCCACATACAGTTCGGCACATGACCGACCCGAACGCCGCCACCCGCCCCACGCAAGCCGTGATTCTCGCCGGAGGCCAGGGCTCCCGCCTGCGTCCGTACACCGACGACCGGCCCAAGCCGATGGTCGAGATCCCCGGCACCGGGACGCCGATCATCGGCCATCAGCTCGCCTGGCTCGCGGAGGAGGGCGTGACCGACGTGGTGGTCAGCTGCGGCCACCTCGCGGACGTCCTCAAGGAGTGGCTGGCGGGTGCCGAGCTGCCCTGCTCGGTGACCACGGTCGTGGAGACCGAGCCCCTCGGCCGCGGCGGCGGCCTCAAGTACGCCGCCGCGCATCTGCCCCACCCCGACCGGCCCTGGTACGCAACGAACGGCGACATCTGGACCCGGTTCTCGCTGCGGGACATGGCCGACTTCCACGCCGAGCGCGACGCCGTCGCCACCCTGGCGCTGGCCCGGCCCCGGATCCCCTGGGGCGCCGTGCAGACGGACGGCTTTGGACACGTCACCGACTTCATCGAGGCGCCGCCCACGACGTACGAGATCAACGCGGGGGTGTACGTCTTCTCCGCCGAGTTCGCCGGGATGCTCCCGGAGCGGGGGGATCACGAGCGGACCACGTTCCCGCGGCTGGCCCGGGAGCTCAGGCTCGCCGGCTTCCCGCTGCCTCAGGGCGCGTACTGGCGAGCCATCGATACGGCGAAGGACCTCACCGAGGCCGCGAAGGAGCTGTCGGCTCTCCGTTCCTAGCGCGGGCCGGTGAGGGCCGGTCGCGCGGTTCCCCGCGCCCCTGAGGGGGCGCGGGGAACGGTGGGTTCTGATGTGCTGCCGGTGGGCTAACCCAGGATCCCGCCCACCGGCCCGTCTACCCCAACAGGCCGCCTACGAGACCCGGTTCACCGGAGTTGTCTCCGCCTCCCGTGCCGCCCGGCGTGCCGGTGCCTCCGGTGGTGCCGCCCGAGGTGGGGCCCGAGGTGGTGCTGGGGGCCTCGTCCACCGGGGAGGACTGCTGGGGCGGCGCCTGGCCGCCGCCGGTGCCCTGGGTCTGGCTGGGCGTGCCCGCCGTGCTGGTCTCCCGCGTGGCCTCCGGGGTGGTGGCCGCCCCGGTCGAGGGCGCCGAAGTGGCGGCCTGGCTCGGGGCGGTGGAGGCCGACGGAGTGCGCTGCCGGCGCTCGCCGGGCTCCGAGGGGAGCGGGGAGCCGGGGAGTTCGTTGCGCGGGGCCTCGCCGGGGCCGGGGACGACCACGCGGTCGGCGTCGCGGACGGCACCGCCGAGCAGCGAGCCGATCAGCAGGGTCAGGCCGATGACGATGGCGGAGACCAGGGCGCCGCGGCGCAGGACGTAGGCGCGCAGGTCCCAGATGTCGGCGCGGGGGCCGAGGCGGCGCCAGGCACTGCCCGCGAGGCGGCCGTCCACGGAGTAGACGGGGGCGCCCGCGATGATCAGCGGCGACCAGGCGGCCAGGTAGATGATGTCGGGGGCGTCGTAGGCGGGGACGCTCTTCCAGCTGACGGTGACCAGCAGCGCGGCCGACAGCAGCGCGCCGACCACGGCGGCCACCCGCTGCCAGCAGCCCAGCACCGTGAGGACGCCCACGATCACCTGGAAGAAGGCGATCACCAGGCCGGAGCCGACGGGGTGCTCGAGCGCGAACTGGCGCAGCGGCTCGGCGACGTCCCAGGGGTGCAGGGTGTTCAGCCACTTCACCATCGAGCCGCGCTTGCCGCCGTCGAAGTAGACGGGGTCGCAGAGCTTGCCCATGCCGGCGTAGATGGAGATGAAGCCGAGGAAGATGCGCAGCGGGAGGAGGACGACGCCCAGGTTCATGCGGCGGCCCGGGTAGTAGGCGTGCCGCGCGGGGTCGTCCCCGTGCCGCCGGGGCCGGGAGCCGTCCTCCGGCTCCGCGAACTCCTCGTCGTCGTAGGCGCGTTCCTCGTCGTACGCGCTGCCGACCTGGCGCATGTCGGGCAGCAGCCGGGTGCCGTCGCCGTCGGGCGGGGTGCGCTGGGCGCCGACCACGGGGGTCTCGACGGTCTGCGCGAGATCGTCGTAACCGTCGTCGTGGTAGCCGTCGTTGACGTCGACGCGCGGGATGACCTGGGTGGCGCCCGCGTCGGCCGATTCGTCCGGGTGACCGACGCCGGCGCCCCGCACCGCCTGCAGGAGCCGGTGGGCGCCGGTGTCGTCGGGCGCCGACTTGCCGCTCCAGACGACGGCCCGACGACGGGCGGGGGTCCCGGTGCCGACCACGGGGACGCGGGCGGTGTCCTCGGTGGCGCTCAAGTGCCGTGCGATCCGCGGCGACTGGCTGCGCCTCGTCGATGCGCCCAACTGCACGCGGAAACTCGCATGATTGACGATGATCTGCGCCGGATCGCTCGGCACCTTCACCATGCTCAGCGCGGGAGCGTCGTCGAAACCCGACGAGCGGTCCCCCGTGGGTGTGCGGGGTGTTCTGGTGTCCACACTCATCTAACCGAGTGACGTGTGTTTTGGACACTGCTTTGACCTGCTGGATCTGTCCGGACCGCGTCAAGCGGGGCCTGGACGACCGGAACGCCCCGCACGGGCGACGGTACGGACGGATGTTCAGCCGCGCCGGCGCGCCGCCTCGTACAGCACGATGCCCGCCGCCACACCGGCGTTCAGCGACTCGGCGCCGCCGGGCATCGGGATCCGCACCCGGAAGTCGCACGTCTCGCCGACCAGCCGGGACAGGCCCTTGCCCTCGCTGCCGACCACGATGACGACGGGGCCGTGCAGGGCCGCCAACTCACCGACCTCGTGCTCTCCGTCGGCGGCGAGGCCGACGACGGCGATGCCCGCCTTCTTGTACGCCTCCAGGGCGCGGGTGAGGTTGGTGGCGCGGGCGACGGGGGTGCGGGCCGCGGTGCCGGCCGACGTCTTCCAGGCACCGGCGGTCATGCCCGCCGCGCGGCGCTCCGGCACGACGACGCCGTGACCGCCGAAGGCGGTCACCGAGCGGACGACGGCACCCAGGTTGCGCGGGTCCGTCACCCCGTCGAGGGCGACGATGAGCGGGTCCACGCCCTCGTCGTAGGCGGCGCTGGCCAGGTCCTCGGGGTGGGCGTACTCGTACGGCGGGACCTGGAGGACCAGGCCCTGGTGGTTGAGCCCGTTGGTCATGCGGTCCAGCTCGGGGCGGGGGGCCTCCATCAGGTGGATGCCGCCGCGCTCGCCGACGAGCTGGAGGGCCTCGCGGACCCGCTCGTCGTTGTCGATGAACTGCTGGACGTACAGCGTCACCGCGGGCACGCCCTCGCGCAGCGCCTCGACGACGGGGTTGCGGCCGACGACCATCTCGGAGGTGCCCTTGCCGCCGCGGCCGCGCGGCGCGGGACGGCGTGCCGTCTGCTTGGCCTTGGAGGTGGCGAGGCGGTTCTTCTTGTGCCCCTTGCGCATCTCGGCGGGCGGCGTCGGACCCTTGCCTTCCAGGCCCCGGCGTCGCTGGCCGCCACTGCCGACCTGCGCGCCCTTCTTGCCGGACATGCGGCGGTTGTTCGCGGCCATGACCTACCTGTCTCTGTGTGGCGGTGAAGTACGTACGTCTATGCAGTGTGCCGCCCGGAAGGCCGGGCGGCACAATCGATCACTGCGCTCAGCGCGCGGTCAGGCTCCAGCGCGGCCCGTGCGGACCGTCCTCGATGGCCAGTCCCGACTGCTTGAGCTGGTCCCGGATGGCGTCCGCGGTGGCCCAGTCCTTGCGGGCCCGCGCGGCCTCGCGCTGGTCGAGGACCAGGCGTACGAGGCTGTCGACCACGCTGCTGAGGTCCTCGCCGCGGTCGCTCTCGCCCGCCCAGTGCGGGTCCAGCGGGTCCAGGCCCAGGACGCCGAGCATGGCGCGCACCTCGGCGAGGCGGGCCACGGCGGCTTCCTTGTCGTCGGCGGCGAGGGCGGAGTTGCCCTGCCGGACGGTGGTGTGCACGACGGCGAGCGCCTGCGGGACGCCCAGGTCGTCGTCCATCGCCTCGGCGAAGGCGGTGGGCACCTCGGCGGCCGGTTCCACGGCGTGTCCGGCCAGCTCCACCACGCGCTGCACGAAGCCCTCGATCCGGGTGAACGCCGACTCGGCCTCGCGCAGGGCCTCCTCGCTGTACTCGATCATCGAGCGGTAGTGCGGGGTGCCGAGGTAGTAGCGCAGCACGATGGGGCGCCAGGCCTTGACCATCTCGCTGACGAGGACGGAGTTGCCGAGCGACTTGGACATCTTCTCGCCGCTCATGGTGACCCAGGCGTTGTGCACCCAGTACCGGGCGAACTCGTCGCCGTAGGCCTTGGCCTGGGCGATCTCGTTGTCATGGTGCGGGAAGATCAGGTCGAGGCCGCCGCCGTGGATGTCGAAGGCGGAGCCCAGGTACTTGTGGGCCATCGCCGAGCACTCCAGGTGCCAGCCCGGCCGCCCGCGGCCCCACGGCGTCTCCCAGCTCGGCTCGCCCGGCTTGGCGGCCTTCCACATCGCGAAGTCCCGGGGGTCCCGCTTGCCGGTCTCGCCCTCGCCGGAGGGCTGGAGCAGGTTGTCCAGCTCCTGGTTGGACAGGCGCAGGTAGTCCGGGAAGGACTTCACGTCGAAGTAGACGTTGCCGTCGGCCTCGTAGGCGTGGCCGCGCTCGATCAGGCCGCGCATCATCTCGACCATCTCGGTGACATGGCCGGTGGCGCGCGGCTCGTACGTCGGCGGGAGGCAGCCGAGCGCGGTGTAACCGTCGTCGAACGCGCGCTCGTTCTCGTAGCCGATCGACCACCACGGGCGGCCCTGGTCCGCCGACTTGGTGATGATCTTGTCGTCGATGTCCGTGACGTTGCGGATGAACGTGACGTCGTAGCCGCGGTACTCGAACCAGCGGCGCATGATGTCGAAGTTCAGCCCGGACCGGATGTGGCCGATGTGCGGGGCCGCCTGCACGGTGGCACCGCACAGGTAGATCGAGACACAACCCGGCGTGAGCGGGGTGAAGTCACGGATCTGCCGGGCGCTGGTGTCGTACAGGCGAATAGTCACGTGTCCAGGGTAGTAGGCGCGGGCGGGTGCCTCCGACGGTTGTGGACAACTGTCAGCCCGGTGTTCTGGCCACCAGCGCCGTCGCCACCGCCATCAGCCCTTCACCCCTACCGGGGAACCCCAGTCCGTCCGTCGTCGCCCCCGAGACGGAGACCGGCGCGCCCGCCGCCTCCGAGAGGACCTTCTGGGCCTCCTCGCGGCGCTTGCCGATCTTCGGGCGGGGCCCGACGACCTGGACCGCGATGTTGCCGATGGTGAAGCCGGCCGCGCGGACGATGCGCGCGGCCTCGGTGAGCAGGACGACGCCGGAGGCGCCCGACCACTCGGGCCGCCCCGTGCCGAAGTGCTGTCCCAGGTCGCCGAGGCCCGCCGCGGAGAAGAGCGCGTTGCACGCGGCGTGCGCGACGACGTCCGCGTCGGAGTGACCGGCGAGCCCGGTCCCCTCGCCCTCCCACTTCAGGCCCGCGCACCACAGCTCGCGGCCCTCCTCGAAGGCGTGGATGTCGGTGCCGATGCCGACCTGGGGCAGCAGGGGTGCCTCAGAAGCCATCGTTGAGCCTCCGGCGCGCCAGGACCGCCTCGGCGAGGACCAGGTCCAGCGGGCGGGTGACCTTGAAGGCCTCCTCGTGGCCGGGGACCACCACGACCTGGAGGCCGAGCTGTTCGACCATGCCGGCGTCGTCGGTGACGCGGTCGGTGACCGTCTCGTGGGCGCGGACCAGGGTCGTCCGGTCGAAGCCCTGCGGGGTCTGCACCGCGCGCAGCCGGGCCCGGTCCGGGGTGGCGACGACCCGCTCGGGCTCGTCCTCGCCGGCCGGCTCGACCTCCTTGACGGTGTCCGCGAGCGGCAGCGCGGGGACCACCGCGCCGGCGCCGTCCCGTACGGCCTCGATGACGCCGTCGACGGTGTCCACCGGGACGAGCGGGCGGGCCGCGTCGTGCACGAGGACGATGCCGTACTCGGGCGGCAGCGCGTCCAGGCCCCGCTTCACCGACTCCTGGCGGGAGTCACCGCCGGGGACCACCAGGAAGTCGGTGCGCTCCGGCAGGGCGTGCGCGTCGAGCAGGGACTTCACCTCGGCGGCGCCCTCGGGCGGGGCCACGACGACGACCAGGGAGACGGCTCGGGAGGCGGCCATGGCGCGCACCGCGTGGATCAGCATGGGAGTGCCGCCCAGCGAGCGCAGTGCCTTGGGGGCGCCGGGACCGAGGCGTACACCGCGGCCGGCGGCCGGGATCACGGCAGCCGTGGGGGTGGTCGCACGGGCCTGCGCGGGCGAAGGGCGCGATTCGTCAGACATCGGTTCCTGTCAGGTTTGTGTGCTGGCCTGGCGTGGGTATGGCCTGGGCAGTGCCGGGCGCGACGCCTTGACCGGACCCTTCCGTGACCCTGGTCGAGCCAGCTGCCCGGGCCCGGCACGCCAAGTATCGGGGGAACCTCCCCCCGAGGAGTGCACGAGGAAGTGCACGGCGTGAGACGGCACGCACCAGCGAACATGCCGCAGCGCCCGGCGACAGTGGATATGTCATCGGGCACCGCGGCATTTCAATGTGCTGAGTGGCTGAGCCTGCTGGCTGCGGGCGTCAGGACGCGAGGACCTCGTCGAGGAGCGCCTCGGCCTTGTCCTCGTTGGTGTTCTCCGCGAGGGCGAGCTCGCTCACCAGGATCTGGCGGGCCTTGGCGAGCATGCGCTTCTCACCGGCGGACAGTCCGCGCTCACGCTCACGACGCCACAGGTCACGCACGACTTCCGCGACCTTGATGACATCGCCGGAGGCGAGCTTCTCCAGATTTGCCTTGTAACGACGAGACCAGTTCGTGGGCTCCTCGGCGTACGGCGCGCGAAGCACCTCGAAGACCCGGTCCAGCCCGTCCTGGCCGACCACATCACGCACGCCGACGAACTCCGCATTGTCCGCTGGCACACGTACCGTCAGGTCACCCTGGGCGACCTTCAGCACCAAGTAGGTCTTGTCCACGCCTTTGATCTGGCGAGTTTCGATGGCCTCGATCAGCGCGGCCCCGTGATGGGGATAGACCACGGTGTCGCCAACCTTGAACGTCATGTGACAGGTACCCCTTCCGTGGCTATCCAGAGTAACACGGAAACGGCAGCTTCTGAATGGCGTTTTCGCAGGTCAGGGCATATCTCGGGGCTTGACAACAGCGACAGGAACGTGCTGCGCGGGCTGACCGGAACAAGAAATTCGCAGGTCGGAGCGGCTCTCCGGGCGAGGTGAAACGCGGCCGTCACACACATCCGGAGGCGCCGTCAAGCGGCCGAACATCCTGATATGTCCGGTTCCATGTGTGCGACTTCCGCTACTCCGTTCGGTGGCCGGAGGCGGGTACCGGACGATTCCGGAATTGATCACGAGGGGTCGGCGAGCACGGTCGGTGATCAATTTCCGGAGGGTCGCGCATTCCTTCACGGAAATTTCGCGCGCCTGTGTCGTGGGTATGCCCACGGGACTTATGTGAATGGCAGACAGCCGCGGAGCCAAAGTGACTCGTGGGTCACTTGTGAGCGACGGGACCGGTGAAGCGGGACGCTTCCGCGGGGCCGGCCGGAGACTCTTGTGGGGTCCAGGGGAGGGTCGGGTGCGGCGGGGCCGGAACGGCTCGGTAACCTAAGCGCGCTGACAGACACTTAGGGCGGCTTTATGCGCCCGCCCCGTTCGAGTCAAGGAGTTGCCGCCGCCGTGAGCAGCAGCCTTCGACGCGGCGTCATCGCCGCCGCCGCCATCACGTTCTCGATTCTTCCGCTCGCCGCGTGCGGAGCCGGCAACAACGCACAGACCCTGGAAGTCAAGCCGGACAACGCCGCCACCACGGTCGGCGACATCAAGGTCCAGAACGCCGTGATCATCACGCAGCCGGACCCCGAGGCGAGCGACCCGGCCGTGGTCGCCGCGACCCTCTTCAACGAGGGCACCCGCGCCCAGACCCTGGAGTCGATCACCATCGAGGGGGCGGACGAGCCCCTGGAGCTCAAGCCCGCCAAGGGCAAGAGCCTGTCCATCCCGGCCGGCGGCTCGCTCACCCTCGGTGGCTCGGGCAACGCCTCCGCCCTGCTCTCCGGCACGCCGGAGAACGTCAAGGACGGCAACGCCCAGCCGATGACCTTCACCTTCAGCGAGACCGGCGACGTGTCCCTGCGCGCCTTCGTCGTCCCGGCCGAGAGCTACTTCACCGGCTGGGGCCCCACCGAGGTCCCGAACGCGCCGGGTGAGGACACCGCGTCCCCGACGACGGAGCCGACGGGCGAGGCGACCGGCGAGGCCACGGGTGAGGCCACCGGCGAGCCGGCCGAGGGCGCCACCGGCACCCCGGCCGACGCCGCCTCGGCCTCGGCCACGGAGTCGCACGCCGCGGCCGGCCACTGAGCGGCCGTACGACGGAGAAGGGCGGGGCCCCCTGAGGGGTCCCGCCCTTCGTCGTACCGCCGTCAGACGGCTTACGGCTCGAACTTGTAGCCCAGCCCCCGCACCGTCACCAGGTACCGCGGCGCGCCCGGGTCCGGTTCGATCTTCGCGCGCAGGCGCTTGACGTGGACGTCGAGGGTCTTGGTGTCGCCGACGTAGTCGGCGCCCCAGACCCGGTCGATGAGCTGCATCCGGGTCAGGACGCGGCCCGCGTTGCGCAGGAGCATCTCCAGGAGGTCGAACTCCTTGAGCGGGAGGTCGACCTTCGAGCCGGAGACCGTGACCACGTGGCGGTCGACGTCCATGCGGACCGGACCCGCCTCCAGGGCGGCCGGGGTGACCTCCTCGGGCTCGCCGCGGCGGCGCAGGACGGCCCGGATCCGGGCGACCAGCTCCCGGGACGAGAACGGCTTGGTGACATAGTCGTCGGCTCCTATCTCCAGGCCGACGACCTTGTCGATCTCGCTGTCCTTGGCGGTCACCATGATGACGGGGACGTTGGAGCGGCCGCGCAGCTGGCGGCAGACTTCGGTGCCCGGCAGGCCGGGCAGCATCAGGTCGAGCAGGACGAGGTCGGCGCCGTTGCGCTCGAACTCGTCGAGACCGTCGGGCCCGGTGGACGCGACGGCGACCTCGAAGCCCTCCTTGCGGAGCATGTACGACAGGGCGTCTGAGAAGGATTCCTCGTCCTCGACGACGAGCACTCGGGTCACGGATGGACCTCCGGGGCGGAAAGCGTCTGGTACGCGGCTGACTCGGGGGGTGTGTCGTGGGACGGATCGGCGGGGCGCCCGGCCTCGGCGTCGAGGACGGGATGCTGCTGAGCTCGGTCGCGGGCCGCGCCCGCCTCCGGCAGTCTCAGGGTGAACGTGGAGCCCTGTCCCTCGGAACTCCACACCGTGACCTCCCCGCCGTGCGAGGCGGCCACGTGCTTGACGATCGCCAGCCCGAGCCCCGTGCCACCGGTGGCGCGGGAACGGGCCGGGTCGACGCGGTAGAAGCGCTCGAAGATGCGCTCCTTGTCCTTGTCGGAGATGCCGATGCCCTGATCGGTCACGGCGATCTCGATATGGTCGCCGCCCGGTGCGGTCAGCCGGCGTGCGGCGATCCCGACCCGGGTCCGGGCGGGCGAGTAGTTGACGGCGTTCTCGACGAGGTTGCCGAGGGCCGCGGCGAGCTGGCCGCGGTGGCCCCAGATGCTCAGGTCGGCGGTGCCGCCGGCCGCCATGGTGATCTGCTTGGTGCCGGCGGCGTGCCGGCAGCGGTCGACGGCCTCGGCCACCAGTTCGTCCACGCGCACAGGCTCGGCGTCATCCAGCGGGTCGTCGTTCTGCACCCGGGAGAGGTCGATCAGCTCCTGGACGAGGTTGGTGAGCCGGGTCGCCTCGATCTGCATGCGCCCCGCGAAGCGCTCCACGGCCTCCGGGTCGTCGGAGGCGTCCATGACGGCCTCGGACAGCAGGGAGAGAGCGCCCACGGGGGTCTTGAGCTCATGGCTGACATTGGCGACGAAGTCGCGCCGTACCGCCTCTATCCGCCGGGCCTCGGTGAGGTCCTCGACGAGCAGCAGCACCAGGCGGGAGCCGAGCGGCGCCACCCGGGCGGAGACCGCGAGGGCCTCGCCGCGGCCGCTGCCGCGCCGGGGCAGGTCCAGCTCGACCTGGCGTATCTCGCCGTCGCGCCGGGTGTCCCGGGCCATCTGGAGCATCGGTTCCACGGAGAGCCGTCCGCCGCGCACCAGCCCGAGGGCGTACGCGGCGGAGCTGGCCTTGACGACGGCGTCGGCCTCGTCCAGTACGACCGCGGAGGAGCGGAGCACGGACAGGACCGTGTCGACGCCGGGGGGCAGTACCGGATCGGTGTGCAGGGAGGTTCTGGTGGGTCGCGCTTGGTCGCGTTCGCTCCAGCGGAACGCCAGCATGGCGACCACGCCGGTGAGTACCCCGGCAATCGCTGCCGCTGCGGCGACCGCCGCGTTCACGTCCATGCATCCAGGTTAGGCACGGGTTCGGTCCAGGCCACAGCCATCCGAGTGCGAGCTCGAACACTCGTCGCCCAGAGTTCACCTTGGTGCCAGCAATGGTTCATTTGGGGTGGCAGAAACGGACGCGTGCAGGTCGGACGGTGAGAGCGTGGGGTGCGATAGCGCCGGTTCAGCAGGACGTGCACACTGGCCCCGGCCCCCGGAACCCCAAGAAACACGTACGAGAGGGAACCCTCATGCGGGACGCGTACCACGAGGAACTTGACTCGATCAGCGACAGCCTGGTGGAGATGGCCCGCCTGGTCGGGTCGGCGATCGGACGCGCCACGACGTCGATCCTCGATTCCGACCTGAAGCTGGCCGAAAGCGTGATCGAGGCCGACCAGAAGGTCGACGACCTCCAGCACGACCTGGAGGCGCGGGCGATAGCCCTGCTCGCCCGCCAGCAGCCGGTGGCGACCGACCTGCGGATCGTGGTCACCTCGCTGCGGATGTCCGCCGACCTGGAGCGCTCCGGCGACCTGGCCCAGCACGTGGCCAAGCTCACCCGGCTGCGTTACCCGGAGCGGGCCATTCCGCACGATCTGCACGCCACGATCCTGGAGATGGGCCAGCTCGCGCAGCGGCTGATGGCGAAGGCCGCCGAGGTCATCGTGACCAAGGACGTCGACCTGGCGCTCCAGATGGAGACCGACGACGACGCGATGGACCTGCTGCACCGCACGCTCTTCCAGCACCTGATGGACGAGCGCTGGAAGCACGGCATCGAGACCGCCGTGGACGTCACCCTGCTCGGCCGCTACTACGAGCGGTTCGCCGACCACGCGGTGGCCGTCGCCAAGCGTGTGGTGTTCCTGGTGACGGGCGAGCACGCGGACAACCTCCAGCAGGACATCGCGGCCGTGAAGGGCGTGGAAGGGGCCTGACACCGCTCGGGGGCGTGCGTGAGAGCCCCCGTGCGCCGTTGATGCGCCCAGTGGAGCGGGCATGCAATGGGGAACAGGCACCAGCCTCGACGAGGAGGGACCATGGCCGACTCCCCCAGTACGCCCGGCACCACACCCGACCCCACGCAGGAACGCCCGACCGAGCAGCCCGCCGAGATCCAGCACCTGATGCTGATCGGCGCGTGCGGCTGCGGCTCGGGCTGCCAGTGCGGCTGCCAGTCCGGCAACCCGTGCCAGTGCGGTTGAGTGCTTTTCTTCTTACGACGGTGAAGGGCTTACGACGGTGAAGGGCCCCGGCGCGGCTGCCGGGGCCCTTCGTCGTGCTCGCGGGCCGGTGGAGGCGCAGCATGGAAGGAGGACCGGAAGGAGGCGTGCCATGGCCCGGTTCATGGACGTACACCACGGGATGCAGGGCATCACGTCGGACCAGCTGCACGAGGCCCACAAGGCGGACCTCGCCATCGAAAGGGACGAGGGGGTCCACTTCGAGCGGGCCTGGGCGGACCCGGAGTCCGGGACCGTCTACTGCCTCTCCGAGGCGCCCTCGGCGGAGGCGGTGCAGCGCATCCACGAACGCGCGGGACACAAGGCGGACGAGATCCACGCCGTGCCGCTGACCGTCTAGCGCGGGAAAAAGCCCCCTACCAGGGGTGGAAACCGCTGGTAGGAGGCTTGCTCCGAGGTATTGGAGCGAGTTGCTCCGAGAGGGCTGCTACTTCTTCTTGCCCTGGTTCTTCACGGCCTCGATCGCCGCGGCCGCCGCCTCGGGGTCGAGGTAGGTGCCGCCCGGGTTCAGGGGCTTGAAGTCGGCGTCGAGGCTGTAGGACAGGGGGATGCCCGTCGGGATGTTCAGACCCGCGATGTCGGCGTCCGAGACGCCGTCCAGGTGCTTGACCAGGGCGCGCAGGCTGTTGCCGTGGGCGGCCACCAGGACCGTGCGGCCGGCCAGGAGGTCGGGGACGATGCCGTCGTACCAGTAGGGGAGCATACGGACGACGACGTCCTTGAGGCACTCCGTGCGGGGGCGCAGCTCCGGCGGGATGGTGGCGTAGCGCGCGTCGCCGGACTGGGAGAACTCCGCGCCGTCCTCGAGCGGCGGCGGCGGGGTGTCGTAGGAGCGGCGCCAGAGCATGAACTGCTCCTCGCCGAACTCGGCCAGCGTCTGGGCCTTGTCCTTGCCCTGGAGGGCGCCGTAGTGGCGTTCGTTCAGGCGCCAGGAGCGGTGGACCGGGATCCAGTGGCGGTCGGCGGCCTCGAGGGCCAGCTGCGCCGTACGGATCGCCCGCTTCTGGAGGGACGTGTGGACCACGTCGGGCAGGAGGTCGGCGTCCTTCAGGAGTTCGCCACCGCGGACTGCCTCCTTCTCGCCCTTCTCGTTGAGGTTGACGTCCACCCAGCCGGTGAACAGGTTCTTCGCGTTCCACTCGCTCTCGCCGTGGCGGAGGAGGATCAGCTTGTACGGTGCGTCGGCCATGAGAAGGAGCGTAATCGAACCTTCTGATCACTTGCGCCCCCGACCAGAAGGCGGACGGTTGACGGGATCTGTTAATTGAGTGGCCCCCGGCCGCCGGCACTTCGTAAGTTGTGGTGGCCGCTCGCGCCACTTACACCTCCGGGGGATCCCCATGTCTGTCGCCGCCCTGAGACGTGCCGCCCGGGAGACCGTCTCCGGGCTGCCCCGGGAGTTCTGGTGGCTGTGGACCAGCACCCTCGTCAACCGGCTCGGCGGCTTCGTCGCCACCTTCATGGCGCTGTACCTGACCCTGGACCGCGGCTACTCCGCCTCCTACGCCGGTCTCGTCGTCGCCCTGCACGGCCTCGGCGGGGTCATCTCCTCGCTCGCCGGCGGAGTGATGACCGACCGGCTCGGGCGGCGGCCCACGCTGCTGGTCTCGCAGACCGCCACCGCCGTCTCGGTGGCCGCGCTGGGGTTCGTGCACCACCCCGCCGCCATCGCCGGCGTCGCCTTCCTCGTCGGGATGGCCTCCAACGCCTCCCGGCCCGCCGTGCAGGCGATGATGGCCGACATCGTCCGGCCCGAGGACCGGGTGCGCGCGTTCTCGCTCAACTACTGGGCCATCAACCTCGGCTTCGCCGTCTCCTCCATGGCCGCCGGGTTCATCGCCGAGTACAGCTACCGGGCCGGGTTCCTCGCCGAGGGCGTCATGACCCTGGCCTGCGCGATCGTCGTCTTCCTGAAGCTGCCCGAGTCCCGGCCCGAGCGCACCGAGGCGGTGAAGGCGGAGGAGTCCGCCGTAGGACTCGGGACCGTGCTGCGGGACGGGCGGTTCATGGGCGTCGTGGGCCTGTCCTTCCTGATCGCCCTCATCTTCCAGCAGGGCTACATCGGCCTGCCCGTCGCCATGGGCGACGCCGGGTTCACCCCGGCCGACTACGGCATGGCCATCGCCGTCAACGGCGTGCTGATCGTCGTCCTGCAGATCCCGGTCACCCGGTTCATCGAGCACCGCGATCCCCGGCGGCTGCTGGTGATCTCCTCGGTGCTCGCCGGGTACGGCTTCGGGCTGACCGCCTTCGCCGGGTCCGTCGGTCTGTTCGCCCTCACCGTCTGCGTCTGGACCCTCGCGGAGATCGTCAACGCCCCGACCCAGACCAGCCTGGTCGTCCGGCTCTCCCCCACCCACGGCCGGGGCCGCTACCAGGGCATGTACACCATGTCCTGGGCCGTCGCCTCGCTGGTCGCGCCGCTGATGTCCGGGGTCGTCATCGACCGGTACGGCGCGGAGTGGCTGTGGGGGCTGTGCGCGGTGATCGGGACCGTCGCGGGGATCGGGTACGGCGTGCTCATGCGCCGCCTGCCGGCCCCGGAGACCCCCGCCGCGGCGCCGGCCCCGGCGCGCCCCGAGACCGCCGCCGCCTGACGCTCGGGAGTGCCCCTCAGGGGTGCATCCGGGCCCCCTTCAGCACCTTGTCCACCGCGTTGCGCGGCCCGTGCACGGCCAGCCCCACCAGGTCCAGGTCCCGCGTCGGCACGGCCCGTACGGCGGCCCGGTTGTCCCGGTCGTTGCCGGTGGCGAACAGGTCCGACGTGAACAGGGCGCGCGGCAGCGCCCGCGACAGCACGCGCGCGTGGGCCGCCGTCAGCGTCTCCTTGGAGCCCTGGAAGACCAGCACCGGCTGCCGGAACATCGGCAGGTACGCCACCCCGTCGGCGTCCTCGTAGGGCTCCCCGATCACCTCGGGGACCTGGGTGCCCAGGCCGCTGACGAGGAACGCGGTCACGTTCAGCCGCTGCCAGGGCTCCAGGTCCTCGCGCAGCAGCACGGCGATCTTCGTGTCGAAGCGGATCGGTTCGGCGGTGAGCGGGTTCGTCGCGTTCATGGACCGAGACTGCCGACCGCCGTACGGCCGCGTCTTGTACGTTCTTTGCATGGCCGCTCAGCGCGAGGTGACCGCCTGGCGTCCCCGGATCCCGGGTGTCGTCGAGGTCTTCCACGCGCACTTCACCGAGTACGCCTATCCGATGCACGTCCATGAGGCGTGGACGCTCCTCATCGTCGACGACGGCGCCGTACGGTACGACCTCGACCGGCACGAGCACGGCACCCCGCACGGCACGGTGACGCTGCTGCCGCCGCACGTCCCGCACAACGGCGCTCCCGCGACCCCGCACGGCTTCCGCAAGCGCGTCCTCTACCTCGACACCTCCCGGCTCGCCGCCGACCTCATCGGGGCCGCCGTGGACACCCCCGACCTGCGCGACCCGCTGCTGCGGCACCGGGTCGGCCAACTGCACACCGCCCTCGCCCGCCCCGGCGACGAACTGGAGGCCGAGAGCCGGCTGACGCTCGTCGGGGAGCGGCTGCGCACGCATCTGCGGGCGGGCCCGGCGGACGGCGCCCGCGGTGGCCCCGCCCTCGCCCGCCGTCTGCGCGAACTCCTCGACGAACGGGTCGTCGAGGGGCTCTCACTGCAGGAGGCGGCAGGACTGGTCCAGGCCCATCCCGCCCACCTGGTACGGGCGTTCAGCACCGCCTACGGCATCGCCCCGCACCAGTACCTGAACTCCCGCCGCGTCGACCGCGCCCGCCGCCTCCTCCTGGACGGCCGCCCGATCGGCGAGGTCGCGGCGGCGACCGGCTTCTACGACCAGGCCCATCTCACCCGCCACTTCCGCAAGCTGGTGGGCACGACCCCGGGAAGATACGCGGGGACGGGGGCTCGGCACGGTGAGCGCCCCTAGGACGACCCGCCCGGACGCTGGGTCAGGTGGGTGAAGGCGTCGAGGTTGCGGGTGGACTCGCCCCGGGAGACCCGCCATTCGTACTCCTTGCGGATGGCGCTCGCGAAGCCCAGTTCCAGCAGGGTGTTGAAGGCGCCGTCGGCGGCTTCCAGGGTCTGGCCGAGGAGGCGGTCGAGTTCGTCGGGGGTGACGGACGAGAGGGGCAGCTTGGCGGTGACGTAGACGTCGCCGAGCTGGTCGACGGCGTAACTGACGCCGTACAGCTTGAGGTTGCGCTCCAGGAGCCAGCGGTGGACGCCGGGTTCGTTCTCGTCGGGGTGGCGGATGACGAAGGCGTTCAGCGACAGCGAGTGACGGCCGAGCCGCAGGGAGAGCGTGGTCGACAGCTTGCGCGTGCCGGGGAGTTTCACGACGTAGGTGCCGGGGTCGGGGCTCTCCCACTCCAGCTCCGCGTCCTGGAGGAAGTCCTCGACGGCCTGCCGCGCATCACCCATGGTGCGAGCGTACGCGACGGCGGTGGGCCTGGGCCGCGGCCGTGTAGACGTCCGCGGTGGCGGCCGCCGCGGTGTCCCAGCCGAAGGACTGGGCGTGCCGGGCCGCGGCGGCGCCCATCCGGGCGGACAGCTCCGGCTGGTCGGCGAATTCGCGCAGCACGCGCGCGTAGGCGGCCGGTTGATGGCCCTGCACGAGGAAGCCGGTCCGTCCGTCGCGCACGGCCACCGGCAGGCCGCCGACCGCCGCCGCGAGCACCGGCGTACCGGACGCCTGTGCCTCTATGGCGACCAGGCCGAAGGACTCGCTGTAGGAGGGCATGACGAGGACCGAGGCGGCCCGGAACCAGTCCGCGAGCTGTTCCTGGCCGACGGGCGGGCGGAACCGTACGACATCGGCGATGCCGAGGCGGGCCGCCAGCTTCTGCAGGCCCTCGGGTTTGGCGAGGCCGCTGCCGCTGGGGCCGCCGACGACGGGCACGAGGATGCGGGAGCGCAGCTCGGGGCGTTCGTCGAGCAGGACGGCGACCGCGCGGAGCAGGACGTCCGGCGCCTTCAGGGGCTGGATGCGGCCCGCGAAGAGCGGGATCAGGGCGTCCTGGGGCAGGCCGAGGCGGGCCCGGGCGGCGGCGCGGCCGTCGGCGGGCGAGAAGCGGTCGAGGTTGACGCCGGGGTGGACCACGCCGACCTTGCCGGGTTCGGCGTGGTAGTGGCGGACGAGTTCGTCGGCCTCCTCCGCGGTGTTCGCGATGAGCCGGTCGGCGGCGGCGACGATCTGGGTCTCGCCGATGACCCGGGCGGCCGGCTCGGGGGTGTCGCCCGCGGCGAGGTTGGCGTTCTTGACCTTGGCCATGGTGTGCATGGCGTGCACCAGGGGGGTGCCCCAGCGCTGGGCGGCGAGCCAGCCGACGTGGCCGGAGAGCCAGTAGTGCGAGTGCACGAGGTCGTAGTAGCCGGGGCGGTGGCCGGCCCAGGCCTGCATCACGCCGTGGGTGAAGGCGCAGAGCTGGGCGGGGAGTTCTTCCTTGGCCAGGCCCTCGTAGGGGCCCGCGTCGACGTGCCGGACCAGGACGCCGGGGGCCATCTCCACGGTGGGCGGGAGGGCGGCGGCGGTGGCGCGGGTGAAGATCTCGACCTCGATGTTGATCGCGGCGAGGCGCTGCGCGAGCTCCACGATGTACACGTTCATGCCGCCGGCGTCGCCGGTGCCGGGCTGGTGGAGCGGTGAGGTGTGCACGGAGAGCATCGCGATACGGCGGGGCCGGCGGTGCAGACGCAACCGCGGGGGTGCCACCGCGGAGCGACGCCCGAGCCTGCCGACGTAGTGGCTCACGGGGCGTTCCTCCTCGCTGCGGGCATGCCTGAGGGAGGACGTGCGGGCCCTCCACGGGGGTGAACACCGGAAGGTCCGGCTCCATTTCCGGCCGGGGGTTCTTTGCCGAATCATTACCGCCAGTCGCTCAACCGTTCGACGGCAGGCTGCGTGGGCCGGGAACGGGGGCTGCGTGGCCCGGGAACGGGCGGCTGCGCAACCCCCGAGAAGAGGGCGCGGGCGCAACGGCCGCCGCCCTGCCCTCAGGCACATGCCGGACCTGGACGATCTCCTGTTACCCGCCGACGAGCGGCTCCCCTGTCCCTGCTGCGGCCATCTGACGCTCCTGGAGCTGTGGACCTACGAGATCTGCGAGGTCTGCCGGTGGGAGGAGGACCCCTTCCAGCTGCGCTTCCCGCACATCGACTTCGGCCCCAACCACGGGCTGAGCCTGATCGAGGCGCAGGCCAACTACCGGCGGACCGGCGCGGTGGCCGAGCAGGTGCGGCGCCGGGCCCGCCCACCAAAGGACGACGAGCCGGTGGACCCGGGGTTCCGCCCGGCCGACCCCGCCCGGGACCCCTTCGAGCAGGCGCCCGGGGGCCGGATGCCGGACGACCTGACCGTCCTCTACTACTGGCGGCCCACCTACTGGCGGCGCCACCTCGCCCGGTGAGCCGCATACCCTCGTAGACATGACAGCCCGCGCCCCCGCCGGCCCCGTGGGAACGGTGACGCGCGGGACCACCAACCCCAACCGCCTGCGCCGCATGGACCGCTGGATCGCGGCGACGCACGGCGCCGAGCTGCGGCGGGCCCCCGACCCCGTCGCGGTCGACCTCGGGTACGGCGCCGCGCCCTGGACGGCCGTGGAACTGCTGGGGCGGCTGCGTACCGTCGCGCCCCGCGCGCGTGTGGCCGGCGTCGAGATCGACCCGGCGCGGGTCGCGGCCGCCCGGCCCTATGAGCGCGAGGGGCTGGTCTTCCGGCACGGCGGTTTCGAGATCCCGGTCCCGGGGCGGCCGCTGCTGATCCGGGCCGCCAATGTGCTGCGCCAGTACGAGGAGGCCGAGGTCGCCGCCGTGTGGGAGCGGCTGTGCGCGCGGCTGGCCCCGGCCGGCCCCGGCTCGCGGGGCGGGCTGCTGGTCGAGGGGACCTGCGACGAGATCGGGCGGCGGCACGTGTGGGTCGCGCTCGGGCCGGAGGGGCCGCGGACGGTGACCTTCGCGACCCGGCTCGGCTCGCTGGAGCGGCCCTCGGACCTCGCCGAGCGGCTGCCGAAGGCGCTGATCCACCGCAACGTCCCCGGCGAGCCGGTCCACGCCTTCCTGCGGGACTTCGACCGGGCCTGGGCCGCCGCCGCGCCCTACGCCTCCTTCGGCGCCCGGCAGCGCTGGATCCGGGCGGTGCGGGAGCTGACGGCCGACTGGCCGGTGCTGGACGGGCCGGCGCGCTGGCGGCAGGGCGAAGTCACGGTGGCATGGGGGGCGTTGACGCCGGCGCGAGCACACCTGTGACGCACTGACCTGCGGGGAACGAACTGCGTATGTCGTTCGTCACATAGGCGGGGAGATCGTCGTGCGGGGGTGGGAGAGGGGGAAAGCAGCAGGGTGCGCGACCTCTGTCGTTTTCCGCGGCGGCATGGCACGATCCCCCAGGCATCCGTAAGTTACTGACGGTTAATCAGGTTGGGGGAAGTGGTATGGGTACGGGCAGGCGCAGCCTCATCACCGCCGCCGTCACCGTGGTCTGCGCGGTGACCGTGCTGGCGGCACCGGGCACCGCGTTCGCGAGTCCGACCCCGACACCGGTTCCGAGCGCGACCCCGACTCCGGCGACCACCAAGGACCTTGAGGCCGTACGCAAGAAGCTGGACCGGCTCTATCACGACGCCGCCGTCGCCACCGACGCGTACAACTCCGCCGAGGAGAAGGCCGAGCAGCAGTCCGCCGAGATCGTGGCCCTGGCGAAGAAGATCGTCAAGGGCCAGAAGAAGGTGGACGAGCTCAAGAAGCGGGCCGGCGCCGCGGCCGCCGCGCAGTACCGCAGCGGCGGACTGCCCGACGAGGCGCACCTGATGCTCAGCGACGACCCGCAGGAGTTCCTCGACGGCGCGGGCCGGGTGATCCAGGGCGAGCGCGCCACCAAGGGACTCCTCCGCGAACTGACCCGCACCCAGCAGGACTTGGAGCAGTACGCGAAGGACGCCTCCGCCCAGTGGGAGAAGCTGGAGGCCAACCGCAAGACCAAGGCCAAGGCGAAGGCGGAGATCAAGAAGCAGATCAAGGCCGCCGAGAAGGTGGAGTCGGAGCTGGAGGCGGAGGAGAAGGAGCGCCTCGCCGAGCTGGAGCGACGGGCCGCCCACCAGGCGCAGACCGCCTGGCTGGACTCCGGGATACTCGACGAGACCGACGGCAAGGCGTCCGCGCAGGGCAAGAAGGCCGTGGCGTACGCCACCGCCCAGCTGGGCAAGCCGTACGAATGGGGCGCCGAGGGGCCCGGCACCTTCGACTGCTCCGGGCTGACCTCCCAGGCCTGGGCGGCGGCCGGAGTGCCGATTCCGCGCACCTCGCAGGAGCAGTGGAAGCAGCTTCCGCGCATCGACATCGCCGAGATGCGCCCCGGCGACCTCATCATCTACAACGACGACGCCAGTCATGTCGGGATGTACGTCGGCGACGGCGCGATGGTGCACTCCCCGCGCCCCGGACGGACGGTGACCGTCGCGGGGGCCGGTTCCATGCCGATCCTGGCGGTCGTACGACCGGACGTATGAGACCGGAGTCACGCATACCGGGCCCCGGGGTGACCGGGGCCACGTGACGCACCGCACCCCAACGGCCGGGCAAACCGGGGGCGGGCGTGACGTTCGTCATCCCCCGGGGGCCGCCGCCCTGCCCAACTGCGGTACGGAACGCGGCATATGACAGTGGCCAGCCGCCGAACGGCGTGGCCTGCACCATTCCTTTGCGGTGCCGACTACCGCTATGGTCCCCGTCGGTGGGTCGAGGTCCCTCGTCCCCGCCATGCCCTCGGGGGGAGGGAAGGAACCCAAGACGATGCCCGTACCCGTACCGCGGCAGAGAGCGATCCCGGCCGTGGAGAGTGGTCAGGCTCAGACAGCCGCACCCACGGTCGGCGGCCCCTCGGCCGGAGAGGCCCCGCGCAAGGACGCCACGGTCGAGCACACCGAGCAGACGAGCGCGCCCCCCACCGGCGCCGCCCACACCCAGCTGACGCTGCTGCTCATCGAGGACGACCCGGGCGGCTCCACGGTGCTGCCCGAACTGCACGACCGGGCCGGCAGGCCGATCCGGGTGCGCACCGCCCGCAACCTCACCGAGGCCGCGCGGCTGCTCACCGACGACGTCCACTGCATCCTGCTGGACCTGGCGCTGCCCGCACCGGGCCGCGGCGACGACAGCGACGAGCTCGCCGTGCTCAAGCAGGTGCTGGAGCTCGCGCCGCGGCACGCCGTCCTCGCCCTCACCGCCTCCGGCGACGCCGAGCGCGGCGCGCAGGCGGTCCGGGTGGGCGCCCAGGACTATCTCCACCGCGACGAGCTGGACGGCCGGCTGCTGAGCCGCGCGATCCGGTACGCGGTGGAGCGCAAGCGCTCCGACTCCGCGGAGCGCCGGCTCGCCGAGGGGCGGGTGCGGGCGCAGGAGAACCGGCGCCTGGAGCGGGGCCTGCTGCCCACGCCGCTGCTGGACGGCTCGCCCCTGCGGTTCGCCGCGCGGTACCGGCCGGGCCGGTCGCGGGCGCTGCTCGGCGGGGACTTCTACGACGTGGTCCGCACCTCGGACGGCACGGTGCACGCCATGATCGGCGACGTCTGCGGACACGGTCCCGACGAGGCCGCGCTCGGTGTCGAGCTGCGGATCGCCTGGCGGGCGCTGACGCTGGCCGGGCTCTGCGGGGACCAGCTGCTCGGCACGCTGCAGCAGGTGCTGGAGCACGAGCGGTCGGACGACGAGATCTTCGCGACGCTGTGCACGGTGGACATAGCGCCGGACGGCCGCCGGGCGGGGCTGTGTCTGGCCGGGCACCCCTCACCGCTGCTGGCCCGCCCCGGGAGGGCGGCGCAGCTGCTGCCGTACGACAACAACGGGCCGGCGCTCGGGCTGCTGCCCGGGGCCCGCTGGCCCCGGATGCAGGTGGAGCTGGGTGCCGAGTGGAGCCTGATGCTCTACACCGACGGGCTGATCGAGGGCCGGATCGGCGCGGGCAAGGAGCGGCTGGGCCAGGACGGGATGGTGTCCATGGTCCGCCGGCAGCTGGCCGAGGGGCTGCGCGGAGAGGCACTGCTGGGGGCGGCGGTGAACGAGGTCCGGGACCTCAACGGCGGCGAGCTGACGGACGACGTGGCCGTGCTGCTGCTGGACCGGGTGCGCTGAGCGGGGGCCCGCTCCGGGCCGGCGGGGTCAGCGCCCGCCGTTCCACGGGCCGTAGGGGCCGTCGCTGCTCGAACCCCTGCGGGTGTTGCGGCCGCCGCCGGGCAGGGAGCGGATCGCCGGGCGGACGTCCACCATGTAGACGATCGTCGCGATGAGGCCGATGATCGGCAGGAACGACAGGATGTTGAAGATCAGGTTCACCACGAAGGCGAGCCCGAGGACGATCAGCCAGAACGGCTTGGTCTTCTTGTCGGCCGCGCGGTAGGCGTCCTCGCGGCGCGTGGCGGCGTCGATCAGCGCGAAACCGCTGAAAAGGATCAGGGCCATGCTCAGCAGCCACATGAAGTTTGCGAAGCCCTGCATCAGCACAACGTCCACCACCCGACTCGGCTCGTCCCTACGCGGTCACCGTACCCGCAACCGCAGGCCCGCTACCCGGTCAACGGGCCGAGCACCCGCCAAGTGCCCGGCCCGTCCGGTTATCGCCCGGCCCGACTACTTCGCGGGCGGGGTCGTCTTCTTGGCGGCCGGCTTGCGCGGGGCCGTCTTCTTCGGGGTGGGGGTGGGGGACTTCTTCGGCGCGGACGTCGCCTCGGGCTTCGCCTCGGCCGGCTTGTCCTCCTGCGTGACCTCGACGGGCTTGGCGTTCGGCTCCACGACGATGGCGAGCTCCTCGATCTCCTCGGCCGCCTCGCCGCGCCAGGTCCGCACGGCCTGCTCGCCGTGCTCGGCGACCTTCTCGTAGGTCTCCCGGGCCTTCACGGCGTACTCGGCGGCCACGCCGACCCCGCGCAGCGCGAAGTCCTGGGCACTCTCGCCGAACTTCTTCAGGTCGGCGTCGAAGGTGGTGCTGAGCTTCTTCAGGTCCCCGTCGAGGGAGCTGATGAACTCGCTGACCCTGGACTGCAGGGTCTCCTGCGTCTCCTTGACCCGGGTCTGCGCCTCCTTGGCGCGGGCGGCGGCCTTCTCCTGCACGGCCTTCGGGTCGGTGTTGCGCACGGCCTCGATCCGGGACGGGGCCTCGGCACGCAGCTGCTCGACCAGGCCGGGGACCTTCTTGGCCTGCTGGAAGGCCAGGTCGGCGGTGCCGGCGGCGAAGTAGAGCGGGGTCGGGTCACTGAGGGTCTTGCGGAGGTCGTCGGTGATGGCCATTTTGCTGGTCCTCCCGGGATTACTGCAGATGAGGGTGGGTGGGGGGGTTCCCGCGGTGCGCGTGCGACGGCGGCCGGTCGCCCGGCTCAGCCGGCCGGCCGCCGCGGCTCCTGCGGGTCTTCGGTGTCCGGTGCGCCGGCGTCCTTGCCGGCGGCCGGGGTGCGGGGGCCGTCGTCGAGCCGGACGGGCCCGGCGCCGGGGTCGGCGCCGGTGCCCGTCATGGCGTCGTCGTCCGCCGCTATCGCGAATCCGTTCTCCTTGCGGAAGGACTCGTAGATCTGGAGCAGCACCTGCTTCTGCTGCCCGGTCAGCGTGGGATCGGCGAGGATGACGGCGCGCGTCTCCACCTCGTCCCGGTCCCGCTCGGCGTCCAGGATTCCGGCCCGCACGTACAGCGTCTCGGCGGAGATCCGCAGCGCCTTGGCGACCTGCTGGAGGACCTCCGCGCTCGGCTTGCGCAGCCCGCGCTCGATCTGGCTCAGATACGGGTTGGACACCCCGGCGGCATCAGCGAGCTGCCGCAGCGAGAGCTGGGCGTTG
The DNA here is from genome assembly GCF_053592135.1 of Streptomyces sp. NPDC002784. Classification (NCBI taxonomy): domain Bacteria; kingdom Bacillati; phylum Actinomycetota; class Actinomycetes; order Kitasatosporales; family Streptomycetaceae; genus Streptomyces; species Streptomyces sp. NPDC002784. The sequence continues at coordinate 69,129 of NZ_JBSFVD010000004.1, read as the reverse complement.
CGCCGCTGCTCGCGCAGGTACTCACCGAGATTGCCGACGTTGAGCGTTGCCATGCCCCCACCTTGCACCACCCCCGCTAACTATTGCAAGCACCTGCTTGCAATAGTGCGCCATGTCATGCCGGGGCGGCGCCGGCGGTGTTCAGCGCAGCGTGAGGCGGTTCTCCGTGTCGATGTGGGTCAGCTTCTGCGGGTTGCGGACGTAGTAGAGGCCGCTGATGCGGTCGTCGTCCAGGCGGATCGCCATGATGCCGTCGGTCTCGCCGTTCACCAGGAGGGCGAGGGCCGGGTGGCCGTTCACCACGCAGGGCTCGTAGCCGATGGTGAACTTGGCCTTCCCGGCGCCGCCGATGATGTAGCGGCTCACCCGGTCGGCACCGACGATCGGGCGTACCGCGCCGCCCTGCTTGACGCCGCCGCCGTCGGCCATCAGGACCACGTCGGGGGCGAGGACGTCGAGCAGGCCCTGGAGGTCGCCGGTCTCGATGGTGCGCCGGAAGGACTCCAGCGCCGCCCGGGTCCGGCTCGCGGAGACCGCCTCGCGGGGGCGGCGGGCCTCGACGTGCTGCCGGGCCCGGTGGGCGATCTGGCGTACGGCCGCGGGAGTCTTGTCGACGGCCTCCGCGATCTCGTCGTAGCCGACGTCGAAGACCTCCCGCAGGACGAAGACGGCGCGTTCCGTCGGCGAGAGGGTCTCCAGGACGAGCATGAGCGCCATCGAGACACTCTCGGCGAGTTCGACGTCCTCGGCCACGTCCGGCGAGGTGAGCAGCGGCTCGGGCAGCCAGGGGCCGACGTAGGACTCCTTGCGGCGCTTCAGGGTGCGCAGGCGGTTGAGCGACTGCCGGGTGGTCATCCGGACCAGGTAGGCGCGGGCGTCACGCACCTGGTCCAGGTCCAGCTCGACCCACCGCAGCCAGGTCTCCTGGAGCACGTCCTCCGCGTCGGCCGCCGAGCCGAGCATCTCGTAGGCGACGGTGAACAGGAGGTTGCGGTGGGCGACGAAGATCTCGGTCGCCGGGTCGGTGACGTGCTCACTTATGATCGTTCTCTCCCCTGTGCGGCCCGCGTCAGGCCACGTGTCCGGCGGTGGCGTCAGCGCTCCGGGCCGCCAGCTGCTCGCCGCGCCGGGGGCCTCCCGAGACGTTGTGCAGGCGGTACGAGCCGGGCTTGGCCGCCTCGCCCGCCAGATGCCCGACGGTGCCCTTGCACACGAACTCCTTGACCCGCGCGCCGAGCCGGCCGCCGATGTGGAACCACACCGCCACGTCGTACCGGCGGGCGAACTGGAAGATGCCCGCCTTCCGTCCGAGGCTGATGCACTGCCCGGCGAAGACCTGGTTGAGGGTCGCCGGCTCCTCCCCCGCGATCCGGCTGAGCACGGTGTCCGCGGCCCGCGCGCCGAGGGGTATCGCGGCCTGGCAGCTCATCCGCACCGGCAGGTCCGACGGGGCGGCACTGTCGCCGGCCGCGACGATCCGTGCGTCGTCGACGCAGGTCAGCGTCTCGTCGGTGAGCAGGCGGCCGAGGGCGTCGGTGCTCAGCCCGCTGCGGGCGGCGAGATCCGGTACGCCGAACCCGGTGGCCCAGACCGTCACCGCGCTCGGCACCTCACGGCCGTCCTCCAGCCGTACGGCGTCCCGCGTCACGGCCGCCGCCGTGCTGCCGGGCCCGTCGAGGACGCTCACGCCGAGCCGTGCCATCAGCTTCGCCACCGAACGCCGCCCGCGCGCGTGCAGATACGGCCCGAGCTCCCCACCGCACACCAGCGTGACGGCCCGCCCCTCCTCCGCCAGCTCGGTGGCGACCTCGATGCCGAGCGGCCCGGCGCCCACGACGGTGACCGGGGCGGAGACGGGCGTGTCGTCCAGCTCGCTCCGCAGCCGCTCCGCCTCCTCGAGGGTGGCGATGGGACGGGCGAACTCGGCGGCACCGGGAACGCCCAGATCGGGGCTGCTGCTGCCGACGGCGTACACGAGGTAGTCGTACGGGACGCTGCCCCCGGACGCCAGCTCCAGCCGGCGCCCGGCGGCGTCGATCCGCTCGACGGAGTCGACGACCAACCGGACCTCCTCGGCCAGCACCTCCCGGTACTCGACGACGGCGTCGTCGGACCCGCCCACCAGCTGGTGCAGCCGGATCCGCTCGACGAAGCCCGCCCGCGGGTTGACCACCGTCACGTGCACGTTCCCGTGCCGCGTGAGCCGGTTGGCCGCCATCACCCCGGCGTACCCGCCTCCCACGACCACGACCTCGACGTTCTCGGCCACGAAAGCCACGATGCCTCCTCGATTGCAGGGATCCGATTGCCGGGATCCGATTGCCGGGATCCGATTGCAGGATCCGATTGCAGGGATCCGGCCTTCAGACACCGGGCCCGGGGCGGCTGTGACAGGACGTGAGCCAGATCACGCCTCCGCCCGGCGGGCCCGGTTCGCCTCCCGCATCACCGCCCACGCGTCCGCCACCGGGCCCACGTGGGTCAGCTTCTCGGGGTTGATCACCGAGCGGATCGCCCGGACGCGGCCGTCGGCGATGTCGATCGCCATGATGTTGATGACCTTGCCGTCACGGTCCCGGAAGATCACCCCGGGCTGCCCGTTCACCTCGTGCGGCTCGGCCGTGACGCCGATCAGCTCGAACGGCCGGGCCATCGCGACCAGCAGCCGCGCCACGTTCTCGGCGCCCATGATGGCCCGCGCCCACTGCGGAGCCTTGCCGCCGCCGTCGCCGGCCATCTGCACATCGCCGGCCAGCAGCTCCCGCAGCCCGTCCACGTCCCCCTCCCGGAACGCGTCGAAGAACCGTTCCGCCAGCGCCTCCCGCTCCTTGCGGTCCGCCTCGAACCTCGGCCGCCCGGCGTCCATGTGCCGCCGCGCCCGTACCGCCAGCTGACGGCACGCCGGCTCCGAGCGGTCCACCGCCGAGGCGATCTCCGGGAAGCCGAACCCGAACACGTCCCGCAGCACGAACACCGCCCGCTCCAGCGGGGTGAGGCGCTCCAGCAGGACCAGCGCCGCCATCGACAGGGAGTCCGCCAGCTCCGCCGACCGCTCCGGGTCCTCGTAGGGGTCGTTCAGCAGGGGCTCGGGGAACCAGGGGCCGACGTACTGCTCCCGGCGCACCCGTGCCGAGCGCAGGACGTCGATGGAGATCCGGGTGACCACGGCCGACAGGTACGCCTTCGTGGACGCCGGGCGCGTCCCGACGCCCTCCCAGCGCAGCCAGGTCTCCTGCACCGCGTCCTCCGCCTCGCCGACGCTGCCGAGAATCCGGTAGGCGATGGCGAACAGCAGCGTCCGCAGCTCCTCGAACTCCTCCGTGCGGGTCACGCGGCTCCTTCCCGAGCGGCCCGGTCGCCGCCCACCCTTGAGACGAGACAGCCCCACCCGGCTGTGACACCGGGGGCGGCCGTACCCACTTTTTTGTGCGTACTTGGCAGCACCGCGCCCGCCCGCGAAGCTGAACGCAGGTGATCAGGAAGCCGCCAGCCGCTCCAGCCGGCGGTGACCCCAGTCGGAGAGGGGGCCGAGGAGTCCGGAGAGTTCACGGCCGAAGCCGGTCAGCGAGTAGACCGTCTTCAGCGGGAGTACGTCGTGCACCTCCCGGTGCACCAGTCCGTCCTCCTCCATCTCGCGCAACGCCTGCGTCAGCACCTTCTCGCTGAGTCCGGGCAGCCGGCGCCGCAGTTCAGCGGGCCGGTGCGGGCCTGATTCCAGCAGCCAGAGCAGGCTCGTCTTCCACTTGCCGTCGATCACCGCGATGGCGGCGGTCACTCCGCAGACGTTCGGATCCTGAGCACGGCTGCGCGTCATCATCGCCCCTTTTGTTCACACATGTTCACGTATGGGAGAAGCATGTCCACGTACGACGACCAGTCTGCCGTCACCGTCCTCGGCCTCGGTCCGATGGGTCGCGCCCTGGCCGGCGCCTTCCTGGACGCGGGGGTGGCCACCACCGTCTGGAACCGCACGCCGGGCCGGGACCGGGACCTGGTCGCCCGCGGGGCCAGGGCCGCCGCCACCGCCGCCGAGGCCGTCGCCGCCGCACCCCTGACCGTCGTCTGCGTCGTGAACTACGACGCCTCCGACGCGATCCTGCGGCAGGACGAGGTCACCGACGCCCTGAAGGCCCGTACGGTCGTCAACCTCACCGCCGACACCCCCGACCGCGCCCGGGACACGGCCGGCTGGGCCGCCGCGCACGGCATCCGTTACCTGGACGGCGCGATCATGACCCCGGCGCCGAGCATCGGGACCCCGGAAGCCGTCTTCATCCTCAGCGGCCCGAAGGACCTCTACGACCGCCACCAGCCCGTCCTGTCCACCCTCGGCGGCACCCACACCCACCTCGGCGAGGACATCGGCCGGGCCGCCGCCTACGACATCGCCCTGCTCGACCTCTTCTGGACGGCGATGGCCGGTTACGCGCACGCCCTCGCGGTGGCCCGCGCCGAGGGCGTCACCGCCCGTGAGCTGGCCCCCTTCGCGCAGGGCATCGGCGCGATCCTGCCGCCGCTGTTCGCGGAGTTCGCCGGGGACACCGACGACGGCACCTACTCGGGCGAGATCAACCCCATCACCTCGGCCGTCTCCTCCATGGCCCACATCGTCCACACCGCCGAGTCCCACGGCATCGACGCGAGCCTGATGCGCGTCGTCGAGGGCCAGGCCCGCCGGGTGGTCGCCGAGGGCCACGGCACCGACGGCTACCTCCGCGTCACCGACCTGCTGACCCGGCACACCCACTGACCCACCGCGCCGGCCCCCTCAGAAGGGCAGCGCCCGCGCGTGCACGACCTCCAGCCGTGACACCGCGCGGGTCAGCGTCACGTACAGCCGGTGCAGGCCGCGTGGCTCGGACTCCGCGATCGTCGCCGGCTCCACGACGACCACGTGGTCGTACTCCAGGCCCTTGACCGCGCTCGCCGCGATCACCGTCACGCGCGGGGTCAGGACGCCGGCCCGGGTGAGGGCCGCGTGCAGGGGGGTGACGTCACGGTCGGCGGCGATGACACCGATGGCGCCCTCCCGCGCGTGGGCGTCCCGTACCGCGGTCACGACCGTCCCGGGCAGGTGCCCGGGGCTCGTCCGGCGCAGGGTCAGCTCGCCGTCCGCGCGCAGGGAACGGGCCGCCGGGACGTCCACGCCGAGGCGGGGCAGGAGCCGGTTGGCCAGTTCGGCGACGGCCGCCGGCAACCGGAAGCCCGTGGTCAGCGGCACCAGGGCCGCGTCCGGCTTGCCCAGGTGCCCGAGCAGGGTGCTCCAGGAGCGGGCCGCCCAGGGGGTCGTCCCCTGCGCCAGATCCCCCAGCACCGTCAGCGAGCCGAAGGGCACCCGGCGCGCGATGGCCCGGCACTCCATGGCGGACAGGTCCTGCGCCTCGTCGACGACGACATGGCCGTAGCCCGGCGGATGGTCGAGGAGCCCGGCGAGTTCGTCGAGGAGGACCAGGTCCGCCGGGGACCAGCGCGCCGACCTGAAGGACCTGGGCGGCTTCGCCCACAGCAGCGCCTTCTGCTGCTCGGCGTCGAGCAGCCCGTCGCCCGCCGCCGCCAACGCCGCCGGATCCGTGAGGAGTTCGGCGAGCAGCTCCTCCGGCCGTACCCGGGGCCACACCGCGTCGACGTACGGCCCGGCGCCCCGCGCCCCCGACATCCGGCGCACCCAGGCGTTCGGCCGCGGGCCCGCCCGCCGCTCGGCCTGCCGGCGCAGCGCCGCCACGATCCGCGTCCGCACCCGCTCCCGCCCCCGGTCGTACGGCAGCTGGTCGGCGCGCACCTCCCGTACGATCCGCGCGAGTTCGTCCTCCGCCACCCGCCACCGGTACGAGCCGTCCGGCACGACCAGCGCACCCGCCCCCTCCCCGGCCACCCGTGCGTACAGCGCCCGGCGCAGCACGTCCGCCATCCGCGCGTCGTGCTTGAGCACGGCCGCGCGCTCCTCGTCGGCTCCGGTGACCGGCTGCCGGGCGATCTCCTCCAGCAGCGTCGACTGACGTACGCCCGCCTCGCCGAGCGCGGGCAGCACCTCGGAGACATAGCCGAGGAAGGTGCGGTTGGGGCCGAGGATCAGCAGGCCGGAGCGCTGGACGCGGTGGGGGTGGGTGTAGAGGAGGTAGGCCGCCCGGTGCAGGCCCACCGCGGTCTTCCCGGTGCCCGGGGCGCCCTGCACGCAGATCGAGACGGCGAGATCGGCGCGGACCAGGTCGTCCTGCTCGGACTGGATGGTCGCGGCGATGTCCCGCATGGGCCCGACCCGGGGCCGCTCGATCTCCCGCGTGACGATCTCGCTGACCCGCGACTCCCCCCGGCCGAGGTGTTCGTCCTCCAGTCCGGTGAGGTCGGCGGAGTCGCCCCGGCTGCCCGGCGCCCATCCGAACCGCCGCCGTACGGCGACGCCCTGGGGATCACGCGCGCTCGCCTGGTAGAAGGCGCGGGAGACGGGCGCGCGCCAGTCGACGGCGAGGGGCGGGGCGGCCGGATCCTCGGTGATCCGCACCCGGCCGACGTGATAGCTCTGCCCGGCGTGCGAGCCGTCGCCGAAGTCCAGCCGCCCGAAGAACAGGGGCCCTTCGGGCAGCTCCCGCATCTCCTTCGCCCGGCTGCGCAGCCGGTACCCGAGCACTTCGGCATCGGCCCCGGAGGCGGAGACGTCCTCGCCCACGACGACCTGTTCATCGGCCCCGGCGACCATCGCGTCGAGGGCGGCACGGCAGCGGTCGTGGTGGGCGCGTTCGGCGCGGAGAAGGTCATCGAGGGCGGGCTCGGCGGATGTCATTCCACCAAGCGTACGCGAAAACGTAACCGAGTTAAATTTATTACCGAGACTCATGCAGCGGGGGCAGCGCCGCCGCCAACAGCCCGAACGCCCGCTCGGCCGCCGCCACCGCGTCCCCCCTTACGTCCTCCAGCCGTTCCCCCGCCGCGATCCGCCGCCAGTTCTCCAGCGCGAGGATCCGCTGCACGGCGAGGATCTGCCCCGCCGCCAGCCGCGCGTCCAGGTCCCCGCCGAGCGCCTCGGCGAGCGCGGCCTCGGCCCGCTGCTGGTGGAGGTACGCGCGGGCGACCAGCGAGGGAGTCCCGTACAGCAGCGAGTGGAAGGCGAGCACCTGCGGATGGTCGTTGAGCCCGGTCACCGGATCGCACCGCTCCAGCCCGGCGAGGAAATGCCGCCGCAGCGCGTCCACGGGCGACCCCGCCGCCTCCGCGACCACCCGCGCCGCCTCGTCCTCGTGATCGGAGATCCGGTACAGGACGAGGTCCTCCTTCGCCGGGAAGTACCGGAAGAGCGTCGGCTTGGAGATCTCCGCCGCGGCGGCCACCTCCGCGACCGACACCGCGTCGAAGCCCTTCTGCAGGAACAGCCGGATCGCCACCTCCGACACGGCCTCGTACATCCGCCGCTTCTTCCGCTCCCGCAGCCCGCTCTCGCTCATGGCCCGAGCCTACGCAGGTGCCCGTCCCCTCAGGTCAGGGCGCGGGGCAGGTGCGGGTTCGGCCGGTGCGGCAGGCCGAGGGAGCCGATGGCGGCGGCGAGGGTCATGGCGTACGAGTCGACCGCGCGCCGGACGTTGGGCGCGTCCAGGCTCTCCCCGGTCACCAGGCGGTCGAGGTCGATGTAGGCGGAGCGCACGATCTCGATCCACCGGTAGACCCGCCAGTCCCGCCGCCAGCCGTCCGTGCACTCCGGGCCGAGCCGCTCCGCCCAGCGCCGGAACATCCGGTCGCGGATCTCCGGCCGGGTCGGCGTGAGATGCATGTGCCGGACCAGGTCGTACAGCGGATCGCCGACGACCGCCATCTCCCAGTCGATGAGGGTCAGCGCGAACTCGTCGCAGCGGCGCACCAGGTTCCACGGGTTGAGGTCGCCGTGCAGCAGGGCGGGCCGGCGTTCGCCGACCCGGTGGCGGGCCAGGATCTGGCGCAGGCGCGGGGCGTCGGGCAGGCCCAGCAGCCGGGCGAGCCGCTGGGACTCCTGGGGCAGCTCGGCCACCAGCAGGACCAGCTGCTCGCTGAGCCACGCGTAGAAGCGCCCCTCACCCGCGGCCGGGTCGACCTCCCGGTAGTTCACCCGCGTCAGCGCGCAGAGCTGGTCGACGAGCCGGTCCGCCTCGTGCGGCCGCAGCCCGTGCACGGGATGGGCGGGCGGCCGCCCGATGTCCCGCGGGCCCTCGTAGGTGTGGATGGCGAAAGGTTCCCCCTGATAACTCGTGCCCAGGGCCAGGAACTTCGGCGCCGCCACCTCGGCCCGCGACCGCTCGATGGCCCGCAGCACGGCATGCTCGCTCAGGAAGCCGCGCTCCCGCCGGCAGGCGTTGGCCACCTTGCGCCGCACGACCACCGGGAAGTCCACCCCCGGCACCCGCACCACCGAGTTCAGATGCCCGGTGCCCTTGAAGACCCGCCCGGCGGGCGCCGCGCCCTCCGCGTACAGGGCCTCGCGCACGGCCGAGCGGGGGAACCGCGGATGCTCCGCCACCCGGTGCACCGGGTCCCAGTCCCGGATCCGGGCGTGCAGACCGAGCCCGCCGGTCCTGGCCTCCCGCCAGCGGAACAGGATCCGCCCGATCTCCGGCTCGCCCGGGATGTTCCTGAGCCCCAGCGGCCGGGCCGCCCGCTCCAGCGCCCCGCGCACCCGCGCCGCCGCCGCGTGCAGGCTCTGCTCGTCGGTCAGGTCCCGCAGCGAGGCCGCGGCGCGCACGACGTCCGGGTAGAGGGACTGCGCCCGCTCGAAGTCGACGTAGTGGCCGAGGTCCCGGGTCAGGCCGTTGACGGCGGCGGGCCGCACCCGCCGCATCGCCTCGGCCCACGCCTCGACGACCTCCTCCCACTGATGGGAGGGGTAGCGCATCCGCACCAGATGCGTGGCGAGGTCGTGCAGCGGATCGCCGTAGCCGGCCAGCTCCCAGTCGACGCAGAACAGCGGCGGCTCGGCGGCGAACGGCAGGATCAGGTTCGCGCGGTGCAGATCGGTGTGGAGCAGGGCGTACGGCCGCCTGGCCATCGACGGGACCCGCTCCGCGAACCGGAGCAGGGCGTCCTCGGGGATGCCGAGGGCGGCGAACAGGCCGCCGAAATCAGGGCGGTTGGGCCTGCGGATCTGCTCGTCCGCGAGGTGCGCCAGCGTCCGCAGGAAGCCCTGGCTGTCCTTGTCGTTGCGCGGCCGGCCGGCGGGGAGGCGGGGCAGGGCCTCGCGGCGCACCTGTGCCATCCGGGCGAACACGTCCGCCAGCGCCTTCACGAGCAGGGTGTCGAGCGGCTTGCCGTCCGCGCACACGGCCGACAGCGCGGTGCCCTCCACATAGCTGTGGATCGCGAAGTCCGGTCCCGTGGCGAGGCATTGCGGGACGTGCGGCAGCAGCCGGCCCACGGCCCCGAGGATCTCCGTCTCGTCCTGCCAGGTCCTGATCACCACCGGCAGCGCCCCCGGCCGCCGCATCCGCACGGTCACCTGCGTACCGGGCGGGCGGCCGAGCCTGCGGGCCATGTCCTCGGTGAGCGGCAGGACGTAGTTCCGGTGGTGGTGCCCGCTCGTGGCCCGGCCCCGCCGCGCGGCCTGCGCCACGAAGGCCCGGACGGCGGCGTTCGCTGCGCGTTCCCCGGAGAAGGGACCGGGAAGAGGTGGTGCGCCCACGGGCCGCTCCGGAATTTCGCGCAGGACACGGAAGGTATGGCAAACGGTAAGTGCGGGTTGTAGCAGGCACGACCGGAGGCGGGCTGGAGTAGCCACATCGGGTGGTGTGCGGCTGTTCGCGCAACACCCGTCGGAGAGTGTTCGCTCAGCGGTGCGGCGAAGCCTAGCGCACGCCGGGGTCAGCCCAGCTGCTTCACGGTCTGCAGCACCGGCTCCAGCGAGTCGACGATCACCAGGGCCCCGGCCTCGCGCAGCAGGCCCGCCTTGCGCTCGTTACGCGCGTAGCCCAGGAACGGAACACCCGCGGCCTGCGCGGCGAGGAAGTCCGTGGCGGCGTCGCCGATCATCAGCGCCGAACCGGGAGCCGCGCCCATCGCGTTCAGGGCGCGGCCGAGGCAGTGGGGATCGGGCTTGAGGAGGTTCAGCTGCTGGGTGCGGCCGTAGATGTGCGGGCTGAAGCACGGGGTGAGGTCCCGGCTCGCGAGATAGGCGCGCACCACCCGCGGGGAGTTGTTGGTGGTGATGGCGAGCCGGGAGCCGACGGCGGTCCAGGTGCGGATCAAGGGGTCCGCGTACGGGGTCGGCGTGGCGGTGGAGGTGGCCTTCAGCTCCTCATTGGTCAAACGTTCCTCCAGATCGATGACCAGGTCGCTGTTCGGGTGCCGGCGGTCCACGGCACGCAGGACGATCTGCGGGTCGAGCGTCTTGCGTTCGTCCTGGGTCAGCAGATCGCGCAGACCGCGCCCTGCCAGCCACTCGACCAACTCCGTCGCCACCCGCTCCGCCTTGTGCCGGGCGAACAGCCCGCAGACCGGCCCGTCGAAATCCCAGAGCACCACACGGGCCTTCGCGATCAGGTCCCGCAGTGCGTCGGGGTCGTGCTCGGTCCGCTCGGTCACCGCTTCAGTCCGCGTCTCAGAGGTCACTAGGAGAGTGTCAGGTCCTTGGTGATGGTTTCCCAGAGGGCGTCGAACCACTTCTGCGATTCCTCCACGAAGGCCTGGTCGCGCTCCGCGGCCCGCCGGGCGAAGGAGAACAGCAGGGACTGGGCGCCGACCGCGTCGTACATCTCCAGGGTGCGGCTCTCGTACTCCTCCTCGCGCTCGGTGACGACGTAGTAGCCGAGCAGCGCCTCCTCGCCGTTGAGCAGGTACAGCTTCAGCGGCGGGGTGAAGGGCAGCGCGCGGAAGGCGACGTGCACGTCGATGCCGTGGGTGGCGCGGACCGCCTGGAGGTTGTGGCGCAGCACCTGGGCCTGGGCGTTGCGGATGCCCAGCCAGCGCCGGTGCAGGGAGTCGTCGTCGGCGTCGCCCTCGATCAGGACCGGGAAGGCGAGGGTGATGTCCCGGGACGGCAGCAGGATGCGCACGTCGACCGACTCCGGGCGCAGGGTGCCCTCGTGGATCCGGCGCAGCGGGTCGCCGAGGGCCAGCATCAGGGTCTCGGCGGAGTGGCAGACGACGTCCACGCGCACGTGCCGGGCGGCGAACGCCTCCACCAGGCGCGGGGCGAGTCCGACCATGGTCGGCTGGGGCTCGCCCCGGGCCGGGGCGGGAGCGGCGATCCGCGGGGGGCTGCCCTTGCTGACATTGCTGAGCAGGCCGTCCTCCTGGAGCGCGCGCAGGGCCTGGCGGACGGTGCCGCGTTCCACGCCGAACTCCTCGGCGAGTTCGGCCTGGGTGGGCAGCCGGTCCCCCGCCTTGAGATCGCCGGTACGGATCCGTTCCCGCAGGATGTCGGCGATCTCCTGCGGCGAGAGCCTTCTGCTGCCGTTCACTGCCACGTTCTCCTGAGTCACGACCGGACGCTACAACTCCGCTCCATCCAGCGGGAGTTGTACGCGACTTGTTTATGAGTGGTAACCAAGTGGGGACAACCTAAGCAGAGTTGGTACCAACTTGGCCGAGTTGGCGGAAGCTTTACCTCAGGTTGGGACATCAGAAGGGGGAACCACCGTGCCAGTCCTCGCCCTCCTCGCCGCAATCGTGGTCGTCGGCATCGAACAGACTATCGAAGTCAAGTACGGCACCACCGGCATCGTCGGACTGCTCCTGCTCACCATCGGCATCAAGGCCAAGAGCCCGGCCGTCAGCTCCGCCGGAGCCGTGGTGCTGGCCCTGCTGGTCTCGGGGCCCGCCCTATGACCGCACCGCATCCGGGTCACACCCCGTGGGGGATGATCAGCTCGTGAGCTCCAGCTCCGAACTGATCGTCTCCCACAGGGAGTTGAACCACAGATTGGACTGCTCCACGAACGTGGTGTCGCGCAGCCCGGCGCCCTGCTCGAAGGCGAACAGCATGGACCGGGTGCCCTCGGCGTCGTACATCTCCAGGGACTCGTGGTCGACCTCCTCCTCGCGGCGCGTCACCGTGTAGTACGCGAACAGCGCCTCCGCGCCGTTGAGCAGGTACAGCTTCACCGGCGGGGTGAAGGGCAGCGCGCGGAAGGTGACCCGCACGTCGATGCCGTGCGTCGCCCGCAGCGCCAGCAGATTGTGCCGGAGCACCTGGCCCTGGGCGTTGCGCTGGGCGAGCCAGTGGCGGCGCAGCCGGCCCGCGGCCGAGGCGTCCACGGGGGCCGGGAAGGCGAGGGCGATATGACGGCTCGGCAGCAGGACGCGGACGTCGACCTTGGCCGGTTTCAGCCGTCCGGCGTGGATCTGGCGCAGCGGTTCACCGATGGCGAGGGTGAGGGAGATCGCGGTCAGGCACAGGGCGTCGATCTCCACGTGCGGGGCGGCGAAGGCGGCCCCTATCCGGGGCGCGAGGGCCACCGTGGTGGGCAGCGGCGGGGCTCCGGGGCCGGTCAGCGCCCTGGCCAGGTCGGGGGCGACGGTGGCCGGGCTGCCCTTGGACACATTGGTGAGCAGCCGCTCCGACTGCAGGATCCGCAGCGCCTGGCGTACGGTCCCCCGCTCCACGCCGAACTCGTGCGCCAGCTGGGCCTGGGTGGGCATGCGCTGGCCGGGCCGCAGTGCGCCGGATCTGATCCGGGCGCGCAGCTCGTCGGCCACCTCACGATGTGACGTCTGTGGCCGAGGCGACCTCTTCCGCCCAGTGGCGGAGGCGTGTTTCGGGTCCACGGCCAAACAGTACAACTTCCCGCCATCTTTGGGCAGTTCAGCGGAAGGTGGTTATGAGCCGCTCCCATGCGGTGATAAGTACAGAGAAGTTGGTCGCCAACTTGAGCAACCTGGTCGCATATTCACGGGGTTGGCGGTCCTAGATCCACATCGGCCGGCCGGGTTCCCTTCCGGAGGGGAGCCGGGAGCCCGGGCGGCCGGCACCACCGATCAACAACCACAACTGAACAGCACGCTACGGATGAGCACGCAGGACAAGGCCTGTCACCGGCGGGAGGAGCTCAGAACAGGTCCGGGCACCAAGGCCGCCTGGACGTACGCAGCAGGGCGTCGGCCAGTCGGGCGGCGCCCGCTCGTTCTTCCACCGCCCGGCCGAGCGCGGCCAGCCGTACGGCGGACTCGTCGCCGAGCCAGAGCGTGGCGAGGTCGGAGAGGGTCAGGGTGAGGTCGGCGCCGCCGGTGGTGGCCGCGCAGGCCCCGGCGCCGTTCGCGTCCGCCTCCACCCGGTACCGCCCGCCGCCGTCGACGACGTCGAGCACCAGTGACCCCGCCCCCGCGTACGTCCGCGCCTCCATCGCGCGGACGACGTCGAGGATCCGCACCCACAGCCAGTCGGCCTGGCTGGAGATGCGGGCGCCCCGCGGGTCGGGGAAGAGATGCGGAACCAGGTCGTCGGGGGCCCGCCAGCCGGTCTTGACGGTGGTGATCCAGTCGATGGAGCACAGATACCGCCACAGGGCCCGCTCGGCGGCCGGCGAGACCGCCATCAGCCACTTCACCTTCGCGGTGTTCAGCGGCTGCTTGCCGTCGCCCCAGTGATCGTCGGAGGTGTACGCCACCATGCCCTCCACCTCGCCGGCCGGTGAGCGGTAGACGGCGTAGTGGGGTTCGAGGAAGGCGTGGAAGAACTGGACGGCGCCGGTGGTGACCTCCCACCACAGGCCGTCGCGGCTGACGGCGCCGGGCTGGGTGCGGCGCAGACGCTCATGCAGTTCGGGGCCCAGCTTGCGGACGTCGGAGGCGTCGACGAGGTCGATCCGGCCGCCGTCCCCGGGTCCTGACCAGCGGGGGTCGAGGCCGGTGCGGGGCACGTCGATCGTCCACTCGGCCATGGTGGTGGCGGGGCCGAAGCCGTAGCGGCCGTAGATCGGGTACTCGGCGGCGATCAGGGTGGCGACGACGTCCCCGCGCTCCTGGGCGGCGGCCAGGTCGCGCTCCATCATCCGGCCGAGGAGACCTCGGCGGCGGTGGGTGGGGGAGACGGTGACGTTGGTGACGGCGTCGGCCCGGACGGCGGCGCCGCCGACGGCGGTGAGCTGCTGGTCGAAGGAGCGGAAGGTGGCGACGCAACGGTCACCGTCGAAGGCGCCGAGGAGCCTGCCGGGGACGAACCAGGGCTTCCTGGCGGCGAGTTGGTCCTCGGAGAGGGTGGGTTCGCGCAGGAAGCCGATGTTCACGGCCCGGTTCCAGTCGGTGAACTCGGCCTCGGTGATCGGTCGGACGTCGATGTCAGCGGCGCGGGTCATGGACTCACGTTAGGCGCGGGCCGGTGGGGGTGTCGCGGCGATTTCTCCGGCCCTCGTCACCCCCGCGCACGGCTCACAGCAGCAGATCGTCCACCTGCGCCTCCCCCTCCCGGTACCGGCGGGCGATCTCCGCGCTGCAGTCGTCCGCCGTGCGCTGCAGGGCGTGGCGGCGCAGCGAGACCTGCTGTTCGTAGCGGACCAGCCGGGCCATCGCTTCGGTCAGCTCCAGGTCCGTGCGGGCGCCGAGGTCCGACAGTTCGACCTCCGCCAGCATCTCCGCCGCCAGCCGCCGGTACTCCTCGCTGTGCGGCGTGCCCAGTGTGACGTGGCGGGCCGAGGAGCGGTGGCGGGCCGGGGCGTCCCGGAGGATCTCCGGCAGCCGCTCCACGACGGACGCGGCGCCCAGCGGCGAGCGCCGGGCCAGCTCCGCCCGCAGGATGTCGATCCGCCCCTGGAGCAGCCGCCGTACATAGCTCAGGTCCGCCTCGTCGCGCTGGGCGGCCCGGCGCAGCGTGCGCAGCTCGGGCAGGCGCAGCGGCAGCAGATCGCGCCCGGGCGGATCGGCGGCCGGCCGCGGCTGCTGTTCCGCCGCGGTGCGCTGGGCGGGCGGGCGGAGCCGGTTCCGGCCGCCCGCGTGGGTCAAGGAGACAACCCCAGGGGGCTGCCCCGTACTCGGTGTGCTCATGTGCCTCTACCGTCCCCTCGACCGGCGTGTGGGAGCATCGTGCCACCCCAAGTGGCCGCTATGTGACCGAGTGCCCCCGATCGGCCCCAGATGGGGGGTTAAGGAGCAAAAAAGAAGCCCTTCGCGGGCCGCTTCCGGCCGCACGGCATGATGGGGCCCATGCGTGCAGTGGTGCAGAGGGTGGACGGCGCGAGCGTCGTCGTCGAGGGACGGACGGTCGGGGAGATCGACGGGGAGGGCCTGTGCGTCCTCGTGGGAGTCACCCACGAGGACACCAAGGAGAAGGCGGCCCAACTGGCCCGCAAGCTCTGGTCGATCCGCATGCTGCGCGACGAGAGGTCGTGCAGTGACATCGACGCCCCGCTCCTGGTCATCAGCCAGTTCACGCTCTACGGCGACGCCCGCAAGGGCCGCCGCCCCACCTGGAACGCCGCCGCCCCCGGCGAGGTGGCCGAGCCGCTGGTCGAGGAGGTCGTCGCCCAGCTGCGCGCCCTCGGCGCGACGGTGGCGACGGGCCGCTTCGGCGCGCAGATGCGCGTCTCCCTCACCAATGACGGCCCGTTCACCGTCCTGCTGGAGATCTAGTCCTGACGGGGCTACGGCTCTACGACGACTTCCTGCGCCGCGGCCGTCTCCCCGGCCACCAGCGGCGCGTCCGTCGGCACGTTCCGCTTCACCAGCGCGAGCGCGACCGGGCCCAGCTCGTGGTGGCGTACCGGCGTCGTGATGAAGCCGATCTTGCGGCCGTCGGGCCCCTCCTCCGCGAGCCGCAGCTCCGTCCCGGCGGCCGGCAGGTGGACGTCGCTGCCGTCGAGGTGCAGGAAGACCAGCCGGCGCGGCGGCTTGCCGAGGTTGTGGACCCGGGCGACCGTCTCCTGGCCGCGGTAGCAGCCCTTCTGGAGGTGGACCGCGCTGCCGATCCAGCCCAGCTCGTGCGGGATCGTGCGGTGGTCGGTCTCGAAGCCGAGGCGCGGGCGGTGGTGCTCGACGCGCAGGGCCTCGTAGGCGAGCAGCCCGGCCGCGGGGCCGGTCTTCTCGGCGTAGGTCTCCAGTTCCGCACGCGGCAGGAAGAGATCACGGCCGTACGCCGTCTCGCGGACGACGACGCCGTCCGGGACCTCGGCGATGGACCCGGCGGGCAGGTGCACCACGGCGATGTCGGCGGTCCGGTCGGTGACCTCGACCTGGTAGAAGAACTTCATCGACTCCAGGTACGCGATCAGCGCCTCCTGGGTGCCGGGCTCCACATGGGCCCACACCGTGGTGCCGTCGTCCACCAGGTACAGCGCGTGCTCGATGTGGCCGTGCGCGGAGAGGATCAGCGCCTCGGTGGCCTCGCCCGGGGGCAGCTCGCTGACGTGCTGGGTGAGCAGCAGATGCAGCCAGCTCAGCCGGTCCGCCCCGGTCACGGCGACGACCCCGCGGTGCGAGAGGTCGACGAAACCGGCGCCGCCGGCGAGGGCGCGCTGCTCACGGAACAGATCGCCGTAGTGGGCGGCGACACCTTCGTCCACGCCCTCGGCGGGGACGGCGCCGGGCAGGGTCAGCAGAGGGCTCTTCATAAGCGCAAGCCTACGACTCGGTAGTTGAATTCTTCAGCGAGCTCTCGCGGGAGCAGTCGGCGCACCGCCCGAAGATCGCGAAGTGCTTCATGTCGGTCTCGAAGCCGAAGGTGTCCCGCAGCTTGGCCGTGAAGTCGGCCGCCACCGACACGTCCGCCTCGATCACGTTGGTGCAGTCGCGGCACACCAGGTGGATGTGGTGGTGCCGGTCGGCGAGGTGGTACGTCGGCGCGCCGTGCCCGAGGTGGGCGTGGCTGACGAGACCCAGCTCCTCCAGGAGCTCCAGGGTCCGGTACACCGTCGAAATGTTGACCCCCGACGCCGTCTTCCTCACTTCCACGAGGATGTCGTCGGGGGTCGCGTGCTCAAGGGTGTCCACGGCTTCGAGCACGAGTTGCCGCTGCGGCGTCAGCCGGTAGCCGCGCTGCCTGAGGTCGCTCTTCCAGTCGGTGCTCACCACACCGACGAGTCTAGAGCTATCTCACGACAGGCCTACTTGAAGAATGCGATCCCGTCGTCGGGCATGTCGTCCGGGAGGGCCTTGGCCCAGCGCTCGACGTCCTCGGGGGTGACGACCTTCTTCAGGTGCGCCGACATGTAGGGGCGCAGCTCGACCTCGGGGGTCTGCTTCTCACCGACCCACATCAGGTCGCTCTTGACGTAGCCGTACAGACGCTTGCCGCCGGTGTAGGGGGCGGAGGCGGCCGTACGGGCCACGGCGTCCGTGACCAGGTCGATCTGGGGCTTCTTGTCGGCCAGCTCGCCGTACCAGATCTCGATGACGCCGTCGTCGCGGGTCATCGTCACCTCGACCTTGCGGTCGGCGTCGATCCGCCAGAAGCCGTGCTCGGACTCCAGCGGCCTGACCTTGTTCCCGTCGTTGTCCAGGACCCAGGTGTGGGACCGGTACTCCAGGAAGTCCCGGCCGTCGTGCGTGAAGGCGACCTCCTGTCCGAAGTTGCACTTCTCGGAGCCGGGGAAGTCGTGCACGCCCGCGCCGGCCCAGTTGCCGAGCAGGAAGGCGAGCGGGACGAGGTCCTTGTGGAGGTCGGACGGAATCTCGATCATGGGTGGCAGTTCCTAGACGGGGGTCAGCGCTGGCCCTGGTACAGCTTCTTCACGGTCAGTCCGGCGAAGCCGAGGACGCCGATGGCGACCAGAACCAGCAGGATCTCGAAGAAGAGGATCACGGGACGCTCCTTGGTGAGCTACAGGGCGATTGCCAAAGGCCGGGCCCCAGCTTACGCGGCCGGGGCCCGGCCCACCGGGCGAGGTCAGCTCAGCAGCTGGCTCTGCAGGATGACGGTCTGCCGGAAGGGGACGGTCAGCGCCTTGCCCTTGCGGGACTGGACGACGAGCGCGAGGACGTCACCGGCGGTCACGTACGCCTGCCTGACCTGCTGGGCACCGTACGGCTCGGCCTCCGCGTAGACGTACCGCATGATCTCCGGGAGCTGCTTGACCTGCGCGAAGTCCTCGTCGTACTCGGAGAACGCGTCGCCGCGCACCCGGTAGACCGGGCCGCCGGCCGGGGCGATGCTGCCGGACGTCAGCTCGTCCACGACCTCCGCGGTGCCGAACTGCAGCAGGTACACCCGGGTGCTGGTGCCGTCGGTGGTGGTCCAGCCGCGGGCGGCGATGTGCCGCAGGCCGTGGTCGACGAGCTTCTGCCCCAGCTCCTCGCGCTCCGCCCGATCGGGGAAGAGCGACAGGAACTCCTTCGTCGCCAGCCAGCCGTCGTCGCCGCGCAGCGCCGTATTCTCCGTGGCGCCCTCCGGCGCGGGCAGGAGCAGGGCGCGCAGGTCGGCGTGGTGGGTGCCGGCCGGCTTGCCCTCGGCGAGCGGACCCGGGCTGCCGGAGGGCAGCGGGGGCCGGGTGAGCGTGGGGTAGTCCCAGCGCCCGTCCGAGGCGGTCGCCAGGCCCGGTACGTCGGTCCGCTCCATCCGTGTGATGCCGTACGCGGACGCGGCACCGACGGCCGCGAAGACGGTGACGGCGGCGGTCCAGCGCAGGACGGCGCGCAGCACCCGGCGGTCCTTGGGAACCTTGGCGGCCGGGGCCGGGACGGGCGGTGGTACGTCGGACTCCGCCCGGTCGATGACCATCACGGGCGCCTCGTCTTCGTGCACGCTCATACTGCCTTCCCGGGCTCGGCGATGCGGTCGAGCTGGGCGCGCAGCAGGTCCGCGACGCCGTCGGTGTCCAGTGGTCTGACACCGTCCGCGGTGACGGTGATCAGTACGTCGCCCTGATAGGCGGAGCAGTACAGGTAGTCCAGGGCCGTGTCCTCGTCCTTCGGGGACAGGAAGCAGCGGGCGTTCTTGTGGCCCTTGATCTTCGGGCCGTCCCGGAAGAAGCCCAGGGAGTCGAGGAGCTCGCTCTGGAAGGCCGAGGTGCCCTGGACGGTGGAGCGGTTCTCCATCTGGGACAGCACGATGCTCGCGGTGAACGCGCCGCCGTTCTCCGTGTCGACGTAGCTGCGCATCGCCATGCCGGTGATCCGTGCCTTGTCGATCTGCTCCTCCAGCTGCCGGCGCTGGGTGCGGGGCAGATCGCGCAGGGACTCCTTGCGCAGGGCGGTGGCCTGGGCCCCGCCGAGCGACACGTCGGAACCGAACTCCCCGAGGTCGGGACCCCGGTCCCACCCCCGGGTGCCGTACGGCACGAGGCTGCCGGCGAGCCCGGAGGGCCGTGCCGCCCGGCTCTCACGGGCGGACCCGTCACCCTCCGGAAACACCCACACAGGCGCCCCGGCATCCCGCTCGGCCCCGCGCACGGTCACGACGGTATGCCCAACTCCGCCAACCACGGCCGCAACCAACAACAGAACCCCAGCAACACCGAAAACCCGCCCAAGCCGAGGAGCCTTCCTGCCCCCCGAACCCTGCCCGACGCCTACGCACCCGACCTCGGCGGTCGCGGCTGCGGCCTCGGGCCCGACCTCGGGCTCGGCCCCGGTCACGGTCGCAGGTTCGGCTCCTGAGGCAGGCGCATTCACGGACTCGGACCCGGTCGCGGCAAGGATCTCAACCCCAGCCCCGACCACGCTCGCGGTCCCAGCCCCGGACCCGGGCTCGGATCCGATCGCGGTCGTGGTCGTGGTCGTGGTCGTGGTCGCGGTCTCAGCCTCGGACCCGGGCTCGGACCCAATCGCGGTCTCGGTCTCGGTCTCGGAACCGGTCTTGGTCCTGGACTGGGGCTCGGACCCGATCACCTTCGCGGAGCCGGACCTGGCCGGAGCCCCGGACTCGGTCCCGACCCCGGTCCCGACCCCGGTCGCGGGAGCGGTCGCGATTGCGGCTTCGGCGTCGGGCCCAGGCTCGTGCCCGGACCCGACCGCGGTGCTGGACCCGGCGGTCGCGGTCTTCGTCACGGTCCCCGACTCGGATCGAATCGCGGCCGCGGCCTCAGCTCCGACCTCGACCCCGGACTCGGTCACGGTCCCGGTCCCGGTCCCGGCCCTCGTCCCGCTCTCAGCCTCGGAGTCGGACCCGGACCCGGACCCGGCTGCGGCCTCGACCTCCATGGCGGTCGCGGGCTCGGACTTGGTCGTGGTTGCCGCTGCGGCCGCCGCTGCGGTCCTGATCCTGGATTCGGTTCCGGTTTCGGCCTCGATGCCGGTCTCAGGCCGGGTCCCGGGCGCGGTCTCGACGCCGTCCTCGTTCCCGGGCTCGGTCGCCTTCTCGGTTGCGGTTCCGGGTTTGGTCGCCGACTCGGGCCCGGGGCCGGTCGGAGTTTCAGTCCCGACCTCTGTCCCGGGGCCGGGCGGAGTCGCAGCAGCGACCTTTGCCCCGGGCTCGGCGGCGGCGTTTGAGGCGGTTCCGGGGTCCGGGGCGGTTTTTGGGTTGGTCACAGCCGCTCCAGTTGGCGTTCGGCCAGGGTCAGGATGGTCTTCTTGGTGATCGGGGCCGGGCCGGTGACCCAGATCTCCACGGCTATGTCGCCGCGCCAGGCGTGGGCCTCTGCCTCGTAGAGGGGCGCGTAGCCCGGCTCGGACTCCGGGACCGTGTGGACGTAGGCCATGCCGTCCTCGGTGCCCGGGACGGTCCAGCTGTCGGTGTTCTCGTCGCCCCCGGACCAGGCGGCGCTGCCGTCGGCCCAGTACTGGCCGTGCCGCACGGCGTTCCGGGCGGCCATCAGCTCCTCCTGCCGGTACTGGACCAGCCGGATCTCGACGCTGTACGAGTCGGTCTCCCAGGCAGTGGCGGCCGCGCGGCGGAAGGTGGAGGCCATGTTCCGGAACGCGCCTTCCGGCTCACCGTAGGTCTCGGCGTAACCGGCCAGGTCCATCCAGCCGTCGGAGCCGTCGAGCCACTGGACCTTCTTCGCTCCGGCCGGCTTCTTCAGCAGCAGCTTGCGCAGATCGCCGTCGGTCCTGACCTGGCGATCCTGCGCGGCGGACAGCGGCGCCGGGCCCTTGCCCCGGGCCTGCGTCAGCTCCGGCTGCGAGAGCGACGGCAGCCGTGTCGGCTCGCGGTCGGCCTGGACGAGATAGCCGGCGCAGGTGCCGGCCACCAGGCCGAGCAGGGCCGCGCCGGTGAGCAGCAGCGCCGTACGCCCACGGCGGCGCGGCCGGGACGGCTCAGCGGCCGCCTCTTCGGGTACTTCCACAACGTCCCCCCACAGAACGTGAAGCACGCATTCCGTATGCGCGCTCACAGGAGACCCATGGCCAAAGCTCTTGGTTGTAGGAGAGTTGATTACGATTCAGCCATGGCGAAGAAGCTCGTGATCAAGGTGACGGCCGGAGCGGACGCCCCCGAGCGCTGCTCCCAGGCGTTCACGGTGGCGGCAGTGGCCGTCGCCAGCGGGGTCGAGGTCTCCCTGTGGCTGACCGGGGAGTCCGCGTGGTTCGCCCTCCCCGGCCGGGCCGCCGAGTTCGAACTGCCGCACGCGGCCCCGCTGCCCGACCTGCTCGGCTCGCTCCTGGCGGGCGGCCGGGTGACCCTGTGCACGCAGTGCGCGGCACGCCGGGACATCACCGAGAAGGACGTCCTGGACGGCGTACGCATCGCGGGCGCGCAGGTGTTCGTCCAGGAGGCGCTGGGGGACGAGACGCAGGCGCTCGTCTACTGAGACCTACCGAGAGCTGCCGAGACCTGCCGAGACCTACGGAGACCGCGGACGGTTCCTGCCGTCCAGTTCGTCCCACCACTCGTCGGACTTCGGGTCACCGGAGGGGTCGTCCCACCAGCGGTCGTCGGGACCCCGCCGGTTGGCGATCACCGCGGCCAGCGGCGGGATCACCATCGCCACCAGGCACATGCCCACCGCCACCGGCACCGACCACAGGCGTACGACGGCCCAGGCCAGGACGAACAGCACGATGCAGCTGCCCATCATGGCGAAGTACAGACGACGCCGCCGTGCGTACATACCTCCAGGGTAGGTCCGGACAGGCGGAAGGGCCGCACCCCGGCGTCCAACCCGGGGGTGCGGCCCTTCGGCCGTTCAGGGGTGCCTCAGACCGCGATCGCGACCTCCGCCAGGCCGCCCTGCTGGGCGACGACGGTACGGTCCGCGGTGCCGCCGGGCACCAGCGCCCGCACGGTCCACGTGCCCTCGGCCGCGTAGAAGCGGAACTGGCCCGTGGCGGAGGTGGGAACCTCCGCGGTGAACTCGCCGGTCGAGTCCAGCAGCCGGACGTAGCCGACGACGGGCTCGCCGTCCTTCGTCACCTGGCCCTGGATGGTGGTCTCACCGGGCTTGATCGTCGAGGCGTCGGGGCCGCCGGCCTTCGCTCCGCACATGTCGAATCTCCTGAGGGGTCTGGAAGGTCGGGGCTTACTTGTTCGCGCCGAGCTCGATCGGCACGCCGACGAGGGAGCCGTACTCGGTCCAGGAGCCGTCGTAGTTCTTGACGTTCTCCACGCCGAGCAGCTCGTGCAGCACGAACCAGGTCAGCGCCGAGCGCTCACCGATCCGGCAGTAGGCGATGGTGTCCTTGGCCAGGTCCACCTGCTCCTCGGCGTAGAGCTCCTTGAGCTCGTCGTCCGACTTGAAGGTGCCGTCGTCGTTGGCGTTCTTCGACCACGGGATGTTGCGGGCGGACGGGACGTGACCCGGGCGCTGCGACTGCTCCTGCGGCAGGTGGGCCGGGGCGAGCAGCTTGCCGGAGAACTCGTCGGGCGAGCGCACGTCGACCAGGTTCTGCGAACCGATCGCGGCGACCACGTCGTCCCGGAAGGCGCGGATGGATGTGTCCTGGGCCTTGGCCTTGTACTGGGTCGCCGGACGCTCGGGCACCTCGGTGCCGTCGACCAGCTCGCGGGCGTCCAGCTCCCACTTCTTGCGGCCGCCGTCGAGGAGCTTGACGTTCTCGTGGCCGTAGAGCTTGAAGTACCAGTAGGCGTAGGACGCGAACCAGTTGTTGTTGCCGCCGTAGAGGATCACCAGCGTGTCGTTGGCGATGCCCTTCGCCGACAGGAGCTTCTCGAAGCCCTCCTGGTCGATGAAGTCGCGGCGGACCGGGTCCTGCAGGTCCTTGGTCCAGTCGATGCGGATCGCGTTCTTGATGTGGTTCTTCTCGTAGGCGGACGTGTCCTCGTCCACCTCCACGATCGCGATGTTGCTGTCGTCCAGGTGCTCCTGGAGCCAGTCGGCGTCGACCAGGACGTCGCTGCGGCTCATGCTTGTTCTCCTCCGGGGCAGTTGCGGCGGGGCGTGCAAGTGAGAGGGGTGCGCGTTCCGGGTGCGGCGGCGCACGAGTGCCCTGGGCAGGGCGGCGGGGGATGCGAGGAGTCGGCGCTCTTCGCTCAGAAGGGGCGACAGAGCATGGCGGCGACGCGGCACAGGTCTACTGCCCGCCGCTTCGTGAGATCCGCCTGTCGCTTCATAGCTGCGATCGTAGGGAGAGACGGCCATGCGTGTCACCGGTGTGTCGCATGCTGAGACACGATCGTCCGGGATGTGGGATGAATGAGGGGCCGGGCCCCGCCCCGTACGGCTTTGGGCCCCCTGTATCCGTCGTCACATCTACGCTGCGGACGGCGCCGTCTCGCCCCTCGGACACCGGGCGTTCACCAACGGGCGTATTACCCCGCGAGCCGGACGTTCGAACCCCGCACCGCGATCTCCACGCCGTTCTCCGCCGCCTCGACCTTGTCCAGCTGGATGCCGCCCGGCAGGCCGTCGATCCGCTGCTCGAAGTCGGTGATCGAGCGGACCTCGCCCTCCGCCACCTCGACGACCAGGTTCGGCAGGTTGTCGGCGTGCACCTTCACGATGTCGCCGTCGACGGTGACCGTGCTGAGCACGGGGTAGGTCCGCGCCAGGCCCGCGGCCTCGACCTTGACGTTGACCTTGATCTTGCCGTTGCCGCCGTCGGAGAGGCCGACGACCTCGGCGGTCGCCCCGGGGAAGATCTGCCGCGGTTCCGACTCGGCGGCCTTGAGCAGTTCGTCGTAGGAGATGCTCGCGGTGCCGGTGGCGGTGGCCGCGGTGGCGGAGCTGTAGTCGCCGGAGAACCGCACGCCCTTCATGTTCGCCTGGAGATCGTCGATGCGGATCGTCTCGCCGGTGCCCGCGGTGGCCTCGTAGTCCGCTATGCCGATCTCGACGTCGTCCAGTTCACGGCCGGCCGCCTGGGTGAGGAAGGGGAAGCCGTTGATGGACACGTCGGGGGTGGTGGCGAGGTTCTCCGTGTTCTTCAGTTTCTCGGCGACCTCGTCCTCGGCGAACCCGACGGCCAGCCGGTCGGCGAGCACGAAGAGGCCGCCGAGCACGACGACGACGATCAGCAGTATCCGCAGTGCGCGCATTGTCGGTTTCCCCTACCCAGGCGGTCACGACGACCGGGTGGCCGCCCTGGGGGGAGAGTAACCCCGCGAGGTCCGGGGCCCGCCGGATTGTCGATCACCTGTGACAGGCGACCGCGCTATCCCAGCGCCCGTCCCAGCACGTAGACCGCCGGCGCCGCGGCCGCCAGCGGCAGTGCCACGCCCGCGGTGAAGTGGACGAACCTCGACGGGTAGTCGTAGCTCGCCACCCGGTGGCCGATCAGCGCGCAGCCGCCCGCCGCCGCGCCGAGCAGCGCGCCTCCGGCGCCCACGTCCGTCAGCCCGCCGACCGCGATGCCCGCACCCGCCGCGGCGAGCAGGGAGACGATCACCGAGGCCGGGGTGGGCAGCGGAAGGGCCCGGGCCACCAGGGCGACCGCCACCGCCGCCGCGCCCACCGTCACCGCGTCCGCCGCCGCGGCCAGGTACCCGGCCGCCACGATGGCCAGGGCCGCCGAGGCGACCGTCGCCATCAGGCCGTACATCCGCTCGTCCGGGTCGGCGTGGGAGCGGAGCTGGAGGACCAGGGCCAGCAGGACCCAGACGCCGAGGGTGCCGAGGATCGCCGAGGGGGCGCGGTCCGCGACCAGCAGCGCCACGTCCGCCGTCAGGGCGCCCGCGAAGGCCAGCGCGATGCCCTGGCGGGCCGGCCACATGCCGTTCAGCCGGAACCAGCCGGCCGCGGTGACGGCCTGGAGGACGACCAGCGGGACGAGGAGGGCGTACGTGCCGATCGCGGCGGTGCCCGACAGGAGCAGTCCCAGCAGGGCCGTCAGCGCCGCGGGCTGCATGCCGGGCTCGATGACCGGCGAGCGGCCCTCCAGGCGCGCCCGCTGGGCGTCGGTGACGCGGGCGTTGCCGCCGACGGTGGCCGGGCCGTAGCCGGACTCGCCGGCCGCGGGGTCCGGGGCCGGCGTCCGGGCCGGTTCCGGGGCGGGGGCCTCCGGGGGCAGCGGGGCCGCGTAGGGCTGGTACCCCTGCTGGGGCAGGTACGCCGTCTCCGCCGCCGACACCGGTGCCTGGACCTGCGTCTCCCAGGTCTGCCCCTGCCACTGCTGGGTGTACTGCTGGGCGGCCTGCGGGTCCTCGTACCCCTGCCACCCCTGCTGCGCCTGCTGCTGCCCGTACGGGTCGTAGGCGTCGTACCCGCCCTGATACGCCTGGTCGCCCTGGTACGCCTGGTCGCCCTGATACGCCTGCTCGCCCTGGTACCGCGGGTCGCCCTGGTAGGGCTGCTCACCTCGGTAGGGCTGTTCGCCGTGGTACGGCTGGTCGGTCATCGCTCATCCTCCTGCGAACGGCGGGAGCACCTCGACCGTGCCGCCGTCGGCCAGCCGTACCGTCTCATGCTCGCGGGTACCCACGGGGTCCCCGTCGATGAGGAAGGAGCATCGCAGCAGGACGCGCGAGAGTTCCCCGGGGTGCCGCGCCCGCACCGCGGCGAGCGCGTCCGCGAGCGTGGCCGCCTCGTACGGCTCCGCCGCGACCCCGGCCGCGGCCTTCGCGGCGGCCCAGTAGCGCACCGTGACCTTTGCCATCCCGTTCCTCTGTCCCTTCGGCCGCCGGCAGGTTTCCGCTCCTGCCGACAGGGCCAGGCTAGCCCGCCCGGCCGACGGCCCAGTGACCGATGCGGGCCAGCAGGTCGTCGGTGGCCGCGTGCTCGGCGTGGCCCATGCCCGGCTCCAGCCAGAGTTCGCCGTGGTCACCGGCGGCCTCGGCCAGCATGCGCGGGTGGTCGAGCGGGAAGTAGCCGTCGCGGTCGCCGTGCACGATCAGCAGCGGGGCCGGGGCGATCCCCGGCACCGACTCCACCGGGGACAGCGGCACCGGGCTCCAGTCCCGGTGGTGGATGCGGGTCCGCAGTCCGTAGCGGCCCACCAGGCGGCCCTCGGGGCGGGTTACCAGCCAGTGCAGGCGCCGCATAGGGGCCGTGCCCCGGTAGTACCAGCGGGCGGGGGCACTGACCGAAACCACCGCGTCCGTACGCGCTTCCGTGCGCCCCTCGCGCATCGGGCCCCCGGGTCCGTACAGCGCCCCGTGCCGCAGCACCACGGACCCGCCCATGGAGAAGCCCACCGTCACCACGCGCGTGTGCCCGAGACCCCGCGCCCACGCCACCGCGGCCGCCAGATCGAGCACCTCCCGGTCCCCCACCGTCGACCGCCCGCCCGAGCGGCCGTGGCCCCGGAAGGAGAACGTGACCACGGCCCCGTACTGCGCGAACGCGGTCGCCACCCGGCGCACGTGCGGGCGCTCCACATCACCCGTGAAGCCGTGCGCGACCACGAACACCGGGCCATCGGAAGGTGTCGTTCCGGCGTTGTATACGGGCCGGCCCGGTTCGTATACGGAATCGATGGCCACGCCGTCGTCGGTGCGCAGAAACGTCCGCATAGGGGTGCGTCTGGTCGTCTCAGAGTTCGGAACAGGCGTCGAACGCGCCACATGACCTGCCGGACCAGTCCTCATGTGGGCTATTGTGCTGGGCAGAGGACTCGGGCAGCGAAGCCCCCGGGTCCTTTTGTGCTTTCGGAAGCGTTGTATACGACGCGGGAAACCGCAGGTGTACGGAGCCTTCGGGAGGCAGAGCTGTACCGCTGTGCCGCAAACGTCCTCGCAGGGACCGAGGAGGAACCAGACGTATGAGTTCTCTGCTGCTCCTGACCAATGCCCTCCAGCCGTCGACGGAGGTGCTCCCGGCTCTCGGCCTGCTCCTGCACAACGTGCGAGTGGCCCCGGCCGAGGGCCCCGCCCTCGTCGACACCCCGGGCGCCGACGTCATCCTGATCGACGGCCGCCGTGATCTGCCGCAGGTGCGCAGCCTGTGCCAGCTGCTGCGCTCCACCGGACCCGGCTGCCCGCTCATCCTCGTCGTCACCGAGGGCGGTCTCGCCGCCGTCACCGCCGACTGGGGCATCGACGACGTGCTCCTGGACACCGCAGGACCGGCGGAGGTCGAGGCACGGCTGCGGCTGGCCATGGGCCGCCAGCAGATCGTCAACGACGACTCCCCCATGGAGATCCGCAACGGCGACCTCTCCGTCGACGAGGCGACCTACTCCGCGAAGCTCAAGGGCCGGGTCCTCGACCTCACCTTCAAGGAGTTCGAGCTCCTCAAGTACCTCGCCCAGCACCCGGGCCGCGTCTTCACCCGCGCGCAGCTGCTCCAGGAGGTCTGGGGCTACGACTACTTCGGCGGCACCCGCACGGTCGACGTGCACGTCCGGCGCCTGCGCGCCAAGCTCGGCCCCGAGCACGAGTCGCTGATCGGCACGGTCCGGAACGTGGGTTATCGATTCGTTACGCCCGAGAAGGGCGAGCGCGGCGCCGAGGAGCCGCGGGCCAAGGCGGCACCGCAAAAGGCGGAGGATGCGGACGAGACGGCCGTCCTGGACGGTGTCGAGGTCAGTGCGGACGCCTAGGACTCCCGGACCGCGCTCGGGCGGGGTGCAGCCGAGCTGCTTCACGCCCTGCCCAGAGCGGGTCCATCCGCGTAGACTCCGCGCGTGGCCAAGGTAACCAGGGATGATGTGGCGCGGCTGGCAGGAACCTCCACTGCCGTCGTCAGCTATGTCATCAACAACGGACCCCGGCCGGTTGCCCCGGCCACCCGCGAGCGTGTCCTCGCCGCGATCAAGGAGCTGGGGTACCGGCCCGACCGGGTCGCCCAGGCCATGGCCTCGCGGCGCACGGACCTCATAGGCCTGATCATCCCGGACGCGCGCCAGCCCTTCTTCGGGGAGATGGCGCACGCGGTCGAGCAGGCCGCCTCCGAGCGCGGGAAGATGGTTCTCGTCGGCAACACCGACTACGTCGGCGAGCGCGAGGTCCACTATCTGCGGGCCTTCCTGGGGATGCGGGTCTCCGGTCTGATCCTGGTCAGCCACGCGCTGAACGACCTGGCCGCCGCGGAGATCGACGCCTGGGACGCCCGGGTGGTACTGCTCCACGAACGCCCCGAGGCGATCGACGACGTCGCCGTCGTCACCGACGACCTCGGCGGCGCCCAGCTCGCCGTCCGGCATCTGCTGGAGCACGGCTACGACTACGTCGCCTGTATGGGCGGCACCGCCGAGACCCCCTCGGTCGGCGACCCGGTCTCCGACCACGTCGAGGGCTGGAAGCGCGCGATGGAGGAGGCCGGCCTCCCCACCGAGGGACGGCTCTTCGAGGCGCCGTACAACCGGTACGACGCCTACCGGATAGCGCTGGAGATCCTCGCCGGGCCCCGGCGTCCGCCGGCGATCTTCTGCTCCACCGACGACCAGGCGATCGGCGTGCTGCGGGCCGCCCGGGAGCTGCGCATCGAGGTGCCGGGCGAACTGGCCGTCGCCGGCTTCGACGACATCAAGGAGGCGGACCTGGCGGATCCGCCGCTGACCACGATCGCGAGCGACCGGTCCGCCATGGCCCGGGCCGCGGTCGACCTGGTGCTGGACGACGGTCTGCGAGTCGCCGGGTCCCGGCGGGAGCGGCTGAAGGTGTTCCCGTCGCGGCTCGTGGTCCGGCAGTCCTGCGGCTGCCCGTAACCGCCTTTACAACGGGCATACGAGGTTCTGTCGGGCTTCTCAGGAAGCGCTCAGGGAGCTCTCATCGTCGGGCGACAAGCTCATGGACATGACCGAGAGCTTCCGCCGCGACGGCGAGTACGAGCAGCACGCTTCGGCCTCCGTGCACCCGGAATGGCCGCCTCCGCCGGCACACCAGCCGACGCCCCGGGCCGAGGACGCCCCGCGCGGGAAGCGGGCCCGCGGCCCCCTCGCCCTCCTCGCCGCCGTCGCCCTGGTGGCCGCGGCCGTGGGCGGCGGGAGCGCCTACGCCGTCCAGGAGCTGACCGGCAGTGACACCGTCGCCGCCGGCACCACGACCACCAGCGTGGTGCCCGCCGCCAAGAAGGGCGACATCGCGGCCATCGCCGAGGCGGTCAGCCCCAGCATCGTCGAGATCAGCGCGGCGTCGAACTCCGGTGAGTCCACCGGCTCCGGCGTGATCATCACCAGCGACGGCGAGATCATCACCAACAACCACGTCATCTCCGGCGCCTCCTCGATCAAGGTGACGACCAGCGACGGCAAGGAGTACAGCGCCGAGGTCGTCGGCACCGACAGCGGCAAGGACCTCGCGCTGATCAAGCTCGCGGACGCCTCGGGACTGCAGGCGGCGAGCCTCGGCGACTCCGACGGCGTCCAGGTGGGTGACACGGTCGTGGCGATCGGCTCGCCCGAGGGCCTGACCGGCACCGTGACCAGCGGCATCGTCTCCGCGCTCGACCGCGATGTCACCGTCTCCACCGGCGAGGGCCAGCAGCAGCAGGGCGGCGGGGGCTGGCCGTTCGAGTTCGGCGGCCAGGAGTTCAACGGCGACACCGGCTCGTCCACGACGACGTACAAGGCGCTGCAGACCGACGCCTCGCTGAACCCGGGCAACTCCGGCGGCGCGCTGATCGACATGAACGGCGACATCATCGGCATCAACTCCGCGATGTACTCGTCGGCTTCGGCCTCCTCCGACGCCGGCAGCGTCGGCCTCGGCTTCGCCATCCCGGTCAACACCGTCAAGTCCGACCTCGCGAAGCTGCGGTCGGGTTCCCAGAACTGAGGGGTACGTCATGATCAAGCAGGTCTCGCACAGGGCCGCCGCCGACACCGACCCGGCGCGCTTCACGCTGGCCCTGGAGGTGGCGTACGAGCTGCACGCCCCCGCGCCGCCCCGGGCCGCCGAGCTGGCCACGGGCCGTACGGCCACCCGCCGCGCCCACCGCCGTACGCCCGCACGGGCCTGACCTGTCCCTCAACGCACCCGCTGGGAACATGCGACGCTGAAGGCGTCGACCCGTCCTTCCGCACCCGAGGAACCCGAGCCCATGAGCCCCGCCGATGGCGACCGTGACCCCCAGCGCATCCTGATCGTCGACGACGAGCCCGCGGTGCGGGAAGCCCTCCAGCGCAGTCTCGCCTTCGAGGGGTACGCCACGGAGGTGGCCGTCGACGGCGCGGACGCCCTGGAGAAGGCGGCGGCGTACCGTCCCGACCTCGTCGTCCTCGACATCCAGATGCCCCGCATGGACGGGCTGACCGCCGCGCGCCGCATCCGGGGGGCGGGCGACACGACGCCGATCCTCATGCTGACGGCCCGCGACACGGTCGGCGACCGGGTCACCGGGCTCGACGCGGGCGCCGACGACTACCTGGTCAAGCCGTTCGAACTGGACGAGCTGTTCGCCCGGGTCCGCGCCCTGTTGCGGCGCAGATCGTACGCGGCGGCGGCCGGGGCGGGGGCGGTCCAGGAGGACGAGGCCCTCACCTTCGCCGACCTGCGCATGAACCTGGCGACGCGGGAGGTGACACGGGGCGGGCGGCCGGTGGAGCTGACCCGCACGGAGTTCACCCTGCTGGAGATGTTCATGGCGCACCCGCGCCAGGTGCTGACGCGGGAGCAGATCCTGAAGGCGGTGTGGGGCTTCGACTTCGAGCCGTCGTCGAATTCGCTGGACGTGTACGTGATGTACCTGCGGCGCAAGACCGAGGCGGGCGGCGAGCCGCGGCTCGTGCACACGGTGCGGGGTGTGGGGTACGTGCTGCGGCAGGGCGGCGCGGAGTGAGAAGGGTGCTACGGCGCTTTCGGGCGCTGCCGATCCGGTCCCGGCTGGCGCTGCTGGTGGCGGCGGCGGTGGCGTTCGGGGTGGCGGCGGTTTCGGTGACCTGCTGGTTCATCGTGCAGGGGAAGCTGTACGAGCAGGTGGACAGCGACCTCAGGGACATGGTGAAGCGGCCCGGCACGGTGGCGTCGCTCCTTCAGAACTGCTCCCCGACTGCGCAGCCGGGCACCGGGGGGCGGTGGATTCCCAAGGACTACGTCCAGCTGATCAAGGAGGAGGGCGAGCCCTGTGTCGACCCCAACTCCCTGGGCATCGTCAAGGTCACCAGCTCCGACAGGGACGTGATCAGGGCTGCCACCCGCGACGAAGCGACCGTTCGCAACGGCAGCGACGAGGACGGCAACTCCGTGCGCGTCCTGACCTTGTACCTGGGCGTCGACTCGGCCGACTCACAAGGCGTCGCCCTGCTCGTGGCGACCCCCCTCAAGGGCACCGAGTCGACCCTCAACGACCTCGCCCTCATCCTCCTCCTCGTCTCCGGCATCGGAGTCCTCGGTGCCGGAGCCGCCGGCCTCGCCGTCGCCCGCGCGGGACTGCGCCCCGTGGACAAGCTCACCGAGGCCGTCGAACACGTGGCCCGCACCGAGGACTTGAACGTGCGCATCCCGGTGGACGAGGACAGCGAGGACGAGATCGCCCGCCTCTCCCGCTCCTTCAACTCCATGACCTCCTCCCTGGCCAGCTCCCGCGAGCTCCAGCAGCAGCTGATCGCCGACGCGGGCCACGAACTGCGCACCCCCCTCACCTCCCTGCGCACCAACATCGAACTCCTCACCCGCAGCGAGGAGACCGGCCGCCCCATCCCCCCGGAGGACCGCAAGGCCCTGCTCGCCTCGGTGAAGGCGCAGATGACGGAACTGGCCGCCCTGATCGGCGACCTCCAGGAACTGTCCCGCTCGGAGGGCCAGCGCGGCGAACGCGTCCAGGTGGTGCCGATGGAGGACACCGTCGAGTCCGCCCTGCGCCGGGCACGGCTCCGCGGACCGGAGCTGACGATCAGGGCCGACCTCCAGCCCTGGTACGTCCGCGCGGAGCCCACCGCGCTGGAGCGCGCGGTGGTGAACATCCTGGACAACGCGGTGAAGTTCAGCCCCGAGGGCGGCACCATCGAGGTGCAGCTCGCCGACGGCGTCCTCAGCGTCCGCGACCACGGCCCGGGCATCCCGGCCGAGGAACTCCCGCACGTCTTCGACCGCTTCTGGCGCTCCCCCAGCGCCCGCGCCCTCCCCGGCTCCGGCCTCGGCCTGTCCATCGTGGCCCGTACGGTCCAGCAGGCGGGCGGCGAGGTGTCGCTGGCCCGCGCGGAGGGCGGCGGCACGATCGCGACGGTGCGGCTGCCGGGGGCGCCGACGCCCCCGCCGGACCTGCCGTAGGTCCGCGGCAACCTTCCCGCCCGCCGTGGCGACTCCACGTCGACCCGCCCCGTACCTGCCGGATCGAAACGGAGCCGACGCATGGACGCCCCCCACGCCTCCCCCGAGGACCACCCCCGCCGCAAGCCGCGGCACCGCAGAAGGAACACCGTGCCGGCGGTCGGGCTCCTGCTGGCCCTGACCGCGGCCGGAGTCGTCGCCTACACCCCCTTCCTGGGTGACGACGCCCAGTCCACGGCCTCCGCGGCTACCGCCCCCGCCTGGGCGACCGCCACCGCGGACGGCTTCGCCTCCGTCGACTCGCTCGGCCAGAACGGCACCTACGGCGGCCGGGACGGCAGGACGGTCACCGTGAGGACGCTCGCGGAGCTGGAGAAGTACGCGACCGCGGCCGAGCCGTACGTCATCGTCGTAGTGGGGACGATCACCATGAACCCGGTCGGGAAGGAGATCAAGGTCGCCAGCGACAAGACGATCGTCGGCTCCGGGACCTCCGGGCAGATCGTCGGCGGCGGCTTCTTCCTCGGCACCGGCGTGCACAACGTGATCATCCGGAACCTGACCATCCGGGACTCGTACCAGGGCGTCCGGAACGACAAGGACCACGACTTCGACGCCGTCCAGATGGACGGCGCGCACCACGTCTGGATCGACCACAACGACCTGCGTCACATGGCGGACGGCCTGATCGACGTCCGCAAGGACAGCACGAACATCACGGTCTCCTGGAACAGGCTGAGCAACAACAACAAGACGTTCGGCATCGGCTGGACCGAGAACCTCGTCACCGACATCACGATCCACCACAACTGGTTCCGCGAGACGGAGCAGCGCAACCCGTCGACGGACAACGCGGCCCACGCGCACCTGTACAACAACTACCTGGAGGACGCGGCGGGCACCGCCATCAACTCCTCCTACGGCAACTACGCGCGCGGCCGGACCAGGATGGTCCTGGAGAACTCCTACTTCCAGGGCGTCAAGAACCCCGTCATCAAGGACAGCACGGCGGCCATCGTCCAGAAGGGCAACACCTTCGCCGGCACGAGCGGCCGCAACGAGTCCGGCGGCACCGCCTTCGACCCGAGGGCGCACTACGCGTACACGCCGGACCGGACGGCGGACGTGCCGGCGCTGCTGAAGTCGGGGACGGGCCCGCGCAGTTCCGTCGGGACCACGACCACCCTGGCGGCCGCCGCGACCACGCTCACGGTCGCCAAGGACGGCAGCGGCCAGTACGCCACGGTCCAGGCCGCCGTGAACGCCGTACCCGCGAACAACCCCTCCCGGGTGGTCATCGCCGTCAGGCCGGGCACGTACCGCGAGACGGTCAAGGTCCCGGCGAACAAGCCGCACGTCACGATCCAGGGCACGGGCGGCAGCCGCAAGGACACGGTGATCGTCCACGACAACGCCTCGGGCACCCCGAAGCCGGACGGCTCGGGCACTTACGGCACCTCGGGCAGCGCCACGGTCGCCGTGGAGGCGGACGACTTCCAGGCCCGCAACCTCACGATCACGAACGACTTCGACGAGGCGGCGAACCAGTCCCTGAGCGGGCACCAGGCAGTCGCCCTGCGCACGGCCGCCGACAGGGTCTACCTCGACTCGCTCATCGTCGACGGCGACCAGGACACCCTGCTGCTGGACACGGCGGCCAAGGACAAGCTGGGCCGGGTCTACGTCCGCAACTCCTACATCACCGGCAACGTCGACTTCATCTTCGGCCGGGCGACGGCCGTGATCGACCAGTCGGTCATCACGCTGAAGAAGCGCTGGAACGGCACGTCAGCGGGTTACATCACCGCGCCCAGCACCGCCGCCGACCGCAAGGGCATCCTGATCAACCGCTCGGCGGTCACCGGAGACGTGACCGCGGGGAGCTTCTACCTCGGCCGCAACTGGCACGCCGGCGGCGACGCCGCCCTCCGCCCCCAGACAACGGTCCGCGACACCACCCTGAGCGCCGCCGTGAAGTCCACCCCCTGGTCCGACATGGGCGGCTTCCCCTGGAAGAACGACCGCTTCGCGGAGTACCGGAACACGGGCCCGGGCGCGGGCCCCGCAACCAGCGACCGCCCCCACCTCACCGACCTCCAGGCAGCGGACCAGGAGGTCACGGACTGGCTGGGCGACTGGACGCCCACGGCTTCCTGAAACACGGCCGAGGCGGGGCCCGGAGAGGAAGATCCCCGGACCCCGCCTCGTGGCGGTTCGGCCTCAGCTCTGGTTGACGGCCGCTTCTTCGCGACTCAGCTCACGATCGTGATCCGGTTCGCCGTCGGCGGCGCGAGGGGGTTGCCCGCCGAGGAGTTGGCCGTCAGGTACTGCTCCAGGGCCGTCAGGTCGTCGGCACCGACGAGGTCGTTGGTGCCCTGGCCCAGGGTGGTGAAGCCGTCGCCGCCGCCCGCGAGGAAGCTGTTGGTCGCGACGCGGTAGGTGGCGGCCGGGTCGATCGCGGCGCCGTCGAGCTTGATGGAGTCCGTCACCACCCGGTCGGCACCGGTCTTCGTCAGGTCCAGCGTGTACGTCAGACCCGCCGACGGCTGCAGGATCTTCGGCGCGCTCGCGTTCGCGCCGCTGACCTGCTCCTTGAGCACCTGGATCAGCTGCGTGCCGGTGAGGTCCTGGAGGTTCACCGTGTTGGAGAACGGCTGGACGGTGAAGCCCTCGGCGTAGGTGACCACGCCGTCGCCCTCGGTGCCCTTGGCCGCGTAGGTCAGCCCGGCCCGCACCCCGCCCGGGTTCATCAGCGCCAGGTCGGTCCCGGGGTCCAGCTGCTTGCCGTGGGCGAGCTGCGCGTCGGCGATGAGGTCGCCCATCGGGGACTCGGTGCCGGTGCTCGGGACGTCGGCGGAGATGTAGCCGATCGCGCGGTTGCCGACCGGCGCCGCGAGACGGTTCCACTCGGTGATCAGGTCGGTCATGTCGGGCGCCTTGGCGACGTCCCGGGTGACCACGTGGTTCGTCGCCTGCACGGCCGTACGGGCGATGTCACCCGTCCAACGGTCGTACGTCAGCGTCGTGTCCGTGTAGAGGCGGCCGAAGGAGGCGGCCGAGGTGACCGTGCGCGGCTTGCCCGACGGGTCGTTGATCGTGCAGGCGTAGGCCGCGTGGGTGTGGCCGGTGACCAGCGCGTCGACCTGCGGGGTGACGTTCTTGGCGATGTCGACGATCGGGCCCGATATGCCGTCCCCGGCGCCCGGCGAGTCGCAGTCGTAGTTGTACGCCGCCGAGGCCGGGGCCCCGCCCTCGTGGATCAGCGCGACGATCGACTTGACGCCCTGGCGCTGCAGCTCGCGGGCGTACTTGTTGATCGTCTCGACCTCGTCCTTGAACTTCAGGCCCTTGACGCCCTCCGCGGAGACGACACCCGGGGTGTCCTCCAGGGTCACGCCGATGAAGCCGATCTTGACGTCCTTCTTCTTCCAGACCCAGTACGGCTTGAGCAGCGGCTTGCCGGACTTCTCGTTCAGGACGTTCGCCGCGAGGTAGGGGAAGTCGGCGCCCTCGAACTCCCGGTCCTCGACATAGCAGCCGGCGGTCTCGTGGCAGCCGCCGTACTGCAGGCGCTTGAGCTCCGCGGGACCCTCGTCGAACTCGTGGTTGCCGACGCTGGTGACGTCCAGGTCGAGCTTGTTCAGCGCCTCGATGGTGGGCTCGTCGTGGAACAGGCCCGAGATCAGCGGGGAGGCGCCGACCATGTCGCCGCCGGCCGCGGTGACAGAGTACGCGTTGCCCTGGCGGGCCTGACGCAGGTGGGTGGCGAGGTACTCGACACCGCCCGCGTTGATGGCCTCGGTGGTGCCGTCCTCCTTCAGGTGGGTGACCCGGCCGGAGGAGCCGGACGGCGGCTCCAGGTTGCCGTGCAGGTCGTTGAAGGACAGCAGCTGGACGTCCTGGTAGCGGCTCGAGTGGCCGCCCTTGCGGTCGCCCTCCTCCGCGGTGGCCGTCGCCGGCAGCGCGGCGGCCAGGGCGCCCGCCGTGGCGAGGCCCGCCGCCGCGGTGAGGATCAGATGCGTCCGGTGTCTGCGGCGGTGCTCCGGCTGAGTGGACATGGCTGGCATACGCCCCCCTCTGTGAGTCGTACGAGCGGAAGAGAGTCATGAGAGGGCGGTGATCGCCCGGGGCGCAGCCTAGAGTCAACGCGCGTAGCGCGGAAGGAGGTTCCGGGTTACATCCTGGTTTCCCTTTTGCCGCCGGTCCGGCCTGGCCTCGGCTTACCCTCGTACGCATGACCAGCGACGACACCGTACGGCCCGGTGGGGGCCGCTCCATCGAGACCCACTCCGCACTCTCCCCCGACCGCACCGAGGCGGTGCTCGCCCTGCTCGCCGAGGCCGCCCTGCGGGACGGCCAGCAGGCGGTGTCCGAGCAGGGACGGCTGCAACTGCGCGGCGGCGAGCGCGAGGGCGTCTCGCATCTGCTGCTCACGGTCGACTCCGAACTCGTCGGGTACGCCCAGCTGGAGGACACCGATCCGGTGGAGGCGCCGGCCGCCGAACTGGTCGTCCACCCCGCGCACCGCGGGCACGGCCACGGGCGGGCGCTCGGCTCGGCCCTCCTCGCCGCCTCCGGCAAGCGGCTGCGGGTGTGGGCGCACGGCGGGCACTCGGCGGCCCGGCATCTGGCGCAGGTGCTGGGTCTGACGCTGTTCCGTGAACTGCGGCAGATGCGGCGGTCCTTGGCGGACCTGGATCTGGCCGAGCCGGTATTGCCCGCGGATGTGACGGTACGGACCTTTGTGCCCGGACAGGACGACGCGGCGTGGCTCGCGGTGAACGCCGCCGCGTTCGCCCACCATCCCGAGCAGGGTTCTCTCACCCAGCGTGATCTCGACGACCGGATGGGCGAGCCGTGGTTCGACCCCGCGGGGTTCTTCCTGGCGGAGCGGGCGGGGGAGCTGGTCGGCTACCACTGGACCAAGGTGCATGCCGAGGAGGGGCTCGGCGAGGTGTACGTCCTCGGCGTGCGGCCGGGGGCGCAGGGGGGCGGGCTGGGGAAGGCCCTGACGGCGGTGGGTCTGCGGCACCTCGCGGGGCGGGGGGTGCGGGACGCGATGCTGTATGTCGACGCGGACAACAAGGCGGCGGTGTCCGTGTATGAGGGGATGGGGTTCGTGACGTACGAGACGGATTTGATGTACCGGACGGAGACGTAGCGCGGGAGGGGGGCGCGGGGGGCCCGGAACCACGCTTGACTTTCGGGCCCCCCTACACCACCCTTTCACTACTCAATTAGTGAAAGGGTGGTGGACGGAGTGGTCGAGTACCGCATCGACCGGCGCAGTGGCGTCGCCACCTACCTGCAGATCGTCCAGCAGACCAAGCAGGCCCTGCGCCTGGGGCTGCTGGCGCCAGGGGACAAGCTCCCCACGGCGCGGGAGGTGGTGGAGGCGACGGCCATCAACCCGAACACGGTGCTGAAGGCCTACCGCGAGCTGGAGCGCGAGGGCCTGGTCGAGGCCCGCCGCGGCCTCGGCACCTTCGTGACGAGGTCGCTGGGTGCCGCGCCCGCCGACTCCCCGCTGCGCGGCGAACTGACGGACTGGGCGGCGCGGGCCCGCGCGGCGGGCCTGGAGCACGACGACGTGGCGGCCCTTTTCACCGCCGTACTGGAAAAACACTTCAAGGGGGACGAAGCATGAGCGAGATCGCCATAGAGGCGGCGGGACTGAGCAAGAGATTCCGTCGGCGACTGCGCCCGCGAGGGCGGACCACCGGTCTGGAGCGGCTCGACTTCCGGCTTCCCGCCGGAGCCGTGTGCGCCCTCGTCGGCCCGAACGGCGCCGGCAAGTCCACCCTGCTCGCCCTCGCCGCCGGGCTGCTGCGGCCCAGCGGGGGCACCGTCACCGTCCTCGGCACCACCCCGGCCGCGGCCCGCGAGCGCCTCGCCTACGTGGCCCAGGACAAGCCCCTGCACCCCCAGCTCACCGTCGCCGCCACCCTGCGGCTCGGCCGCGAACTGAACCCCCGGCGCTGGGACGGCGCCGCCGCCGAGCGGATCGTCGCCGACGGCGACCTGGACCCGGACGCCAGGATCCGCACCCTCTCCGGCGGCCAGCGCACCCGGGTCGCCCTCGCCCTGGCCCTCGGCAAGCGCCCCGAACTGCTGCTGCTGGACGAGCCGATGGCCGACCTCGACCCGCTCGCCCGGCACCAGCTGACCGGCACCCTGATGGCGGACGCCGCCGAACACGGCACCACGGTTGTCATGTCCTCGCACGTGGTGGCGGAGCTGGAGGGCTCCTGCGATCACCTCCTGCTGCTCGGCGCCGGCCGGATCCGGCTCGCCGGGCCCCTGGAGGACGTGCTCGCCGCGCACACCCTCGTCACCGGCCGCGCCGGGGACTCCCTCGCCCCGCACACCGTCGTCGAGTCCCGCACCACCGGACGCCAGCTCACCGCGCTGATCCGCCCCGAGGGCCCGGTCGCCCCCGCCTGGCAGCCCACCGAGCCGACCCTGGAGGAGCTGGTCCTGGCCCACCTGCGCTCCCCCGACGCCCCGGCCCTCGCCTTCCGCGACACCCAGGAGGCGGCCGCATGACCGCCGTGACCGTGCGGGCGACCGCCACCGCCCCCCGCTCCCGCGGTTCCCGCGGGCTGGTCCGGGGACTGCTCCGGGTGCACCGGTCGGCGCTGCTGTTCTGGCTGATGCTGGTGGCGGTGGCCGCGGGCGCACTGCTGTGGGCGTACGGCCCGGGTGCCGACGCCGCCTGGGCCGAGTACCGGGACGCGGGCTGCGGCTCCGGGGAGCCGAGCCTGGGCTGCGACCTCACCGGCCCCGCCTTCGCCCGGTACGACGACATCCTCGCCGCCGGCGGCACCCTGCTCGGGCTCGCGCCGCTGCTCATCGCCGCCTGGGCGGGCGGCGCGCTCATCGGCCGCGAACTGGAGAACGGCACCGCCCAGTGGGCCTGGGTCCAGTCCGTCTCCCCCGCGCGCTGGCTGGCCGCCAAGCTCGCGGTTCCGGCCGCCCTGCTCACCGCCGGCATGCTGACGCTCACCCTGCTGCACCGGCTGGTGTGGGGGTCCTCGGGCGAGAGCCTGCACCGGATGATGGGCTGGCGCACCTGGCACAGCGTCTACCTGGCCAACGGCACCACCGCCACCGCCTACGCACTGCTGGGCCTGGCCGTCGGCGCCCTGGTCGGCCTGCTCCTGCCGCGCGCCCTGCCCGCCCTCGCGGTCGCGCCCCTGGCCGTCCTGGCGCTCTCCGACCGGCTGGACGCACTGCGCCCGCACCTGTGGCCGACGGACCTGGTGACCGCCACGGACGACTACCCCGAGCACGTCGGCCTGATCGTCGAGGGCGGCGCCCTCACCAGCGACGGCGCCCACGTCCCGATCCCGGACTGCATGGGCACGCAGGGCTGCCTCTCCGAGCGCGACATCACCGGCTTCTACGCCTACTACCACCCCGCCGACCACTTCTGGCCCCTCCAGCTCGTGGAGACCGCCCTCGTCCTCACCGTCACGGCCGCCGCGGTGTGGGCCTGCTTCGCCCTACTGAAGCGCCGCACGGGAGCCGCCACATGACCCCCCTGACCGCCACGCCCGTCCCCACGCCCCGGCGGACGCCTGCGGACCTGGTTCGCGCCGCTGAAGCGCCGCACCAGAGCCGCCACATGACCACCCCGACCGCCACGCCCGGCCCCACGGGCCACCCCACCCGCCGCATGACCACCCTCACCGCCGTGGCCGCCCTTGCGGACCGTCCCACCCCCCGCACAACCCCCCTCACCACCACACCCCTCCCCCCGAGCCACCCCACCCCCCGCCCCGGCGGACGGCCGCGGGCCCGCTTCGCGCCGCTGAAGCGCCGTATCGGAGCCGCCGCATGACCGCCCTCACCGCGACCGCCGTCCCCGCGGGCCGCCCCGCCCTCCGGCCCGGTGGACTGCTCTGGGCCGTGCTGCGGCTGCACCGCACCGCGCTGGTCCTGTGGGGCCTCGCCCTGTTCGCGGCCGCCGCCTTCCTGGTCCGGCTGGCCGCCCTCGCGGACGAGGCCGAGCGCGGCAGCGGCGCCTGCGCCATCCCGGCCCACGACGGGCTGCCGTCCTGCGCGGCGGTCGACGCGATCACCGCGGACGAGACGTACTCCACCGGCATCGCCCTCGTCACCGGCGCCCTGGCCTTCCTGATCTTCCCGGTGGCCGCCTGGGCGGGCGGCGTGCTCATCGGCCGTGAGCTGGAGAACGGCACCGCCCAGTGGGCCTGGACGCAGTCCGTCTCCCCCACGCGCTGGCTGGCCGCCAAGCTCGCCGTCCCCGCCGCGCTGCTCACCGCGGGCACGAGCGCCGTGGTCCTGCTGGGCGCATGGGCGCGCGGGGAGGACAACCCGAACCTGGTCGGGGACTGGTACCACCCGGACGTCTTCGTCGGCACCGGCCCGACCGCCGTCGCCCACGCCCTCGCCGGGCTCGCCCTCGGCGCCCTCGCCGGGATGCTGTTCGCACGGGCACTGCCCGCCGCCGGGGCCGCCCTCACCGCCTCGCTGGTCCTCTTCAACCTGCTGGAACGCCATCGTGAAGACCTCTGGCCGACGGTCACCCGCGACAAGGCCGGCTGGGAGGTGCCCCGCTCGGCCATGCCCGTCTCCTCCACCCAGACCCAGGTCAGCGTCCACCCCCGGTCGCACTTCTGGCCGCTGCAGTACGTGGAGAGCGGCATCCTCCTCGCCGTCGCGGCCGTCGCCGTGCTGACCGCCTTCCGACTGCTGCGCCGTCGGACCGTCTGAATCTCCGGGACCGGACGTCCCTCCTACGGGGGGAGGGACGTCCGGTCCCGGCATGCGGACGTCCGGGAGCCGCCGCCCGCACGTCCGGTCCCGGCATGCGGACGTCCGGGAGCCGCCGCCCGGTGTCCCGCACGCCATGTCTCCGTAACCATTGGTTCAGATGGGCTTGCGACGCTCACCGAATGAAACCCGCCGTGCCAGAGCCTTCGCCGCCTCCCGAGGGGGCCGCGGGGAACGGGGACGCCCGACGTCTCGCCGCCACGCTCCCGCCCGCGTCCTCCGACGCGCCCGTTCCCCTGGGAACGCGGAAGAATGGGTCCATGAGTCAGCAGAACGCCCAGGCACAGGTCCAGCACGCGCAGCCGTCCGTCGGTTCCATAGCCGCCCACCGCTCGCGCACGGTGGCCGGTTCGGTCTCCGACCTCGAACCCGACATCGACTCCGACCTCGACGCCTACGAGGAGGCGCCGACCGAGGGCGCCCCCTTGCCCCAGGGACGCTTCCTCGACCGGGAGCGCAGCTGGCTGGCGTTCAACGAGCGGGTGCTCGAACTCGCCGAGGACCCCACCACACCCCTGCTGGAACGGGCGAACTTCCTGGCGATCTTCGCCAGCAACCTGGACGAGTTCTTCATGGTCCGGGTGGCCGGCCTGAAGCGCCGCATCCACACCGGCGTCGCCACCCGGTCCGCCTCCGGGCTCCAGCCCACCCAGGTGCTGGAGATGATCTGGGCCCGCTCCCGCGAGCTGATGGCCCGGCACGCCGCCTGCTTCCACGAGGACGTCGCCCCCGCGCTCGCGGAGGAGGGCATCCACCTGGTCCGCTGGAACGAGCTGACGGAGAAGGAACAGGCCCGTCTGTTCACCCTCTTCCGGCACCAGATCTTCCCCGTGCTGACCCCCCTCGCCGTCGACCCGGCCCACCCCTTCCCCTACATCTCCGGCCTCTCCCTGAACCTGGCCGTCGTGGTGCGCAACCCCGTCAGCGGGCACCGCCACTTCGCCCGCGTCAAGGTGCCGCCGCTGCTCTCCCGCTTCCTGGAGTCCAGCCCCGGCCGCTTCGTCCCCATCGAGGACGTCATCGCCGCGCACCTGGAGGAGCTCTTCCCGGGCATGGAGGTGCTGGAGCACCACGCCTTCCGCGTCACCCGCAACGAGGACCTGGAGGTCGAGGAGGACGACACCGAGAACCTCCTCAAGGCCCTGGAGAAGGAGCTCATGCGGCGCCGCTTCGGGCCGCCGGTGCGCCTGGAGGTCGAGGAGTCCATCGACCGCGAGGTCCTGGACCTCCTGGTGCGCGAGCTGAAGATCAGCGAGGCCGAGGTGTACCCGCTGCCCGGCCCGCTGGACCTGACCGGAATGTTCCGGCTCGCCTCCCTGGACCGGTCCGAGCTGAAGTACCCGAAGTTCGTCGCCGGCACCCACCGCGATCTCGCCGAGGTCGAGTCGGCGACCGCGCCCGACATCTTCGCCGCGCTGCGCAACCGGGACGTGCTGCTGCACCACCCCTACGACTCCTTCTCCACCTCCGTGCAGGCGTTCCTGGAGCAGGCCGCCGAGGACCCGGACGTCCTCGCCATCAAGCAGACCCTGTACCGGACCTCGGGCGACTCCCCGATAGTCAACGCGCTCATCGACGCGGCCGAGGCCGGCAAGCAGGTGCTCGTCCTGGTCGAGATCAAGGCCCGCTTCGACGAGCACGCCAACATCAAGTGGGCGAAGCGTCTGGAGGAGGCCGGCTGCCATGTGGTCTACGGCCTGGTCGGCCTGAAGACCCACTGCAAGCTGTCCCTGGTGGTCCGCCAGGAGGGCGACACGCTACGGCGCTACAGCCACGTCGGCACCGGCAACTACCACCCGAAGACGGCGAGGCTGTACGAGGACCTGGGCCTGCTGACCGCGGACCCGCAGGTCGGCGCGGACCTCTCGGACCTGTTCAACCGCCTGTCCGGCTACTCGCGCCGGGAGACCTACCGCCGCCTGCTGGTGGCCCCCAAGTCCCTGCGCGACGGCCTGATCTCCCGGATCAACAAGGAGGTCCAGCACCATCGCGCGGGCCGCCCGGCGTTCATCCGGATCAAGGTCAACTCCATGGTCGACGAGGCCCTGATCGACGCCCTGTACCGCGCGTCCCAGACGGGCGTGCCGGTCGATGTCTGGGTGCGCGGCATCTGCGCGGTGCGCCCGGGTGTGGCGGGCCTGTCGGAGAACATCCGGGTCCGCTCGATCCTCGGCCGCTTCCTGGAGCACTCCCGGGTCTTCGCCTTCGGCAACGGCGGCGAGCCCGAGGTGTGGATCGGCAGCGCCGACATGATGCACCGCAACCTCGACCGCCGCATCGAGGCACTGGTCAGGGTCACCGACCCGGCTCACCGGGCGGCCCTCAACCGGTTGCTGGAGACCGGCATGTCCGCCGCCACGGCCTCCTGGCACCTCGGCCCGGACGGCGAGTGG
The DNA here is from genome assembly GCF_053592135.1 of Streptomyces sp. NPDC002784. Lineage (NCBI taxonomy): Bacteria > Bacillati > Actinomycetota > Actinomycetes > Kitasatosporales > Streptomycetaceae > Streptomyces > Streptomyces sp. NPDC002784. The sequence continues at coordinate 25,638 of NZ_JBSFVD010000004.1, read as the reverse complement.
ACCCGGCACGCGACCGATGCGGAAGGCCAGCCCCTGCGGAACGTCCAGGAGATGCTCATAGACGCCCGGAGGCGCCGGCGTGGCACAGCAACACCTTGACCCGACGAACTCCACGGCCGGGCCGGTGACCGGGGAGGCACTCGAGGCATACCTGCGTAGCCAGGCCATGGAGTTCCTCCGTGCGCTGCGGCTGCACCGGGAGTCCGGCGGCGACTCAGGAGCTCCGGGGCGGGCGAGGTCCCGGCCCGGGGAAAACGGTTCGGCGGAGTCGGTGGACGCGGCCCGCGCCCTGCGCCGCTCGGCCCGCCGCATCAGCGGCAGCCTGCACACCTTCCGCACCTTCCTGGACCCCGACTGGTCGGAACGCATCCGCCCGGAACTGGCCTGGCTGTCGGGCACCCTGGCCATGGAGCACGCCTACGCGGCCCGGCTGGAGCGCCTGCTGCTGGCGCTGCACCGCCTGTCGGGGGCGACAAGCTTCCCGGCGCAGGCCACCGACGCGGCCGCGAGCAGCCCGGCCGGCACCCCTGACCCGGCGGCGGGCGGCCGGGCCGGGGCGGCGCCCCCCGCGGAGCGCGGCAACCTGACCGTGGGCGCGGCGAAGGCGGGCGCCCTGCTGGAGCGCCAGCTCACCCTCGCCCGGACCAGAGCCCACAGCACCGCCCTCCAGGCGCTCGGCTCCAGCCGCTTCCACGCGGTCGCCGACCACATCGCCGTACTGGCGAGCGAGGTCCCCCTCACCACCGCGGCCCCCACCGCCGACCTCCACCCCCTGGCCGCCGCGGCCGAGGAACGCCTCACCGACGCGGTCGGCGCCCTGCCCCTGGTCACCGCGGGCAACCCGTACAACGCCGAGGCCCTCGTCCACGGCCTCTCCCCGGACCCCGCCCCGCACCCCCAGGACGCCCCCTGGCACCAGGTCCGCCTCCTGCTCCGCCTGCACCGCTACGCCCGCGAGTGCCTGCTCGGCGAGGGCGCCCCCGTGGACGTACGCCTGCTCACCGCGGGCCAGGCCCTGGACCGCCACCGCGACGCCTCCGAGGCGGCGGCCGCGGCGGCCGCCGCGGCCCGCACCCCGCGGATCGCCCCGGCCACGGCGTACGCGCTCGGGGTGCTCCACGCCGACCAGCGGCACGAGGTGGAGGCGGCCCGCTTCACCTTCCAGCAGTGCTGGGGGACCTGGCAGCTGCGGAAGGTCAGCGCCCCCTGAGGGGCACCGAGCACTGGACCGAGCACAGGAAGGAGGCCGCGCCCCGGTGACCGCGACGAACGATTCCCCGGTCCGGGCGGCCGGCTGTGTGCTGTGGCGCCGCTCCCCGGTCGACGGCGAGCTGGAGGTCTGCCTCGTCCACCGGCCGAAATACGACGACTGGTCGCACCCCAAGGGCAAGCTGAAGCGCGGTGAGGAACCGCTCGCCGCGGCCCTGCGGGAGGTCGAGGAGGAGACCGGCTACCGGGCCACGCCCGGCGGCGAGCTCTCCACGCTGACCTACATGGCAGGCGGCCGCCCCAAGGAGGTCCGCTACTGGGCGGCCGAGGCCGGCCCCGGCACCTTCGTGCCGTCCACCGAGGTCGACCGCATCGTCTGGCTGCGCCCGGAGGCGGCCCGCCTCCGGCTGACGCAGCCCCGGGACCGGGAGCTGATGGACGAGCTGGTCATCCCGGCCGAGCGGGGCAACGGCCGGTGACTGGGCCGAATGTGCGGTCCCTCGGCACACGCCGGGCGCCTGCATCGCGTCCGGAGTCACCCGATTGCGTAGGGTAACCATTCGAGGCCCGGGTCGGGATCGCCCCGTGTCCTCAACGTAAGCGTTCCGTGACCTCACCGCACCGTCCCCAGGGGTTCACCCCTCGTTCATTTATGGCCATCGGCGCCTTCACCTCTTCTGCCTAATTTCGGCCTTACGCGGTGTGGCGCGTGGCTCGGCCAGGCGCCCGCATCTCACAGACTTCGCACGCCGCCGGATTCAGGACGGCGGCTCCTGGAAGGAACTCCCTCAAGTGAAGCTTCAGCGCATGAACCGGCGGGCCCTCGCTCTCGGTGCTCTCGCCGTCTCCGGCGCCCTGGCCCTCACGGCGTGCGGCTCCGACGACACCGGTGACAGCGGCAGCAGCGACTCCACCACGAGCACGCAGGCCAACAACATCAAGTGCGACGACGCCAAGGGCCAGCTGCTGGCCGACGGCTCGTCCGCCCAGAAGAACGCGATCGACGCCTGGGTCAAGCAGTTCACCGCGGCCTGCAAGGGTGTCCAGATCAACTACAAGGGCGGCGGCTCCGGCGCCGGCATCACCGCGTTCACGCAGGGCACGGTCGCCTTCGCCGGCTCCGACTCGGCGCTGAAGCCGGAAGAGGTCACCGCCTCCAAGGAGGTCTGCTCCGGCGGCCAGGGCATCGACCTCCCGATGGTCGGCGGCCCGATCGCCCTCGCGTACAACGTCGAGGGTGTCGACGACCTCGTCCTGGACGCGCCGACCCTGGCGAAGATCTTCAGCGACAAGATCAAGAACTGGAACGACCCGGCGATCGCCAAGCTGAACCCCGACGCCGAGCTGCCCGACCTCAAGATCCAGGCGTTCCACCGCTCGGACGAGTCCGGCACCACGGACAACTTCACCAAGTACCTCACCGCCGCCACCCCGGAGAACTGGAAGTACGAGGGCGGCAAGGCCTGGACCGCCCCCGGCGGCCAGTCCGCGTCCGGCTCCTCCGGTGTCGCCCAGCAGGTCAAGCAGACCGCCGGCGCGATCAGCTACATGGAGCTCTCCTACGCCAAGGACACCTCCGTCGTCGCCATCGACACGGGCGCCGCCGAGCCGGTCAAGGCCTCCGTCGAGACCGCCACCGCCGCCATCGCGGACGCCAAGGTCGTCGGCACCGGCAAGGACCTGGCCCTGGAGCTCAACTACGCCACCAAGGCCGACGGTGCCTACCCGATCACCCTGGTGACGTACGAGATCGTCTGCGACAAGGGCAACAAGGCGGAGACCCTGCCGACCGTCAAGGCGTTCCTCGGCTACATGGCCAGCGAGGACGGCCAGAAGATCCTCGCCGAGAACGACTACGCCCCCATGCCCGACGACATCATCGCCAAGGTGCGCGAGACCATCGCGGGCCTGAGCTGACCTGAGTGTGCGGCCCGGCCCCCCACCGGGGCCGGGCCGCACCGTCCGGTGCACCGCCGCCAGGAGCCCTCCACCACGCAGGGCGCCGCAGACCGGAGAACCCGATGGACATAACCACCAAGAACACTCCCGCACCCTCACCACCGCAGCCGTCCGAGGCCGAGCTCAAGCGCAACGCCCGCGGCGCCACCCGTCCCGGAGACCGGATCTTCCTCGGTCTCGCCCGTGGCTCCGGCATCTTCCTGCTGGTGATCATGGCCGCCATCGCGGTCTTCCTCACCTGGCGGGCCGCCGTCGCCATCAGCAAGGACGAGGGCAACTTCCTCACGACCTTCGAGTGGAACACCACCGGCACCGAGCCGGTCTTCGGCATCGCGGTCCTGGCCTACGGCACGATCGTCTCGTCGATCATCGCCATGGTCATCGCGGTCCCGATCGCCGTCGCCATCGCGCTGTTCCTCACCCACTACGCCCCGCGCAGGCTGAGCGGTCCGATCGCGTACGTGATCGACCTGCTCGCCGCGGTGCCGTCCATCGTGTACGGCCTGTGGGGCGCCCTGATCCTCGTACCGCACATGGACGGCCTGTTCGGCTGGCTGGACGACTACTTCGGCTGGACCGGCGTCTTCGACTGGGAGGGCGGGCCCGCCCGCTCGATGCTCACGGTCGGCATCCTGCTCGCGATCATGATCCTGCCGATCATCACCAACGTGAGCCGTGAGGTCTTCCGCCAGGTCCCGCAGATGCACGAAGAGGCCGCCCTGGCCCTCGGCGCCACCCGCTGGGAGGTCATCCGCATGGCGGTGCTGCCCTTCGGCCGCTCCGGCGTGATCTCCGCCTCGATGCTCGGCCTCGGCCGCGCGCTCGGCGAGACGATGGCCGTCGCCACCGTGCTCTCCCCGGACTTCCTCATCCACGGCAGCCTGCTCAACCCGGGCGGCGGCACCTTCGCCCAGAACATCGCCAGCAAGTTCGGTGAGGCCAACGAGTTCGGCCGGGACGCGCTGATCGCGTCCGGTCTGGTCCTGTTCGTCATCACCCTGCTGGTCAACGGCGCGGCCCGATGGATCATCGCTCGCCGCAAGGAGTACTCGGGGGCCAACGCATGAGCACCGTCGTCAAGCACCCCAGCTCCCTGCAGGGCGCCCGGCTGCCGAAGTGGTCCCCCGTGGCCATCGCGGCCGGCTCCCTCGCCGTCTCCATCGGCCTGAGCCTGGCCGCCGGCTTCGACAGCAAGATCCAGTGGGGCCTGATCGCCGCGCTGCTCTTCGTCTTCGGTACCTACGCCCTCGCCGCCCGCGTCGAGGGCACGCGCCAGGCCAAGGACCGCATCGCGACCTCGCTGGTCTGGGTCGCCTTCCTGATCGCCGTGGTACCGCTGGTCTCCCTGGTCTGGTCGACCGTGCAGCGCGGCGTCAAGGTCTTCGACATCTACTTCCTGACCCACTCCATGGGCGTCGTCGCGGACACCGAGCCCGGCGGCGGCATCTACCACGCCATCATCGGCACCATGGAGCAGGTCGGCATCGCCACCCTGATCGCGGCGCCGGTCGGTGTGCTCACCGCGATCTACCTGGTCGAGTACGGCCGCGGCAACCTCGCCCGCGCCGTCACCTTCTTCGTCGACGTGATGACCGGTATCCCCTCGATCGTCGCCGGTCTCTTCATCCTCAGCATCCTGCTGATCTTCGAGATGAGCTTCTCGGGCTTCGCGGGCGCCCTGGCCCTCGCGATCCTGATGATGCCGGTCGTGGTCCGCTCCACGGAGGAGATGCTCAAGCTCGTCCCGAACGAGCTGCGTGAGGCATCCTTGGCTCTGGGCGTGCCCAAGTGGCGCACCATCCTGAAGGTGGTCCTGCCGACGGCCGTCGGCGGTATCACCACCGGTGTGATGCTGGCGGTGGCCCGTATCGCGGGTGAGACCGCCCCGGTTCTGCTGCTGGTGTTCGGCAACCCGTTCATCAACAACAACCCCTTCGAAGGGGCGCAGGCGTCGCTGCCGCTGTACATCTACCAGCAGTACGCGAACAGCGCGGGCTCGGAAGCGGCGTACGACCGCGCCTGGGCGGCGGCCCTCACCCTGATCGCCATCGTGATGCTCCTCAACCTCGCGGCCCGCGGCATCGCCCGCTGGAAGGCCCCGAACACCGGTCGCTGATGCATCTGTGCGCGGCTCCCCGCCGCGCGGCGGCCAGACAGCGACCGATCGCAAGACTTTCCTGAAAGAAGCAGTGATACCCATGGCCAAGCGAATCGACGTAAGCGGCCTCAGCGCCTACTACGGCTCCTTCCGTGCCATCGAAGACATCTCGATGACCGTCGAGCCCCGCTCCGTGACCGCCTTCATCGGCCCCTCCGGCTGCGGCAAGTCCACCTTCCTGCGCACCCTCAACCGCATGCACGAGGTCACCTCCGGCGGCCGGGTCGAGGGCAAGGTCATGCTCGACGACGAGAACCTGTACGGCGCCGGCGTCGACCCGGTCTCCGTGCGGCGCGAGGTCGGCATGGTCTTCCAGCGCCCGAACCCGTTCCCGACGATGTCCGTCTACGACAATGTCGCGGCCGGCCTGAAGCTGAACGGCTCGTACAAGAAGTCCCAGCTCGACGACGTCGTCGAGAAGTCCCTGCGCGGCGCCAACCTCTGGAACGAGGTCAAGGACCGCCTGAACAAGCCCGGCTCGGGCCTGTCCGGTGGTCAGCAGCAGCGGCTGTGCATCGCCCGCGCCATCGCGGTCGAGCCGAACGTCCTGCTGATGGACGAGCCCTGCTCGGCCCTGGACCCGATCTCCACGCTGGCGATCGAGGACCTGATCGGCGAGCTGAAGGAACGGTTCACGATCGTCATCGTGACCCACAACATGCAGCAGGCGGCCCGGGTCTCGGACCGCACCGCCTTCTTCAACCTGGCGGCCGTCGGCCAGCCCGGCAAGCTGATCGAGATCGACGACACGGAGCGCATCTTCTCCAACCCGTCGGTCCAGGCCACCGAGGACTACATCTCGGGCCGCTTCGGCTAGGCCGGCCCGCAAGACCCCTCGCGGTGCTGCATGGCGGTGCCACCGCGAGGCAGATAAGGGCCCGCCCCCCGGCTCCCGGGGGGCGGGCCCGTGTCGTTTCCCGCGGCGGCAGACCCGTGCGCCGGTCTGCTGATTCGTTTCTTCAGTACGTCGGTCCGGCCACCCGCTCCGCTACAGGAACGCGAGGTGCACGACCCCGAACGCCGCCGCGGCCACCAGCGCCGCGGCCGGCATGGTGATGAACCAGCCGAGGACGATGTTCTTGGCGACTCCCCAGCGCACGGCGTTCAGCCGCTTGGTCGCGCCGACGCCCATGATGGCGGAGGTGATGACGTGGGTGGTCGAGATCGGCGCCTTGAACAGGAACGCCGTGGTGAACATGATCGCCGCGCCGGTGGTCTCGGCCGCGAAGCCCTGCGGCGGGTCCAGCTCGATGATCTTCCGGCCCAGGGTGCGCATGATCCGCCAGCCGCCGGCGTACGTGCCGAGCGACAGCATCACCGCGCAGACGATCTTCACCCAGATCGGGATCGGATCGCCGTAGTCCTCCACATCGGCGATGACCAGGGCCATCACCACGATGCCCATGGTCTTCTGCGCGTCCTGCAGACCATGGCCGAGGGCCATGCCCGCCGCGGACACGGTCTGCGCGATCCGGAACCCGCGCTTGGCCTTGTGCGGATTGGACCGCCGGAAGATCCACATGATCGCGGTCATGACCAGATAGCCGACCCCGAGCCCCACCAGCGGCGAGATGAACATCGGGATGACGACCTTCTCCAGCACCCCGTGCCAGTACACCGTGGTCCCGCCGGCCAGCGCGGCGCCCACCATGCCGCCGAACAGGGCGTGCGAGGAGGAGGACGGCAGGCCGAAGTACCAGGTGATGAGGTTCCAGGTGATGGCGCCGACCAGCGCCGCGAAGAGGATTCCCATCCCCTTCGAGCCCTCGGGCGTCTCGATCAGGCCCTCACTGACGGTCTTGGCGACACCCGACCCCAGGAAGGCGCCGCCGAGATTCATCACCGCGGCCATGAGCAGCGCGGCCCGAGGAGTGAGCGCCCGGGTGGAGACGGAGGTGGCGATGGCGTTCGCCGAGTCGTGGAAGCCGTTGGTGTACGTGAAGAACAGCGCGACCGCGATGGTCACGACCAGAGCGAAGGTCTCCATGGAGGCGCCTCAGGACTCCTTCACGGCGATCGTCTCCACCGTGTTCGCCACGTGCTCGAACGCGTCGGCCGCCTCCTCCAGGACATCCACGATCTGCTTGAGCTTGAGCACCTCGATGGCCTCGTACTTGCCGTTGAAGAGCATGGCGAGCAGCTTGCGGTGGATCTGGTCGGCCTGGTTCTCCAGCCGGTTGACCTCGATCCAGTACTCGGTGAGGTTGTCCATGGTCCGCAGGTTCGGCATGGCCTCGGCGGTGAGCTCGGCGGCCCGGGCCAGCACCTCGATCTGCTGCTCGACGCCCTTGGGCAGTTCTTCGACGTTGTAGAGGACGACCAGGTCGACGGCCTCCTCCATGAAGTCCATGATGTCGTCGAGGGACGACGCGAGGTTGTAGATGTCCTCGCGGTCGAAGGGCGTGATGAACGAGGAGTTCAGCTGGTGGAAGATCGCGTGCGTGGCATCGTCACCGGCATGTTCCGCGGCCCGCATACGCTCTGCGATCTCGGCCCGGCCGGCGGTGTCCGCCCCGAGCAGTTCCATGAGGAGTTTCGAGCCCGTGACGATGTTGTCCGCGGACGCGGCGAACATGTCGTAGAAGCTCGTCTCCCTGGGGGTCAGACGAAAGCGCACGTGTGGTCCTCGGGGTGCTTCGGTTTCGGTCAGGCTGATGCTAGGCGCATCATCCGGCCACGGCTAATGGGCCGTCCCCCAGTGTCGCCCATCAGGCACAGTGATCAGCACGGGGGCGTACCAAGGGCCCTATACCCAGCAAAGTTCGGTACGATATACCCAGTAGGGGTATATGTCTGGAGGACGCGATGACGACGACCGAGGCCGGCGCCACGGCGCCCTCCGAGCATGAGCACGCCACGCACGGCTACCACAAGCAGAAGGAAGAGCACCTCAAGCGGCTGCGCCGGATCGAGGGCCAGATCCGGGGCCTGCAGCGGATGGTCGACGAGGACGTCTACTGCATCGACATACTCACGCAGGTCTCGGCGTCGACGAAGGCGCTGCAGTCCTTCGCCCTCCAGCTGCTGGAGGAGCACCTGCGCCACTGCGTCGCGGACGCGGCCGTGAAGGGCGGCGAGGAGATCGACGCGAAGGTGGAAGAGGCGACGAAGGCGATCGGCCGTCTGCTGCGGACCTGAGGCCGAAAATCATCGGTCGGGGGAGCCGGAACCACGGGCGTCCCGCTCCTCCGCGACCCGGAGCACCTCGTCGATGCTCTCCATGCTGAGCCGGTCCTCGGCGGCCGAGGCCGCGATGATGAGCTCCCCGCACAACTCGATCTCGGCGAGGGCCACGTGGTCCTGAACTGCCGTACCGCCGACCGGAGCCACGCGCATCACCTCTTCTCTGCCGTTACCGACTTCCTAGAGTAGGGAGCGGCCTACACACCGCGCATGGCACGGACGGGCTAGTCCTTGACGACCGTCGGGGACCCTCACTCCTCGGCGATGCGTCCGGCGTAGATGTCGTCGCGGGCGGGCAGCCGTACGTCGACGGGGACGCCGAAGTCGAAGAGCAGGGTGGTCGAGGCCACGGCGACGGCGTCCTTGCGCTGCCCGTTGACGAAGCTGAACCGATGCCGGATCTTGCGGATGCGCCCCTCGTCGTCGAGGTACACGTCGAACGGCACCTGGGCGGTGGCGAACCCTTTCGCCGCGGCGGCGAGCGCGCCCCGCGATCCGTCGGAGGCGAGATCGGCGGCGCGCCGCAGGTCGGCGGTACCGCGGTAGTGGGTGACGGCGGCCCCGCCGAGCCGCTCCTCCCCGACGAGGGTGACGGACCGTACGCCCAGGAGGAGTTCGGCGGCGGTGAAGGGGTCGGTGGCACCGCCGGTGACCAGATTTCCGTCCGCCATGGAAGCGGTCTCCACCCGGACCCACTTGTCGGCGGGCACCCCGGCGCCGCGGTTCTTCATGAAGAGGGCGCCGGGCGCGAGGAGTTCGGTGATGGGGCGGTGGGCGGAGTCCCCGGCGGGATCCTGGGGCAGCAGCACCTTCAGCCGCCCGACCTGCCGGCGGAAGTCGTAGACGCCCTCGCCGCGGATGGTGACGCGGGTCCCGCCGGTGGCCATCTCCATGGACGTACGGGCCTTGGAGCTCCGGGCCTCGACCAGCACGGAGGCGGCCCGCCGCACGACCTCCGCGGGCTCCCCGCCCCGCCCGTCGTCAGGGGCGGTCCCGCAACCCCCCACACAGGCCACGACCCCCGCCGCGACCACGGCTCCCCGCCGCCTGAACCGCCGCTCCGCCATCGCCTGCCTACCCCCCAGCGGGTACGTCCGTCACGGGCCCCTCGTCGTCGTCCCTAACGACGACCGGGAGCCCCCCGTAACGCACCCCGACGCCCATAGAAACCCTTTACCTGCCCTCGGTACGGTTGTCCCCGTGGCACACGAAGAAGCCCCGCCCGCGCCCCCGCCCCACCGCACAGCCACGATCGAACAGGGCCCGTTCTGCGCGGCCCAGTGCACCTGCGGCTGGAAGGGCCCGGCAAGAAGAGCCAGAAGCCAGGCCAGAAGAGACGCGGAGGCCCACACCACTCCCAGCCCGTCCGGCGTTTGAGGACGAGACCCGTTCAGGGCCGACAGCGGGGGTCTGGGGGCGGCAGCCCCCAGGGATGGGGACGGGTAGGGGCGGCGGGGGCGAAATCACCCCATAGCCGCACCCGACATGGAACCCCCACCCCCACCACCCCGTCTCGTTCCACGTAACCCCGGGAGGCGACATGGAACGGCGCACCTTCATCGCCGGCGGCGCAGCCGCTCTCACAGCAACAACAACCGCCGCCTGCACAGGCACCGGCACCCGCCCCCCACTGCGCACCACCAGCGCCACCACCCCCAACACCCCCAGAGGCTGGTCCGCCCTCGCCCGTGCCCTGGACGGCCCCCTCGTCCGCCCGGGCGACCGCACCTGGCCCACCGCCCGCCAGCTCTACAACACCCGCTTCGACACCCTGAAGCCCGCAGCCATCGCCTACGTCGCCCACGAGGCCGACATCCGCACCGCCCTCGCCCACGCCCGAGCCCACGACCTCCGCGTGGCGATCCGCAACGGCGGCCACTCCTACGCGGGCTGGTCCTCCGGCAACGGCCGCCTCGTCATAGACGTCTCCCAGCTCAACAAGATCCGCGCCTCCGGGGGCACCGCCGTCATCGGCGCCGGCGCCAAACTCATCGACGTCTACCGCGGCCTCGCCGCCAAGGGCGTCACCCTCCCCGCCGGCTCCTGCCCCACCGTCGGCATCTCCGGCCTCACCCTCGGCGGCGGCCACGGCGTGGTCTCCCGCGCCTACGGCCTGACCTGCGACAGCCTCACCCGCGCCACCCTCATCACCGCGGACGGCAAGCAGCTGACCGCCGACGCCACCACCAACACGGACCTCTTCTGGGCCCTGCGAGGCGCCGGCAACGGCAACTTCGGCATCGTCACGGAACTCCGGTTCAAGACCCACCCCGCCCCCCAGGCCGTCACCGCGTACCTGTCCTGGCCCTGGCCGAGGGCCGCTGCCGTACTGAAGACCTGGCAGGAATGGGGCCCCGCCCAGCCCGACGAGATCTGGTCGTCCTTCCATCTGGCGAACGCCACCGGAGGCACCCCGACCGTCTCGGTCACCGCCTTCTCCCTCGGCACCTACGGCGAACTCCAGAACGCCGTCGACCGCCTGGCCGACCGCGTCGGCGCCTCCGCCACCAGCGTCGCCCTGCGCCGCCGCTCCTACGAGGAGTCGATGGAGCTCTACGCCGGCTGCTCCTCCTTCGCCACCGACGCCCAGTGCCACCTCCCGGGCGCCACCCCGGGCCGCTCCCCGCAGGGCGCCCTGGGCCGCGAGACGTACGCCGCGAAGTCCGACTTCTTCGACCGCTCGCTCTCCCCGGCCGGCATCCAGACCCTGCTCAGCCGGATGAAGTCGGTCCGCGGCGGCTCCGGCAGCGTCGCCCTCACGGCCCTCGGCGGCGCGGTCAACCGCGTCCCGCCCACCGCCACGGCGTTCGTGCACCGCCGCTCCCGCATGCTCGCCCAGTACATCGCCGCCTGGCGGGCGGGCACCAGCGGCGCCACGGCCCGGTCCTGGCTGACCGAGGCCCACACCGCGATGCGGCCGTACGCGTCCGGCGCGGCGTACCAGAACTACACGGACCCGGGCCTGAAGAACTGGCGCGAGGCGTACTACGGCGACGCGGCCCCCCGCCTGACCCGGCTGAAGAGGCAGTACGACCCGGAGGGGTTCTTCTCCTTCCCCCAGGCGCTGTGAGGGGCGGCCTCAGGCGGCCAGGTCCCGCTCCGCGGCGTCGGCGCTCTCCGCGCGCGCCCCGGGGACGAGGGCGTCCCGTCCGTCGTACGAGGGCTCCTTGCGGGAGCGGATCAGCCATCCGGCCCGGGGCGACCGCTCGATCGCCTTCGTCAGCGGGGTCAGCAGTGCCGCGGCGACCGGGGACAGCAGCAGCGTCACGGCCGTACCGAGCGCGAACCCGCCGATGACGTCGGTCGGGTAGTGCACGCCCATGTAGACCCGGCAGAAGCCTTCGAGCAGTGCGAGGCCGATGCCGAACAGCCCGAACCTGCGGTGGGCGATGAAGAGCCCGACCCCCATGGCCATGGTGATCGTCGCGTGGTCGCTGACGAAGGAGAAGTCGGTCTTGCCGGAGACCAGGACGTCCAGGCCCTGGTGGTCGAGGAAGGGCCTCGGCCGTTCCACGAAGCCCCGTATCGGGACGTTCACCAGCACCGCGAGCCCGGCCGCGAGCGGCGCCCACACCAGCGCGGCGACGGACGGGGCGGCGTCCTCCCCGCCCCGCCTGCGCACCGACCACCAGCACCACAGCACCAGCAGCACCATGGCGATGAGCAGCCCGTACTCACCGACGTACGCCATCACGCCGTCGAACCACTGCGGTGCGTCCTTGGCCAGGCCATTGATGTCATAGAGCAGGTCGACGTCGGGGTTCGACCCGGATGCTGCGAGTCCAGCCATGGTGCTGCGGCCCCTTCGTCGTGTCTCCCGCTACGTCATCAGGAACGCACGGCTCCTGTTGATACGTTCCACGCTCCACTGAATGATCACTCAGACGTTATCGAAGAGAGACACATCGCCGCAGCTCAGGGGGTGGGTTCACGCTGCGCTCACACCTCGGTGGGGAGCGCTTTCGCGCCATCCTCGGTGACCCGGGTGGCTCCGAAGTAGTCAGGGGTGTCGATCGGGTCGAACCGGATCACAGCACCTGTTCTCGGGGCATCGATCATGTACCCGCCACCGACATAAATCCCCACATGGCGGATGGCCCGCGAGTTGGTGAGGTCGTCGGAGAAGAACACGAGGTCCCCGGGGAGCAGCTCGTCCCTGGCCGGATGCGGTCCCGCGTTGTACTGGTCGTTGGCCACACGCGGCAGCGAGATCCCGACACTTTCGTACGCGGCCTTGGTCAGTCCGGAACAGTCGAACCGGCCGCCGTCCTCCGCGGTGCCGTCCCCGCCCCACAGATAGAGCGTCCCGAGTTGCTTCTGCGCGTAGGAGATGGCCCCTGCGGCCTGCTTCGAGGGGTCGACCCGCCCGACGGGCGCGGCGAAGCTGTCCTGGAGGGTCGTGATGGTCTTCACGTAGTTCTGGGTCTCCCGGTACGGCGGCACGCCCCCGTACTTGATGACCGCGTACGCCCCGGCGTTGTAGGCGGCGAGCATGTTCTTCGTCGCGTCGCCCGGCACGTCCTTGACGTAGGAGGCGAGTTCGCAGTCGTACGACGCGGCCGACGGGATCGCGTCCTGCGGGTCCCAGACGTCCCGGTCGCCGTCGCCGTCGCCGTCGATGCCGTGCGTGGCCCAGGTCCCGGGGATGAACTGCGCTATGCCCTGCGCGGCAGCCGGGCTCTGCGCCTTCGGGTTGAAGCCGCTCTCCTGGTAGAGCTGGGCGGCGAGCAGCGCCGGGTTGATGGCTGGGCAGAGGTTGCCCCACTTCTGCACGAGCGCCTGGTAGGCGGCGGGCACCGCCCCCTTGGCGAGCGCCTTGGCCCCGCCGCCGATGCCGTTGGCGAGGTTCCCGGCGACGACGTACACCCCGACGACGAGCAGCATCACGAAGCTGAGCCCCGCCGCGAGAGCGGCACCCGCCACGATCCATGCCTTACGCACCGTCAACCGCCCCTCGCCCGCCGGGAGTCCGCCCGCGTCAGTCTAGGAGCTTCCCACGGGAATTCCGGCGCAACCAGGGCCCGTCCGGGCAGCCGGCCCCGAAGCATTACCCGAGAGGTCATCGACCCGGGTCATGCCCCGCTGACACGATCGTGGACGTAAGGAGCCCGACCGCCCGAACGGAAGGACGCCCGACATGACCGCGTACGCCATCGCCCATCTCCGGAAGATCACCCCGCACCCGGAGATCGCCGAGTACATCGAGCGCATCAGCGCCACCTTCGAGCCGTACGGCGGCCGCTTCCTCGTCCACGGGCGGCGGCACGAGACGATGGAGGGCGACTGGGCCGGGGACGTGGTGATGATCGGCTTCCCGTCGATCGCCGAGGCCCGCCAGTGGTGGGACTCGCCCGCCTACCAGGAGATCGCCCCCTTGCGCGCCCGGCACATCGAGGGCGACATCATCCTGGTCGAGGGCGTGGCGGAGGACTACGACCCGGCCACCACCGCGAAGGCCCTGCGGGACTCCCTGCCTTCCCAGCCTTCCTAGGCGCGCAGTGCGCTCTCGCCGGTTCGCGCGCCGGTCATGAGTTCATGGCGGATGAACCACTCCGTGCCGAGGATTCCCTCACGTACCTGTGCCGGGAGCGCGGCGAGCAGGCCCGGCGCGGCCCCGCGCTCGGCCTCGCTGCGGTGGGCCCGTACGGCCGCCCACTTGCGCTGCAGCCAGGGGCGGACGTCCACGGTGGTGGTGACCCACTCGTCCGGCACCGTCCGCATGCCCTTGCCGGCCTCGGCGAAGTCGCCCAGCACCCGGACCGCCGAGTGCGGGTGGGTGGCCAGATACAGCGCCCGCGGCCGCCAGGGGGCGCCGGCCTCCGGGTACAGCCGCTCAAGCCCCGCCGCCTGCACGGCCAGCATGGTCAGGCGGTGGGTGTGCACATGGTCCTCGTGGCCGGTGATGCCGCCGTACGCGTCGTGGGTGACGACGATGTCCGGGCAGAACTCCCGCAGGTGGGCGACGAGTCGTCCGACCGCCTCGTCCAGCGGCGCGTCGCACAGCCGGGGGCTGCCGGGGGCCGACTCGGGCACGCGGGAGTCGGCGTAGCCGAGCATCCGGGGCTGCTCGGGGATGCCGAGGAGGCGCAGCGCTTCGGCGAGTTCGGCGCCCCGGTGGGTGTGCTCGGCCCAGGTCGCCGTCACCACCGCCGTAGGAGAGCCCTCCGCGGCATTGCGGGCCAGCACTCCGCCCGCGGACAGCGACTCGTCGTCCGGGTGCCCGAACACGGCGAGCAGACTCGGCATCGATCGGCCACCTCCACGGGGCTCAGGCCACCTGCAGTTCCAACGGACACACCACACCCGTGAGTTCCTCTGAGACCGTCCACAGTCGCCGGGCCGTGGCCGGATCGCTCGCCGCCCGGGACCGGCTCACCAGGGTGGGGCCGCCGCGCCACTCGCCCCGGCCGTCGGGGCCGACGTAGGAGGCGCCGGGCAGGTCCTGGGTGGCGGCGTACAGGGTCGGCAGGGCGCCCGCCCGGTCGCTCTGGGCCACGTACCTGTTGGAGAACCGCATCGCCAGCCGGGCCACCCGGCTCGCGGCGTGGCTCTGGAGGTTGGTGGCCGAGTACCCGGGGTGGGCCGCCAGGGCGCGGACCCGGGAGCCGGACTCGGTCAGCCGGCGCTGGAGTTCCAGCGTGAACAGCAGGTTCGCCAGCTTGGACTGCCCGTAGGCGCCCCGCGGGCCGTAGGCCGCGTCGCTGTTCAGGTCGTCGAAGTGAATCGCCTCGTCGCCCCAGCGGTGGGCGGAGGAGGAGACGGTGACGACGCGGTCGGTGACGTACGGCAGGAGCAGGTTCGTCAGGGCGAAGTGCCCGAGATGGTTGGTGCCGAACTGCATCTCGAAGCCGTCCTTGGTCCGCTGCCGCGGGATCATCATCACGCCCGCGTTGTTGATCAGCACCTGCAGCGGGCCCTCCCACCCCGCGGCGAACTCCCGCACGGACGCCAGGTCGGCCAGGTCGAGCCGCCGCACCTCGGTGCTGCCGGACACGGCCGCGGCGGCGGCCCGGCCGCGCTCAAGGTCCCGCACGGCGAGGACGACATGCGCGCCCGCCCCGGCCAGCGCCTGGGCGGCGGTGAGACCGATGCCGCTGTTGGCACCGGTGACGACGGCCGTACGGCCGTTGAGATCGGGCAGGTCGGTCACGTTCCACTGCTGCGTCTGGGTCATACCCCCGAATGTAGGCGCCGACAACAATGCTGTCAATGACAACAATGCTGACGCCGACAACAAAGCTGACGATGACAACATCCGGCTACGATGGCCCCATGCCCGAAAGCCGCCCCTACCACCACGGAGACCTGCGCTCCACCCTGCTCGCCGGTGCCGAGCGCACCCTGCGGACGAAAGGCGTCACCGCGCTCTCCCTGCGCGAACTGGCCCGCGAGGCCGGCGTCAGCCACGCCGCGCCCGGCCGCCACTTCAAGGACAAGCAGGCCCTGCTCAACGCGCTCGCGCTCGCCGGTTACGACCGCCTGGAGCAGACCCTCCGGGCCGCCGACGACCCCGCCCTCCCCCTCGAACCCCGGATCACCTCCCTGGCCCGCGCCTATCTCCGCTTCGCCCTGGACAACGCCGAGCTGCTGGAACTGATGTACGCCCGCAAGCACGACCCCGACGCCTACGAGCAGATGGCGTCGGCGATCGACCGCACGGTCGGCACCCTGGAGCGGGTTCTGGCCGACGCCCAGCGGCGCGGCGAGATCGTCGAGGGCGATCCCGCCCAGCTCACCCTCATCGCCGGCGCCAGCCTGCACGGACTCGCCGCCTTCGCCGCCGGCGGCATGCTCGCGCCCGAGGAGGCCCTGGCCGGCCTGGAGGACCTCGTCCACACCCTCCTGCACGGCCTCAAGCCCCGCTGACGGCATCCCCGGGACCGCCGCCGGGAACCGAACGCACCCGGCCGACAGTCACTCCCCGTAGGGGATCGAGGGACGGGGGACGGCATGAACCAGGTGCGCTACGGCGAGCAGTCATGGAATCCGCTGGCACGGACCGTGGCACTGACCGAGGAGGCGCTGCGCAGGGGCGGCCGGACCACCCCGCTCGGCGAGCTGAACCTCGCCGCCATGGCCGACGCCTACCGGCGCGGGTACTGGCTCGGCGGCGGCGGGACGGAACGCCCGCTGAACCGGCTGCCGGAAGGCCCCGGGACCGTCCCGGTCACCCGGCTCACCGGCACCTGCACCCCGCTGAAGCTCCGTCAGGCCGCCCCATTCGCACGCGAGCTGGGCGAGCTGGCGGTACGGCGGTGCGGCGGGCCCGGGCAGGTGGCGGCGCTGGCGGACCGGGCCCGGTCCGAGGGCGTACCCCTGTGGATCGCGCGCCGGTACGCGCCGGGGCCGGCCGGACCGGTCACCGTCACCGTGGACCGGAAGCTGGTGCGCGTGGACGTATGGGGACCGCACGCGCCCGTCGTACGCGTCCGGGCCCCCAACGGCTTCAGCTCCAGGACCACCGACCCCTCCCAGGGCCTGCGCGTGACCGTCGGCACGGTCACCGCGCAGCCCCTCCTCAGCAGGAAGCTCCGCAAGTCGAAGAACTACGTGGAGCTGCGGCTGCCCGGACAGCACTGGGTGCTGCGCCGGGAGAACGCGACCAGCTCGTGGCTGCTGCGCGACGAGCGGCGCGTCGCCCTGCTGAGCCGTCCCCCGCGCAGGCAGACCCCCGATCCGCACACCGTCCTGGTGCCCCTCTCCCCGGTGCACCACGAGAGCGCCGACCCGCTGGACGCCGTCATGGCGCACGTCTTCGCCGTCACCTTCGGACTCGGGGACACGACCGGCTCGGCCCGGTTCCGCTCGGAGCGCCGCCGCAGCTACGAGGGCGAGCCGTTCGCCCCCGACGAGACCTGGGACCGCCCCTGGTTCAGCAACCTCGGCAGGGGCCGCGACGACAACGAGCCCGGCGGCAGCGACGGCTGGGGCTCGGACGGCGGCGACGGAGGAGACAGCGGAGGCGACGGCGGGAGCGGGGGCGGTGACGGCGGCGGGGGCGGCGGGGGCGACTAGGTCCCACCGGCTCACCGCGGACCGCCGCACGATCGGAAGATAGCCTTCACCCGGGGAACATCTCCCCGACCCGTCACCCGACCGGCCGTCAGAAACCGTACGAGTCGGGCGAGTAGCCGTAAGAGGGGTCAACGACGGAATCGCACAGCAGGTTCCGCTCCCACTTCGTTGCCCGGCGTGACCAGCCGTGATACACAGAGTGACGATACGACTCCTCACAAGGTATTCGTACGAAACCCGCCAATCAATGACGCCAAGTCGACATACGACGGCGTCATCGTCAGCGAGAATGAGGCCTGACCTCTGCGCCCACGCAGGGGATACGGAACTACCCACCAGGGGCGGTGACTTACATGCTCTTTGCGGCCGACGAGGGAGACATCAACACCATCATCGGGGGGATCGCTCCGGACTGGGGCCCCTTCGGCAGCCTGGGCAACGAAGCCAAGGTGATGATCGAGGTGGTGATGGCAGTGGCCATCCTGCTGTGCCTCGGCATCGCCATCTGGGGGGCGGCCAAACAGCGCATCGGCGCCACTGCCCTCCGGGACACCTTCAGCGCCGAGCAGGGCAAGGGCCTCATCATCGCGGGCCTGACGGGAGTCTTCATCATCGGCTCCCTCGGCACGCTCTTCACCATCGTGTACGGCATGGCCGTGTAGCAACGATCACCCCTCCCCTCCCACCCCCCGTCGTGCCCACCGGCTGAGGTTGCGTTTCCCTGATGTCGAGTCACCACACCGCGCCCGCGCGGGAACCAGCACGGCTACCGTCGTACTCCAACGGCTTCCACGGCTTTGGGTACGACGGTGAGGGGGCGTACGCGGCATGAGTCTCGGAGACGAGCGGGAGGCCTCCGGCGGTTACGGAGGCACGGGCCAGACCCGCACACGGCTGCCCGAGGGCGGCGGCGACACGTACGGCACCCCACGACGAGCCGGCCGCTCGTCGCCCCGGAGCCTGGTCACGGTGGTCGGCGTCGCAGTCCTCCTCATCGCGGCAATCGCCTTCGCGAACCGCGGAGGAGACGATTCATCACCCAACCCGAACCCCGAGAACAAACCCCAGGCAGCGGCTACGGCGGCTAGCGGGGAGCGGCCGGTGGAAGCGGGCTTCGCGCAGGATGAGCAGGGGGCGCAGAGTGCGGCGGCCAATTATGCGGTGACGCTGGTGTCGGCCGACATGCTCAAGCCGGCCCGGCGCTCCGAGATCGTGCGGCAGGTTTTCGTCACTGACAAGCAGGCGGAGCTGGAGGACAAGTTCAACGCCGCCTACTCCACGGAGTTCCTGAGCAATCTCGGCCTCGACGAGAACGGCAACTCCACGGGGGGCAACACGTACGTCTCCCGCACGATGCCGATCGGCACCAAGGTCACGAGCTACTCGGACACCGCCGCGGCCGTCGAGGTCTGGTGCACCGGCGTGTTCGGCACGGCAGGTGAGGGCTCCACCGACCCGGTCAGCAGCGACTGGTTCACCATGACCCTTCAGCTGCGCTGGGCGGACAGCGACTGGAAGGTCGACAGCTTCGCCCAGAAGGACGGGCCCGCGCCGGTCCCCGGTGACAACAAGGCGTCCAGCGCCGACGAGATGGCCAAGGCCGTCGAGGAGTACGGAGGCTTCACGTATGCCCGGTAGCCCGCACCGCGTACTGAAGGTCGCCGCCGCTCTCACCGCCGTACAGGCAGCGGCTGTGCTGATGGCCACGCGCGCCGTGGCCGCACCCACACCGTCCCCGACCCCGTCGGACGACAACTGTGACCTCATCGTCGGCCCCGCCAAGGACTACTGCGAAAGCGACAACGGCTCGGGCCGCTCCGGCGGATCCTCCACCCTCGACCCCACCACCACCCTCGACCCCCTCTCCTCCCTCGCCAAGGGCTGCGCCGACGCCGCCGCCTGGACCGTCGGCAAGCTCAGCGAGGCCGTCAAGGACACCGCGACCGTCGACTTCACGAACCCCAAGTTCCTCCAGCAGTACGCGGTCGTGTTCGCGGCGTCGACCATCCTCACCCTGCTGCTGTGGCTGCTGGCGGTCGCCAAGCGCGCCGTGCGCGGCGTACCCGTGACCACCGCCATCAGCGAAGCGATCGGCTTCCTCTGGCTCACCGTCCTCGCGTCCGCCTTCACCCCCCTGATCCTCTACACCGTCGTCTCCGCCACCGACGGCATCTCCGAGGTCCTCGCGAAGACCACCGGCGACCAGACCGACACCTTCTTCGGCACCTTCTCCGGCGCCCTGGAGAAGGGCGAGGACATCGGCGGCGGACCGATCATGCTGATCGTCGTCTCCCTCGTCAGCATCCTCGCCGCCGGAGTCCTCTGGCTGGAGCTCGTCATCCGCGCCGCCCTGCTGTACGTCGGCGCCCTGCTCGGCACCGTCGTCTACGCGGGCCTGGTCGACAAGAACCTGTGGGGCCACGTCCGCCGCTGGGCGGGCATCATGATCGCCGTCATCCTGGTGAAGCCGGTCATCGTGATCGTCCTCGGCCTCGCCGGAGCACTCTCCGCCGACGACGGCCCCGACGCCTTCTCCGCCGTCGTCTCCGGCCTCGCCATCATCCTGCTCGCCATCTTCGCCTCGGCGATGATCTACCGTTTCGTCCCGGGCTTCGGCGACGAGATCGCCGGCTCCCGCAGCAACCGCATCATGCAGGGCGCCGAGAGCAAGGCCGCGGCCGTCATGAGCTCCCCCGCGACCCTCGTCGCCCAGGGCATCAAGACCCACAGCACCCGGGCCGACAGCAACGGCCAGTCCGCCGGAGGCCCCCGCCCCGCCAACCAGGCGGCCGGCGGAGTCGCCGCGCACAGCTCCCGCACCGCGAACGGAGGCGGCGGATCTGTCCCCTCCGCCGCACCCGTGCCCCGCTCCGGCGGCAGCGCGTTGAACACGCCTCACGCCAGCAACACCCGCAACAGCAGTACCAACCGCACGGGAGGTGAAGGGCGTTGACGACCGAGTCCCACGTGTCCCATCCGGTCACGCCCCGCCGTACATATCTGATCGGCCGCGCCCGGCCGAACGCGATCGTCGGCCGCAATCGCGAGACCGGCGAGATCGCACTGATCATCGGCGGCGCGTTCCTCGGCATGATGTGCGGGCTCCTCGTCCCCGTCCTCTCCCTGCGCATCGTGCTCCTCATGGGCTTCCCGCTGCTGGCGCTGGCCGCGGTCTACGTGCCGTACAAGCGCCGGACGTTCTACAAGTGGTTCGAGATCAACCGCAGCTTCAAGCGCACCGTGCGCCGGGGCACCGTCTACCGCTCGGCGGTGATGGAGGCCGGCATCCGGATCGACGGGCGCGAGGTGGAGATCGGCCCGCCGCCCGGCATCGGCCGGATCACCTGGCTCGCCGCCCCCTTCGGACCCGACGAGATCGCCGTACTGCTGCACGCGGACCGCAGAACCGTCACCGCCGCCATCGAGATCGAGGGACCGGGCGTCGGTCTGCGCGACTCCGAGGACCAGGAAGCCCTCGTCGACCGCTTCGGCACGCTCCTCAAGCACGTGGCCAACGGCGACGGCTTCGTCACCCGCATCCAGATGCTCGCCCGCACCCTCCCCGCCGACCCCGACGCCCACGCCAAGGACGTCGCCGTACGCGGGGACGACAAGGCACTGCCGTGGCTCCAGCAGTCGTACGACCAGTTGCAGTCGATGGTGTCCACCAGCAGCGAGCAGCACCGCGCCTACCTCGTCGCGTGCATGCACTACACGCGCGAACTGGCCGCCGAGGCGCACGCCATGGCCCGGGCCGCGCGACCGCAGCACGGCCGCAAGGTCGACAAGGACGCCGGGCTCGCCGTCGTCATGGCCCGTGAGCTCACCGACATCTGCTCACGGCTGCAGGAGGCCGACATCCGCGTACGGCAGCCGCTCGGTCAGGGGCGGCTGGCTTCGCTGATCCACTCCATGTACGACCCGGACCACCCGATCGACCACATCCAGGCGATGACCAAGCGCAACGCCTGGCCGGCCGAGCTCGACGCCATGGAGCCCACCTACCTCCAGGCCAAGACCCGCGAGTCCTCCACCCGCGCCCCCTGGTGCCACGCCACGGCCTGGGTGAAGGAGTGGCCGATGACCCCGGTCGGCGTGAACTTCCTCGCCCCGCTGCTGGTCCACACCCCGGACGTCATCCGCACGGTCGCCGTCACGATGGACCTCGAACCCACCGAGATCGCCATCGAGCGCATGCTGACGGAGAAGACCAACGACGAGGCGGAGGCGTCCCGCGCCGCCAAGATGAACCGGACCGTCGACCCCCGCGACATCGCCGCCCACAACCGCCTCGACCAGCGGGGAGAGGACCTGGCGAGCGGTGCGGCCGGCGTGAACCTGGTCGGCTACATCACCGTCTCCTCCCGCTCCCCCGAAGCCCTGGCCCGCGACAAGCGGACCATCCGGGCCTCGGCCGGCAAGTCGTACCTGAAGCTGGAGTGGTGCGACCGCGAGCACCACCGCGCCTTTGTGAACACGCTCCCGTTCGCCACCGGCATTCGAAGGTAGGGCCGTATGCGGGATCCGATGTCCATCCTCACCGACGCCTTCACCTCGTTCCTCTTCGGCAAGGTCGAGACGACCCGCCCGCCCGTGCGCACCTCGACCGGCCAGGCGCAGGCCGTCTACCTGCCGACCGCCGCGCCCGGCCTCGGCGACTCGGGCGTGATCATCGGCCGCGAAGTCTACTCCGGGAAGGGGTACATCTACGACCCCTTCCAGCTGTACGGCCAGCAGCTCCCGGCGCCGCACTGGCTCGTCCTCGGCGAGTCCGGCAACGGCAAGTCGGCACTGGAGAAGACGTACGTCCTGCGCCAGCTGCGCTTCCGCGACCGACAGGTCGTCGTGCTGGACGCGCAGGGCGAGGACGGCGCCGGCGAATGGAACCTCATCGCGCAGGAGCTGGGGATAACTCCCATCCGGCTGGACCCGATGGCGGCGCTCGACCAGGGCATCCGCCTCAACCCGCTCGACCCGGCGATCACGACGACCGGGCAGCTCGCGCTGCTGCGGACCATCATCGAGGTCGCGATGGGCCACGGCCTCGACGAGCGCTCCGGCTTCGCGCTCAAGGTCGCCCACGCCTACGTCAACGAGACCATCGTGGAACGCCAGCCGGTCCTGACCGACATCGTCGAGCAGCTACGGCACCCCGAGCCGGAGTCGGCCGAGGCGATGAACGTCGACATAGACGATGTACGGGCCTGGGGACTCGATGTCGCCCTGGTACTGGACCGCCTGGTCGACGGTGACCTGCGCGGCATGTTCGACGGCCCGACGACGGTCGGCATCGACCTGGACGCCCCGCTGATCGTCTTCGACCTGTCCCACATCGACCGCAACTCCATCGCGATGCCGATCCTCATGGCGATCGTCGGGGTCTGGCTGGAGCACACCTGGATCCGCCCCGACCGGAAGAAGCGCATCTTCCTGGTCGAGGAGGCCTGGCACATCATCAACAGCCCCTTCGTGGCCCAGCTGTTCCAGCGGCTGCTGAAGTTCGGCCGACGGCTGGGGCTGTCCTTCGTGGCGGTCGTCCACCACTTGTCCGACGTCGTGGACGGGGCGGCGGCCAAGGAGGCAGCGGCCATCCTGAAGATGGCGTCGACCAGGACGATCTACGCCCAGAAGGCGGACGAGGCGAGGGCCACCGGCCGGGTGCTCGGGCTGCCCAGATGGGCGGTGGAGATCATCCCCAGCCTCACCCCGGGTATCGCCGTCTGGGACGTCAACGGCAATGTCCAGGTGGTCAAACACCTGGTCACGGAGACCGAACGGCCGCTGGTCTTCACCGACCGCGCGATGACCGAATCGTCCGCCGACCACTTGCACGAAGACGCCCTGCGCGCCGCCGAGCTGGAGGCGGAGGAGCGGGCGGCGGCCTTCGTGGAACAACACCTCGGCGACGAGTCGACGGTGGCGTAAAGGGGGCGACGGCGTGCGCGCAGACGACCGGCGGCAGGAGACAGCGGGCGGCATCCCCGACGGGCTGGTGCTCGGCCTCCTGGCGTTCCTGCTCGGCCTGACCACGATGGTGTGGACGGCGACCGGTCTGGCCGGTCTGCTCGCCCACGGCGCCTGGCCGACCGGCGTCACCTTCGCCCGCACCCCGCTCGCCCTGCGCTACCTCTTCGGCGCCCCGCAGGACATCACCGGCGCCTGGCCGGAGACACCGGAGGCGGAGCTCTCCGGGTACGGGCTGTTCTGGGGGCTGTTCATCGGCCAGCTGATGGTGCTGATCGTGCTCACCGTGTTCGTGATGGGGACGGTGACCCGGTGGCGTGCGGTCAGGGCACGGCGGCGGGAGGAACGGCCGGCCCCGCCCGAGCCGGAGCCGATCCCGGAACCGACCCCGGAACCGGTGCCCCGGCCGATTCCGGCGCCGGTCCAGCACGAGGTACCCGCACCGAGACCCGAGCCGGTCCAGCAGCCCGCCGCTCCCGCTGCCGCACCCACACCCCCGACGCCGCTACCGGCCTGGGAGAGGGTCTTCGTGGCCCCTCGGGAGACCCGGCACACCACCGCGACCCAGGCCGTACGCGACGCGGAGGGCCCGGCGCTGGTCATCACCTCCAACCCGGCCGTCTGGCAGGACACCAAGGACGCCCGCGCCAAACTGGGCCCGGTCCACCTCTACGACCCCGCCCACCTCTGCGACACGCCGTCCCGCCTCCACTGGTCGCCGACGACGGGCTGCGAGGACAAGCGGACGGCGGCGGCAAGAGCGGCCGCGCTGCTCGCCCCGGTCCGACCCACCGCGAAGATCGACCAGGCCGTGGCGGACACCGCCGAAACCCTCTTGCGCAGCGCCCTGCACGCCGCCGCCATAGACGGCCGTACGATCCGGCACGTGCACCGCTGGTCCCAGGGCACCCACCTCCAGGACGCGGTCCGCATCCTCCGCACCAGCCCGAAGGCCGCCCCCGGCGCCGCCGGTGAACTGGAAGCCGCCCTGACCGCGCACCCCGAACGCCGGGACATGGCCCAGCAGCTGACCACGCGGGCGCTGTCCGCCCTGTTCACGGTGAACATCCGCGAGGCGTGCACCCCGAACCGAACTGATGCGCTCGCATTGGATTCCTTCGTGAACGAGGGGGGCACGCTTTATGTGGTGGGTGAATCCATCGAGGATCCCCGCACGAACCCGGGCGCGATGCCACTGCTGACCGCCCTGGCCTCCAGCGTGGTCGAGCGCGGCCGGCACATGGCCGAACGGTCATCCTCCGGTCGCCTCGACCCACCACTAACGCTCGTCCTGGACGACGTCGCGGCCGTCGCCCCGCTGCCCCAGCTCCCCGAGCTGCTGGCCACCGGCGCGGACCGGGGCCTGCCGACCCTGGCCCTCCTGCGGTCCCGGGAACAGGCCCGCGCCCGCTGGCCGCACGACGAACTGCCGGTGTAGCCCTACTCCGGCTCGATCGCGAACTCCAGCTCGATCGCGCCCGGCGTCTGCGGCAGCGGCACGGTGACCCCGGTCGGCTCGAACCCCACCTTCCGGTACAGCCGCTGCGCCCGGCCGTTGTCCTCGTGCACGATGAGCCGCACCCGCTCGGCGCCCTGCGCCCACGCCCACTCCAGGCCGGCGTCGAAGAGCACCTCGGTGAGCCCGATGCCCCGGTGCTCGGGCTGTACGAAGACTCCGACGAGATGCCCCTGCTTCCGCTCGACGGGGAACCCGGCCCAGTCGGTCGTCCCGGCCTCCTCGATCAGCACGGTCAGCGTCCCGACCCACTCCCCGTCCGGCCCCTCGGCGATGATCTGCTGCGCGCCGGACGCCCCTTCGGCGCTTCCCGCGGCACGTTCCCGCCAGAACGAGTCGGGATGGGCTGCGGCCGCCTCGTAGGTCTCCAGGAAGGCGAGATGCGCCACGGGGTCCTGAAGGGCGGCAAGCCGCAGAGCCTTGGCCCGCGGCCACTCGTCGGCGTGTATGGAACGGACCTTGTAGTTCATGCCGAACACCGTAGCCGAAACGCAGAAAACCCCCGTACCGAATAAACGGTACGGGGGTTCTCTCACAATTTGTTCGGCGGCGTCCTACTCTCCCACAGGGTCCCCCCTGCAGTACCATCGGCGCTGTAAGGCTTAGCTTCCGGGTTCGGAATGTAACCGGGCGT